>NZ_AP029023.1:0-603462 GCF_037076555.1 Methylophilus sp. DW102 | reverse complement strand
CGCTGACCACAAAGTGTTCATCAACGGTAATCCGCTCGGCATAGCCACCAAAGGTCAGGCCGCCATGCTTGGGATCTTTGGCGTTGTAAGTGAATACCGTGTGGTCACAGTATTGCTCTTCGCCTTCATCGCAGGCCTCACAGTGACGGCACGAATCCACCATGCAACCGACCCCCACCAATTGCCCAGGCTTGAACTTGCTCACTTGCGGGCCGACCTGCCGCACGCGGCCGACAATTTCATGTCCTGGCACCATGGGATAAAGTGAACCGCCACCCCATTCATTGCGCGCCTGGTGAATATCCGAATGGCAAATCCCGCAGTACTCGATATCGATGAGCACATCGTTAGGACCGGGCTCCCGGCGGTCTATACTCATAGGGGCAACGGGCGAGGTTGCATTTTGTACGCCGTAGGCTGCAGTTTTCATCGCATCTCCATGTCTTTTTGTTCAACTAAATGTTCCGCGGCCAAAGTCGTCCGCAGTCTGATCAACAGTCTAAACAAGCGTACGTCATCCGGCTTGCCTGCTCTTCTCAAATCGTTGCCTATTCCTCTCGGATGTTTTGACAGGCCGCATAGACGCTATTGCTGAACGGTCACATAAGCATAGTCCCGTTGATTGCCAATAAATTCCCCTGGTGAAGTGATCAAGGCACTACGGACTGCACTCACCTCTTCCATCGGGCTGCGGCCAAACATGCGCTTGAACTCACGGCTAAACTGCGAAGCACTCTCATACCCCACCTTGGTCGCCGCCAGCGTGGCATTCATACCGTCTTGCACCATCAACAACCTGGCTTTGTGCAGCCGTGTTTTTTTCAAATACTGGATAGGTGAAGTGGCCGTGACATCGCGAAAGGCGGCATGAAACGACGGCACACTCATGGCAGAGACCGCCGCCAGAGTGTCCACATTGAGGGCGTTGGCATATTCGGCATGAATCAGGCGCAAGGCTTTGCTGATGCGGCCCAAATTGCTGTGCGTGCTATGCGCGGCCAGGATGGCAGAAGATTGCGCCGAGGTGAGCAGCCGATAATGAATCTCGCGGATAATCGCCTGGCCAAGCACGGCAGCCTCCGTTTTTGATTGCAGGCACTCCAGCAATCGCACCACCGCATTGGAGAGTTGTTTGTCCAACGCAGTAGAAATAATGCCGCTTTTGCCATTCACCTGCATCGGCGTTGTGTGCTCCAGACTCATTAATAACTCTGAGATCACCGATAAGTTGATACGGATAGAAATGGCCAGCAGTGGCTCGTCTGGGGAGGCGATGGTTTCGCTTTCAAACGGCAACGGCACGGACAGAATCAGAAACTGCTGCGGGTTATACTGGTAGACCTCACCGCCGAGGTAACCCACTTTTCTGCCCTGGCAGACGAACACAATACTGGGTTCGTAAAACACTGGGCTGCGTGCAATCGACCGGTTCCAGCGCATGAGTTTGACGCCATCGAGTGCGGTCAGGGTAAATCCCTCTTTTGGTGTCAGTGCCGAGAGCAGAGAAATAGTCCGTTCCTTATCGTGTGCATGCCAGCATTCATTATTCATAATATTCTCGGTTGATTGAATAATCAGGCATTGATATTACTACCAAATAGCAATAAGCAGCCTATCCAAAATAGGAATAGGCAATCATTTCATATTTTTAAACTTTGCAGGGCTTGCGCAAGTGCTTACACTGGCTGAGCTAGGTATATTGGTTTAAATATTTGTAGAGAAGAGGATATCCGTGATGAAAAAAAGATTAATCACCTGCCTGTTGGGCGCCGTGCTCGCGACAGCGGCGAATGCATCCTGGGCAGATATCAATGATGTACGTGCCAATTTAAACAAACTGCATCTGCCGGATGGCTTTCAGATTGATGTGTATGCCGAGGTGCCGGGGGCCCGCCAGATGGCGCTGGGCACCAATGGCAATGTGTATGTCGGTACACGTGGCAACCATGTGTATGCCGTCGTCGATAAAAACAAAGATCACAAGGCTGACCAGGTGGTCAGCATTCTGGACGATCTCAAGGTTGGCAATGGCGTCGCCATGGTGGATGGCCATTTATATGTCGCCGAGCAGCATCGCATCACACGCTATGCCGCCCCAGACTTTGACCTCACGCTGCCGTTTAAGGCCATGCGTGAAGTCGTGTATGAGCAACTGCCGGACAAGGCGCATCACGGTTGGCGCTATCTGGCGGTGGGGCCGGACAACAAGCTATATGTGACCATAGGCGCGCCATGCAATATCTGCGACCCGACAGGTCACGAGGCCTCAATTATCCGCATGAATGCCGATGGCAGTCATGTGGAAACGTTTGCCAAAGGCGTGCGTAACTCGGTCGGCATGGATTTTCAGCCAGACACCCAAACCCTGTTTTTCACTGACAATGGCGTCGATCTGCTCGGACCAGACATCCCGCATGACGAACTTAACGCAGCACCTAAAGCCGGGCTGCACTTTGGCTTTCCCTATTATGCAGGTGGCGATACACGCGATCCCAACTGGAAAAACAAAACGCCGCCCGCTGAGGTGACCAAGCCTGTTGCAGAATTCCAGGCGCACAGCGCCAATCTGGGCTTCAAGTTTTACACAGGCAAGCAATTCCCTGACGAGTATCAGGGCAATGCGGTGATTGCCCAGCATGGCTCGTGGAACCGCAAGGTGCCGGTTGGCTACCAGTTGGTGCGCGTGACTTTTGATGCTCAGCACCAGGTCAAGGAAACCAAGCCATTTATTGATGGCTGGCTCACCGCGGATGGCGAAGTCTGGGGCCGCCCGACGGATGTGTTACAGCTTGCGGATGGTTCGTTGCTGGTCTCGGACGATTACAATGGCGTGATTTACCGGGTGAGCTACACCGGCAAAGCAGATGCGTCAGGCGTGAACGCCAACACCGCCAACACACTGAGCGGATTCGCCATGCCTGAATCCGTTTTTGCCAGCCCGGACGGCACCCTATATGTGTCTGAAATCGGTGAATTTGGTAAAGCGGGCGATGGCAAAATCACGCGCATTGCGGCCGACGGCACGCGTACCGCACTGGCAGAAGGCCTGAATGACCCCAAAGGGCTGGATCTGTTTAACGGCCAACTGTATGTGGCGGATAATGATCGCGTGGTACGGATTGACACCAGCAACGGCAAGCAGACCGTAGTCGCTGCCGCCAGTGCCTTCCCACAAAAACCAGTGTTTCTGAACGATATCGAGATTGATGGCCTAGGCAATGTCTACGTCTCTGACAGTGGCGATGACAACGGCAAGGGCGCGGGGATTTTCAAACTCACGCCTGAGGGTAAGGTCACGCAAGTGCTCAAAGCCAATGCCGGGATCAAACGCCCCAATGGTTTGCTCATGGATGGCCCTAACCGTTTGCTGGTCGCAGACTTTGGCACAGGCAAATTGTTCAGTGTTCAACTGGGTGGCAGCAAGCCGGTAGTGACGCTACTGAACCAGGGCTTTGGCGGCGCAGATGGCCTGATCCGCGACGCCTACGGCATGCTGTATGTGAGTGACTGGGCGGGCGGCAACGTCTGGCAACTCAGTGACCCCAAAGCGACGCCGCAACGCATCATCCAGGGCTATCAGTCGGCAGCCGATATCAGCCTCTCCGCGGATGGCAAATCACTACTGATCCCCGACATGAAAGCCGGCTTGCTCTATCGTCTGCCCATTCATTAAATAGACGTCTCAGCGTCAGGCATAAAAGCCCGGGATCTCCCGGGCTTTTTTTATTCCCCAAGCCATGCGCTCTATGTCAAAATGCAACACACAGGCCCGCCGCTGGCAGCCTCAAACTCGAAAAATTTATTTTGTTTGGAGACGTCGATGAATAAACTGGTGATTGCTATGTTGCTGTCTTGTGTCTGTTTTTCTGTTCAGGCTGGCACGCAACAAGAAAAAATGAAAACCTGTAACGCCGATGCAAAAGCCAAGGCCTTGGCCGGCGATGAACGCAAAGCATTCATGAAACAATGCCTGTCCGCAGAGGGCGCCAGCTCAGGGTTGACCGCGCAACAGGAAAAAATGAAAACCTGTAACGCAGACGCTAAAACCAAAGCGCTCAAAGGCGATGAGCGTAAAGCATTTATGAAATCCTGCCTGTCCGCCAGTTAAGCGGCCACTTACAAAAAAAGCCTGTGTTTTACACAGGCTTTTTTGTTGCTTCTGCGATGCGCTAAACGTCGGCGCATGCCCCTGTTTGGCAAAATTCTGCCGCTGTAAGGCTTAAGTAAGTCATCCGCTGCATGATACGAGATTATTTTATCCGTGGATCATTGCTGAGGTTTGGCCCGTGCGCGTCAAAAAATCTCCTTACCTGTTCGCTTATAGTGCCTGGGATATCATCCCTGTCCTTGCCGGTTGCCTACATTTTCTGTTTTTTGCATGGATGATTTCCAGCTTTCATAGTTTGGCGCTGTGGCAAAAATGCGTGGTGGGACTGATCTATGCCTTTAGTATTTCGTGGAATGTGAATAGTGTTTCCCATAACTTTATTCACAACGCCTACTTCAAATCTGCCCTGCTCAACCGACTGTTCAGCCTGATGGAATCAGTCACCATGGGCTTCTCGCAAACCATGTATGACTATGTCCACCGGCAACATCACATCGGCAACAATGACCGCAAAGGTGCCGATGGCGAGACCATAGACTGGATCTCCATTTATCGTCATGGCGAGCATGGTCAAGCAGAGCATCCACTCAAATACTCGCTGCTGAGTTATTTCCGTGATGATCCCAAACGCATCTACGGTTTGATTAAAAAACATAGCCAGGCATTGGCTTATTTTGCGGTGTTTGAAGTCGTCGTGGTCACCTTGATGATCGTGGGCTTTTTGTTGTGGGATTGGCAATTCGGGCTGTTCTTCGTGTTCTTTTATTACCTGGGCCATTCGCTGACGGCCATGAATGGCTACTATGAGCACGCCGGCGCCAACCCGGACTTGCCAATTGCCTGGGGCGTCAGCTGCTACAACAAACTCTATAACTGGTTGTGGTTAAACAATGGCTATCACGCCGAACATCACTATCGGCCCAAGCATCACTGGACACAGATGCATGCCTTGCACACAGAAATTGCCGAGAAACAAAAACAAGCCGGGGTCAAGGTGATCCCTTGGCCACACCCGATTGGATTTATGATGGAATGGATGAAGGAACAATAAATGGCCGCCAAAAACAAGCCAGGCTTTCTATTTGCCTACTCTTACTGGGATGTGATCCCCGTTGTGTTCGGAATACTGCATTTTGCCTATTTGATTGGCATGTTTCTATGGTTTGACCGCCTGCCCTGGTACGCCAATGTACTACTGGGGCTGGTCTACGCCATCAGCATTTCATGGAATATCAATGGCATCTCGCATAACTTCATCCACAACCCCTACTTCAAGTCTGAGTTCCTGAACCGGATATTCAGCCTGCTGGAGTCTGTGACCATGGTCTTCTCGCAAACCTTTTATGATGCCGTGCATAAACGCCATCATATCGGTAACAGCGACCGGCCGGATGCCAATGGCAACACCATAGACTGGCTCTCAATTTACCGCTATGGCAACAACGGAGAGCCTGAGAATGTCTGGGCGTATACCTTCAAAAGTTATTTCAGGGACGACCCGGCGGAAATCTACCGGGAAATTAAAAAACGTAATCCTGGCCTGGCGCGCTTTGGTGTGTTTGAAATCCTCTGCTCCATCCTGCTGGTGCTGGTCGGCTTTGTGCTGAACTGGAAATTCATGCTGTTTATGGTGCCGTTTTATTATCTTGGCCACTGCCTGTCTTCGCTCAACGGCTGGTATGAGCACTGGCGCGGCAATCCTGAGCTGCCGATTGCCTGGGGAGTCAGCAGCTACAGCAAGCTTTACAACCTGATCTGGTTTAACAATGGCTATCATGCCGAGCACCATTACCGTCCCAAGCACCACTGGACCAAAATGCATGAACTGCATTTGCAAATTGCTGACAAACAGAAAGAGGCCGGCGTGCATGTGATTACCTGGTCGCATGGCCTGGGCTTCTTGCAACCCAAGTAGTCGGATCACCCAGGCATCGTGGCATGGTGCTAGTCATCGTCATGGAAACTTTTGAAGCCTGGTGCCTGCTTTAAGGGTCTATGCCCGACTTTGCGACACCTGCCCTCGCCTGATGACAGCAATCTCTCGCTCAATGATTCATACCAAGGAGTATTTCATGCAAACCCTATCCCGCTTGCTGCTCAGCCTCTCGCCTTTTTTATTGGCCTCCTGCAGTCAAATACCTTTCATGCAGCAGACTTCTGCGCACGCCACGCTAGAAGCCAAATCCGACTCACAGGTCACCGGTGATGTAGACCTGATTCAACAGGGCACGAAAGTACTGTTGATTGCCCGTGTGGCTGGCTTGACGCCCAACTCCATACACGGCTTTCATATTCATGAGAAAGGCGATTGCTCTGCGGCGGATGCTTCGAGTGCAGGCGGGCACTTCAATCCCGATGCACATCCACATGCCTCGCAAGCAACGCCTAGCCATCATTTTGGCGACCTTCCTAACCTGAAAGCAGACAACACGGGCCATGCCATTTACCGCGCAACGCTGGAGAATGCCAGCCTGGCTGAAGGGGCACATGCACTGATTGGACATGCGATGATTCTTCATCGCGATGCCGACGATTATGTGACACAGCCAGCGGGCAATGCGGGACCAAGAATCGCGTGTGGCGTGATTAAATAACGGGCTAAAAGCACAGTGCCGATACGGGAGCTATCCGCATCGGCACTGTGGCTTTGATTTTAAACGCTGTTGTTTTTTAAATGAGGTAATGATCCAGTAACAGCGCGGCAAAAATCAGGCTCAAGTAGAGGATGGAATACTTGAAGGTGGTTTTAGCCAGCGCATCTGAATACTGTCGGTAGAGGCTGACCACATAATACATAAACACTGCATTGAGCAGCACGGCGGACAACAGGTAGAGCCAGCCACTCATGCCGAGCCCGTAAGGCATCAGCGACACCACCACCAGAATCACGGTATACAACACAATATGCAACAGTGTAAACCGCTCGCCATGGGTGACCGGTAACATGGGCATGCCAACTTTGGCGTACTCTTCGCGGCGATACAAGGCCAGCGCCCAAAAGTGCGGAGGCGTCCAGGCAAAAATAATCAAAAACATCACCAGCGACTCTGGCGAGACGGTATTGTTGACTGCTGCCCAACCCAGAATCGGCGGCATGGCGCCAGAAGCGCCGCCAATCACAATATTCATCGGGGTAGCGGGTTTGAGAAACACCGTGTAAATCACCGCATAGCCCACAAACGTGGCTAAGGTCAGCCACATGGTGAGCGGATTTACCCAGTAATAAAGGATGCTCAAGCCCACCCCACCCAGTACGCTGGCGAACAGCAAGGTCTCCATTTGCGATAACTGGCCGGTAGGCAATGGGCGTGCGCGCGTACGAGCCATCATGGCATCAATCTTGTACTCGATCAGGCAATTGAATGCCGCGGCAGCCCCAGATGCGAAAGCAATGCCCACCGTCGCCGCCACCAGCACAGTGACCGGCACCATGCCCGGCGTGGCCATAAACATGCCTATCATGGCGGTAAAGACGATCAGCGCAGTGACGCGCGGTTTACATAAGGCATAAAAGTGCCGCAAGCCCATTTTTGCAGCGGCCATGTGTGTGATCCATGCTGTTTGCATCGCATACTCCCCCTTGTTTTAATCTAATGAATGCTTCAATCTGGCATTAATGGCGACCAGGCATATTCCGAGCAGCGCAGCCCCGGCGTTATGCATGACCGCCAGCACTAACGGTAACTGCAAAATCAGGTTGGCAATCCCCAATGCAATCTGACCCAACACGAGCATCAGCAAGCAGGCAGGCAACCAACGCGGCATGGCTGATTGCCACAACAGCTTGACGCTGACCATGAGCCATACAAACACCAGCAGTGCCCCTAGCCGATGCACCCATTGGATGGCCGTTAATGCATTCAGGTGTAGCTGTCCGCCGTCCCGGCTTTCACCCAACGCCCGTGTCAAATGAAACGCCTCGCCCACATCCATGTCTGGCCACCAGGCACCATGGCAAGTGGGAAAGTCCGTACAGGCCAAGGCCGCATAATTACTGCTGGTCCAACCCCCAAGTAGCACCTGCAGTATCCAGACCAGCAAAGCCAGTTGCAACCAGCGCAATTGCCACGGCCTGATCGCGATGCGCTGGCTGACAACATGCCGGCATGCGATCCAGCTTAAGACAGCCAAGGTCGTCATGCCGCCCAGCAAATGTAAAGTCACTATCATGGGTTTCAGCAACAAAGTCACCGTCCACATACCTAGCAACGCTTGCAACACAATCAAGCCGATCAATCCCACCGAGAGCTGCCATGGGGTGTGCAAGAATTGCCTTTGCCTGTAAGCCAATACACCAAGCAGCAATACCAACAGGCCCAAGCTGCCAGCCAGATAGCGATGTGCCATTTCCTTCCAGGCTTTGGCATGTTGCAGTGGTTTATCCGGATAGGCCTGTTGCGCAGACGCGATCGCCGCCTCACTTTGCGGCACGGTGAGCGCACCATAACAACCCGGCCAGTCTGGGCAGCCCAAGCCGGCATCAGAGAGCCGGACATAAGCCCCTAGCACCACCACACAAAAGGCCACCATCGCCGCCAGCACACTTAAGCGTTTAAACATCGACTATCCAGCCCAAGAAGCTTTTAACAATTTGACCAAGTCCTTGCGTATCCACTTGGCTTCCATCTCTGGCCCGTACTGCATCATGATATTGCCGAGCGGATCAATAAAATACACGCGGTGGGCATCCAGCGTATTCTGTCCACCACCGCTTAATAGCCCACCCAATTCTGCAACTTGCTGCGTTTCTCCATTAATAATCAGCAAATCAGGATAACGTGCACGGATCGCTGTGGTATCGGCCTGTTGCGTGATGAGCACCCGTTGCACGCGGATCATGTCTTTATACAAGGAGACATAAATCTGCCTGAGGTCGTATAGCCGCTGCATACAAGCGCTGTCGCACTCCCGTGCGATAAACACCATGTTCCATTTGTCTTGCCAGAAGGTGGGCAGCGCTTGCTGCCTGTCGCTGACCCAGTGCGTCGCATGCGCAATCGAGACCGGCGGATGAATGAGCTGACCATGACTTTTACCGCTGGGTCGCCAGTCAAACTTGAACATCGCGACCACGACGAGCAGCGGCACTGTAAAAAATACCGCGAGCAGAAAAAATACCCTGCGGCCTTTGCGCTGCTGGATCGGGTCCAAAACCACCTCTGTCAACTGTTCCTGCATGATCAAGACCGCTTTTCTATCATTTGATAAAGACCAATCATAAAACTCGCCAAGGCAAACCCAAACCACTGATAGGCATAACTCATATGCTTTTCAATTTGCCCGCCAGGCACTTCCCATACTCTAACGAATCCGGCAGGCATTGCTGGATCTAGTTTGAGGATGACATTTGCAAACGAAAAAGGCACATGCTGCCGTAAATAGGAAAAATCGATTACAGGTTGCACCGGCTGCCAGCTTGAGCCCGCTTTATCCAACCGGAATCCGGTTTTGCTTTGTTGCCAGAACATCCCCCGGATGACTTGCTCTGCTTCAGGGGTCTGAATCTCGGGGATTTTTTGATGGTCTGCAAAACCGGGCACCCAACCACGATTCACCCAAATAAGATGCTTCTGGTCATGCAGTAAAAACGGTGTGATGACAGCAAATCCGGCCTGCCCTTGAACCACCTGGTTATCCAGAAAAAAACTGTATTGTGGTAGATAGCGGCCGCCGATCATCACTGTCTGCAAGTGCAGGGCCTCAACATGACTGGGAATATCCAGCGCTTGTGCGCGCAGCTCCACGGCATCGCCATGCGGTTTCAATGCCAGCATAATCGCCTGTTTTTGCTCAGCCTTATGCCACTGCCACAGGCCCAAGCGCAGACAACTCCAGATTGCCACCACCATCACAGCCACCACCATCCAGCGCAGACGAAAAACATAATTTCCCAAGGGTATTTGCATTTTTTTGCTTACAGCCCATAATGTCATCACGTTACCGAGAGATCACATCATGTTAATTAAAATTGCCACCATTTTGATACTGATCGTCATTATTGGCAGCCTGTTTTCTGCCCTGCTTTTTTTACTCAAAGACAAACGCGGATCAGACCGCACGGTTAAAGCACTTACCCTGCGTATTGGTCTGTCTATCTTCCTGTTTCTCGCACTGGTCATCGCCGCACATTTTGGCTACGTGGGCCATACGCTTTAATCCAGAACGATGGAATCACCAGACTAAAAAGGGCGCTGTTTGCGCCCTTTTTAACCGTCAGAGCATGTAAACAAAGATATACAAACCGAGCCAAACCACATCCACAAAGTGCCAATACCAAGCCACGCCTTCAAACCCGAAGTGGTGCTCGGGAGTAAAGTGACCGCGAATGCTGCGCAACCAGATCACAATCAGCATGAGGGTGCCAATGGTAACGTGAAAGCCATGGAAACCGGTTAACATGAAGAAGGTCGCACCATAGGCGCCAGACTTCAGCGTCAGCCCCATTTCTGTATAAGCGTGGTGATACTCGGCTACCTGGCAGCACAAGAAGGTCACCCCCAGTGCAATCGTCAGGAACAGCCCTACAATCAGTTGTTTGCGGTTATTTTTGATCAAGCCCCAGTGTGCCCAGGTAATGGTCGCACCAGAACTCAACAACAACAAGGTATTGATCAGTGGCAGGCCACTCCAAGTCATGGGGTGGAAGGCGGTGCTTGGTTGATAGGTCTCCCCCAGAACCGTTCCGCCAGGCCCCTGTGATGGCCAAGTACTTAAAAAGTCCTTGTAAGGCGTAATGTCTGGCGCGTAAGAAGCCAGATCAGGCACCGACAACACGCGCATATAAAACAATGCTCCGAAGAACGCCGCAAAAAAAGCCACCTCAGAGCAAATGAACACGATCATGCCAATACGGAAAGATTTGTCTTCCCATTTTTTATACTGGCCGGTGACACTTTCAGTGACAACTGTACTTAACCACTTGAACATCATGGCCAGCACAATCGCCAGGCCCAGGTACATCATGTACTTGCCCGGGGTAGCGAGGTAAGACAAGGCCGGATTTTTCATAGACCCATCCAGCCGCGTGTCCGAGCCGGTAACATTAAAGACAAAGCCACTCGCCATCGACAGCAACCCGACTGAAATCAATGCCGGGTAGATACTGCCGTGCGGGACAAAATAGTGATTTTCTGAATGACTAGCCATGCATTAACTCCCTATCCTTTGATCGTGTTACTCATATTATTTATTGCTGACTTGCCGGAAAAAACGAATACGACAAGGTCATTTCTTGTACATCTTTGGGCAGTTCGGCACTGACGAAGAATCGCAGTGGCAATGCCTTCACTTCACCCGGTTTTAACGATTGCCTGACAAAGCAGAAACACTCTATTTTTTTCAAGTGGGCCGATGCTTTGCCTGGGGTCACACTGGGAATGGCCTGCCCGACAACCTCCTCATTGGTAATGTTTTTTGCCTCAAACATGACCGTAGTGACTTGGCCAGGATGCACCACCACACTGCTTTGCTTAGGATAAAAATTCCACCCCAATCCAGGCATCACCGATGACACAAACTGCACGGTGACTTCCCGCTTTAAATCTACAACTGCTTTTGTGGCTGTTTCCGCCGTATTTTTGGTTTTGCCATTGAGCCCGGTCACAGAACAAATGACGTCATACAATGGCACCAAGGCAAAGGCAAACAACAGCGCACCGACGATGATCCACACCAATTTAAAAGCCAATTTTCGATTGGCTTCTACCTGATCTTGTTTTAATGCCATAACTGTTTCAGCAACTGGTTTACTTCCAGATCGTAAACATCGAAATCAGGTACCAGAGAATTGCTACCGCAGCGAGCAGCCATGCAATTTTCCTGTTATTAGACTGCTTGGGATCACTCAAAATACGTCAACCTTAAAACAAAGCCAATCAACCAAAAAAACTGGATTGACTGGCTTTTTTAGCATTTATTTAACCACCGGCTGTTCAGTAAAGCTGTGATATGGCGGAGGAGATGGCAACGTCCACTCCAGGCCTTGCGCCCCTTCCCAGACTCGGTCTGATGCCTTTTTGCCACCTTTGACACAGCTGATAATGATGTAGACAAACAGCAACTGTGACAGACCCAAGGCAAATGCACCGATACTCGAAATCATATTGAATTCGGCAAACTGCAAGGCATAGTCTGGAATCCGGCGCGGCATCCCAGCCAAGCCAACAAAGAACTGAGGGATGAAGGTTACATTGAATGAAATGGCTGTTAACCAGAAATGCAATTTACCCAGTTTTTCGTTGTACATATGGCCTGTCATTTTTGGCAGCCAGTAGTACACGCCCGCCATAATCCCCATGATGCCACCCGCAAACAGGGTGTAATGGAAATGCGCAACCACGAAGTAACTATTGTGATATTGCGCATCGGCAGCAACGTCTGCGAGCACCAGACCAGTGAGACCACCCACGCCAAACAGAATAATCCAACCAACCGTGAACAGCATGGGGGTTTCAAAGCTCATGGAGCCTTTCCACATGGTGCGGATCCAGCAATAGAACAGTACCGCCAACGGTAAGGAAATTGCCATGGTGCTATACATAAAGTACAGCAATGCAGGCACAGGCATACCGGCTGTAAAGAAGTGGTGCGCCCAAACAACGACCGCCAAAGCGCCAATCGCCCATAATGAATAGACTTGCGCTTTATAGCCATACATAGGCTTGCGGCTGAAGGTTTGCAGAATTTGTGGGATAAAGCCCCAGACAGGCAATAGCAGAATATAGACTTCCGGGTGACCAAAGAACCAGAACAAATGCTGGAACATAATCGGGTCACCGCCACCGGCAGCGTCAAAGAAGTGTGTTCCAAAGTGACGGTCCGTCAGCAACATGGTCACTGCGCCGGCCAGTACAGGAATGGTGGCAATCAACAAGAAAGCGGTGATCAGCCAACCCCAGGCAAACATCGGCATTTTCATCAAGGTCATGCCAGGCGCACGCATGTTGTAAATTGTCACAATAATGTTGATTGAACCCAACACTGACGAAATACCCAGCAAGTGCACCGCAAAAATGGCAAAGTCCACACCAATGCCGCCTTGCACGGACAGCGGCGGATAAAAGGTCCAACCGGTGGCCAGTGCGCCATCACCCACGCCAAATAATGCCAGAGTGAAGGGCAATGTCAGCAAGATGGCGGAAGGGGGCAGAATCCAGAAGCCCCAGTTATTCAAACGTGGCAAAGCCATGTCTGGCGCACCGATCTGCAACGGCAACATCCAGTTGGCAAATCCGGTTGCAGCCGGCATCAACGCTGCAAAAATCATGATCAGCGCATGCACACCAATTAACTGATTAAAGAACTCGGGGTTCATCAATTGCAGTCCGGGCTTGAACAACTCGGCACGGATACCAAGAATCATGCTGCCACCGACCAGGAACATAATCAGTGAAAACGTCAGGTACATGGTCCCGATATCTTTGTGGTTTGTCGTCGTCAGCCAACGCATGATCCCGGTTGGGTGATCCTGATGCTCGTCATGATGTGCTACTGAAGTAGTACTCATAGTGCTCTCCTAAATCAATCGCTTAAATATTTATTCACGGGCTGCTTTAACTTGCGCTGGCTGCAACACGGCATCCACTGCCGCCGCGTTACCCAAGGCATTACGCTCATAGGTGATCACCGCTGCAATTTCCGTATCGTTCAAAGTTGCCTTCCAGGCGGGCATCACACCCTTGCCATTCAGCACGCGGTCAAGGTGGCTATCTTTCTGATATTTGCCATCAGAGCCAAAAATAGCGCCCGTCGCAATTTTGCTGCCGGTCAAGGCCGGGAATGCAGGCGGCAAGCCAGCCCCGGTCACCTGATGGCAGACGGCACAGTTTTTCTCGTAAACCACTTTACCCTGCGCCACCAACTCATCCTTGGTCATTTCTTTCACATCATTCGCGGCTTTTTGCTCATCCTGTTTTTTGTTTGCCCACTGCGCAAACTCTTCTTTGGAAACCGCATTCACAACCACCGGCATATAGCCATGCCCCTTGCCACAGAGTTCTTTGCATTGGCCACGGTAGACGCCTGGCTTCTCGACTTGCACCCAGGTTTCACGGATAAACCCAGGCACGGCCACACGTGACGAGCCAAACTGTGGCACCCACCAGTTATGCAACACATCAGAGGCCGTCATCAAAATGCGCACCTTCTCGCCTACAGGCAACACCAGCGGATTATCGACTTCAAGCAGGTAGTGCTCGCCTTTATCTTCCTCGTTATGCATTTGGCCGTTAGTCGTCGCCAGGTTGCTGACGAACTTGATGCCCTTGGCATCGCCATCAAGATACTCATATTGCCAGCGCCACTGTGACCCGGTAATTTTGATCACCATGGTCGATTGGTCTCGCGTGTCTTCCATCATCACCACGCTGTGATAGGCCGGGATACCCATGATGACAAAGTCAATCAACAGCAGGATCGCAAACGGGATCAAGGTCCAGAAAATTTCTACGGCAGTAGAGGGAGGGTTATCGGCGACAGGTTTGTAGCCTTTGCTGTGACGGTGGGTCACAATCGAGTAAATCATGATTGCCAGCACCACCACAAAAATCACGGCAGTAATCAGCATGAATTTATTATGTACGTGGAGGGTATCCAAAGCCATTGGCGTGACTGGCTCCGGAAAATTCCAGGTGTAGTCAGCATGCGCACTTAAAGACAAAAACCATGCAACCGCACCAACCCCGAGTTTCTTCATCCCTTGCATCTAATCGCTCCAAAATCCAGTTATCTAGTTTTTAGAAGTGTTCGTTTGAGATGAGAGGCCAGGGCTTCGCGTTGCGCATCATCCATGGTATCTCGACCAAACTCGACTTCTTGATTATGGGACCCTATCCACAGTGCCGTCTTGCCGTTCTCACCTTCCCTGAGCGTTATACGGGTCCAGTAGCGCTGAAACCGAACGTGTTTTATTTTCCCCAACACACTTTGTTCGATTTCAATATGATCCTCAACGAAAGTGATTTTTTCGTAGTCACCGCTATGACGCAGCACCACCACAAACGCCAGAACCACCAACACCAATTCCAAGCCAGCAAATGGCAACACCATCCAGGCACCGATATGCAAAAAAGCCATGGCAATCAGCCCCGAAAACACGCCCAAACTCAGCAACAACTTCAACACACTTTCCGATGAAGCCGAGGCATTTGGCCTGGTAACGCATTGTGTTTCGCAAATAGATAACATGTTTGCCAACCCAGAATTCAGCTTGTATCAACCAAATTACGTTTAGTTACAAATTTGTTACATGTTGTAAATTAGCACAAGATAATCGCAGTGACAAGACAAAAAATGCCCGGCGCCAATGTCATCAATGTAAATTTATGAATAGCCACGCTTAACAAAAAAACACTCTCACTCGACCAATCTCACAATTGCAATCCCCCTCACAGCCCCTTAAAAACGCGGCAAAGCAATTCAAAACCTTGGTTCTGCCATCAAGATAGTTGTGCTCACCCGCAGCGCAAAATGTCACTTAAAAGCACAATCAAGAAAATATTCCGGTGGGTGTTGTCACATTTTTGTTGTTGCTTAAGCCACCATTCATGATTAAGCTTAACAACTCTCGGAACAGAAATGCACTCCGGGTGACGTGCGCAAAGCCTCAAAACTTGGCGCATTCAAAGCAGTTTTTTGTGTTGATTGATTAGAAATGCCAGTAGCGGGACCGCCGTCCACAATAGTGTATTTTTAGTTTTAAGACCGGCCCCACTGCCAGCAGCAATGAATGATAGCCATCATTTTTGACGGGGGCCAAACACATGGGCATACAGCATATTTCAGCCAACAAAATACACGCTGACGATGAATTTTTAATTCGAAAAGTCCCCATCCACATCATTCCAGACTGGCTACACTCCGGCGTCACAGACATTCATCTCGGTGGCCGTGCCAGCCTGTTTTATGGCATTTTCTTTGCAGCAACAGGCATCCTATTACACACCATCTTCGCTGAAAACTATTGGTTGTTAGCCGGGCTCACTACCGGCTTTTTCCTGCTAGGCCCATTTTTGGCCATGGGGCTATACGACCTCAGCAGACGCATGGAAGTAGGCGAGCCGCCCGCCCTCGCCCCCACGCTCATGGCCTGGCTACCAAACCTCATCAACATCACTCTGTTTACCGTGTTGCTGGTATGTTTGTTTTTAAGCTGGGTGCGGCTATCCATGACCATTTTCTCGCATTACTTTCACGGTGCGCTGCCAACATTTACCGATGTCGTCATCAATGTATTCACTTTCAAACAACCGGTTTTCCTGTTAGTTTACTTTGGCACTGGCGCCTTGTTTGCCGCTGCCATTTTCAGCATCAGCGTCATTGCCATGCCCCTCATGCTAGATAGAAACACCAGCGCCTGGACCGCCGCCATTACCAGCCTGCGCACCTGCGCCCGCAACCCTATCCCCATGCTGCTCTGGGCTTTTTGTATTGTCGTGCTCATTGGATTTGGCCTAGCGACCAACTTTTTAGGTTTAATGCTGACCATGCCCGTGGTTGGGCACGCAAGTTGGCATGTCTATCGGGATTTGATTGAGGTAAAAAATTAATCCGCTCGTTAAAGTCCATATCCAGAGATATAGTCTCTCGTAAAGCAAAAAGGCTTAGATTTTCATCTAAGCCTTTGAAATTCATACTATTTTGAGTCTTTTTGGTACTGCTTGAGAGTACTTCATGGTGCGGGAGCCTGAACCGAATGTTTCAATTAAAACCTTTATTTAATTAGATCCATAATAAATAAAAATAATTGTTACCCCCAAAGTTACCCCAATTTATATAAAGTCACATCCCAACCTTTGAGCCAATTCATTCATCCACAAGTTACTTTTTGAATGACTTAACTTTATCTCTTAATGACGAAGCCTAAGTTGTTTAATTACATTTTTTCAAAACAAGCAGAAAGCTCGCGCGATGAATCAAATCATCTTTTGATGACTTTACAAATAACCAATCCCCCCCCATTATGGGTCAAATAGTAGCGAGATTTTTTATCGATAACTGACCGGTTTGGTCATACACGTTTATAACTGAGCGATCAGGGGGTACTTATGGGCAAGCTTTAGGTCAAACCCATAACCCCCTAGCTATCGCAATTTTTTCAAAAATATTTTTTACTTAAATGTGTTTCTGAAATTATAAAAAATCTGGAACTAACTGTCCCCATTAAAAATATCAAAAAACAACTCTGGTAATGTTTGTAGAGCCACCAATCCCAAGACAGCATCCCAAAAAACAACTTGTAAGGCATCTGCAATACTATTGTTATCTATATTGTGATTTGCTAATTTAAAAGCTCCCCAAAAGAGCAAGCATCCTGCCAAAAAGTCCCAGACTTTTCTTGGAATATGGGATAGCAATGTCAATACAGCCAGAAGTGGAAGTAACAGGACTTTAATTGAAATTCGCATATTGTTCACTCTCCTTATATGGCAGAGTAATTTTATCACGCCAATATGATAACTTTCTACCAAATTGAATTTTAAAAGACAATAAATACTTATAGAGACTAAAAGGCACTTTTTTCGAAAAATTGAAAACAAATGACAGAAGTTAACTCAAAAAAATTACCTCGTCCTGAATTTGAATATTCCGCCAAATCACCCAAGAGTAGGCTTTAAAGCCTTCCACAGCTCCCACAAGTAGAAAACATATGAGGCTTGAACATGTATTGCGCATGTTTAAGCGTTTTCAGTGGTGTATAATTTCTTTGAGGCTAATATGGTTTGTACTGCCTATAACAACCATTTAAGCCACTTACGAAGGAGATCATATGAGTGTGGATAATAGAAAAGATACAGATTGCAGAATTTGTACAATCGTTGCTTCTAAGCCAGCTAAGGCTGTTGATCAAATTCTGGCTGAAAACGATAATTACTTCGCAGTTAGTTCTGTCGGTGGGTTTATTCCAGGATGGACTTTAATTTTTCCTAAAACGCATATTTTAAATCTGTCTAATGATTACTCAAGAAGTGAGTTCTTGAGCTTTGCTGCGAATGTAGCAAACGTAGTCTCAGAAGAATATGGCAGTTGCGTTGCTTTTGAGCACGGCTCAAACTCATACAACTCTGCAACTTCGTGTGGCGTACACCATGCACACATGCATCTTGTACCTTTCTCCGAGAATATCGAATTGCTGGCGTTACAAGAGTCAGAAGATTTACTGTGGAAGCCAGCACAGCTTGATGAAATTCGCTCTTTAGCCAATGGTGGTGAGTATTTGTTTTGCTCTAACTCTTTCGAAGGCTTAGCAACGAAGGGGATTTTCGCAAAATTAAATTCACCTAAGTCTCAGTTCTTTCGTAAGGTACTGGCCAGGGCTACAGGCTTCCTCACCATGTACGATTATAAACAGTACAAATTTAATGAGGTTTCTGAGGACACCACCCAAAAGCTGTTGAAGAAATTCGCCATGGCAGCAGTAGCCGAGTAACTCGTTACCTTTGGGAATTGAATGTCTGAGACGAATAACAATACTTTGCCTGCTAATTCAAATGAGCAGTCAACGGCGAAAGCTCAAGATACAAATGCGCCCGCTACTTCTGGTAACAAGTCCCCCGCTTGGAATGCAGCAGACCCTACTGATGGGCGCACTTATTATGACTATGGAAGCAAGTATCCACCCTGTACTAGAGTTCAGATTTTTTTAGAGGCGACTTACCTAGCCCTGATTCTTGTTGCTGGTTTTTATTTTCTGGTTTGGATATTTGCTGAAGATATAGCCCTATATCATACCGAATTAAAGTTTCAAGACTTGAATATCAAGCTACAACAGATGGCCGCTTTTAGTACATCAGGCCTTATAGGTGGCGCAATGTTTGGATTGAAATATCTCTACCATGTTACAGCTAGAGGCTTATGGCATGAGGATCGCAGGGTATGGAGGATTTTCTCACCATTATTGGCTGCCGCCTTGTCCACAATGATCGGAATCCTGATTGATGGTGGCATAGTCCATATTGCTGATTCAGCCACAAGTGAAAAACAAAATTTATCTACTTCCTTTGTGAGTATTGGATTTATTACTGGGTACTTTGCAGATACCGCTTTAGCTAAATTGCAAGAAATAGCAACTGTACTCTTTGGCTCAAATCTAAAAGCACCTCCAACCCAGCAAAAATAGGGAATTGGTTTTGAGTGATGATCGTAGCTTCTCGCCCTTAAAGTCGACTTTCCTACTCACACAAGATGCACTCGTGGAGTTATCTCCGGATGAGGTCTCATTTGATAATGTGGGGCAAAAGGCTTTCGGGCTATCATGTTTGCCAGATGATTGGGTGCCGCCATTCTGTGTCATCAGTCATGATGCTGCAAAACTGACTCTGTCTTCATCCCATATTTTAGAGTTATTGAAGAGCATCCCCTGGATCAAAAATGGTCCTTTAGACTCTCTTTTGATGGTTCGATCAAGTGCGATTCATGAAACGATTGGTGAGCGTGGACAATTAGTTTCTGAACAAACGACGTTTAGGCAGTTGCAGACGACTTTGGCCAATTGTTTGAAGGCAACTGAGTCTTCTGGCCAAGTGATACATTGGATATTGCAGCCAAAAATTGAGCAAAAAAGTATGGGGCACCTTTCCAATGAGCGGAGAGTTGCGAAGGTTAAACGAGACTGGTTGCTAGAGTTTGAAGTGACCGCCTCGGATGCAGAAAACAGATCCCCAGTTCCGATTGGTATAAGAAATTGGCGGGAAGGTGATTTTGTCGGGCCGGCAGTTTTGGCTTGTGGCACGGCTATTGGGATTGATGGTGTTTTGCGTGAGCCTGCGAAATGGGCGACGGATCAGAAATTACGCATTCATTATGAGTGGATTTGGGATGGTAGTCGCGTCTGGATCGTACAAGCAGACTTCTGTGGACCGGTTGTTGGTATCCCTCCCGAAAGTGTCCTGCCAAAGAAAATACCAAACATTGAAATTGCCAAGCTAAAGTATTTCCGTTTAGCCACTGGACCAGACTTTCAAAATTATCGTAAGCTTGCTAATACACAGCTATATTCCGAACTTGGATATACTCCTCCGCCTTTCTATATTCTAGATGACCGGAGTGTCATAGACAGCTTAATGGCTGGGACTCCTTCTGCAGCCGTAGTAAATGATATAGAGACCCTGATATCACAACGTACATTAGTCATTAGGACGGATGGCATTACAAAGCAAATGCTGCCACGTACTGATGGATTAAGTTCAAGTGAAGCAGTATTGGGCTGGTTCAAGGATGAGTTACCTGAAAAGCTAAAGACAGTTGAAGGCTGGCAAGGTAAATTGGTTTTTATATGCCATCACTTTCTGCCAGCGGTTGCATCAGCCTGGAGTCGTGCAGAACCTGATAAGCGAGTGGTCCGTGTTGAAGCCTTGTGGGGCATTCCAGAGGGTATGTATTGGTACAGCCACGATGCGTATGAGGTAGATACTGCCGAAGTGGATTTAGGAAAAGCCATCGCAAATACCGACAAGTTTAAGTTTGCGGAACGGTTACGCTACAAAGAGTGGTTTGTTGCTCCTGATGATAAAGGGGTGTGGGTTAATCACAAGGCATCTGAGCCCTATGATTGGAAATCAACGATTACCAACAATGAGTGGTTGTCTGACATTGCGGTACTCACAAGGCAGATTGCAAGCCAACTAGGTCATTCTGTGAATGTCATGTGGTTTCTTGGGGTTCATAAAGATACTTCTCAGCATCAGATTTTGCCCTGGTTTCACGAGAAATCAGAATTAAATACCAATACTCTAAGGGTGGCACCTCGTTTCAAAGACCCAAACTCCAAAGGGATTGAAATTCATACACTCAGTGAGTGGACAAAGGTCATTCATTTGCCTGAGAACGAGAAAAGTGCAATTAAGCGCATTTCCGTCTCGCCGCGTGAACCCAACCTCATTCGAAATGACGGATTTTTAAAAGAGTTGGCTACTTTTGCCATAAAAAATGGAGCCGCAGTTGAGTTAATGGGAGGGATACTCTCTCACGTTTTCTACATTTTACAGAGAGAAGGATGTATCGTTGAAATCGTCGATCCTTTTGGTACTAATGAAGAAAGCCTGGTTTTTAAAAAACTAGTACGGGACAAGGTTCCAGAGTCTATTGAGCAAAAAGGTGAAGTTGTCACCCACCTTAAAATTAGTGGGGATCAACTAATTAAAGCGCTTAAATCTAAGCTGCTTGAAGAAGCGCTTGAGGTGATGGATACACAGTCCACTTCTGATACACAAGAAGAGCTGGCCGATGTTTTGGAGGTGATACATGCTATCTCTAAGCATTTGAATATCAGCATGAAGAGTATAGAGGAAACCAGAAAACAGAAGAAACTCAAGCGTGGTGGTTTCGATCAAGGTATTGTCCTTGTTAAGACCTCTGTACCTCCAAGCTTGTCAACCGAGAGCTTCACACAAGAGCAAATCTTGAGCTTATTTACTGATGGCGTTGTTTTTGAGGCTGGTTCAGTGGTCCTTGAGCCTGATATTAAGCTGCATCAAGACGAGCCTGAGTCGCAGGGCATTAAGCAACGGTTGCTTGAGATTGAGTTTCCTGTGAGTCAGGATATGCAGATTAAACGGAGTACGGAGTTTAAGATTCAAGCAAGATTGGAGAAAGAGGTCGTTGAAATCCCCCTCCAAGGTGAGTGGGTGATAAATCGCAAGAAGTCTGACCTAAAAGTGAGGCTGCTGATAACTCCTGCGCCGGTGCAGATTAAATTACCATTTTGATAAGTTATTTCATGCGAGTTTTAAGTTAACTGGATTTCTTACATCAGGAATTACAAGGCTCTCACTGAAAAACATCACCTCGGCACCCTTATATCTATCTTGTGCACTATAGTTAATGCCATATTCAATGGTTGAACTACCTTCATACATTCCTACGATTTCGGGTGCATGGTCATATGAAACAATCCATGGTTGTTTGATGTTTTCCCTGACTAGTCTCGAAATGGCCACATGGTCATCATGCATATAGTGGTTTTGGTATAAACCTTTGCCTTTAACGTAATAAGGCGGGTCTAGGTATACCAGTGTTTCTTGCGGTAGCGTGGGCAATACTTCATTGATCAATTGTTTCGCATCCAAATTGTAAAGGCGGATATTGTGACTATGTAGCGAAATTTTTTCAATTCTGCTGATGAGGTCAGGCTTGTTATACCTTGCGTCTAGTTTCCAGTCTCCCGTTTGATTCTTTCCACCGATCACACCACCCCAAATAATGCCTGAGCGGTTAGTTCTGTTTAAAAAGAAGGTAGAGAATGCGATCTCTAAAGGAGTGTGGTTGGATGGATCGGTGAATATTGCTTTTTGTTTGTGCCACTCACTCATTGTGACATCAGTGTCGTTAATCAGCCTGGATAACCCATCGGGATCGTCCAGCAAGACACGCCAAAAAGTGTACACAAAGTGATTGAGATCATTTAAGTGAATGCATGACACATAGTCATGAAGCAGCAGATTAATCGCAATGCCCGCCCCGCCCGCATAAGGCTCAACGTAGTGACCCTTTAACAAGTCATTTTGCACAAAAACAAGTTTTAAAAAATCGGTTAACTTGCCTTTGCCACCTGGGTATCTAAGTGGCGTACTAAAACGCATAACTCACCTTTTGCTCAATCAAACTTGAAGCATGGTAGCAATTTCGCATAGTCTTGGCCATCACTATTTTATGACCAGCAAGCCCGAACAAATGGGCATAGCTCATCCCAGAATGTGATGATGGTTGAGCTAGAAGGCAGGTGCGATGGTCTGTGTAAATATTTCTGAAGCGTATCGATATTGAAGATACTCACATCGGTTTGAGTTGTTACGGTGTATGCCTTGACCAGGTCTGATTGGCTTTTTGTAATTTTGCTAGTTGTTAACATAGAATCGCAAGCAGCAGAGATATTATCGGCTAGCTTTCTTTTATCCGTCAAACCATTTGCATTTCTGTAATGCAGTTCACTTAGCTCTATCAGTGCTCGCAATAAAAACGCAACAGTTAATGGGCTCATTCGAACATCTTTGATCTGAGAGATTTCGAATAGGACACCTTTAGCTTTCAGATTTGCAGCCAACACCGCCGGAGCTGGGGAGGCTGTGGTAAATAGTTTTTTTCTGTCCCAGGACGGTTTACTTGGCGGTCGGCCTGCTGCTGGTGGAGTGCTGGTAGGACCGGCTCCAGCAGGTAATGTGTTGGTTGCAGGAGTTGTTTGTGTAGGACTCGTCTGCGTAGTAGGGTTAGTTGCCGTTGAAGTGGGCGCTGCAGATGTAGGCGTTGATGCTGGATTTGGACTGCTTGCAGAAGAAGGTGTAGCAGGCAGAGGCCAGCCAGCGTCTGAGCGAACCTTCTTTAGGTACTCCATTGCTTGGTCAGGTGAAAACACATCTTGAACCTTTACCCGACCAGTACCAAAATCGTCAACAACACGACGCGCCATGATGATGGCAACCTGTACTGGTGCAGTCAACACAAGATCATCACCCTGCACCTCAAAGCCGAGGGTTTTAATGTTTTCGGCTGTAAAAAAACGTGTCACTGTTGAAATTGGAAATTCATCATCAACCTCAATCTGATGGTTCTCAGACCATAGCAAATATTGGCCTGCACGTTTGTATTCAGCCGCCAGAGTGTTATTGAGTAAATATATCGTTCTCAAATAAGACGACCAACCTATCTGACCTACCCCATTTAACTGACCGGAGTGGCGTAACACTAACTCTTGCGCAATTGATGCTTGCTTGTCTGAAGACAAGCAGTCAATTTTGCTGGGTATATTGCTGCCATGAATCGCCACAATTTGTGCGATCTTGATGCGCAGAGCCTCGTTAGTGCAAAGTGATGGATTATTAAGAAGTTTGAGTGCGGTAACACGACGATTACCATCTTTAACTACCCATTTTCCAGAAGTGTCTGCAGGCGAAACTAGTATTTGCGCAGTAGAGAGTCCATCTTTGGCGATGCTTTCCATAAGGTTTAGCATCTGATCTTCTTTGCGGAGCACCTTTTCGATGCAGTCGCTTTGGTTGCTACCAGAACGAATACGAGGGTTTTTTTCATCTAAAAAAATATCATCAATGCTGACCATTGACTGTAATGTGAAATCATCTCTTCCCATTCCGCCGCCCCAGTTTTGCGTTACTTGTATTGGTATCTTAATATGTTAGATTTTTTTAAAGTATAGCATCGTGATTTAATCAGGGGCGGCTATTTTTAAGCAATCCTCTTTATGTTGGTCAAACCTAAATGGATCCTGAACAATCTTCGTCATTATCTACTTTCAAACGCACTCTTGCCCCCTAACTCTTTGGGCAGCAAGCTAAAACAGAGCTCTGGGCTCTTTTTTATAAAGAATCTCACTAAGGGCAATAAATCTTTAACCTTAATATCTGCGTTTGAAATATTAGCTAGCAATCGGCCAGACAGTCGTTTTGACTTACTCTCTGGAATAGAATGCAAGTCAAAAAAACGACTCAAAACTACATCTTTGAATCGTTGGCGGCGTTTATTAAATTCAACAGGCCCACCCAATACCTTAGCACCAGCCATTTTGCCATCTCGAACGGGCATAACAATAAAATGTGCGTGTGGATAAGACTCATCCTGATGAATCACAGAAGAGAGAACCGGGCATTGGAAATCATTAATTATAAAGTCGTGGCAAGCTTCAAAGTAAAGCTTACTCTCGAAGTCTGATTTTTTTTGCATGTTTGGCATGCTCACAACGACCTCGACCGCGATGATTTGATTTTTACGAAACCGAATATGAAATTGTCTTTTAAGAAATTTAAAATAAATGAGTGCTAAATCTAGCGTCCTCTCTTCGCCCAGCTGATAGTTTAGTCCTGACAACTTTTGATCAATATTATCTCTTGGCTTAAGCAGTCTAAGATTATGAAGAAGTGCTGTCTTAAGATTATTCATATTCTTAATCTTAGTTACACCAAAGTAAAATTGCGAGTCTTTGTTCATAATCAGTCCTCAAACTTAGAGTCAATATCTGTAAGAAGCTTGTATATATCTTTCTTCCGCCAAACAGTTACTCTCGGACCAAGTAAAGTTCCACGTTGAGGCTGAGGAAACTTACCAGCCTGAACCCCAGCCCACCATCCGGACCGAGAGATTGGTAGGATCCCGTGGGGTTTGGTAATTTGCCTGACGGTAAAAAATTCTAAGTTTTCGTACATAAAATCTCCTTTAAAAAATTCATGAGGAAACTGTACTAAACAAGCAAAAGTATTTCCGTAACTAGGTTATGAATGGAGTTTTAAAAAACTGATGAAAAAAGGTTACAAAACAGACAAGCAGCTAAAGGCTGAAATTCGACAAATCAATGAGTTAACAGACATTAAAAAGAGAATTCACAGGTTAAATCTTTTGATGTTTGATCATGTTATTTTTAAAAAAATGTCTTACCAAGACTTAGCATCACAAATAAAACTCCACACGCAATTTGAAATTAGTGAGGATTTACTTAGACAATACGGCAGTAAAAAACCTCAAAGTAAAACACCTAGTACTTACCGGCTTAAATTAATTGCTGGTGTAGCAAAAAAGATTGACCCTAGCGATAAATTGCTTGAAAGCATTTATCAGTCAATAGAAACATGTGAGGAAGAAGAACTATTTGAAAAAAGTATGAAACAGTCTGACAGCTTACTAAGACCGATATTTGAAAAGTCGATTGAATTTCAAAATAAGTATGAAAGTAAACTTGAGGAAATCATAAGAGTTTTGAGTGACTTTCAACCCGAAAGTGAAATGGTTAAGCTTGTTCGAAAAATTTATGCAATTGAACGTAATAAAAAAACGACCATGGACAGTATAAGTGTCATTTAGATGATTGAAACCGTTCACAAGATATACTTTTGGATAAAAACAATATACTTTCCAACATAAAATTATTGACTGATTAATGCCCGTTTAATCTTTACGACAAGTCAGTCATGACTTTAATTTATCTAAATAGTCAGCCCAGCGCTGCATCATAACTTTGCGGTCTTTTAAAAACTGAGCGCGCTCATAAGCAGTTCCCAGCGGGTTTGCTACTGAGTGTGCAAGTTGTCTTTCGATATGTTTGGGATCTAAACCCAACTCCTGCTCACCTAGTGTCTGTGCCACAGCACGGAAGCCGTGACCAGTGATGTCAGTTTGAGTGTCATATCCTAAGTTACGCAATGCCCCATTGATTGCGTTTTCACTCATTGGCCGCTCATGGGTACGGCCACCTGGAAAAACATACATGCCGTGACCCGAGAATGGGCGCATCTTTTTGATGATATCTATCGCTTGGGTAGAGAGAGGCACAATGTGCTGAGTATTTGTTTTGGTCACGAGATAGCGCCACTCGTTGTTTTCAAAATCGAGCTCAGCCCATTTCATGTGACGCAACTCGCCGATACGCTGAAATAACAAAGGCGCAAGCTTTAAAGCACATTGCACAGTGAGCGTTCCTGTGTAACCGTCAATGCTCCGTAGAACGCCTGCAAAGGCTTTAGGCTCAATTATTGCGGCCATGTTCTTAACTACGGGTGGTGGCAATGCACCTTTGAGATCTGGTGCTGGATTGTAGGAGGCAAGTCCTTTTTGAATGGCATAGCGAAAGACCTGCCCGGCAGTTTGAATAATTCGGTGCGCCGTCTCTAGCTTGCCTTGCTTCTGCAAAATACTAGTAGTTTCTAGGACCATTGGCGCGGTTATGCTTGATACTACCTTCCGACCAATGCTTGGGTAAAGATAAAACTCTAACCAGCGTTTGACGCGTTGCTGGTGACGTTCTGATTTACTTTTATTGTGTAAGGCATGCCATTCATTTGCGATAGCCTCAAAGGTATTCTGAGATGCGAGCTTAGCTTGGGTTTTGGCTTCTCTACGATGGTGGCTTGGATCAGTGTTACCCGCCACAAGCGCACGAGCATCATCACGCTTAGCCCTGGCTTGAGCTAAGGTAACTTCAGGATAAGTCCCTAGTGAGATCGTTTTCTCCTTACCGTCCAGACGATACTTTAAACGCCACCATTTACCCCCATTGGGATTTACGATCAGATAGAGGCCGCGCTCATCATATAGCTTGTATGGCTTTTCTGTTGGTTTTGCGTTCCGTAAAGCTGTGTCTGAGAGAGCCATTTCGGGGTAACTCCTAATCGGGTAAAATTTGTTACCCCTTAAGTTACCCCTATTTAGCCGTGGATGTCAAACGACGACTTTGGACTACTTTGGACACAAAAAAGCCCGTAACTCATTGATTTACGGGCTAAATTGGATTTCTTTGGACTTATTTGTACAACTACGTGGTGCCGGGAGCCGGAATCGAACCGGCACGCCTTGCGGCGCTGGATTTTGAGTCCAGTGCGTCTACCAGTTCCGCCATCCCGGCATGGGATATAATGTAGGACATCAAAGACCGCTATTATAACCATAATTTTCATTTATGAGAACTCTAGATTTCGATTTTTATCTTCCGCCCCACCTGATTGCTCAATATCCGTTACCCAATCGTTCAGAAAGCCGCTTGCTAGAGGTCAATGCGCAAGACGGTTCCATCAAGGATAATTTGTTCCGGCAGATTGGCGAGCAGTTTGCCGCAGGCGATGTGCTGGTCCTGAACGATACCAAAGTCATCAAGGCCAGATTGTTTGGCCAGAAAGCCACTGGCGGACAGATTGAGGTGATGATAGACCGCGTGCTGTCGCCTCAAGAGGCTTATGCGCAAATCAAATCATCCCGCTCCCCAAAGGCAGGGAGTATGCTGCACCTGGCTGGCGAGATGCAGGCTGAGGTGCTCGGCAGGGTGCAGGATATGTTCCATATTCGCTTACTTGGCGAACAGTCGTGGTATGACTTTTTGGAACAGTATGGCCAATTACCTTTGCCGCCGTATATTGAGCACGCGGCAGATGCGACCGACGATAGCCGCTACCAGACGGTGTTTGCCAAGCATGCGGGCGCAGTGGCCGCGCCAACAGCGGGGTTGCATTTTGACGAGATGCTGTTGCAATCGCTAATGGATAAAGGCGTCCATGTGCGTTATGTGACGCTACATGTGGGCGCGGGGACGTTTCAGCCAGTGAAGGTAGACAATATCGCCGAGCACCATATGCATAGCGAGGTTTACCATTTGCCGGAAGAGACCATCTCTACCATCCTCGCAGCCCGTGCTGAAGGAAAACGGGTCACAGCCGTGGGCACCACTTCATTGCGCACGCTGGAAAGCGCAGCACATGCCGGCAAGTTGTTTGCGCACCATGGCGACACGGATATTTTTATTACGCCAGGATTTGAGTTTAAACTGGTGGATCGTTTGATCACCAACTTTCACCTGCCTAAGAGCACTTTGATGATGCTGGTCTCGGCATTTGGCGGTTACGATTTGATACGTGAGGCCTATGCGCATGCCATTGCCCAGTCTTACCGCTTTTTTAGTTATGGCGATGCCATGCTGATCACGCGCAAGTAATCCGCCCAGTATTAAACTTGCAGACTAAAATAACGTCTATTAAACACTGATAAAAACTAGGATACGGAGATATGCAATTCATCCCAAAAACTTTGAGCGGCTTGGCACTGCTATGCCTGACGCTCACCACCCAGGCCGAGATTTTGCCTGAGGCAGAAATCGGCATCAAAATCCCGCTGGCCAAGAAACCAACCACACGCCCGATGGGCGTGGCCTACTTGCCCGCCAACCAGCATTACTACATTGCCGATGGCGGCCTGGCGCCCATGGGCAGCGAGTTTGAAGCGCCCATCTCCAAGTCTGAAGTGCATACGTTTACCGGCGACGGCAAGTATGTGCAGTCAGCCAAACCGGGGTTTGATAACCGCTCGCTCTATTTCAACCCCAATAGCGGCAAGCTGGAGATCATTACTTACAACATTTCTAGCGCGGTAGGCTTTTTGCCTAACACCGGGATTTTCAGCCTGGAAGTGGCCGAGACTGGCGAACTGCTGGGCACTTCTGGCGAAATTTCACAATTCAACCCAGCCTTTGGCGATGCGGCTACCATGCCAAGTTATGACCCAGTGAGCAAACACTATTTCGCCAAGCAAGAGCACGGCAATCTCGTGTTTGTTGTGGATACCAAGCAGCGCGAAAAACTGCAGGAGATCAAGCTGGACTTTGCCAAAGCCAAAGTAGCCCACGATGATGTCAGCGACCATTTTGTCGCCTTCACCGGCGTGGCGGGTAATGAGCTGGCCTTGCTAGACGTAGACCATAAAGCCGTATTGATTTTTGACTTGAACGGGCAATATGTGGGTAAAAGCGCCTTACCCGCCAACATGAAGTTGCGCTCACAAAATCACTTTAATGGACTGGGATACACCAACGGCATGTTATTCATCTATCACGAATCGGAAGGCGAGTTTGGCACCTATTACGGATTCAAGGTCGTCAAGTAACCCATAAAAAACCGCGCTGATTCAAGCGCGGTTTTTTGATTGCTGTCAGGCACACGTCACCTGTAAATCATTTTTTACTGGCTGCTGGTCATATTCACTTTGATCACTTGCGGCGATGGCGTGTAATGCCAATGATTGCGCCAGGCACCCACCACTAGATTGGGATAGTCCGGCTTGCCCAGACTGCCGTTATATCTACCCAAGGCCCGGTAATAATCGCCGCGCTCAATATCCAGATAATGGCGCAATATCGTGCAGCCATAACGCAGATTCAGGCGCATATCAAACAGGTTATGCTCAGGCGTACCAATAGACTGCACCCAGAAAGGCATCACCTGCATATAGCCTCTTGCGCCCACGCTAGAGACTGCATACTTTTTAAAACCGCTTTCAACATGAATCAGGCCAAGCACCAACTGAGGATCCAGCCCGGCGCGTGTGGCTTCATAGTGCACGGACTTGAGAAAATCTTCACGGTAGTGCGCGTCTGGCATGCGCTTGGCCAAGCGAGCTGACATCTCTTGCAACCAGACTTGTGCTGCCTGCTCGGAATCAAAAATCAGACGCGGCGCCGCCAAGTCACTGACGGATTTTTGCATCACAGCTTTAACGCTATTGGCCAGCGGCTCTTCTTTTTGATTGCCCGCCATAGAAGGCGCCGCCCACAGACAAAGGCCGGTGACTAACAAGGCAACCACATAAAAAAACACTTTTTTCATGTTGCCTATTGTAATCACAAGCGGCGTGCGGTGGACGGGCAAAAAGAGGGATTTAATCCCGCTAATTACTCAGCAAGCTTGCGCTGCAAAAAGGCCAAACAATCAGCCACTTGCAGGTTTTGTGCCTCAGCATCGGTGCGGCCTTTGTATTCTACCTTGCCTTCAGCCAGGCCACGGTCACCAATTACCACGCGGTGCGGAATACCCATAAGGTCACTTTCTGCAAACATGACCCCCGGACGCTCGCCACGGTCATCGAGCAAGACATCTACACCCGCCTGTTGCAGTTGCGCATAGAGCTCAAACGCGGCCTGTTTGACGGCCTCACTCTTATCGAGGCCGATCGGGCAGATCACCACCGCAAACGGTGCCATGCTCAAGGGGAAAATAATGCCCTTGTCATCATTGCCCTGCTCAATCGCTGCCCCCACAATCCGTGACACGCCAATGCCATAACAGCCCATTTCCATCACTTGTGATTGGCCGTTTTCGTCCAGGTAAGTCGCCTGCATGGCTTCTGAATACTTGGTGCGCAATTGGAAAATATGGCCGACTTCAATGCCGCGGCACAAACTCAGGGTGCCTTTGCCATCCGGGCTCGCATCGCCTTCTACCACGTTGCGGATATCGGCCACGATGGCTGGCTCAGGCAAATCGCGGCCAAAATTCACCCCTGCCAGGTGAAACTTAGGTTTATTGGCGCCACAGACAAAGTCACTCATCAGGGCCACGGTTCTATCGGCCACCACGCGTACATTGGCATTCACGCCAACCGGGCCAATAAAGCCAGGTGGGCAGTTCAGGTTGGCGCGGATTTCTTCTTCTGTTGCCAGTCGGAACTCTTTCACGCCCTCTACCTTGCCGAATTTCACTTCATTGAGTTGATGATCACCGCGCAACAAGGCCAGCGTAAACACACCATCCACTACCAAGGCCACCGACTTCACGGTTTTGCTCACAGGCACTTCCAGCAATTTGGCCACATCTTCACACGTGGTCTGCTTGGGTGTATCTACTTCACGCATGGCTTCTGTGGCTGCAGCACGGCTGCCAGTCGCCACGGCTTCGGCCAGTTCTACGTTAGCCGCGTAATCAGATTGCTCGCAATAGGCCAGTGCATCTTCACCACTGTCTGCCAGTACGTGAAACTCTTGCGAGCCATCGCCACCAATGGCGCCAGAGTCAGCTTTCACGGCGCGGAATTTGAGACCCAGGCGCGTAAACACATTGCTGTATGCGGTGTGCATGGTGTTGTAGGTATTCACCAGGCAATCGACGCTGGTATGGAAAGAGTAGGCATCTTTCATCAAAAATTCGCGGGCACGCATCACGCCAAAACGCGGGCGAATCTCATCACGAAACTTGGTCTGAATCTGGTAAAAATTTAGCGGCAACTGTTTGTAGCTGCTGATTTCCTTACGCGCGATGTCAGTAATCACTTCTTCATGCGTGGGGCCAAAGCAGAAGTCACGCTCGTGCCTGTCCTGAATCTTGAGCATTTGTGGGCCAAACACCGCCCAGCGGCCGGTTTCCTCCCACAACTCTTTAGGCTGCACGGCGGGCATCAACAGCTCCAGTGCCCCCGCCTTGTTCATCTCGTCGCGCACAATGTTTTCTACCTTGCGCAGCACGCGCAAGCCCAGCGGCATCCAGCTATACAACCCGCTGCCCAGCCTTTTGATCAAGCCGGCACGCACCATCAGTTTGTGGCTGATGAGTTCAGCGTCTGAAGGGGCTTCTTTTTGGGTAGCAATGAAAAATTGTGAGGCGCGCATAAGAATAACTTTAATTAAAATCCGAAAGCGCGATTTTAGCCTTATTCGCTGGCGGCGTCATCCGCGCCTACTCGGCAGTCGCCTCTTTTTGCTGTGGCCGTTGCAAGATCGGACTATCGGTAGGAATGTATCCGTCTTTCCAGGTCGCCATCGGGATGATGGTGGCCGGATAGCCGTTATCGTAGAACCAGCTATCAACCGCATATTCAGCTTGATTGGCCTGCTCACGGATGACGGCGGCCGTATGTGGCCAGCCGGTTAGAAAAAACTTGCGGGTGCGGGTATCCAGAATGTCATGGTAACGGATCAGGCCAGCTTGCTGCATCAGTCGCAGATAGGTCGTACTGTTGATCGCTTCGTCGTTGCAGTCTTGTTGATGCAGGTATTCACTGTTGTTAAACGTCCCGGCACGGTCTGCTGCAGTACCAATTTTGGTACCGACCATGTCCTCCAGCAGGCCGATGGCTTTTGCAATGGCCTCGCGCTCGGCCTCTGCAGTCGCTGGCAGCGGCGTAAATAGTTGCTCGACATTGTCCCATTCGGCAGAACTCAGGCTCAGCACGTCTGACTGGACACAGCCCCCGCCCTGACAAATCTCAAAAGCTTGCAGGGTGGGAGGACTGTGATAAATACGATAGATGTCTTTGAGATCGGCCTGTGCTGGCATCGCGCCCGATAAGCAGGCCAATACAAAACCAGAGAACAGGTGTGCGCTAGAGAATAAGGACGCGGTTAGACAACTCGTTACGCGGCACAGCTTCGGGCGGAAAATGCGCTGCCAAATGTTGGCCAATGGCCTGAATACCGTAAACCACACCTGCTTCAAACTGCCCACTTCTGAACATCCCTTCCATCTGCTGGCAAATCTGCTGCCAGCCTGCTTGCCCCACCTGCCGATGAATACCGCGGTCGGCGACAATTTCTACATCCTGATCGGCCAGACACAGGTAAATCAGTACGCCATTGTTATGCTCGGTATCCCAGATATTCAACTGACCAAACAAGTGAATGGCGCGTTGCCTTGGGGTGAGCCCTAGCAGGATAGCATAGGCAGGCAAGCCAGATTCAATCACCACGCGTATTTCACCGGCATGATGGTGTTCATTTTGTGAGATAGCATTTTCAATATTGGCCAGCGCCTGTGCAGAAAACAGCGCCTTGACCTGGCGAGGATGGCTCCAGGCATGCTTAAACCAGCGTTTGAGAGGATGAATGGGTTTCATGTGTTTAGTTTACCAATCGCCGGAAGCCCCGCCGCCGCCAAAATCACCGCCACCGCCACTGAAAATATCTGGCCCACGGCTGCCGCCTGAGTAGCCGCCAAAGCCGCCCGCAGAATACGGGATACCACTGCCACCGCGCCCGCCCATGGCCAGTGTAAAGACAAATGCCGCCAGGCCGACCAAGCCCATGACCAGCAAAGTGGCCCCCATGAATCCGGCCAGTACACCCAACGCACCGCCAGTCACCAGGCTGCCCGGAAAATCCCCTAACATGCTCTTGAAAATCGCCCCGGCGATAATGGCGGCAAACATCAATATCGGCAGCATGGTCATCCAGCCATCCGCATTTGAGTGATGCGAGGATGATTTATCCGCTGCGGGCAGTTGCTCGCCTTGTATCAGCTTGATCAAGGTATCCGTGGCCAGATTCAGGCCGTTGTAAAACTGGCCCTGCTTGAAGGCCGGCGCCATTTGCTCGGCAATAATGCGCTTGGCAATCGCGTCAGGAATCGCCCCTTCCAGCCCATAGCCGACTTCAATGCGCATTTTTTTGTCGTTTTTGGCGACGATCACAATCACGCCATCATCCTGCTTATCGCGGCCAATTTTCCAGGCTTCGGCCAGGCGAATGCCAAATTGCGCGATGTCTTCTGGCTGCGTGCTGGGCAAGATCAGTACCGCGACCTGCGAGCCAGCTTGCTGTGCAAACTGGCTCAGCTTCTGGTTCAGGGCCGCTTGCTCTTCAGGACGCAAGGTCTGCGTCAAATCGGTAACCGCAGCCTGTAAAGCAGGGATAGCAACCAGATCGTCTGCATGGCTGACCAGCGCCATGCAGAACAGGCACCAGGTAAGAAATAATGCTCTTAAGCGCAAAGCCACCCGCCGTTACTTGCTGTCACCAAAATCGACTTTAGGCGCGCTAGAAATGGCTTTTTCGTTTTCTACCGTAAACGTGGGCTTGGGCTGATAACCAAACATCATGGCGGTCAGGTTGTTTGGAAAGCTGCGTACGGCGACGTTGTATTGCTTCACGGATTCGATGTAACGGTTACGCGCCACGGTGACACGGTTCTCTGTGCCTTCCAACTGCGCCTGCAAGTCCCTGAAACTGGCATCTGCCTTCAGATTAGGGTAGTTTTCTGACACCACCATCAAGCGTGACAAGGCACTGGTCAATTGACCTTGCGCCGCCTGAAACTTGGCAAACGCCTCAGGATCATTCAGCAACTCTGGCGTCACTTGCATGCTGCCGACTTTGGCGCGCGCCTCGGTCACCTCAGTCAGTACTTTTTCTTCATGGCTGGCATAGCCTTTGACTGTCGAAACCAGGTTAGGCACCAGATCGGCCCGGCGCTGGTACTGGTTGAGCACTTCAGACCAATTGGCTTTGGTTTCTTCATCCAGGCTTTGGAACTGGTTATAGCCACAACCAGACAGGCTAAGTGTGGCAGTCAGCAACAACAGAGTGAATAAACGGCGCATATTTGAGACTCCAGTCTTCAATCACTTAAAAATATTTGGTGGTTACGGGCTTGCCACGATTGGTTAGCCACATTCAAACACTTCACAACACTGCAATAGATGCGGCCAAAGAAGTGTTTATTCAAGCCATCAGTTCGCTTTTCTTTGCCAGTAACAGGCACAAGTCCTGCCATACCTCACGCTTGAGCGCAGGTGTTTGCAACATCGCAGCCAAGTCATGCGTCACCACACACGACAAGTCACCCACTGCATGCAACTGACCACGCACGGCTGCGATCTCGGTATGTTGGGCATTTAAAAACTGATTGGCGGCCGCCAGGCCAAATAGCACACAAAAGCGGCTGCTGACCTGTGCGCGTTGCAACGGTTCATGAGTCACGGTCACCTCATCAGCAGGTAACTGCATGGCTTGCATGATGTTTTGCAGCAATTGCTGGCTGGGGGCGTCAACGGGGCGGGTCGAATAGATCAGCCAGGGAGACTGAATCAGCGTTGCAACGCTCTCGGCTGGCGTCTCAGCGGCGATATCCTCTACAGGGTGATCCACCTCAAGCGCCAGTGCTGGCGCGTCAAGCGACACGCTGTGCACGGGGGCCTCTTCAGCAACTTTTGTATCCCAGTTGGAGGGGGAAACATGTGCTGACTCCGCTGTAGCAAGCACTTGGGCCATGGTTGGCGACTCAGTGACAGGTAACTCGGGAGGGGTCTCTGTCACATCTGGAGGGACCGTTTTTTCTGCGACAAGGGTCACTTGCTCGCCCACAGACACAGGCGCTGTTTGCGGCATGGCAGCAGCCATCTCCAGCACTGGCGGCATGCGCACATGCCATGCCGGCAACAACTCCAGTTCACGCAGCATATCGTCACGGGTCAAGCTCATCATGCCCTCCTGCTCATAAGGCCAAGCCCATCAGCACCGCATCCTCGCGGCCGCTCTTAGTCGGATAATAATTGCGGCGTATGCCCATTTCACAAAACCCCAGCGCCTCATACAAGGCAATCGCGGACGCATTGCTGACCCGCACCTCAAGAAACATATTGGCCGCCTGATAGCGGCGAGAGATGGCAATCATCTGCGCCAGCAACGCACGCCCAAAACCCTGCCCCTGAAACGGTTTTGCCACACTGATGTTGAGCAAGTGGGCTTCATCCAGCACCATCATCACCAGCGCATAGCCGACCAACTCGCCCGCCAACTCCATGACCCAGGCGCTATGGCCGGCATTGAGGGAGTCTCTGAAATTGCCCAGGGTCCACGGATGACTGTAAATGGTGGGTTCGATACGCATCACGGCAGACAGATCCTGCTCTGTCATCGGCCTGAAACTGGGTTGAGAATGTGGTAATGCGCTCATATGGCCCTTACAAGGTCTGGCCTTGCGCACGCTCGGCAGCGGTCAACGCCACCCGGTTGCGCACATACAAAGGGGCCGCCTCATGGGCCGCCTGCCCTTGCCCTGCCAAAAACAATGGCTGCGCCAAGTTGAGCATGGCACTGGCTTTAGGCAAACATTCAGTGGCAAATTCACTCACCTGCCCTGCATATTGCGCGGACAAGCCCTCGGCAAACACCAGCCACCCCGAGCCCGCCCCCAACCAACCTTCGCCCGCTATTGCAGGCACCTCATGTGGCTTACACACCACCGGCGGACTCACCGCCAGCCACTGATCCGTTTCGCGGATAAAAGCAGCATGATAGACCTCGCCCATACGTGCATCCAGGCACACCAGCACCTTCTCGGACTGCGTTTGCAGCCACGCTGTCTCAGCCACGGCCAAGACCGAGCTGATCCCTACCACTGGCAAATCTGCACCAAAAGCCAAGCCTTGTGTCACGCCGACGGCAACACGCACACCCGTAAATGCACCTGGCCCCATGCCATAGACGATGCCATCCAACTGAGGCAACTTTACGCCAGCCTTCATCAATAAATGTTGGATTTCCGGCAAGATGCGTTGCGAAGCGGCAGGGCCGGTGACTTCATCAAACGTCAATAACCCGGCCTCGGTTTGCAGGGCCAGAGAAAGCGTTTCGGTGGAGGATTCGATGGCAAGTAATTTCATGGTACGCAGATTAATAACGATGCTTTTCCTCAGGAAAACACCCGGTCTTTACGGCGTGCACATAACTCTCCACCGCGCCCTGCACACTGCCGCCCTGTTGCAAAAAGTTTTGCACAAACCTGGGCGCTTTGTAGTCTTGCGGCGCTTTGTCGGCGGGGCCAGTATAAATGCCCAACAAATCTTGTAATACCAGCACCTGGCCGCTACAGCCTGCCCCGGCGCCTATGCCTATGGTAGGCACCTGAATCGTTTGCGTAATCTGCGTCGCCAGAGCGGCGGGCACCATTTCAAACAGCACCATACTGACGCCGACGGCGGCCATCGCTTGCGCATCGGCCAGCATGGCGCGGGCGCTTTCTTCTGTCTTGCCCTGGATTTTATAGCCGCCCAGCTTTTCAACGGATTGCGGGGTAAAGCCAAGGTGCGCACAGACCGGCACACCGTTTTCAATCAGATAGCGCGCGGTTTCGACCATGTCTCCACCGCCCTCGATTTTGACAATATGCGCGCCTGCCGCGAGTAGGGTTTGTGCGTTAGTGAGCGCAGTTTCCTTATCATGCTCATAGCTGCAAGCAGGCATGTCGCTCATGATGACCGTATGCGGCGCGCCTCTGGCGACCATACGGGTGTGGTAAATCATGTCTTGCATGGTGACGGCGAGCGTGTTGCTGCCGCCTTGTATCACCATGCCTAGTGAGTCCCCGACCAGCAATACATCCACCCCCGCCAATGCCAGCAACTTGGCAAAGGTGGCGTCATAGCAGGTCAGCATGGCAATCTTCTCGCCCGATCTGGCCCTGGTGATCAGAGTATTCAGCATGTCGTTATGTCGTCTTAAAAGGCTGCCCGCAAAAAGCACATGCGTCGCAGCAGACCCGCATCAGAAATTAGGATTAAAGTACTCGCGGCTGCTCTTGATCTGGCTTATGCGTTCGATCAGCAAATCAAAGGCTTCCGGGTCTTTAATGATATTGAGCTTTTCGTTGTTGACGATCAGCAAAGGTGAAGCATCATAAGCATGAAAGAATTCACTGTAAGCCTCAGCCAGACGCGCAATATACTCGCGCGGCATGTCTTGCTCATAGCTGATATTGCGCTCTTCAATACGATCCATCAAGGCATCAACCGGGGTTTGCAGATAGACCACTAGGTCAGGCTTGGGTGCCTTCAGCTGCAAGTGCTGGTAAATTTGATGGTAAAGCGAATACTCTTCATCATCGAGATTCAGGCGCGCAAACAGCGGGTCTTTTTCGAGAAAGAAGTCAGACACCGTAGGCTGGCCAAACATGTCACGCTGCGCCATATCCTCAATCTGCCGTGAACGCTGAAACAGGAAAAACAGCTGCGTAGGCAAGGCGTAGCGTTGCGCATCCTGATAAAAGCGGGTCAAAAAAGGATTGGCTTCGGCTTTTTCGGAGAGTAACTCTACCGAAAACTTGTCTGCCAGCATGCGGGCCAGCGTGGTTTTGCCACTACCAATAGGACCTTCAATGACAACATAAGGAAAGCGGGTAAACATGGAGATTGCTCGTCTAGCGGATTGAATTCGGATCCAGTTTGCGCACGTCGTCGTGCTTGTTTGTTGTCAACCATTCTACAACACTCTGCCCGGATGGCAGCACAAAGTCCGGCACAATTTCAGCCAGCGGCACCACCACAAAGCCGCGCATATGCATGCGTGGATGCGGCAGGGTGAGCAGCGTGGTATCCAACTGCATGCCGTCATAATCGAGCAGATCCAGGTCCAGAATACGTGGCGCATTGGGAAAAGGGCGCTCGCGGCCAAACTGCTGTTCTATCTCCAACAGCAATTTCATGAGGTGTGGCGCCTCGATCTCGGTCGCCATTTGCACCACGGCATTGATAAAGTCTGGCTGGTTATCATACCCCACAGGGGCGGTGGCATAGAGGCTAGAAGCTTGCAGCAGCGTCAAGCCTGGCGTATGCGCCAACACCTCAATGGCTTTGCTAACCTGCCGCTCCGGCTGCTGCAAATTGCCGCCCAGGGCAATCAAGGCAATCGCCATCAGGCCAGGTCTCCACCCGCCGGTTTTTTCTTGCGTGGCTTGCGTCTACGTTTTTTCGGTCCGCTTTCCGGTAGCAGCATAGCGGTACGCTCTTCTGTCCCGGCATCGGCAAAACGCGTCCACCAGTCACCGATTTCTTGCGGCAGCTCGCCAGAGGCACAGCGCAACAGCAGAAAATCATAGCCGGCGCGATAACGCGGATGCGTGAGCAAGGCATATGGCCGCTTGCCCGAGCGCTGTTCAAAGCGCGGCTGCATGGCCCAGATTTCTTTCATGGTGGTCGTATAGCGATTATGAATCGCCATCTTCTCGGCTTGCTTGTCGATGACTTCGTTCATCGCCTCATGCAGCGCAGGAATCATATGTTCGCCACGCTTCTGGTTTTCTTGCCAGGCAAGCAAGACTTCATGCCACAACAAGGTTGCAAACAAAAAGCTGGGGTTGGATGACTTGCCGGACGAAATGCGCTCGTCGGTATTCTTAAGCGCCAGCATGACAAACTTCTCGCCCATGGGCTGCTCAAGTATCACATCCAGCAACGGCAACAAGCCGTGATGTAACTGTTGCGCACGTAAAGCATTGATGCTTTCAATGGCATGCCCGGACAAGAACAGCTTAAGCATTTCATCAAACAAGCGGCTAGGCGGCACGTCTTCAAGTAAATCGGCCAGCTTGCGAATCGGGGTCTCGGTATCTCGCTCCAACTTCAAGCCCAGTTTGGCTGACAAGCGCACGGCGCGCAACATACGCACCGGGTCTTCCTGATAACGCTTGATCGGGTCGCCGATGATACGCAAGGTTTTGGCACGAATATCGGCCACCCCATTATGAAAATCGAGCACTTCCTGCCGCTTGGGGTCGTAATATAAAGCATTGGCGGTGAAGTCGCGGCGCACCGCATCCTCTTCTATGCTGCCAAACACGTTATCGCGAATGATACGGCCACTGTCATTGGTTTCAGCATCGCCCTCACTCAGGTGATGCCCGCGAAAGGTAGACACTTCTATAGTCTCATGCCCCCATAACACATGCACCAGCCGGAAACGGCGGCCAATAATACGCGAACGGCGGAAAACCTTATGCACCTGCTCAGGGGTGGCATTGGTTGCCACATCAAAGTCTTTGGGCGGATGATCAAGCAGCAAATCGCGCACTGCGCCGCCGACGATATAAGCCTGAAACCCGGCCTTTTGCAGCTGGTCGCAGGTTTTGAGGGCCGCCTGGCTGATATGTTTCTGGTTGATTTTGTGCTTGCCCGCCTGGATGATTTGTGCCGCTGGCAATTGAGTGTGTGTATTCGCGCTGGCACGCCGACGGAATACTTTCTGCAGTAATTGTTTAATCATTATTTTGCAATTCGAGCGTCAGCCTGCGCCGCGCTACAGTTTATGTTGGTTATTCCACAAGACATCCGACACACCCGCATGCCGGTTTAAGGTACGACAGAGGACAAACAGCAAATCGGACAAACGGTTCAGGTATTGCAAGGCCACGGGCGTCACCGGTGCTTGCGCATGCAAGGCATGCAACACCCGCTCGGCACGCCGACACACCGTGCGTGCCAAATGACACACCGCGGCTGCCCGACTGCCGCCAGGTAATATAAACTCTTTTAACGGCGTCAATGCTTCGTTCCAGGTATCCAGCGTCATTTCCAAAAACGCGACACGGCCAGCCTGCATAAACGTATGCCCTGGCATACACAATTCACCGCCCAAATCGAACAAGTCATGCTGTATCGCCAGCAGACTGTCACGCACATCCTCAGGCAAGGTTTCAACCAGCAACATGCCTAACACCGCATTCAGCTCATCCACGTCACCCATGGCTTCCACGCGCAGATCAGACTTTGCGACGCGCGTGCCGTCGCCCAGCCCGGTCGTACCGCTATCGCCGGTACGCGTGTAAATCTTGCTCAGCCGGTTGGCCATCCCTGTCACCCGTATAAAATCCGATATAATCCAGCCATTATAAATCATACCGTGCCATTTCGATGTGCTCAGCGATTGCAGTCAACGCCCCAATCGGGGTCATGGATTCCGGGGTCGGCGGCCTCACCGTCCTCAAACACTTAACCCGCCAGCTGCCACACGAGCATTTCTACTACTTTGCTGACAGCGCACATGCGCCTTATGGCAACAAAACGGCGACAGAAATTCAGCAGCGCTGCTTTACCATCGCCGACACCCTCATCACCCAAGGCGCCAAAGCGCTGGTCGTCGCCTGTAACACCGCCACTGCCGCGGCCATCAGCGCCATGCGCGAGCGTTACACTCTACCCATTATCGGCATGGAACCCGCCGTCAAACCCGCGGCAGCGGCCAGCAAAAACGGCATCATCGGCGTGCTCGCCACCACTGGCACCCTCAAAAGTGCGCAATTCGCCGCCCTGCTCGAGCATTATGGTCAGGGTGTACAAGTCGTGACACAAGCCTGCGTGGGACTGGTAGAGTGCATAGAACAGGGGCAGCTGGATACCCCACAGACACTGGCACTTCTGCAGCAGTACTGCCAACCGCTCATAGCTGCAGGCGCAGACACTATAGTGCTGGGTTGCACGCACTATCCATTTGTTAAAAAGCAGATTCAAAAGATTGTGGGGCCTGAAGTCACCTTGATTGATACCGGGGCTGCGGTTGCCAAGCGCCTACATCAGGTGCTGGAGCAAAAGCAGATACTTAATGCAGCTATGGAAGCTGGGGATTTTGTGTTTTTGACCAGTGGAACAGAAGAAACTCAGCAAGTAATGCAAGCCTTGTGGAGCAACTCGGTTTAGCTGATTACGAATAGGGACATCCTAAAAAAGTAATTTTTTATTTATCACTTAAAAGACTCTTCAACTCGTCGCATTCACAGACTACTCTTTCGCCTCTCGTCGAGTCACTTTCTGGTGCTGGTCCCCCAGAAAGTAACCAAAGAGGACGACACCCAGCCATCACGGCCTTGCGGCTCCCTTGCGTTGCTCAACAAAGTAAGCGGTCACGAAACTCGTCCTAGCAGCCTGCACACCCCGCAAGCTGCCGCAGAGCTCAGACAGTCGCTCCCTTGTTTCTTACTTTGTCTCCGCTACTCAGCGTGATGGAATGGGATTTATCTCGCCAAAGTTGCATCGTTGAAGTTTGGACGGTTTGAATCTCCAATTCTTTTGTTGAAACAAATGACGGTTGCGCTCGCATGGTGTTCGGGGTCCCCATCTGCCGCGCCGAGTAGCGCAGACAAAATAAGATTAAGCGAGCGGCTGTTCGAATCCCGCGGTGGCCTGCGTTTTGTGCAGGCCGCTAGGATGAGTTCTGCGAGCGCTTATTTTGACGAGCAACACAGGAAACAAGCGGAAGCTGGGGTGCACTTTCTTTTGGTTACTTTATCTTTGGGCAAGCAAAGAAAAGTAACTCGCCTACAGGCGAAATAGAAGTATGACTATCCAAAGAAATATCCATTTGTACTTCCAACATATGCAACGTTTGCTCTTTTATTACAGCCAAACCAACCCTTCGCCTCGCATGGATTCCAGCCTCCGCGGAATGACGCAGAAATACCAAATGACTTTCCTAAAACTTCTAAACTACGCAACAACCCCACCAAAAAAAACCCACGCGATGCGTGGATTTTGACTTAATGGTGATGCACCTGTGTGCCGGGTTTCAACCGGTATTTCGTCCCGCAGTACGGGCAAGAGACCTGCCCCGTTTTCGCCACATCCAGAAACACTCTTGGATGTGATGCCCACAAAGCAACTTCTTTGGTTGGGCAATGCAATGGCAAGTCTTTGCCGTCTACTTCAAACTCTTTGACATCAGACATTCAAACTCTCCAGCAAACAGGCAACAATTCATTAAACCAGGGTCAGCCAGTGAGCGTACTTGGCGTTTTTCCCTTTAACCACATCAAAATACATACTTTGCAGTTTTTCAGTGATCGGGCCACGGGTGCCTTCGCCAATGGCGCGGTTATCCAGTTCACGAATAGGCGTCACTTCAGCAGCAGTGCCGGTGAAGAAGGCTTCGTCAGCGCTGTAGACTTCGTCACGCGTAATGCGTTTTTCAATCACTTCCAGGCCCAGCTCTTCTTTGGCCAGGTGAATGATGGTGTCACGGGTAATGCCTTCCAGCGCAGAGGTCAGGTCTGGCGTGTACAGCTTGCCGTTACGGATGATGAAAATGTTTTCACCGGAACCTTCAGCCACGAAACCGTCCACATCCAGCAACAGCGCTTCCTGGTAACCATCCTGCGCCGCTTCCTGGTGTGCCAAGATGCTGTTCATATAGTTGCCATTGGCTTTGGCTTTACACATGGTGATGTTGACGTGGTGACGCGCAAAAGAAGACGTTTTTACGCGAATGCCTTTGGTAATCGCCTCTTCGCCCATGTAAGCACCCCAGCTCCAGGCGGCAACAATGACGTGAGTAGATAAGGTTTTGGCAGAAATGCCCATGGCCTCTGCACCATAAAACGCCATCGGGCGCAGATAGCCAGAGTCGAGATTATTCTCACGCACAGCAGCTCTTTGGGCTTCGGAGATGGTCGCTTTATCAAACGGCATTTTCATGCCGAGGATATGCGCACTGCGGAACAAGCGGTCTGTGTGCTCTTTGAGGCGGAAAATCGCTGTCCCCTTGTCAGTTTTGTAGGCACGCACCCCTTCAAACACGCCCATGCCATAGTGCAGGGTGTGGGTTAATACATGGGTGGTGGCGTCACGCCAGTTGACCATTTTGCCGTCGTACCAGATAACGCCGTCACGGTCTGCCATCGAACTCGGTATTGCCATTTAAACTCGCCTTTAATCCGTCAGTCATCAAAAACCAGTATTGTAAACTAATCTGCGCGCTTTTCGCCTATGCTAGAATCCATTTCAATGATGATTTACAAGGATTTTTTGCATGCCTGTGCGATTTAAGTGGCTTTATCTGGTGTTCTCGCTATTGAGCATGCTGCTGGTGGCTTGCCAGCAAGGGCCCTCTGCCCGCTTTATTGGCACCGACCTGACTGGTACCCAGTTTGGGCAGCCGCTGTCTCTCACCGATCACACGGGCAAATTGCGTCATATGAGCGACTTTAAAGGCAAGGTCGTGGTGATGTTTTTTGGTTACACGCATTGCCCGGATGTCTGCCCCACTACCATGACCGACCTGAAAAAGACGATGCAATTACTGGGTGAAAAATCCAACGATGTACAGGTGCTGTTTGTGACGGTGGACCCGGAGCGCGACACGCAAGCGGTGTTGGCGCAGTTCGTCCCCGGCTTTGATGCGCGTTTTATTGGCTTGCGCGGCACCCCGGCTGAAGTGGCGGCCAATTTGAGCGAATATAAGGTGTATGCTGCCAAAGTCAGTGAGCCGGGAAAATCAGGATACACCATGGACCACAGTGCAGGCTTGTATGTGTTTGATAAGACTGGCGCACCGCGTGTTTACGAGGGCTATGGCGAAAAGCCAGAGAATATTGCGCATGACCTCTCGTTGCTGTTATAGCCTCGCTGACTGGAATGATTCACCCCAAGCGCATCAAGAACGATTGTCATTTATGTTTCTATTTAAAATATCATTTAAAATCAAATAGTTACATAAAAATTTCAATTGCATCAATTTATTTTTACTGTATGATGGCTAGCATCTGAAACGTGCAAGGAGCCGTCATGAAGGGCGACAAAAAAATTATAGAGATACTGAACGACTTGCTGGCAGGCGAGTTGTCCGCCACCGATCAATACCTGATTCACGGTGAAATGTATGCCGATATGGGCCTGGTCAGCCTGGCAGAGCATAGCCTGCATGAATCGCTGCACGAACGCGAACATGCACGTGCCTTGATACAGCGCATTCTGTTCCTCGAAGGCAAACCCAATCTGGCCAAGCGTGAATCACTCAATATTGGCAAGGATGTGAAATCCATGCTGGAGTCTGATCTGGCGTTGGAGTACACCGTGGTCAAACACCTGAAAAAGGCTATGGAAGCCTGTGAACAAGCGCAAGATTACGTCACCCGCGAAATGTTGCTGGTGCAACTCGAAGATACCGAAATGGACCACGCCTACTGGCTGGAAAAACAGCTCAATCTGATCAAACTGGTGGGTATCGAAAACTACTGCCAGAGCCAAATGGGTAGCAGCCCTTCTGCTGCATAAGGAGTATCACGCATGCAAGGCGATAAACAAATCATTACCACCTTGAACAAGGTGCTTAAAAACCAACTGACGTCGATCAACCAATATTTTTTGCATGCGCGCATGTTCAAAAAATGGGGGCTCGAGCGACTGAATGACTACCAGTACAAACAATCCATCCGCGTCATGAAAGAAGCGGACGAGGTGATTGAACGCATTCTTTTTCTGGATGGCCTGCCTAACCTGCAAAACCTGGGCAAGTTACTCATAGGCGAAGAGGTGGTGGAATGTCTGCAGGGCGACCTGAGCTTTGAAAAAGAAGTACAGCGCCCGCAACTGGTAGAGGCGATTGCAGAAGCCGAGAAACTGCAAGATTACGTCACACGCGACTTGTTGACCGAGTTGCTTGAAGCGTGTGAAGAAGCCATCGACTGGCTGGAAACCCAGCAAAGCCTGATCGAAGACGTGACCCTACCTAATTACCTGCAATCACAGATTGAGTCTGATTAGCTGATACACGCTAGTGAATCATTGAATTAAGCCGCGAAAGCGGCTTTTTTTATGGCTGCAAGGAACCATATGCCGCTTGACAAAGTCACATTAAATGATAATAATTATCATTAGTGAACTTAATTAGAGGCAATATGTACGTTTGCGTGTGTAATGCAGTGACAGAGCGACAGATTCATCAAGCAGTGAAGAATGGCGCAAAAACCGTCAAGCATTTGAAAGATCAACTGGGCGTAGGGGCAGAATGCGGCAAATGTGCCAGCTGTGCCAAAGCCTGCCTGAAAGAGGCACATGCAGAACAACATCCGGGCCTGGTTAAAAAACTGATCCAGTTAACACCTGTACAATTAGGCGCCGCCTGATTACATACAGTTTCAAAAAAAGGGGCTATCAGCCCTTTTTTATTGCCCGCTTTTGGCAAACATCACTCTTGCCAATCACGATCTTCTCCGCGTGCACAAGTGAGCCAAAAGCAACTCTCAGCGCTTGTCTAATCTCTCAAAACACAGTTACTTTTAACCATCCTACTTGTTAGCTGGCATTTAACTCGTGCTCCAGAACATACCGAATCGTCCTGCCTAACATCGGGATAGTACGTTTCAGTGAAAGGTCAGGATTCCTGATCAACCGGATAGTAAAGCCTTCAAACAAAGAAGCTATCAAATTACAAGCGGTATCTAGCGCCTCTTCTGAGATGTTCATTTGCCGTTGCATCATTCCTTTACGAAAATAACTTTTGATACTTTCCATGGCCGTGGCTTCTGCGCGGCGGATGATATTGGCAATTTTTGGATTGCGTGCGGCCTCGGCAATCACCTCCAGCAATAAGGGCGCATCTGGATCATAGAAAGTATCCATCGCAGTCGTTTCAACGTCAGCAATCAGGGCATCAAAGATATCACCGTCGCCCCGGTTTTGCTCAACGCGGTTAGCAACATTGAGTATTTTGAGCAAATCTTTTTCCACGATCGCCTCAATAATGGCCTCTTTATTCTCAAAGTAATGATAGATGTGCCCAACACTCATGCCCGAAGCTTTGGATATCTGGGACATGCTGGTGCCATGAAAGCCCTGGTTTCTAAAGCACTCAGTCGCGGCCGTCAGCACCTGGTTGCGCCGTAGGTCCGCACGGCTATTCTGTATGTTCGAGAGGGACATGACTTCTCCTGTCATCATTAAAAATAAAAGTTGCTTTTTTAGTATTCTATATTAGAATGATCATTCAATCTAGAATGAATACTCAATCTAATTTAAGGCAACCTGAAAAAAACCAATTTTCATGGCGGCACTTAAAAGGAGAATCCTATGAAACCAACATTACAGACCATGCGTTTGGCGACGGCATTTCCGGTATTGCTCGCTTTATGTGAATTACTTACCAGTTGTCATCAGGGCGCAGCCCCTGCACCGGCAGCCCCTCCGCCAGCAGAAGTGGAAGTCATTAACCTCCAGCCACAATCGGTTAACCTGAAAACCGAGTTACCTGGACGCACATCCCCCTTTCTGGTTTCCGAGATCCGGCCGCAGGTCAGTGGTATTTTGCAAAAACGCCTGTTCACCGAAGGGACAGATGTCAAGGCGGGCCAACAGCTGTACCAAATTGACCCTTCCACATACAAGGCTTCATTAGACAGTGCGCAGGCAAGCCTGAATAAAGCCCAGGCGAATCTTGTGGCTGCAAAAAGCAAGGCTGAGCGTTATCACGAGCTGGCGAGCATACAAGCCGTGAGCAAGCAGGATCTGGAAGATGCGCAATCAGCGCTGGATCAGGCACAGGCAGAGGTAGATTTGGCGAAGGCCGCATTGCAAATAGCAAAAATCAACCTGGCATACACCAGCGTCCTGGCGCCGATTTCTGGACGGGTGGCGAAATCGAACATTACACCGGGCGCCCTGGTGATTGCGAATCAGGAAACCATGCTGACCAATATCCAGCAGCTTGATCCCATTTATGTCGATGTGACCCAGTCTAGCGCTGATCTGTTGCGGCTGCGCCATGACTGGGAGAGTGGCCGCCTCAAGAAGGCAGGAGAAAACCAGGCCGAAGTGAAACTCGTCCTTGAGGATGGCAGTACCTATGCACTGACTGGCAAGCTGGCATTTGCAGACATTACCGTAAGCCAGTCGACAGGCACCGTGTCGCTGCGGGCCATATTCCCCAACCCCAAAGGCGTACTCTTACCGGGCATGTATGTGCGCGCAGTCCTGGAACAAGGCGTTGCAGAAACCGCCATCCTGGTGCCACAACGAAGCGTGAGTCGCGACGCCAAAGGGGACCCTGTCGTGTATGTGCTGGACAAGGATAGCAAGGTGCAACTCAGGAATATTCAGGCGGACAAGACGCTGGATGGCCAGTGGGTGGTACGCCAGGGCCTGAATGCAGGCGACAGACTGGTAGTGAATGGGCTGCAAAAAATACGGCCTGGAATGCCGGTAAAAATTGTGTCGACCGACAAAAGCCGCTCAACCAAGCCAATATAGGGAGTCATCATGTCTAAATTTTTTATTGACCGCCCTATTTTTGCCTGGGTGATTGCGATCGTGATCATGCTGGCAGGCATACTCGCGATCCGGTCATTACCGATTGCGCAATACCCGATGATTGCACCGCCAGCCATCTCCATCACAACCACTTACCCGGGCGCCTCAGCCAAAGCGGTGGAAGACAGCGTCACCCAGGTGATCGAGCAAAAAATGAAAGGGATCGACCACCTGACCTATATGTCCTCGACCAGCGACGCTTCAGGCAGCGTCACCATTACACTGACCTTTGACGCGGGAACTGACCCGGATATTGCACAGGTACAGGTCCAGAACAAGCTCGCGCTGGCTACCCCGCTGCTGCCGCAGGATGTGCAAAAACAAGGCGTGCAGGTCGCCAAAGCTTCCAATAACTTCCTCATGGTGGCTGCGTTTATCTCAGAAGACAACAGCATGTCGAGCATCGATCTGGGGGACTATGTCGGGTCGAATGTCCAGGACATTATCAGCCGGGTGAATGGCGTAGGCGATACGCAGGTTTTTGGGACCAAATATGCCATGCGCATATGGCTGGATCCGGCCAAGCTGCACAATTTTGGGCTGACGCCTGCCGAAATCAGCGCGGCGATCACAGCACAGAACGCCCAGGTGTCAGCAGGACAAATCGGTGGCATGCCTGCCAAAAAAGGGCAAGAATTAAATGCCACGGTGACGGCGCAAAGTCGTTTGCAAACACCCGAGCAGTTTGGGCAGATTTTATTAAAAAGCACCGCCAATGGGGCTGCGGTCAGATTGCAGGATGTCGCCCAAATTGAACTCGGTGGCGAAAGCTATGAGGTTGTCGCTCAATATAACGGCAAACCGGCAACAGGCCTGGCAATCAAGCTGGCAACCGGCGCCAATGCGCTGGAAACGGCTCAAGCCGTCAAGGCTAAACTGCTTGAGCTGGAGCAGTTTTTCCCGGCGGGCATGAAGGCGGTGATGCCGTATGACACGACCCCCTTTGTCAAAGTCTCCATCGAGGAAGTCATCAAAACGCTGGTAGAAGCCATCATCTTGGTATTTCTGGTGATGTATCTTTTCCTGCAAAATATCCGTGCCACACTCATCCCGACCATTGCCGTGCCTGTGGTCCTGCTGGGGACATTTGCCGTGTTGTCCGCCACCGGATACTCGATCAATACGCTGACCATGTTTGCCATGGTACTGGCGATTGGCCTGCTGGTAGACGATGCCATTGTGGTGGTAGAGAACGTCGAGCGGGTGATGCACGAAGAGGGGCTGTCTGCCAAGGAAGCTACCCGCCGCTCGATGACGCAAATTAGCGGGGCCTTGATCGGCATCGCGCTTGTGCTCTCGGCGGTATTCGTCCCCATGGCATTTTTCGGTGGCTCGACCGGCGTCATTTACCGGCAATTCTCCATCACCATCGTATCGGCCATGGTGCTTTCAGTGCTAGTAGCCCTGATTCTGACACCTGCCCTGTGCACCACCTTACTCAAACCACACGCCAAGACACACAACCCGTTGACGGGTGCCTTTAAGGTATTTAACCGTGGCGTGGAACGCACGACGCAAGGCAGTCAATCCGTGGTTGCCCGTATGCTGCATCGTCTTGGCCGCTACGGGCTGATATATGCGCTGATTGTTGGCGTGATGGCGCTATTATTTCTCCGTTTGCCGCAGGCTTTCTTGCCTGATGAAGACCAGGGTATCCTGTTTACGCAAGTGATCTTGCCTGCCGGGGCAACAACAGAGCGCACCCGGGCAGTCCTAAACAAGGTAGAGCATCATTTCCTGGCCGAACAAAAGGAGGCTGTCGCATCCGTGTTCACGGTGTCTGGCTTCAGCTTTGCGGGGAGTGGCCAGAACAATGGGCTCGCCTTTGTCAGCTTGAAAGACTGGTCAGAACGTAAACGACCTGACCTGAAAATATCAGCGGTGATCGGAAAAGCCATGGGCAAATTCTCAACCATTAACGAGGCCATGGTCTTTGCATTCGGCCCGCCAGCCGTGGTCGAGTTAGGAAATGCTTCGGGTTTTGACCTCCAGTTGCAAGACCGGGCAGGCCTTGGGCATGAAGCCCTCATGCAGGCACGCAACCAGCTGCTGGGGATGGCCTCGGCGAATCGGTCATTGGTCGGGGTGCGGCCAAACGGGCAGGAAGACTCACCAGAATACAAGCTGGATATTGATCAAGCCAAAGCCAGTGCCCTGGGCATTTCCCTCGCGGATATCAACTCAGTGCTTTCCACCGCCTGGGGGAGCACTTACGTCAATGACTTTATGGACCGCGGCCGGGTCAAGCGCGTGTACCTGCAAGGGGCCACTTCAGCACGGATGGAACCCAAGGATTTTGATCAGTGGTATGTGAAAAATGCCAGCGGTGAAATGGTGCCATTTTCCTCATTCGCCAGCGCACACTGGGCTTATGGGTCACCCAAGCTGGAACGCTATAACGGTCAATCTTCGGTAGAAATCCTGGGCGCCCCGGCACCCGGGCATAGTACCGGCGAGGCGATGGCCATCATGGAATCATTGGCGGCAACCTTGCCTCCCGGCATCAGCTACGAGTGGACAGGATTGTCATACCAGGAGCGCATGACCGGTTCACAAGCCCCCGCTCTGTATGCTTTATCACTGCTCATTGTGTTTTTATGCCTGGCAGCATTGTATGAGAGCTGGTCCATTCCATTTGCAGTCATGCTGGTGGTGCCTCTGGGGGTCGTCGGCGCCTTGATTGCAGCGTCCATGCGGGGACTCTCCAACGATGTGTATTTCCAGGTTGGCTTGCTGCTGACGATAGGCCTGTCTGCCAAAAATGCCATCCTGATTGTGGAGTTTGCGAAGGAAAAAATGGAGCAAGGCAAAGAGATGACAGAGGCCACATTAGAGGCGTTAAGGCTGCGCTTCCGGCCAATTATCATGACATCGCTGGCCTTCATCCTTGGCGTGCTGCCGCTTGCCATTTCGACTGGCGCAGGCTCTGGTGCCCAAAATGCGCTGGGCACAGGTGTGATTGGCGGCATGCTCACAGCCACCGTACTCGCCATCCTGTTTGTACCGCTGTTTTTCGTGGCGGTACGCAGGGTATTCAAAGGCTAAGGTCGCTCATTAAAAGGAATAACGAACATGAATAAATCACGCTATCCCATTGTGATTGCCAGCCTGCTGCTGGCAGGCTGCATCAACATGCAACCCAACTATGAAAGGCCTGCCGCACCGATTCCTGCACAATGGCAGCCATCGTCAGGCCAAGCAAAACTGACGGGAGACACACTCTCGGCTGAATTGGGCTGGGAGCAATTTTTTACCGACAACGAATTGAAAAAGTTGATCCGGCAGGCGCTGGAAAACAACCGTGACTTAAGGGTCGCCTCGCTCAATATCGAAAAGGCGCGTGCCCAATATCAGATCCAGCGGGCGGCCCTGTTTCCCAAGGTGAATGGCACGGTCAGCGGGACCAATCAACGGATGATGCTGAACTTGCCGACCGGACCCATGACATTTAACAGCCACCAGTATTCGGCAAACCTGGGATTCTCTTCCTATGAGATGGACTTTTTCGGGCGCATCAGCAGCCTGCGCGATCAGGCCGTGTATCAATACCTGTCAACAGAAGAGGCCAAGAGAAGCGCCCAGATCAGCCTGGTGTCTGAGGTGGCGAACGCCTACCTGACATTGGCCGCAGATAGTGAAAACCTGGCGCTGGCACGGGAAACCTTGCGCACCCAACAGGCGACTTTCGACTTGAGTAAACGGCAACTGGCTTTGGGCAGTATCAATGAGCTGACGCTGCGGCAAGTGGAAACCAGCGTGGAATCTGCCCGCGTCAATGTCGCCAAATATATGACCCAGGTAGACCAGGATAGAAACGCGCTGGCACTACTGGTGGGTGAGCCTCCGAATATCAATCTTGAACAGGTGAACAATTTGCAGGCCGTCTCCCAAACCGCCAGCCTGCCTGATGGCCTTCCCTCTACGGTCTTGCAGAACAGGCCGGACGTGCTGGAAGCAGAGCGCACGCTTCAGGCCAATAACGCCAATATTGGTGCGGCCAGAGCAGCCTTCTTTCCGACCATTTCATTGACGGCATCCGCCGGTTTGGCCAGCCCGGAGTTGGGGAGCCTGTTTAGCGGCAATAACCATGTCTGGAGTTTTGCACCGCAAATCGTACTGCCCATCTTCAATGGTGGGTTAAACAAGGCCAACCTGAAGGTTGCCGAAGTCAGCCGGGAGATTAGCGTGGCGCAATATGAAAAAGCGATTCAAACCGCGTTCAAAGAGGTCTCTGACGCGCTGGCATTGCGTGCCACGCTGGAAGAACAATTGTCGGCACAAACGGCACAGGTGAATGCCACGCAAAGAAGCTTTGTACTATCACGCGCCAGATTCGAGAAAGGCCTGGATAGTTACCTGACGGTACTGGATGCGCAACGTAGCTACTACGCTGCGCAACAGAATCTCATCAGCGTCAGGCTGTCGGAAGTCTCCAATCAGGTGACCTTATATAAAGTCCTGGGGGGCGGCGCATTCTGACATCAGGAGCACAAAGGAAACGCGGGCGATCGCCCCCTGACCCGCCAGCGGCCTGGCCATTCGCCTCACTAACCCTTTTAGCACTCAGGTACACAATCATCCAACATTGCCCCTAGCCAGAGAGGCTGGGGCAGCATACCATGTCAGCAAACAGGTAATCATCGTATGCAATCCCCAGATGACAGACACATCGCACGCCACTCTTACCCCATATACACTGGGGCTGTTACTTCTCCCGCCCCTGCTTTGGGCAGGTAACTTTATCGCAGGCCGCGCCGTCAGCCATGAGGTGCCGCCCGTTGCTTTATCCCTGATCCGCTGGGGCCTGGCGTTTTTATGCTTGCTCCCTTTTGCGATCAAACCGTTTTTGCGTGACCGCGTCCACTACCTAAATTACCGCTGGCATGTGCTAGGGACCGCAATGACGGGCGTACTTGCATTTAATCTGCTGGTGTACTGGGGCTTGCATAGCACCAGCGCAACCAACGGGATTATCCTGAATTCGTTTATTCCCTTTCTAGTCGCAATCTTTGGCGGGTTGTTTTATCAGCAACGCTTATCGACCCGTCAATTGCTCGGGCTACTGATTTCATTGATCGGCGTCCTGACGGTCGTCTCGCATGGCGATATACAAGTGCTGCGATCGCTGGCATTTGCTCCTGGCGATATGATTATTTTTGTCGCCATGATCTGCTGGGCGTTGTTTACCTTGTGGCTAAAACAGATTCCAGCGTTTATTGACCGCACCGGGCTCATGCTATGCCAGGTCCTGATTGCGCTGATTTTATTGTTACCGCTCTATATTTGGGAGAAGCAGACCGCCGTGACAACGGTAGACCATATACAAACGGTCTGGTCACTGCTTTATATTGGGATTTTTCCTTCGGTGATTGCTTTCCTGGCTTATGCCAAGGCTGTCACATTGGTCGGCTCGGTGCGCGCCAGCGTGTTTATTCATGCCATGCCGATTTTTGGCTCATTACTCTCCAGCGTATTATTGAGCGAACCCTTTCATGGCTACCAACTGGCAGGCATGCTGACGATCTTTTGTGGTATTGGGCTGGCGAACACAGGCAAGCCTCACTAAAAGCCTGATGAATCAAGCCATGCGATGCAGGATAGGCGACAGGGCCTTTAACGCCTTCTCGGCATGTTCGTATTGCGGAAACAAACTGGCCTGCACCGCATAAAACCTGGCTGAATGATTCATTTCTTTCAGATGCGCCATTTCATGACACACCACATATTGAATCACATGCGGCGGCGCCTGGATCAAGCGCCAGTTCAGGCGAATCTGCTTGCGGCTATTGCAACTGCCCCAGCGTGACTTGGCATTGGAAAGTCCGACACCGCTCACCTGCTCGCCCATTTGGGCGGCAATTAAGGCAACGCGGCGTTTAAAATCAGGCAAAGCCTGCTGCGCATACCATTGCAGCACTTTGCGCGCGACCCAGTCGGGATTGTTGATATAAGGTGAACGGACCAGCAACTTGTCACCTTCGAGCGTGACTGCCTTGCTGGTGGGATGCGCAATTAGGGTCAGCACAATATCCTGGCCCATAAACAACAGCGGCTCACCATCCAGCCATTGCATGGGGGCCACTTGGTTGGCCTCACGCAGAGCCAGCTTTTGCTGTATCCAGCTGGATTTTTCCTGCAAAACTTGCTGCAATTGCGAGGTAGAAATGCGCTTGGGCGCATGGACCACCAAGCCCTCGGCCGTGATTTTAAGGCCTATGGTTCTACGTGCCCGCAGATCCAGCTGGTAAGCAATCGTTTGCCCATTTGGCAGTTGCAACTGCTGCGTGATCACAGATGCTGCATCTCCGTTTCAATCCATGTTTCGACTTGCTGATTCAGTGCATCCGGCTTGAGGCCGTTGGTGGCGATGGCTGGGCCGATCACCACCTGAATCACGCCTGGATATTTAAGGATGGAGTTTTTACGCCAGTAGCGGCCTGCATTGTGCGCCACCGGCAACACCGCGGTTTGGGTATGGCTCGCCAGCCAGGCGCCACCAATATGATACTTGGCGCGGGCACCGGGGGCGGTACGTGTGCCTTCCGGAAAAATCACCACCCACAAGCCACGCTTGAGCCGGTCTTTGCCGTGATTCACTAATTTCTTCAGCGCTTCGCGGCCACTGCTGCGGTCAATCGGAATCGAGCCCACCGCCCACAAACCCCAGCCAAAAAACGGGATCATGAGCAACTCTCTTTTGAGCACCCACACTTGCGGCGGCAAAATGGTTTGCAGGGCAATGGTCTCCCAGGCAGATTGATGTTTTGCCAGAATAATACTGGGCGTGGCCGGGATATGCTCGCGGCCACTGACTTCATAACGCAGATTGCAGGTGACCTTCAGCCACCACATCACCGCATGCGCCCAACCACTGACCCAGCGTGAACGCGTCACCGCGGGCAGCGGAATCAGCAAGATTGCCAACAATGAAAATGGAATGGTCAGCACAAACAGGCCAACATAAAACAGCCAGGCCCGCACATATAGCAGCACCGTTTGCATTACTTGTCCCCGGCGATGATGTGCTGTACCGCAGCGGCCAAATCAGCCACCACAATCGTGTTTGCAGGCACTTCGGACAAGTTATAGGTTTCTTCGCCCTTGCCGGTGCGGACCAGGTAAGGCTGGCAACCGGCTTTGGCGAAGGCCTGCAAGTCTCGCAAGGCATCGCCCACGCCTGGCACTTTGGTCAGCTCAACATTAAAACGGCGGCTGATTTCTTCCAGCATGCCGGTCTTGGGCTTGCGGCAGTCACAATGGGCATCGGCCGCATGTGGGCAATAAAAGACGGCGTCAATACGACCACCGACTTGCGCCAAGGCTTTGTGCATTTTGTCGTGAATGGCATTGAGCGTGGCCATATCAAAATAGCCGCGTGCGATGCCCGACTGATTCGTCGCCACCGCCACCCGATAGCCATGCTGGTTGAGCAGCGCAATCGCCTCCAGGCTCCCCGGAATCGGAATCCATTCGTTAGGATTTTTGATAAAGGTCGCGCTGTCGCGGTTAATCACGCCGTCACGATCAAGAATGACGAGTTTCATGGCTACACTCCTGACGGCTGTTTAGCTGGCCAACTTGGACAAGTCAGCCACACGGTTCATGGCCTGATGCAAGGTCGCCAGCAGTCCCAGACGATTGGCTTTCAAGGCAGGGTCCTCGGCATTCACCATGACCTCATCAAAGAAGGTATCCACCGGCGCCTTAAGCACGGCCAGTGCCTGTAAAGAAGCGGTGTAATCGCCTGCTTCAAACAGCTGATCCGCTTTAGGCTTGGTGTCAGCCAGGGCCTGATACAAGGCTTTTTCAGCCGGCTCTTGCAACAAACTGTCGTTCACTTCGGCCTTAACATCCCCTTCAACTTTCTTGAGGATATTCGACACACGCTTATTGGCAGCCGCCAGCGCAGGCGCTTCTGCCAAATTGGCAAACGCTTGCACGGCACTTAACCGGCGCGGCACTTCTGCCAACTGGTTCGGTGACAAGGACAATACCGCATCCACCTCTTGCGCAGTCGCACCCTGGTCACGCAGGTTTACCGCCAGACGATCAAAGCAGAAAGCCTGGATGGCTTCTGCCACCTCGGCATCCCCATGAAAGACGCTCAGCGTTTGTGCGATTAACTGGTCAAAGGCCAACGGCAAATCGGTTTCCATCAGCATACGCAAAATGCCCAGGGCCTGACGGCGCAAGGCAAACGGGTCTTTATCGCCAGTCGGCTTCTCGCCGATGCTGAACAAGCCCACCAGGGTTTCCAGCTTATCTGCCAACGCCACCACCACACCTACCTGGCTGCGTGGTAAGTCATCACCGGCAAAGCGTGGGCGGTAGTGGTCTTCTATCGCATATGCCACGTCATCGGCCAAGCCTTCATGCTGGGCGTAATAGCGGCCCATAATGCCTTGCAATTCAGGGAACTCGCCGACCATATCGGTCAGCAGGTCAGCCTTGGACAAGCGCGCGGCTTGTGCCACTTTGGCGACAAAGCCATCACCGCCGATGTGTTGCGCAATGGCGGTGGCAATCGCCACCACACGCTCATTACGCTCGCCTTGCGAGCCGAGCTTGTTGTGGTAAACCACTCTCCCCAAGCCCGCCAGACGGCTTTCCAGCGTCTTTTTGCGATCCTGGTCAAAGAAGAACTTGGCATCGGCCAGACGCGGACGCACCACGCGCTCGTTACCGCCAATCACCTTGCTTGGATCGGCCGGATTAATATTGGACACAATTAAAAATTTATTCGTCAGCTTGCCGTTGGCATCCAGTAGCGGGAAGTATTTCTGGTTGGCCTTCATGGTCAAGATCAGGCACTCTTGCGGCACCGCCAAAAACGCTTCTTCAAACTGGCCCAGCAATACATTCGGGCGCTCCACCAGCGCCGTGACCTCATCAAGTAATGCGTCGTCTTCAATCGGCTTTAGGCCTTGTTTGTCAGCCGCAGCTTGCAATTGCTGCGTAATCTCGGCACGACGGGCATCAAAACTCGCAATCACCGCCCCTTCATCCGCCAGTTGTTGCGCATAGGTGTCGGCAGACGTGAGCGTCACCACCGGATTTTTCGCTTCAAAGCGGTGCCCTTGCGTGGTGTTGCCTGCCGTCAACCCCAGGGTTGAAATCGGCACGACGGTATCGCCATGCAAGGCGACCAGTCCATGCGCCGGCCGCACAAAATGAACACTTTCCCAGCCATCATTGATCTGGTAAGTCATCACTTTGGGAATAGGCAATTTGGCTAGCGTTTCATCCAGCGCTTTTTGCAAGCCTTCTTGCAAGGTCGCCCCCGCTTGAGTGGCATCCAGAAACAGAATATCGGCCTTGCCATCGTGCTCCTTGCGCAATTTAGCAACCGCGCTTTCATTCTCACCCAAGGCCTGCAACTTCTTCACTAATGCCGGCGTTGCATGCCCGTTGGCATCAAGACCAACGGTTGCTGGCATCAGTTTCTGCGCGACTTGCTTGTCCGCCGCTTTTTCGGATACCTGTGTGATATGTGCGGCTAAACGACGGGGTGACGCAAAGGAGGTGACTACACTGCCTTCTGCCACCAGGCCAGAAGCTTTCAAGCTCTCGGCCAGCACACTACTAAACGACTCGCCCAGTTTTTTCAGTGCTTTGGGCGGCAGCTCTTCTACAAATAATTCAACTAACAGATTGCGGGTACTCATGCGGCGGCTTTCTTGTTTTGTTCGGCTTGTTCGCTTTCCAGTTTGGCGATGACTTCATCCGCCCAGGCTTTAGGCGCCATCGGGAAGCCCAGACGGGCGCGACTATCGAGATAGCTGGCGGCCACAGCGCGCGCCAGGTTGCGGATACGGCCAATATAAGCCGCGCGCTCGGTGACGGAAATCGCCCCCCGCGCATCCAGCAGGTTAAACGTATGCGCGGCTTTGAGCACTTGCTCGTACGCCGGCAGAGCCAGCTTCACTTCCATCAAATGCTTGGCCTGTTTCTCATGTGCATTAAAGGCCGTGAACAGGAAATCCACATCAGAATGCTCAAAGTTATAAGTCGATTGTTCCACTTCATTCTGGTGGAACACATCGCCATATTTCACGCCGGGCGAGTATTCGAGGTCATAGACGTTTTCCACGCCTTGCAGATACATGGCCAACCGCTCCAGACCATAGGTAATCTCACCGGTGATGGGTTTGCAGTTAATACCGCCTACTTGCTGAAAATAGGTGAATTGCGTCACTTCCATGCCGTTGAGCCAGACTTCCCAGCCCAGACCCCAGGCGCCCAGCGTCGGGTTTTCCCAGTCATCTTCGACAAAACGGATATCGTTTTCTTTCAGATTAAACCCCAGTGCCTCAAGTGAGCCGAGGTAGAGCTCCAGGATATTGGCGGGGGCGGGCTTCAGTACCACCTGAAATTGGTAGTAATGCTGCAAACGGTTTGGGTTTTCGCCATAGCGACCATCTTTGGGGCGGCGGCTAGGCTGCACATAGGCGGCTTTCCAGGGCTCAGGGCCCAGGGCGCGCAAAAAAGTTGCGGTGTGGCTGGTACCGGCGCCCACTTCCATATCGTAAGGTTGCAACAAAGTGCAGCCTTGTTTGTCCCAGTATTCCTGAAGCTTTAAAATAATTTGTTGAAAGGTCAGTACCATGACGCCTGATCCAGATAAATGTAAAACCAATATTTTACCTGATTCAGCCCGGGTAAAGAAATTGCATTCAGGCCTTGTCCAGCTACCTGGCAGCCCGATTTGAAGAGTTGAATGCTTTTTTTACGGCTTTTTGCGATTGTGGCATTCACTGAATTTTGTTAGATTGAGAAGATGAACACTTATCGCACATGGGTATTGTTGTTGACGCTATGGTTTGCCTTGCTGCAAACCGTCGCGCCACTCATGCACGCCCATGCCGCCGGTGATACCGCAGCGGATGACGGTCCGCACATGCACATGGTGGATATCCCCGCCCTGCATACTCAGGCCGAAGCTTCCAAGCACCCTTTTCACTGGCATGTACACTCCAACAAATCGCACGGTCAAATCATCGGCTTAGGCCAAGCCATCAGCGAAAGCAATCCGCTGTCATCACTGATAGATGCCTATGCCAGCTTTTGGCTGCCCGCCGCCATTTTGCCCGCACTACTGTTGCTGGCAATCGCGCTGCAACGATCTGAAAAACCTTTTGAGCGACACCGTCAGGAACGCGCTCCGTCCAATCTCACTCTCGCCTGCCACGCCCCACGCGCACCGCCTTACGCCTGAATAAATACGCGTAGCACCGGTTGGCATTAGCCATCCGTTTGCCTGTTTTATTCAGGAGTCTCTATGTTTCATTTAGTTAGGGGAGTCAACCGCTCCCTGCTGATCGCCTGGCTTGCCGCCTGCGGCGTCTGGCTTGCGCAACCAGCGCTGGCCGAGAAAATGCCCGCCAGTGTCGCCCAGCATCCTACCGAGCACGAAGATACCGTGGCGCTCAATGCACGCCTGTCACTGCACGAGGTTTTGCAGCAGGTGGTGGCCATTCACCCGCAACAAGCCTTGCTGGCCGCGCATCAGCAAATGGTCAACGCACGCAAAATCATGGCAAAAAGCTGGTTGCCCCTGGCACCTAGCGTCGGTTTCTCTCATCAAAACGATGCCTGGCTGAGTGATCGCGATGAGCGCGAATGGCAAGCACAAATGCAAATCCCGATCTGGCTACCGGGGCAACGCGAAGCGCGTAGCCAGGTGGCCAGTTTGGCCGATAACAGCCTGTCACAGGACCAGGCCAGTCTGCAACAGCTGGCGGCAGACTTGTTGCGCAATGCGGTTTGGGAGATTGCCATGCGCCGTAACGAGTTGCGTCTGGCAGAAAGCAGACGCGACACCTTGCGCAGCATTGCCGAGGATGTGCAAAAACGCTTTCGGGCGGGAGAGGTGGCCAGACTCGAGGTGATGCAAACCAGCCAGGAAACCTTGCAGGCTGAGCGCTTGTGGATCACGGCACAGGCAGAACTCATGCATGCGCAATTCCGCTACCAGCAGTTGACCGGTCTGAATGAAATGCCAGCCCGCCTCGAAGAATCCCTCTCCAGCCGTGAAGGCTATACAGAATCCCCGTTTTGGCTGGCAGCCCAGGCAAAAGTCAAGCTGGCAGAAGGGCAGCGTGACCTGACCATGATAGAGCAGCGACAAAACCCGACGCTCACGGTGAACACGCGCACTATGCAAGGAGGGTTTGATAGCAAGTTCAATAGCAGCATGGGGCTTTATGTCAACATCCCGCTGCAAAGCGAAGTGCAGCGTGCGCCCCTGATTGCCAATGCAGAACAAAATATCGGCGATGCCCGCATGCAACTGGAAACCCTGCGCCGCCAGCTCGAAAACAGCCTGCACGAGGCTGAGCACAACCTGCATGTCAGCCGCCAGGAGCTCGCCGTCATCGAGCAACAACAAGCCATCGCCAGTGAAAATTTTGCGCTGGCACGCAAAGCCTATCGGCTGGGCGAGCTTGACCTCAACCAATTATTACGCCTGCAACTGCTGGCTTTTGAAGCTGAACGCAGTTTGAGCAGCCAGCAACTTCAAGTGCAATGGAATATCGCCAAATACAATCAGGCCGTAGGAGTCCTCCCATGAAAAAAATACTGTTATTCACGCTCGCGGCTTGCCTATCCTTGAACACCCTGGCGGCCATACGCTTGCCACTGACCGCGTCACAACTGCAGCAAATGCAGGTGCAATGGGGGCCGTTGAAAGCCCAGCAAACCGGTCTTTCTGCCAGCTATCCCGCAGAAGTCGTCTTGCCGCCCACGCAAACACGCGTCGTCACCGCGCCGCAAGCCGGCCTGATTACCAAACTGAATGTCAGTGTCGGCGATAGTGTGAAACAAGGCCAGGTCATCGGCCAGCTCAGCAGCCCAGACCTGATCGCCTTGCAAAGCAATTATCTGCAAGCAGAAACCCAGGCCAGACTGCATGAGCAAGCCCTCAAACGTGACCAGGAATTATTCAAGGACGGCATTATTGCCCAGCGCCGGATGCAGGAAACCCAAAGCGCCTATGAAACCAGCCAGGCGCTCATGCATGAGCGGCAACAAACCCTCAAGCTGTCTGGCCTGAGCGAAACGCAAATCCATCAGCTGGCGCAAAAACGCAGCATGCAAAACGGCATGGTCATTATTGCGCCTATCAGCGGCCAAATCATGGATCAGCAACAATCCGTAGGTGCACGCGTGGACATGGCCATGCCGATTTTCACGATCATGAATCCTAAGCCGTTATGGCTGATGATGCAGCTGCCGATGACTCAGGCCAGCACACTGACGCCTGGCACAGCCGTCAAATTGCCCAAGTTGGGGCTGAGCGCCAAAGTTGAAACCGTGTTGCGCAAGCTCAACAAAAACAACCAAACAACGCAAGTCCGTGCCGTGATTAGCGAAGGCGCCGAGCAACTGTCTATCGGGCAAATCGTAGATGTGGCGCTGGTTGAGCATACGACACAACACAGTTTTGCCGTCCCGAGAACGGCGGTGGCCCGCCAGGGCGAACAGGCCCTGATTTTTGTGCAACAAGCCAACGGCGTGACCGTCATGCCCGTCAACATTCTGCTGGAAGAAGACCAACAGCTCATTATCAAAGCCGATTTAACTGGCAATGAGCGTATCGCCACGCATGGCGTAGCCGCCTTAAAAGGTTATTGGCTGGGCATGGGGGGAGAATAAGCATGTTGAACTGGCTCATTGAAAACTCGCTCAAGCAGCGGCTACTGGTGTGCGTGTTTGCGATCGGACTGCTGTTCGCAGGCTGGACCGCTTATCAGACCATTGCCATTGACGCCTTCCCGGACGTCTCTTCGACGCAAGTCAAAATTATCATCAAATCACCAGGGATGACGCCGGAAGAAGTTGAGACGCGGATTACCGCACCGATTGAAGTCGAGATGCTGGGCATCCCCAAACAAACCAGTTTACGCGCGGTGGCGAAATATGCCCTGACCGACATCACCATCGACTTTGAAGACGGCACCGATATCTACTGGGCGCGACAGCAAGTCACCGAGCGGCTCAACAATGCCTGGCCCAACTTGCCCGCCGAGATTTCTGGCGGCATCGCCCCCATGACCACTCCGCTCGGCGAAATGTTCATGTTCACCATAGAGTCGGACACGCTCAGCCTGCAGGAAAAGCGCTCGCTCCTGGACTGGGTGATTCGTCCACGTTTGCGCACCGTGCCTGGCGTGGCCGATGTCAATGCCCTGGGCGGACTGGTGCGCAGCTTTGAAATCGTGCCGGATAACACCAAGCTGCAGGCCCGTGGCGTCGCCTTGAGCGAGCTGCAACAAGCCATCAGCGAAAACAACCGCAATGATGGTGCAGGCCGCCTCAAGGATGGCGAAGAGTCTTTACTGGTCCGTGCTGAAGGCGCCTTTAAGACGCTGGATGATGTGCGCCATACCGTGCTCAAAGGTCACCAGGGCAGCCCCATACGCATCGCGGATGTTGCCGAAGTCCGCATCGGGGAATTGACCCGTTACGGTGCCGTCAGCCGTAATGGTAAAGGTGAAGCGGTGGAAGGCCTGGTGTTGGGCTTAAGGGGCGCGAACGCCAGACAAGTGGTGGAAGGCGTACGTGCCAAACTGGATGAAATCGCCCCCACCCTCCCCAAGGGCGTCAATATTCATGTGTTTTATGACCGTGGCAATCTGGTCGAACACGCGGTACACACGGTGAACAAGGCGCTGATGGAAGCGGTAGTGCTGGTGCTGATTTTACTGGTACTGTTTTTAGGTAACCTGCGTGCAGCGCTCACGGTCGCCTGCGCCTTGCCCCTGGCCATGCTCGCCACCTTTTGGCTGATGCAGCAATATGGCATGTCAGCCAATCTCATGTCATTGGGGGGCCTTGCCATCGCCATTGGCATGTTGGTCGACTCTGCCGTGGTGGTGGTCGAAAACATCGTCGAACATCTGGCGCACAAGCAAGCCTCACCCACCACAGATAAACTCGGCATCATTCTCGCGGCCATGCGCGAGGTCAGTGTGCCTGTCAGTGCTGGTATGATCATCATCATGACCGTCTTCCTCCCCTTGCTCAGTCTGCAAGGGTTGGAAGGCAAGCTGTTTGCACCGGTGGCGCTGAGCATTATTTTCGCTCTCGGTTCATCGTTGTTGCTATCGCTCACCATTATTCCAGTACTGGCCTCGTTCCTCATCCGCGACCAGACCAGCGAAAACCCGTGGTTGATCCGGCACCTCAATCACTGGTATGCCAGCGCACTGAACACGGCCATGCAACATAAGCGCCCTGTACTTTTAGCCGCGGTTGTCCTGCTGGTGCTCACAGCCATCGTCTATCCACGGATCGGCAAAACCTTTATGCCCACCATGGATGAAGGCGACATCATCATCGGCACCGAAAAACTGCCTTCTATTTCCCTGCAACAAAGCATCGTAACAGATAACCATCTGCAACAAACGCTGCTACAACAGGTGCCAGAACTCGAAGGCGTTTACTCCAGGGCGGGCGCTGATGAACTGGGCCTGGACCCGATGGGCGTGAATCAGACCGATAATTTTCTGGTGCTCAAACCACGTGACCAATGGCAAGTGCCAGACAAAGCGACGCTGATCGAAAAGCTGCGCCAAGTCATGCACAGCGTTCCCGGACTGGATTACAACTTCACGCAACCGATCGAAATGCGCGTAAACGAAATGATCCTCGGTGTGCGTGGTGATTTGGCGCTCAAAATCTTTGGGACAGACCTCAACGTACTCGACCAGAAAGCGCAGCAAATCATCAAAGTGCTCGAATCCATCCCTGGCAATCAGGATGTCTATACGCCGCAAAACAGTGGCGTGCAATATTTGCAAATCAAGATAGACCGCGTCGCCGCCGGACGACTCGGCCTTAGCGTGGCGGACATCAACACCCTGCTGCAAAGCCAGCTCGAAGGCAAATTGCTGGGTATCGTGCTGGAAGGCAACCGCCGCACCCCGATCTTGCTGCGCGGCAGCCAGATCGTGCGCGAATCTGCCGCCGACTTCAGCCAGCTGATGCTGGCGCTGCCACAAGGTGGCACCGTCCCGCTTTCCAGCGTCGCTCACGTCGTGCGCGAAGAAGGCCCGGTCAAGGTAGACCGCGAACGCGGCAACCGCATGGTCGTCGTCACCGCCAATGTTAAAGGGCGCGATCTGGTCAGCTTTGTAGAAGAAGCCAAGCAAAAAGTGGCACAGCAAGTAGCGCTACCCGAAGGCTACTGGCTGAAATGGGGCGGCCAGTTCGAAAACCAGCAACGTGCCGCCGCAAGGCTTAGCATCGTCATCCCGATTGCAGTCACACTGATTGCCCTGCTGCTGTTCATGACCTTCGGCTCCCTGCCCAAAGCCCTGCTCATACTCGCCAACATCCCATTCGCCATGATCGGTGGTGTGTTCGCACTGTGGCTGTCAGGTGAATACCTGTCTGTCCCAGCCTCGGTCGGCTTTATCGCGCTGCTAGGGATCGCCGTACTAAATGGCGTCGTGATGGTCAGTCACTTCCAACACCTGGCCGAACAAGGGATGGCCGCCAGCCTCATCGCCTACGAAGGCGCCAAACGCCGCCTGCGGCCTGTACTCATGACCGCCAGCATCACCGCCTTTGGCTTGATTCCCTTATTGTTTGCCACCGGACCAGGCGCTGAGATTCAACGGCCATTAGCCATTGTGGTGATTGGTGGCCTCATCACAGCGACCTTTTTAACATTGTTTGTCTTGCCGATTTTGTATCAGCACTTTTTTGGTAGGGAAAAGAGGGGTTAAATGAGCAAGCAACTCTTCTTAGCATTGATGTTTGGCTGACTGGTCAGGCAATCTTTTCGCCTTTAGACCAGTGACTTACCTCCAGAAAGTCACCTCGTCCAGCACCGTGTTGCGGCATAGGCTGAGCTTCAGGTGAAGCCGTATTGGCAGTTCTAGCCAAGATGAGTTTCGCGAGCGCTTAGCCTAAGTCCGGCAAAGCAATGGACGAAATCCCTAAGCCGAGCACCGCAGGGAATCAGCGGAAACTCGGGTGCACTTTCTTTTGCTGACTTGTTCTTTGAGCAAGCAAAGAAAAATCACTCGCCGAGTGGCGAAATAGAACATCACAGATTACAAGCAACTATCCGCGTGGGCATCCATGCCCACCCTACTACTCTATCAATCAACCTTGATGTGGACCAAGAATGTCGTAAGAATCGCCTCTTAAACCCACGCAGAAGTGACTGCGCTAGCGACAAGACTGGTCTACTTCAATCCGCAAACGCAAGCAGCAAGAATTACCTTCTTACCCTAATCCAGATCAATCCTGCCACACTCAAGACCAAAAACGCCCAATTCCCCCACCAAACATAAGGCGTCTGTCCTTGGTAGCTCTGCGCTTCGCCCGTCAAAATCACCGCCTCATCATGCGGTGCATGCTGCAATACCTGGCCATTTTTATCGATGATGGCGGTCGCGCCCGTATTGGTGCTACGCAACACCATCCGCCCGGTTTCAATGGCGCGCACCTGGCTGAATTGCATATGCTGGTCGGCCGCAAACGATTGTCCGTACCAGGCATCGTTGCTGATATTGACCAAGAGCTCGGCTTGCGGCAGTTGCTGGGCAATTTCTTCCCCAAACACGTCTTCATAGCAAATATTGACACCGACTTTTTGCCCGGCAATCAGCAATGGCTGTTTCGATGTGCCGCGGGATAAATCGCTGAGCGGCATATGCAGCCAGTCTCGGTAGATCCAGCCGAACAGGCTTTTAAGCGGAATAAATTCGCCAAAAGGCACCAGGTGGCTTTTGGAGTATGACTGTGTGGGAGAGCTGCCCAGGCTGATGGCGCTATTAAAGTACTGGTCTTGTTTGGACTCAACAACGCCGACCAAGAGGTCGCCTTTTTGCTGTACTGCGTGCTGTTTGAGAGCATCGAGATAGCTGGGCGCAAGTTGGTCAAGCAACACTGGCAAGGCGGTTTCGGGCAGCACCATCAGTTGGGCTCGTGTTTGCTGCACCATGTCGAAATACTGACGCAGGGCCTGTTCCGCGTGCTCAGGCGACCATTTGATGGTTTGGCTAATGTTGCCTTGCAGCAAGGCGACCGAGACAGGTTTTCCCGTAGGCTGCGTCCACGGCACCAGTGTCAGCAGGCTGCCGCCTAGCCACAATAGCGCGAGCATGATGAAAGCAGGTTTACGCTGCGGCGTGATCAGCAGGCAAGCAAGACTGGCAGCCCCCAGCATGAGCAAGGCAGAGACGCCATAGATGCCAACGACAGGCAGAAAACCGCTGAGCGGGCTATCTGGGGCCTGACTGTAGCCCAGAGTCAACCAGGGGAACCCGGTAAAAATCCAGCTACGCACCCAGTCTGACAAAGCCCATAGCAGTGGCGCAGACCATAGCAGATGACCGACTTTCTTTGCCAGGTAACCCGCGATGGCCGGGAACAGTGCCATGAAGGCGCACAGGCAAAAGGTACAAAAACCGGCAAACCACCAGGGCATGCCGCCAAAGGTATGCAGGCTGATATAAATCCAGTAGATACCAACACCGTATAAGCCCAAGCCAAACGCCAGGCCCAGCCTGAACACTTGCGCGGGTGTGGCCGCCTGCTGCCAAATTACCAGCAACGCTGCCAGCGTCAGCCAAGGTAGCCAAAACAGGTTAAACGGCGCAAAACCAAACACCGTTAACGCGCCTAACAGGCATGAAAGAGCGGCTTGCTGCATCCACGAGGCCTGATTAAGCCAAGCATTCATTACGCGCATGGCAGGCCTTTCGGGTGGCCTTTGACCGGCTGTAAATCTGCCATCTTAAGCCAGGCTGAAAAATCGGCGGACTGCATGACTTGCCACTCGATCATGCGCGCAATGGCGATGGGGTCCAAGGGATCCACCGTCTGTGTTGGCCGGGCAGGATGGCACATGAGCACAGGTGGCAATTCGTTTTGCCTGACAGGCGCCAGTTGCTTGAGTTGTCTGGCCCATTCTATCCAGTGTGCCTGATAGGCGGCAGCATCGCCCTGAAAATCATAGACGCCTAATAAGACTGGCGAGACCCGGAAACCAGCCGCACTTGCCTGTCGCTGCAAGGCTTGTGCGCCTAGCCAATGAATAATGCGCGCCTTGAGACCGGTTGCTGCTGGCGGGCTGGAAATACGCAACCAGGGACGTTGATCCACGGGCAGATGGCCATAGCGTTGTTGCATGAGTGTGATCAACGATTCGCGGATGACTGGCAACTGGTGCACATGCAAGTGACCATCAATATAATCAGGCGGCGTGTGCAAGGCCGCTTCAAAGGCATCCAGTTGCTGTGTGATATTCGCCGTCACATCTGCAGGGTTGAGCATGCCGCACAGGCTGCGCATGATCAGGACGGGATGTGCAAAGCGTGAGGTGTGCGCGTACTGCGTGAAATCAAGATGCAAGCCGATGTCTGCCAAATTGCGGATGGCTGGCGTGACATGCCGGGCACTCTCTTGCCAGCGCGGACTCAAGGTCATGCAAGAGGTGGCGGTCAATACGCCGCGCTCGATCAAGGCCAGGATGGCGTCATCAATCTCGGCGGACTGCGCATAATCATCTGCACAAATAATCAGCTGCGTCATGCTTGGCCCTCATGGTGTTGAAACGCCCAAAAGCGGCTGAGCAGCCAGGTGCTTGCCGCGACCATCACCATCACGCAGCCGAGCACCAGCCAGAAAGGCAGCGGCGTATAGTTCAGCCCCAGCCATAACAGGGCCTGATTGCCAAAGAACCCCAATAAGGCCACCGCAAAAAACTTGCAGAATGCCGCCAGATGATTGGCTTGTGTGCCGCGAAAAGACCAAAGCCGATGACCGAGGTAACTGACCGGAAATGCGCATAAGAAACCGATCCAATTCGCCTGTGCCGGTGACAGGCCCCAGGCATGAGCCAGTAGCGCCATGACATAATGGACGGCGGCCGCGAAGGCACCAACACTGACAAACCCGAGTACCGAGGCACGCATGGGACGCTTAGCGGGAATCCGCTGATGGCGCAGGCGTGACGACTTCTGCCACAATGTAGGGTGGCCGCCCTTTGACCTCATCGTAAACACGTGCCAGATATTCGCCAAGCACGCCGATAAACAACAACTGCACACCAGACAGGAACATCATGCTGGCGACGACCGTGGGCCATCCAGGGACAGACTCATGAAAAAACAGCGCATCAATGACCACCAGCAGACCATAAGCAAACGCCAGAATAGCCAGGGTGGCACCAGTCAGGCTGGCCAGACGCAAAGGCAACACCGAGAAACTGGTAATGCCAGTCCAGGCCAAGGCAATCAGCTTGAGTTTTGAATAAGCACTTTCACCATGCAACCGCGGCAATGGGGTGTACGGAATGCCGATCGACTTGTAGCCAACCCAGGCATAGATACCTTTCATGAAGCGGTTGCGTTCTGGCAGTGCACACAGCGCATCGACCACTTTACGGTCCATCAGGCGGAAATCACCGGCGTCGCGTGGGATTTCCACATGGGTGCTGCTACTCATCATGCGATAAAACAGCCGAGATCCCCAGAGTTTGAAAGGCGATTCCTGCTCGCGGTCCTGACGCACGGCATAGACCATGTCATATCCTTCCCGCCACTTTTCCAGCATGGTGTACATCAGATCTGAAGCGTGCTGACCATCGGCATCCATACAAATGACGATCTCACCCTTGGCATAAGTCAGGCCAGCGCTGATGGCGTTTTCCTTGCCAAAGTTGCGGGAGAACTTGACCAGGGTCACACGACACTCTTCCACCAGCGACTGCACCACGAGAGAGGTCTGATCACGGCTACCGTCATCCACCACGACAATGTCCCAGTTGGGCGACATTTGCTGCAAATCTTGCCGGATATTTTGCAAGGTTTTTGCAATATTTTTTTCTTCGTTGTAAGCAGGCACCATCACCGTCATATGCGGCTGGGCAGATTGGCGATGGCTAACAGCAGTGGTCATGGCGTCATACTCAAAAATAACTGGGACTATTGTAGCGGATTGCGGTTAGTTTTTGGCTGGCGTCGCTTTGCGATCCGCCCCTTGCAAGTGACGACGGTCCTTGACTACCGCCAGCCACATGCCATCGCGCTGGACGCCACTGATGAGTTTGCCTTGCATGACCTCGTGGCAATGCATATTGGTGGTGGAGAGGAAAAAATCTGCTTCCTCCCAGCGGCGGGTGACACTGAAGCGACCATCCAGATAGGGCTCAATTTGTGGCGTATCCACACAGGCGGCCACCCAATAAGGCTGGCTGCGCGCGGGCAAATGCAGGGCCGTGAGTTGGGCCGCAGCCGCCCGCAGGGCGCTGGACCAGTAATCGCCCTCCCATTTGAACTGTGCTTGTGCCTGATCGCCAACCAGACGATTTAACCTGACGTATTGATACGGATGCATTTGCACAATATCCACCAGCGTCACCAGCATGAGTCCGGCGATAACCCCCGCCCACAGCGCCTGGGCGTGATAATGCAAGGACGATGTGCACTGCAGGCAGGCCTGCCAAACCGCGAGCACAGACCAGGCAGACAAGATGGCCAGCAAGGGCAAGATAAAGGTAAAGTGTCGGACGCCATTGTACAAAGCGGGACGGTCATCCATGACAAAGACCAACGGAAACAGGATGCCCATCAACAGCGTATACATAGGCATGCGTGTTGCATTGTCGGCCAGGCGCAGTGACCGTCTATTCAGCAGCCATAGTAGGACAACCCCGGCAAACGCCAATAGCGCTGCCTCAGGCAACTTCACCGCCAGATACTGGAACAAATAGCTGCGTGGAACTTCGCTGATGTTATACACCACCCCGTTGGCGATGGTTTGCATATTAAAGTCAAAATGGGAGAACGACTTGGCCGCCTCCAGCATGTTGTCGGCCTCGATCACGCTCCACGGCCAGCACATGGCCATAAACACAAACGCCAGCACTGCCGCAGGCAGCAACACCCACACCATACGCACCAGGCGCGAAAATATCGGGGTATGCAGTTGCCTGTGATCGAGCCAGGCCCGCAGCATGACCAGCAAAACCAGGTAAATCACGGCAAAGGCGCCGCCCACGCGCAAGCCAAGCGCACCGCCGACCGCAAAGCCAAGCAGGACAATGACTCTGCCACTCACCAGTTCCATGTCGCGCACCACCAAGGCGGTGGCATACAGCGCCCACAGCATGCAGGTCGCAAACGGAACATCTTTGGTATGGGTAAACATGGTGCCTGACCACGACACCGTCAAAAACAACATGGTCATTGCCAACAGTGCCAGACGGGGGCCGCCTAGCAACCGGCCAAATTGCGAGACACCATAAAAACCAAGCAAGCCAAACAAGGCCGAGAGCAGGTGTCGGATATCCCAGATCATGACCGGGATATAGGGGTCGAGTGCGGCCGCGATAATATCGAACAGGCCGCCATAGAGATATAGATTACGGTAATGAAAAGCGTCCTGGTCCTTGAATCCCGACTGATACCAGTCGAGCAGCATTTGGCCATAGGTATGCTGCACATACTCATCATTGCTGATGCCATGCTGACGGAAGGTCAACGCCACCCATGCGACCAGTACAAGCCAAAACAGCCGGATCAACCAGCGGTAAAGTGACTCATTCAAGGAAGCATTTGCAGCAGCGTTCATGGGCCTTGCCATTAAAAAAATGAAACAGGCGCAAGCGTATCACGACACCCTGCCGGATGGTAGAGCAAGACCCATGGTCTTGCTCGTATTTTGTCAAATTAAGGAAGAATGCTTATTGCGTACCAGGATCGGTATGCACGGAGAAACGGTAGCCTGAACCGCGGACAGTCTGAATCATTTCCTGATGATTGGAGGCCACCAGTGCGTTGCGTAAACGACGGATATGCACATCCACGGTACGGTCTTCAACAAAGACACGGTCACCCCACACCTTGTCCAGCAGTTGCGTACGGCTATGCACACGCTCCGGATTGGTCATGAAGAAATGCAGCAGTTTGAATTCGGTAGGTCCCAGTGGAATATGGACATTATGACCAGTCACACGATGGGTAGTCGGGTCTAGATGCAAGCCGGCAATTTCAATCGGATCATCTGTCATCTGCGGCGCACGTCTGCGCAACACGGCCTTGATGCGTGCATTTAATTCACGCGGGCTGAATGGCTTGGTCACATAATCATCCGCACCCACTTCTAGACCACGCACCTTGTCAAACTCATCGCCGCGGGCAGTGAGCATGATAATCGGCACTTCTTTGGTCATGCTGTCAGATTTAAGCCTGCGCGCAAACTCGATCCCGCTCATGCCAGGCAACATCCAGTCCAGTAAAATCAGGTCTGGCATCGTTTCGCGTAACAACATTTGTGCATGTTCAACGCTGGTGGCACGGATAGCATGATGCCCCGCCTGTTTGATATTCAACGCCAGCAATTCCTGGATCGCCGGTTCGTCTTCTACCACCAAAATATTCGCTGCAGCCATGACACTCCCTTCGAGCAATATTGAGATCAAACTACTTAATTGAATGCTCGCCAGTTTATGAATGAATTATGACATTTTAATGACAACATCACATAAATTTAATCAAGACTGTTATTGCCTTTTGGGGCAAATTGTAACAATATGTAACAGACGTAAATGAGGGGCTTTATCTTGATTAATCTTTCCAAAGAACACATTACAGCCGGCAATCAGTTTAATCGCTGGCTGGTACCGCCAGCCGCATTGGCAGTACATCTTTCAATAGGCATGGCCTATGGCTTTAGCGTGTTCTGGAAACCGTTAGGCAATGCATTGACCGGACCAGACGGCAAACCTGTTGCCGCCTGTGCTGCAGGCGCATCCACTTTCGCCGACAAATTGGCCGGCACCGCAAAAGCATTGACCGCCACCGACTGTAACTGGACCCAGTTTGATCTGGGCTGGATGTATACCTTATTTTTTGTCTTACTTGGCTGCTCGGCGGCCATTTGGGGCGGCTGGCTGGAACGGGCAGGACCACGTAAAGCCGGCCTGGTAGCCATGCTTTGCTGGTGCGGTGGTTTACTGATTTCGGCGCTGGGCATACACCAGCATCAACTCTGGATGATGTGGCTGGGTAGCGGCGTCATCGGCGGCATCGGCTTGGGGCTAGGCTACATCTCACCCGTTTCCACCCTGATTAAATGGTTCCCAGATCGTCGCGGCATGGCGACCGGCCTGGCGATTATGGGCTTTGGCGGGGGCGCCATGATAGGCTCACCTCTGGCGACTAAGCTGATGGCGATGTTTGCCACACCGACAGACCCTGGTGTCTGGCAAACGTTTGTGGTGCTGGCGCTGATTTACGCGGTATTCATGACTTGTGGTTCGCTGGGTTACCGTGTCCCAGCCGCCAACTGGAAACCTGCTGGCTGGACGCCACCCGATGTACAACACAACCGACTGGTAGCCACCCGGCATGTACACTTGAAAAATGCCCATAAAACGCCACAGTTCTGGCTGTTATGGCTGATTTTGTGCATGAATGTGTCCGCAGCCATCGGTATTATTGGCGCAGCAGCGCCGATGTTACAAGAGACCTTTGGTGGCGTATTGATAGGCCAGCCAGAACTGGGCTTTGCCGAGATCAAGGCAGACGAAGCATTAACCGCCACAGCAGCCGCGGTTGGCGCAGGCTTTGTCGGTCTCATTTCGCTGTTCAATATTTTTGGCCGTATCGGCTGGGCCACCTCTTCCGATAAATTGGGGCGCAGAACCACTTACTTTATCTTTTTTGTGCTGGGTATCATGATGTATGTCTGCGGCACCTATGCCGCCAACCATCATCAGCTAGCCTTGTTCCTACTGGTGTTTTGTGTGATCGCCTCCATGTACGGCGGCGGCTTTGCGACCATTCCCGCCTACCTGGCAGACCTGTTTGGCACGCAGTTTGTTGGTGCGATTCATGGCCGCCTGTTAACCGCCTGGTCGACCGCAGGGATTTTGGGGCCCGTCATCGTCAACTACATGCACGATGTGAGGCTGGAGGCTCATGTTCCGTATGCAGATATTTATGCGCCGATATTCATGACGCTGGCGGCTTTGCTTGGGGTGGGCTTCACGGCCAATTTGCTGGTCCGGCCAGTGGCAGACAAATACTTCATGTCCGACAGCGAACTGGCGGCTGAACAGCAAAGCGGCAAAAAACCGGCAGACAACGCAGTCAGCCTTGTTAACGCGGATACACCAACACCTGCCATACTGGTAAAACTGGCCTGGCTGGCAGTACTGATCCCCATCAGTTACGGCATCTGGATGACCGTACAAAAAGCCTGGTCATTGTTCGCATAATCCGTAAAGCAGCCGTTTGGGTTAAAATAGTACTTTTATGTGTTAATCCACGGACTCAAAGTGAACAAAATTGCCCAAAATCTGGACGGTACCGGTAAAAAAATCGGTATCGTTCTTTCCCGTTTTAACGACAATATCGGTGCAGGTTTGCTTAACGCCTGCGAACAAGAACTGCTCAAACTGGGCGTCGCTGCTGAAGATATTACGCTTGCCAGTGTCCCTGGTGCGCTCGAAACGCCCCTGATTCTGCAGCACATGGCGCTGTCAGAAAACTTCGATGCCCTGATTGCCCTGGGCGCGATTATCCGCGGCGAGACCTACCACTTTGAAGTGGTGTCCAACGAGTCCGCGCGCGGCATTTCCGAAGTACAGCGTGACACTGGCGTGCCCGTCGCCAACGCCATCCTGACCACCGAAAACGACGAACAAGCCGAAGCACGCATGGCCATCAAAGGCGCTGAAGCTGCACAAGTGGCGATTGAAATGGCCAATCTGGTGAATGCACTATGAGTGCTGATCAGGCAGCACCCAGCAAAAGCAAAGGCAGTAAAAACCGCCGCAAATCGCGTGAGCTGGCGCTCAAGGCCCTGTATCGAAACCGTATGAATGCGGGCGACGTCAAACAACTGCGCCTGGACAGTTTGGATGACCCAGACTATTTCAAAGCGGATGAAGCGTATTTCAAGCAACTGCTGACCGGGGTACTCGAGCAGACCGAGCAAATCGACGCCATGATCGGCCAGTTTATTGACCGTCAACTCGAAGAACTGAGTCCAATCGAGCATGCCATTTTGCGTATTTCAGGTTATGAACTGATGTTTGATGTCAGCATCCCGTACCGGGTCGCGATCAATGAAGGCGTGGAGCTCGCCAAAGCTTATGGTGGCATAGACGGCCATAAATACATCAATGGCGTCTTGGATAAAGTCGCCGCGCAAGTCCGTCCGCATGAATTTGGTCAACAAGTCAAAAAGTAATTCTTTGACGGTTTGAACCTGGATCTGACATAAAAAAGACAGCGCTTAAAAGCGCTGTCTTTTTTATGTGCGGAGTGAGTAAGTCACAAAAAATAGCAATTACGCATCAAGTGATAACGTCACCAACCGCATTTCAGCAGCATCTAAACGTGCCACCACTGCGGTATCGTGCCAATCCCCCAACACCCAATGCTCACAGGCATGCTGATCGACCAGCAAAGGATGTATCGCTGGCCGGTGTGTATGGCCATGCAGCAACACATCCGGATAGTGATTATCGTGGATCAACTGGTTGACCGCCTCACCATTCACATCCATGATCTGCATGCTTTGGCTGGCTTTGTTTTGCGCACTCTGGCTACGCGCTTGTTGGGCAAAGGCAATGCGAGCTGCCAACGGCTGCGACAGAAAAGCGTGTTGCCAGGCCGGACTGCGCACCTGCTGACGAAATTGCTGATAAGCCACGTCGTCCGTGCATAGCGCATCCCCATGACTCAACAGAATACTTTTGCCTGCCATCTGCAAGCGTGCAGGGTCTTGGAGTAAAGTGAGGCCACAGGCTTGAGCAAAGGCATCCCCGATTAAGAAATCGCGGTTGCCATGCATGAAATAAAGCTGAATCCCTTGTGCTGATAAAGCCCTAAGCGCCTGGACGACTGGCAAAAATGCTCGGCCATACTCGGCGTCTTGCAGCAGGTCGTCACCCACCCAGACCTCAAAAAAATCACCGAGAATATACAATGCGTTGGCCTGACTAACCACGGTGTCTAGCCAATGCAAAAAAGCCTGCGTTACCGCAGGCCTTTGCGCACTCAAGTGCAGATCAGAAATGATCCAGGTGGTCATGCCCTAGGCAACCAAAACTGCTTTTTCAATCACCACAGGTTCAACCGGCACATCCTGATGACCAGCGCGGCTAGCTGTTTTGACTGCTGTGATTTTATCCACGACGTCCATGCCTTCGACCACTTTACCGAACACGCAGTAACCCCAACCTTGAGTGGTGGGTGCGCTAAAGTTGAGGAAATCGTTATCTTTCACGTTGATGAAAAACTGGGCAGACGCTGAGTCTGGCACCATGGTACGTGCCATGGCAATGGTATATTTGTCATTGCTGAGGCCATTATCGGCTTCGTTTTTGATCGGCGCGTCAGTTGGTTTTTGCTTCATGTCGACATCAAAGCCACCGCCTTGAATCATGAAGTCTTTGATCACGCGATGAAAAATCACGCCATCATAAAAGCCTTTTTCTACATAGCTCAAAAAGTTAGCGACCGTGATCGGTGCTTTTTCTGCGTTGAGTTCTAGCGTGATATCGCCAAAGTTAGTCGTCAGTTTGACCAAAATATTCTCCGTTGATTAAAGGTTGCGACAATCAATAAGCTCAATTAATTGACTATCGTTGCACGTTTGATGATGACCGTACGATAGGGCACATCCGAAAAACCGCGCTGGTTACCTGTCGGTAAGTTGCTGATTTTGAATACCACATCCATGCCAGACACCACTTTGCCAAAGACACAGTAGCCGATACGGTCTGGTTCCGGGCTGGTGTAATCCAAAAACTGGTTATCTGCAACATTGATGAAAAACTGGGCGGTGGCCGAGTTAGGGTCTGGTGTACGAGCCATGGCAATCGTGCCAGTCTGGTTGATCAACCCATTGGCCGCCTCATTGACGACGGGTGCGCGGGTCGGCTTTTCGTTGAGGTCACGGTCAAAGCCTCCGCCCTGAATCATGAAACGGCCAATCACACGATGAAAAATGGTATTGCTGTAAAAACCGTCTTTCACATACTGCAAAAAGTTATCCACGGTTTTAGGTGCCTTGTCACGATAAACCTCTACCGTAAAATTACCCTGATTGGTTTCAAACATGACCTGCGTTGCTGCAATCGCCAGATTCACAGCCAACATCAAGCACACACCTACTAATTTTGACCACACACGCATTAAGCTGATCCTTCGTAAAGAATTTTCCATTCACCGTTTTCCTGCACCCAGTACTGCCGTTTCTTCATGACATTCCTGAGCGCAGCGCTAATATATTCCTGCTCAAAGTCTACGACCACCATATTGCGCTTGGCGTTCGGATAGGTGAACATGCTGACATCAGACAAATTGATATTGACCTTGGGCTTGGCCGCTTGAATCTGGCGTTTGTAACTGGCCCATTTAGACAAATCACCATCAGAGTAAAAGAAGTCAGGCGTGTAGTGCGACAGATAAGCCTCTGTATTTTGCGCCATCCAGTCTTTACGCCAGCGCTCGATCGCCTGTTTGAGATCAGCCTTGGCACGATCTTGCTGACGGGCGGACTCGGGTGTCACCCATTGAAAATCCACCCCGATTACCACGGGCGTATTGCCAGCTTGCAAAATACCTTGCAACGCTTGCATGTCAGGATTGGACAACACAACACAGCCATCACTGGCCCTTGGCGGACGGCTGTAGGTATCGCGTGGGGTGCCATGAATCCAGATCCCCGAGCCTGTTTTACGCTCGTAGCTATCTATTTCGTTCGGGTAGTTGAGCGGATAAGCCGCATCGCCATACAAATCTGGTAAGGGACGGTTCAGTTTGCGCGAAGCAAAATACACACCGATAGGCGTACGTTTGTCGCCCTGGTCTTTTTTGCCGATGCCATTTTTTCCTATCGTGACATAATAGTCAGCCATGTACTTGAGCTCATTGTCATTGCCTTTTTCGTAGACATAGACACGGGAGCGTGCGGTATCGACAAACAGGACATGGCTTTGTTTTTCGGACAACTCAACCAGCAGATTCGGTTGGGTCAAGCCACGATTGCGGTCAAAGTAATTACGAATCCGAATCTCAGCTTCTTCTTTGAAGTCCTGGATACGGCTGACATCGGCGACATGCGCATCGCCAAAGCCATGCAGGATTCTGGCTTTGGCGGATAAGAGATCGCCATGAATCAAGTGCGCCAGTGCAAAATTGGGAGAGATGGCGAGTAACTGATCGACATAATCCAGCGCCTGTTGCAAATGACCTTCTTTGATAGACTGCAAGGTCTGCACCAACATGCGCTCTACCGCATTGGTGTTTTTGCTTTGCATGAACAACCTGGCGGTTAACGCCTCATGGTTAACCGCAGTTGCATTCCAGGGCAAAAGCGCAGCGCTGACAAACGCAATACAACAGTACTTTCTCAACCGACTCATACCATGATTATACAATTGTTTCAGTAAAAACCCGTGTGCTCAGGCCCCAGGCGCCGCAGTGCGGCTTTGGTGTGACCCGCCTCAAGAACACCAGCATGCATCATGCAAGAGGCCCCCAGAGGCAAGTGCGCCAATTTAAAACTTGCCTACACGCTCTTGCTGAATCAACCAGCGACCACCTTCTTTGACCATATTGAGTGTTTTGTTTGAGTTTGCATCCAGGCCGGTTGCTTTATAGGCCTGACGGAAGGTGACTTTTGCCTTGCTGTCGCCCTCCATCCTGACATCGATATTGCTCAACTTGACAGAAATTTTACTTGGCCGGCTCACGCGATCACGACGCGTGGATTCCCACTGTTTGCGCGGCTCACCTGCGGGTGTTTTAAAATCTTTGGCATAGCTGTTCAGATAGCGCTCTACATTTTGTGCCTCCCAAGCATCCGCCCAGGCGTTTACCGCATCCAACACTGCGCGCTCGAGTTGTGCAGATGATTTACTGTCGGCAGATTTAGACTCTGTTGGCTTGGACTCAGCGACCTTGGACTCTACTGGTTTTGGCTCAGCCGGCTTGATCTCCTGCGGTTTTACTTCAGTGACGACCGGTTTTTTAGTCTCTGTCACGGGAGAATTATTGGTCACAGGGGCGGTCGCAGCCGGTGGCGTCACCGCTGCCGGTGGATTCACAGCCGCATTATTGGTGGGCGGCGTAGGCGATACGCTCGCGGCAGGTGGTACAGCTGTCGCTGGACGCGCTTGCGCACGCTTTCCGCCGAACAGATCCGTAATCATGGCCAGCTTATTCTGCGCACGGCTATTTGAAGTATCCAGCTTGAGCGCCTTGTCATAAGCCTCAGAGGCCAGACGTGCATAAATATCGCCCAGATTCTCATGGGCCGTGGCATAACTTGGATGCGTTTTGATGGCAGACTCCAGCGCTTTTCTCGCTTTGTCATATTGCCCCTGATCCGCATAGAGCACGGCCAGGTTGTTATAAGGCTCAGGCAGGCTAGGATATTTGTCAGTCAATTCGGTAAAAGCCTTGATCGCTTCGTCCCGCTTGCCCAGCTCGACCAGAATCACGCCACGCATAAACATGGCTTCGGCATTTTTCGGGTTGGCTGCCAAATAGTTGTTCACGCGATCCAGCGCTGCTGCCTGATTGCCCTGCTCAGAGAGCTGGTTGATTTCGCGCAACTCGACATTGGTTTGACCGGCCAGCACGGTATCGGAGAATGCCGCCTGGCTTAAAAAGACGCCAAGCACGAGTAAATATTTTTTTAATGTTGCGTTCATGAGCTATTACCTGGGTAATCGTTGATTTTTATCAGTATGTTATACTCGGATTGTACTAGAGACAGTGCAAAATTAGGTGAATATGCAGACGAATTACACATCATTTTGTGTTTGGCGTCGCCTCAACCACAACAAGCTGATCAAGCAAGGGATTGTTTGTAGACTGTTTTAGGCAAAACATGCAGCCTGCCTGCTTAACACCAATTAAACACCAGACTATTTCTGCTAATTTTATCACGCATCCATCCTTCTTCAATTTCATTCGCATGCTAAAACTTTACAACACCCTTACACGCAGCAAGCAAGATTTCAAACCGATTCAGCCCCACCAGGTAAAGATGTACGTCTGCGGCATGACCGTGTATGACTTTTGCCACTTGGGACATGCCCGCGTCATGGTGGTGTTTGACATGGTGGCGCGCTGGCTGCGCGCCACTGGCTATCAAGTGACATATGTACGCAATATCACCGATATTGACGACAAAATCATCAAGCGTGCCAACGAAAACAATGAAACCATCCAAAGTCTAACGCAGCGTTTTATTACCGCCATGGACGAGGACTCGGCCAAGCTTGGCATTTTGCGCCCTGACCTTGAACCACGCGCAACCGAACATGTGCAAGGCATGCTGGACATGATCAGCAAACTCATAGACAAAGGCTTTGCTTATCAGGCACAAAATGGCGATGTTTTTTACAAAGTGCGCAGTTTTAATGATTACGGCAAGCTCTCCGGCAAAAGCCTGGAAGACCTGCGTGCGGGTGAACGCGTTGAAGTCGATAGCTTCAAACAAGACCCGCTGGACTTTGTGTTGTGGAAGTCCGTCAAACCTGGCGAACCCTACTGGGAATCCCCCTGGGGCAATGGCCGTCCCGGCTGGCATATTGAATGCTCGGTCATGAGTGCCGCCCATCTCGGCCAGCACTTTGATATTCATGGTGGCGGGCAGGACCTGCAGTTCCCGCACCATGAAAATGAAATTGCCCAATCCGAAGCCACCCACGACTGCACCATGGCCAACTACTGGATGCACAATGGCTTTGTGCGGGTCGATGACGAAAAAATGTCCAAATCGCTGGGCAACTTTTTCACCATCCGTGAAGTGCTGGAAAAATATGACCCAGAGGTCGTACGTTTCTTTATTCTGCGCGCCCATTACCGCAGCCCGCTTAATTACTCTGACAAGCACTTGGATGATGCCAAAGCCTCGTTGACCCGCCTGTACACGGCCTTGCGCGGGATTAAGGTCGATGCATGTGAGATCGACTGGCAACAACCGCAAGCGGCCAAGTTCCAGGCAGCCATGAATGACGACTTCAACACCCCAGAGGCGATTGCCGCCTTGTTTGAACTTGCCAACGATCTCAATAAAGATAAATCTGCGACCACCGCCGCATTACTGAAACAATTGGCTGCGATTATCGGCTTGCTACAACGTGACCCGGAAAGCTTTATGCAAGGCGACACCGACAACACTAGCCTGGATATTGAAGGCATGATCAGTGCACGCATCGCCGCAAAAACAGCCAAGAACTATGCCGAGGCCGACCGGATTCGCAAAGCCCTGTCTGAAGCGGGCGTGATTCTGGAAGATACGCCTCAAGGCACCACCTGGCGTCGTGCCTGATTAAAAACAACTCATTAGCAATCACGAAGGAACTTGGATGCCCGTTAAACTGTCTGCTCCCGCTGCCGGGACCTTACTGCCTGTCAAAGGCGTCAAACTTGGCTTTGCCCAGGCACATATCCGCAAGCCCAACCGTAAAGACATTCTGGTAATGACCCTGCCTGAAGGCAGCAGCGTCTCAGGGGTGTTTACCCTGAACCGGTTTTGTGCGGCGCCAGTGACGGTGTGTAAAACGCATCTGACACTCAACAAAGGCATTCGCGCCCTGTTGGTGAATACCGGCTGTGCCAATGCAGGCACGGGCCAGCAAGGGCTGGATGATGCACTCGCCAGCTGTATTGGTGTGGCGCAGGCGCTCAATATCAGCCCGGAACAAGTGCTGCCATTTTCGACTGGCGTGATTCTGGAGATGCTGCCGATGGACCGCTTGTTAGGTGGCATCCCGAATGCAGTCGCCAACTTACAGGAAGATAACTGGTTAAATGCCGCCGAAGCGATCATGACCACCGACATTGTGGCCAAGGGTACTTCCCGCCAACTGACCATAGACGGCAAGCCGATCACCATCACCGGCATCAGCAAGGGCTCTGGCATGATCCACCCCAACATGGCAACCATGCTCGGCTATATCGCGACCGATGCGGCTATCGCACAACCAGCTCTTGACAGCATCATTCAACATGCTGTGAACAAATCGTTTAACTGCATCACCGTCGATGGCGATACCAGCACCAACGACAGCCTGATTCTGATGGCTACCGGCGAGGCTGGCAATGCCATGATCACAGAACAAAGCCCTGAGTTTGCGGCTTTGCAAACCGCCCTGACCGACGTTGCGATTGAACTGGCACAAGCGATTGTGCGTGATGGCGAAGGCGCCACCAAATTCATGACGATTCAGGTTGAAGCAGGCAAAGATGAAGCGGAATGCCGTAAAGTGGCTTATGCGATTGCCCACTCCCCGTTGATCAAAACAGCCTTCTTTGCCTCAGACCCTAATCTGGGCCGGATTCTGGCCGCCATCGGCTACGCGGGCATTGAAGACCTTGATGTCAACACCATGCAACTTTATCTGGGCGATGTTTTGGTTGCCGAAAAAGGCGGCCGTGCAGCCAGCTATGTCGAAGAACAAGGCGCGGCAGTCATGAAAGAAAGTGACATCCTGGTGCGTGTGGTATTGAATCGCGGCGCGGCGAATGCGACTGTATGGACCTGCGACTTTTCTTATGACTATGTAAAGATCAATGCCGACTATAGATCCTAATAGTTAGCTGACTGCCTCATCGGTAATGAGGCAGTCACAATAAAAAAGCCATCACAAGTCTTCCCATGCTTTGTGATGGCTTTTTTTATTTTGCGCACGCAAAACGCTTTCAACCCAGACAGCGGCCAAGCAAAGGCATGTCTTATTTATGCCTCATCCAGCACCTTGCCCCTACCCTGTTTAACGACCCCACGCAACAACTTTCCGGTCACCCGTCTTTTTTTCGAAGCCAGTGTTGGCCGGGTCGCATGGCGTACCGCGTGCACATGACTTGCCGCTTCGACAATCGCATGCAACCGGGCAATCGCATCGCGTTTATTCGCTTCTTGCGTGCGGTATTGTTGCGCCTTGATTACCAGCACACCTTCTGCACTGATGCGCTGGTCTTTGCGACTGAGCAAGCGGGCTTTCACGGTCTCACTGAGGCTGGAGGCTGGGATATCAAACCGCAAATGGATGGCAGACGAAACTTTGTTGACGTTTTGACCGCCTGCGCCCTGGGCGCGAATGGCAGTGAGGGTATATTCGTGAGCAGCAATCTCAAGCATGGCGCGCAATCCTCACAAATCAAGAAACCCCATTGATCAGTGCAAAGAAGTCTTCCACCTCTTGTTGTACACGCGTGCGTTTGAATGGAGGCAGACTTTGCCAGATACGGCGGCCATAAGGTTTATCCACCAAGCGCGGATCGCAAATCATCAACACCCCGACATCCTGCTCATCCCGAATCAAACGCCCGGCGCCCTGCTTGAGGGTAATCACAGCATAGGGCAACTGGTACTCCATAAAGGCATTCTTGCCTTCGGCGTTCATTTTGTCGATGCGGGCGGCCAGGACCGGATCATCGGGCGGCGCAAACGGTAGCTTGTCGATAATGACGCAGGACAAGGCCTCGCCGCGCACATCCACGCCCTCCCAAAAGCTTTGCGAGCCGACGAGGACGGCATTTCCATGACTGCGGAAGCGATCCAGCAATTCGGTGCGGTTACTCTCGCCTTGCATCAGCAGGGGGTAATTGAGGCCAAGTTCTTCAAACGCATTTTTGAGCAACGCATGCACTTCGCGCATGGCCTTAAGTGAAGTACACAGCACAAACGCGCGGCCACGGCTGGCTTGCAGCACAGGCAAACTGACAGCGGCAACGGCAGCGGCATAAGCACTGCTATTCGGTTCAGGCATACCCGTAGGCACATATAGCAACGCTTGCTGACCGTAATCAAACGGACTTTGCCAATGCCGGGTTTGCGCCGCCAGCAAGCCCATCTGGCTCTGATAATGGCTAAAATCACTTTTGACGGCCAACGTGGCAGAGGTAAAAATCCAGGCACGCGGCTGCGCATTGAGTTGCTTGCCAAAGCCATCCGCCACACTGAGGGGGGTCGCATGTAACTGTACACTTTGGCTAAATACCTCGACCCAGCGCACAAGATTGGCGTGATTGCCTTTTAGCCAGGCTTGCAGCAGGGCGAGCAATGCTTCACCGCGTTGCCAGCACTTTTCCAGCAGCGGATCACGTCCAGCTTGGGTTTCTAGTACCGCGGTCAGGGCGGCGAGTGTTTCCAGCATGCGCTGAAAAGCCTCATCAAAATTTTTCATGGTTTGCGCCTTTTGTGCTGGCATACGCGAACCTTCAAACTGGAACACCAGCCTGAAATCACGGCAAGCCTTTTCCAACGGCGGCACCGCTTCACTCAGCGCAACACAATCCTTGGCCAGGCTCAGGTAAGCCATCTGACTATCCCGCGCCAGATCCATCAACTGTGAGGTGGAGATATCCTCGCCAAAAAAGAGCCCAGCCACCTCAGGCAATTGATGCGCCTCGTCAAACACCACGGTATTGGCGCTGGGTAACAACTCGGCCACGCCCTCATCGCGCAACATGACATCAGCAAAAAACAAATGATGGTTGACCACGACCACATCGGCCGCCAATGCCTGCTTGCGTGCTTCCATGACAAAACATTGCTTGTAAAACTGGCAATCCTGGCCGACACAGTTGTCGCGGGTGGAGGTCACTTGTTGCCAAACGGTGGCTTGTTCCGGCACTTCGACCAACTCTGCTTTATCACCAGTCTGGCTATGTTCAGCAAAGCTTTGCAGGATAGGAATATATTGTGCGTCCTCCCGCGACTGAAAGCGCCCTTCTTGGCTGGCACGTTGCAAGTGATAATGGCAGAGATAGTTGGCGCGCCCTTTGAGCATGGCAACAGACACGGGCACTTTGAGCGCTTCGCGTACCGCTGGCAAATCCCGCTGAAAGAGCTGATCTTGCAGGGTTTTGGTGCCAGTAGAAATAATGACCTTGCCCCCCGACAACAGCGCAGGCACCAGATAAGCATAGGTTTTACCGGTGCCGGTGCCAGCCTCGGCGACCAACTGCTGTTGCTGCTCAATGGCTTCGGCGATGGCCAGCGCCATTTCCTGTTGCTGCGGGCGGCTGCGGAAATCGGGCATGGCTTGTGCCAAAGACCCGTTTTCTGAAAATGCCGAACTGACTTGCTGCGCTAAAGACATGCGTAATTATCCCATGAGCATCGCCAAAACAGACAGCACTTTTGCGACTTCCAGTCAGTCAAGCAACGTACAAAAGGCGCCAAATACTTGCATATCAATATAAAATATGGCATGGTTTAGCCTGTAAAACTTTTTAAACCGCTTCAAATTCAATATAACAAGCCCTTGATTGTGATGAATAAATCCATTTTCCGGCTGGCAGCCTTACTCGTGAGTGTACTGCTCTGCCAGTGCAAAAGCGTTGCCGCGCCCGGGGATGACAAGCGCTGGCAAAACGCCTACAGCTACTCTCAAGCGCAGGTGATGGAGAGTCAGTCCGGCGTCTCTGGCAGCTGGTCTGAAAAGGTCGAGGAAATCATGATCCGCGCCTTAAGCCTGACCGGTGTCAATTACAAATATGGCGGACGCAGCCCTGAGACCGGCTTTGACTGCAGCGGCTTTGTACAGTATGTGTTCATGAATGCTGCGCAGATTGCGCTCCCCCCTTCAGCCCGTACCATTAGCGAAATGGGCAACACCGTCAAACGTGAGGAATTGCAACCGGGCGATCTGGTCTTTTTCAACACCCTTAAATCTGCGTTTTCGCATGTGGGCATTTATGTTGGCAATAACCAGTTTATCCACGCGCCACGCGCGGGGGCAAAGGTACGCATTGAAAACATGGATGAGCGCTACTGGAAATCGCGCTATAACGGTGCCAAGCGACTTGAGGTAGAAGCGTCTCAATAACCGTCATCACCTCTTCAGGATGACGACCAGTCTCCTTCCAGCCCGCTTAAGGACTGACTGGCGTATCGCTGTGCCCGAGCGAACGCTCGGGATCAATCACATCACGGATCAGCTGTTTCAACTCCTTGGCTTCTGGAAAGCGCCCTGCGGCTTTGCGTGAAAAAATCACCGCACCATCACAGCGCACCTCCAAAATACCGCCCGTTCCAGGGACGAGATTGACTGACTTCAAATCGCCATCAAACGTGGTTAACAGCTCCTGCGCCAGCCAGGCAGCCCGCAACAACCATCGGCACTGTGTACAAAACTCGATTTCTACGATAGGCTTTTGCATGTTTTTCTCTAAACAATTATTTGCTAGAAGAGTATAGTCAATTTTATTGAAATAGCGGAAAATGAACTTAACAGCGTTCTATCTACTCTCTGCAACAGGCTGACATCAACTGATGCATCCTGATTCTGAATGAAGTAATATTCTTCGCTTATTTGATCACACAAGGCATGGTATGCGTTCCAAATTAGAAAAGTTCGGCTTGCTGGGTGCAGGCGTATTTGTAGGGATTCTGGTCAGTATCAATATTTCTGCATGGGCAGACCGGACCTCAGTCTCTCAATTACCTATTGATGAATTACGCGTCTTCGCCGAAGTCTTTGCCAAAGTAAAATCTGATTACGTTGAGCCTGTAGAAGACAAGAAGCTGATCAACGAAGCTTTGTCCGGCATGCTGCAAGGCCTGGACCCTCACTCAACCTTTATGGATGCCGATGCTTATAAAGAGCTGCAAGCAGGTACGCAAGGTGAGTTTGGCGGACTGGGAATTGAAGTCGCCATGGAAGACGGCTTGGTCAAAGTAGTTACGCCAATTGAAGATAGCCCGGCTTATAAAGCAGGTCTCAAGTCTGGTGACCTGATCATGAAACTGGATGATGCCCAAGTACGTGGCATGACGCTGAATGATGCAGTTAAACGCATGCGTGGCGTTCCAGACACCAAAATTACATTGACCGTGATTCGCAAAGGCGAGGACAAACCGCTGACCTTCACCCTGACACGAGCCATTATCAAGTCACAAAGCGTGAAGAACAAATGGATTGAACAAGGTTACGGCTATGTTCGTATCACCCAGTTCCAGGAACGCACTGGTGAAGATTTGGCCAGAGCGCTCAAAAACTTGCGTGCAGAAAATAAAGGCTCGCTCAAAGGCTTGGTGCTCGACCTGCGTAACAACCCAGGCGGTTTGCTGGATGCGGCCGTAGGCGTCTCTGCCGCGTTCCTGCCCAAGGATGACTTGGTTGTGTACACCGAAGGTCGTGTCGCAGACTCCAAGATGCGCCTGAATGCAACTCCTCTGGATTATGCACGTCGCGGCAAGTCTGATTACCTTAAAGATTTGCCAGAAGAGTTTAAATCGGTGCCTATCGTCGTGCTGATCAATGCCGGCTCAGCCTCTGCTTCAGAGATTGTGGCTGGGGCGTTACAAGACCACAAACGCGCAACCATTATGGGCATCCAAAGCTTTGGCAAGGGCTCTGTGCAAACCATATTGCCGATGAACAATGGCAGCGCAATCAAACTGACCACAGCGCGCTATTTCACGCCAAATGGCCGTTCGATTCAAGCCAAGGGCATTGTGCCGGACGTGACGGTGGATGATGGTTCCGATCCTAGCCTGAGCCTGCATGAAGCAGACTTGAAGCGCCACTTGTCCAACCCGACCGATGGCAAGAATGCGACTGACAGCAAATCCGTTGACGAGGCAAAATCACGCGCCGCAGCTGAAAAACTGAAGGAAGAAAAACATGCTGAAACACGTGGCCCGATTGAGCCAGCCACTCAGGATGACTTCCAGTTTGTTCAGGCCATGAACTTACTCAAAGGCTTGCCTGTTCAAAAAGCGCCAGAACCTGCTAAAGTAAGCGCAACCAAACCATAATGTTCTGCCTGTTTACACCCGCAGGTGTAAACAGGCCTTACTTGAGACACCACTATGCTGAACTTGCCGCCGCTGACACTAGACAAAGCCATCGCCGTCATGGATATGGGTTTGCGTACGGTGTTCAGCCCGGCAGTCTCCAGCCGCCCTTACCCACCTGCGGAAACCACCCCCGACACGTTAAGTGACCGTGAACGCAAACATGCTGCGGCACTCATGCGCATCAATCATGTTGGCGAAGTCTGCGCACAGGCCTTGTACAGTGGTCAAGCCCTGGTTTCACGTGATCCGGCCAATGTAGAAGCGCTTAAACAAGCGTCTCGTGAAGAGGTGGATCATCTTGCCTGGTGCGAACAACGGATTCAAGAGTTGGGGGGGCGCAAGAGTCTGCTCAACCCGCTCTGGTACGGTGCCAGTTTTGGCATGGGTATCACAGCCGGCCTGCTTGGCGACAAGTGGAATCTGGGCTTTCTGGCGGAAACAGAACATCAAGTTTCTGCGCATTTGCAAAGTCACCTGCAACAGCTCCCGGCTCACGATACCGCATCCAAAGCGATTGTGACGCAAATGAAAGAAGACGAAGAGCACCACGCCCATACCGCAGAGCAACTGGGCGGCGCCAGGTTGCCAGCGCCAGTCAAACTGGCCATGCGGCTGGCTTCAAAAGTGATGACGCGCACCGCGTACCACTTGTAATGATTTGTAGTAACCTAGAGTCAACCATGCAAAAATTTAGTGACAATCTTCTGATGCTGGACAGTGCGGATCACGTCAAACGCATTGAACTGTATGATGAAAGCAATCAGCCTGCCGGGATCATCGAGAACAAACCTGGCACCCAAGGCTCCATCAAGATTTACCATCATCTGTTCAAAGTCTTTGGTGAAATTAACACCGATGCAGCGGTAGAGGGATTGGCCTTATACGCCGAACATACCGAGGATGCGGAAGATCATCCAGGCAAGCATCCCAATATTGACCGCTTGCTCAATGTGTTAGATAAAGAGCTAACGCTCAATATCAAGCTCATTACCGAGTAGCGCCAAACAAAAAAGCCTCTAACACTAGAGGCTTTTTTAATGTCCAGTCACGCAATCGCCGAGAGATGCCGGACGATGGGCGGGTGATAGATAAACTCGAGCAAATGGCCGACGCTGTCGAGGCAATAAAAGCCACGTGAGCCGTCCCGATGGCTTTTTGGTGCTTCTGTAATGCGCACATCATGCGCCACCATATGCGCATACCAGTCATCCACCGCCTGCGCATCTGTCAGCACAAAGCCAATATGATCCAGCCGTTGCATCGGGTCCGGTGTATAACTGACGCGGTGCAAGGCAAACACATCGCCATGATTGGTCAAATACACATTGTCAGGGTCGGGCTGCCATTCGATTTGCATGCCCACCACACGCGTGTAAAAATCCACGGCTGACTCTAGCTCCTTGATAAACAACGCGACGTGACGAATGCCTATCATGCCTTTTGGAATACTCATGCCACGCTCCGTTGATTGATCATGTCAGCCAGTGTCATCATGCGTAGATTACTCAAAGGTCGGCGCCTTGATTTCGAAGCCGTGCGTGATCTCGCAGGCTTTTTGCAGCATGATGCTGGCCGAGCAATATTTTTCGGCAGACAGTTTTACCGCACGCTCCACTTGGGACGCATTCAGGCCTTCACCCGTCACCACAAAATGCACATGAATTTTGGTAAACACCTTAGGCACCGTATCAGCACGCTCTGCCTGAATCTGCGCAACACAATCCACAATGGGCTGACGGGCTTTCTTCAGGATCGTCACCACGTCAAATGAAGTGCATGCGCCCATCCCGATCAGCAACATCTCCATGGGACGCATGCCAATATTACGGCCACCATTTTCTGGCGCACCATCGAGTACCACGGCATGGCCTGTTTCAGACTCACCGACAAAACTGACCCCATCTATCCACTTCACCTGGACTTGCATCTAAACTCTCATTTCACAAGGATAAAAACGTAAGACACCGACACGGGTATTATTTATTTCACGCCCAGCAACTCAACATCAAACACCAACGGCGCATTCGGCGGAATCACACCACCTGCACCACGGGCACCGTAGCCCATCTCAGAAGGGATAATCAAGGTGCGCTTGCCGCCCACTTTCATGCCCTGCACCCCCGTATCCCAACCTTCAATCACTTGGCCACCACCAAGAAAAAAGTTAAACGGCGAATTGCGATCCAGGCTGCTATCGAATTTCTGGCCTTTATGATCGGATTTGTTGGCGTCATAGAGCCAACCGGTGTAATGCACAGTGACATTAAAACCAACTTCAGCCTCGCGACCAGTGCCTACCACCGTATCAATTTTTTGTAATTCAGTCACCTTGGCAGACATTTGCGTAGCTTCCTTTGTATTCGCAGAGTTAGATTGCGCCTGGCAACCCGTCATGGTTAGCAGCATCAACAAGCTGCAACCGATTAATTTCATTCCAGATTTCATGTATTTGCTCCCAGAAAACGTCCGTCATTTTACGCGCTTTTGCCCACAAATTCTTTAGTGTGTTGTTCAACCCAGATTTTCTATTAGGACTTGAAATGACAACGAAGGACAGTTTGATGGATTTTTTACGGAAATTTGAGGTTAATAGTCATTCTATTGGCCGAAAATTTACGCAAAAAAGACGCAAAATGGACAAGTTGGCATTCAAGTAGATTGAAAATCGCCTAATCGAAAATCTGGGTTCAATAACCTTCTATCAGTTGTTTTAATAACAGATCCTGCACCGCACGCACGGCCGATGCCCGCACATGGTTAGCGACGATCACCAGCACATAGCGCTTGCCCGCCTGATCCTGCACATAGCCAGCCAGACTGCTCACGCCCTCAAGCGAGCCGGTTTTGAGATAAGCCATGCCTTTGCTCGTGCTATCGGCCAGTCGCTTTTTGGTGGTGCCATCCATGCCTAAAATAGGCAAAGAAGCCATAAACACCGGCATCGCCGGACGCTGATAGGCTGTGACGAGCAACTGCGCCAAATGTTCCGCACTGATACGTTCATTGCGCGATAACCCAGACCCATTTTCAAGCACCAGCTCAGAAAACACCAAACCACGCTGACGCAAAACCTGCTTGAGTGCCAAAGCAGCTCCGGCTTCATCCGCGGGCGTAAACCCGGCATCTTGCGCAATCGTCAGCATCACCTGGCGCGCCATGACATTGTTGCTCCACTTATTGATGTCGCGCACCACCGAATCCAGCGGTGGCGATGACCAGGTCGTGAGCGGGATCGCCGCATCCGTGACCGGAGCCAGTGCCAATTGTCCGTTAAACTGCCCGCCCAATTGCGCCCACAGTTTTTTAAACGTGGCATACACATATTGCGTATCAGACAGCACACTCAACTCAAGGTAGCGCTCATCACACTGCTCGGGCAGTGTGCCACTAAAGGCCACGGTGACCCCATCCGGCTGCGGGGTGACGCTGTAATGCAAGTCACTGCGCCAGTCATTGCAGGCCCCTTTGCGCGCTTGCATGGTGTTGATGATATGGATATTCGGCAACTCAAATTCTTGCGCGATGAGCACGGCGGGCTTATTCGCCTGACTGCTGACCGAAAAACGGAAGCTGGTATTGCGGCCATTGAGCAATAGCGCACTGGGGTTGGCGTTGTAGGCGCGCCAAGGTTCATCATCCAGCACGGGCCGTTGGCTGACTTCAGGCGCATATAGGGTTAAATCGAGTAGCAGATTGCCTTTGATCTGGCGCACGCCTTGTTGCTGTATTTGTTGCAACAAGCGCCAGAACTCTGCAACATTGAGTGCCGGGTCACCTGCGCCTTTGATGATCAAATCACCCTCAAGCACGCCTTGATTGAGCGGCCCATTGCGATAGACTTCGGTTTTCCAGCGATAGGCAGGCGTCAGCGCCTCTAGCGCAACATAGGTGGTGACCAGCTTCATGACGCTGGCGGGATTCATGGCTTTGGACGCATGATGGCTGATCAAAGGCGGCCCGCCTTCCACCGGCTGTACAACAATTGCTACACTCTCAAGCGGCAGTTGCGCTTTGGCGAGTGCGTCTTGCAAACTGGCGGGCAAGGCCGCCTGCGCCAGCGCCGGCCACAGACTGGCAAACAGTAGCCACCAGCGCATTACATGCTCTCCATCACCGCTGCCCGTGTAGCTTCCACCAGATGCTGCTGATCCGATTGCGTCAGGCAATAGGGCGGCATCCAGTAAACGGTGTTGCCGATTGGCCGCAACAGCAGGCCATGCTTTAAGGCCGCGGCATAACAATCCCGCGCGAACTGCGGGTTTTGCGTCACGACCTCAAAAGCCGTAATCATGCCGCGCTGGCGCACATGTTGCATGGCAAAATCATAGTGCTCAACGGCGCTCAGCAAAGCCTGCGCCGTCTCACGGTTTTGCCCCAGCACATCCGTCGCCTCAAATAGCGCCAATGTGGCCAACGCCGCACTGCAAGCCAGCGGATTACCCGTATAACTATGGCTATGTAAAAAACCTTTGACGGTCTGGTCATGATAAAACGCTTTATACACTTCATCTCTGGTCAGCACCACTGATAACGGCAGGTAGCCTCCTGTGATGCCTTTGGACAGGCAGATAAAATCTGCAATATCGCTGACCTTCTCCCCAGCTTGTTCGCAGGCAAACAGCGTACCAGTGCGGCCAAAACCGACAGCAATTTCATCCGCAATTAAATGCACCTGATAACGACTACAAATTTCACGCGCTCGCTGCAAATACACCGGGTGATACATCGCCATGCCTGCTGCACCTTGTACCAAAGGTTCGATAATAAACGCAGCCAGGGTGGCATGATGCGCGGCCACATAGGCTTCCAGCGCCTCAGCACAACGCAAGGCATATGCCTCTTCCGTTTCACCAGGCTCCGCCAGTCGGCTATCCGGGCTGGGCATTTGTGCCGACTGCAAAATCAGGGGCGCATAGGTGTCTTTAAAAATGGCGACATCGGTCACACTGAGTGCACCCAGCGTTTCGCCGTGATAGCTATTTTGCAAGCTAATGAATTTAGTTTTTTCCGGTTGCCCGATATTGCGCCAGTAATGAAAGCTCATCTTGAGTGCGATCTCGGTGGCACTGGCCCCATCTGAGCCGTAGAACGCGTGCCCCAATCCCGTCAGCGTAGAAAGTTTTTCCGATAACTTCACCACGGGTTCGTGCGTAAATCCGGCCAGCATCACATGCTCTAACTGATCAAGCTGGGATTTAATCGCCTCTTTGATGACGGGCTGGTTATGCCCGAATAAATTGACCCACCAACTGCTGACGGCGTCGAGGTAACCCTTGCCTTCACTATCAAACAACCAGGCACCTTCGCCACGTGCAATCGGCACCAGAGGATAGCGCTCATGATGCTTCATTTGCGTGCAAGGGTGCCAGACGGCACGCAGGGAGCGTTGTAATAACTCAGGGTTGTTCAATGGTAATCCACTTCTCTTTGGTGTTTAATCGCTAGCACCAGCACTAAATTTGCGAGCTCATCATATTGATAGCGCGCCAAATAGCCTGTGCTGCCATGCGAAATCACTAACTCTCTTAAACCGTTTGGTAGCTGCCTGCCAACTAAAGGATGCTTTTTTAACAAATCAATCCCATCACTGATCACAAACAAAATGTGATTCGCTAACTCGAGATGATCTTGATGAAACATGCTGAGCCGAATCAAATCTTCTCGCGCATCCAGCGCATATTCCACTCGGCAGAGTTGCTGGCTCATTTTTTATCTTTTACTGGAATCAAGTCGGGCAGAGGCTGACCATTCAGCTTTGCTCGCACATACGCGTGCACGTCCTCAGCCGCATAAGAAATACCAGTTTCACGATAATGCTGTAAAGATGCCTCAGCCCGTGCCATAAATGCGCGTTCTTGTTCTTCACGTGCAGCCTTTTCTGCAATGGCTTCTACCATAAATGCGTGAGCAGTTTTGTCTGTGTTTGACACTAAGTTACTCACACGATCTTTTAAACTATCGGGTAACTTTAAGCTGGTGGTTGCCATGATTTTCCCCTCAAACCGAAAAAGTGTTACCAAAGTAACACCGCAACCTTTGCCTGTCAAATGCTTCTTTGTGCTATAGTGCGCATCTTATTGATTTATATGCATTATCCATGCAAAAAACCCGCAAACATCTCGAACTGCTCGCCCCGGCAAAAAATGCCGATTTCGGTATCGAAGCGATTAACCATGGCGCTGACGCCGTGTATATCGGTGGCCCGGCGTTTGGTGCTCGCGCCAAGGCACCCAATACCGTGCAGGACATTGCCAGGCTGGTCACGCATGCACATCGCTTTCATGCCGAGGTGTTTGTCGCGCTCAATACGATTTTTCATGACAACGAGCTTGAAGGCGTGCGCCAGCTGGTGCATCAATTGTATGACTGTGGCGTCGATGCATTGATCGTGCAGGACATGGGCTTGCTGGAGATGGACTTGCCGCCTATTCAGCTGCATGCCAGTACGCAAACCGATATCCGTACCGTCGAAAAAGCACAATTTTTAGACCAGGTCGGCTTTAGCCAGCTGGTGCTGGCGCGCGAACTGGATATTGCAACGGTAAAGAAAATTGCCGATGCGACCACCGCCAACCTGGAGTACTTTATCCACGGTGCCCTATGCGTGGCATTTAGTGGCCAGTGCTTTATCAGCCATGCGCATACAGGACGCAGCGCCAACCGTGGGGAATGCTCACAAGAATGCCGGCTGCCTTATACACTGGAAGACCAGAAAGGCCGCATCATCGGCAAAGATAAGCATTATTTGTCGATGAAAGACAACGACCAGAGCGCCAACCTGCGCGCGCTGATTGCGGCAGGCGTCAGTAGCTTTAAAATCGAGGGCCGCTACAAAGACCTGCCCTATGTGAAAAACGCCACCGCGCATTATCGGCAATTGCTGGACGAGATTCTGGAAGAGATGCCGGAATACAGCAAATCTTCGGCCGGACATGCGACGTACACCTTCACCCCGCAACCGGAAAAAACCTTTAACCGCAGCGCCACCGATTATTTTGCCAACGGCAGACAGGCCGATATTGGTGCCTTTGATACGCCAAAATTTGCCGGGGAAGAACTGGGCAAAGTGCGTAAAGTGGGCAAAGACTTTATTGATGTGGCAACCGAAATCGAACTGCATAACGGTGACGGCGTCTGCTTTTTTGACGTCCACAAAGAGCTCGTCGGGCTACGCGTGAATACAGTACAAGCAATAGACAAATACACGCAACGGCTGTTTCCCAATGAAATGCCGACTGATATCCGCAACAACACGCAGCTATACCGCAACCGCGATCATGCTTTTATGCGCCTGCTGGAAAAAGAGTCTGCAACACGCAAAATCGTCCTGGATGCTGTGCTGTATGAAACCCGTGACGGTTTTGCACTGACCCTCACCGATGAACAAGGCTTTAGCGCCACCGCGCAATGTGCCGCCGAAAAACAGCCTGCCAACGATGCAGAAAAAGCCGCCGCCTCCCTGCGTGAAAACCTCTCCAAACTGGGGAATACCGACTTCGTCGCCAATGACATTGGCCTGGAATTGACCCAGTTCTGGTTCATACCCGCCTCTGTGGTCAACCAGCTACGCCGTGAAGCCATCGACCAATTACAAGCCGTCCGCACCTTGGGCTACGAACGCCCGGCATTAAGAACAGCGGCCGAGCCACCAGCACTTTACCCGCAAGACAGTCTGAGTTATTTAGCTAACGTCTACAACCAGAAAGCACGCGACTTTTACCACAAGCACGGCGTCAAACTCATCGCCAATGCGTATGAAGCGAATGAAATGCTAGACGAAGTGCCGGTGATGATCACCAAACACTGCCTGCGCTTTAGCCATGGCCTGTGCCCCAAAGAAGCCAAAGGTGTCATCGGTGTACAAGGCACGGTGACGGCTGAGCCAATGACACTGATTAGCGGTAACGACAGGTATACACTCAAATTCGACTGCAAACCGTGCGAAATGCATGTGATGGGCAAAGTGCGAAAACATATTTTGCAAATCCCGCCGCCGCAGCCGATCACATTTTTCGATAAACGTCCGGCATAAGCCCCTGCTCAACGCCACCAGCCGCACTTGGGAGTCTGAAAAAGCATGACCGAATACGCATACCTGATTAAAGTGGCCATCGCCCTCATCGCCATCGTCAACCCCATTGGTTGCCTGCCGATTTTCATCAGCGCCACCAGCGGCTGGAGTAAAGAAGAGCGCTCGCGCACCGCCCGCACTGTCGCCATCACCGTCATGATTGTGCTGGGTGTCTCAGCCTTTTTTGGCGACCTGATTCTGGACTTTTTTGGCATTACCATCCCCTCGTTTCAGGTCGGCGGCGGTATTTTGCTCTTACTGATCTCCATCTCCATGATGCACGGCAAACAAAGCGCCACACGCCAAACCCCTGAAGAAGCGCAAGACTTAAGCGAACGTGAAGTCATCGCCATCGTCCCACTCAGCATCCCGCTATTGGCCGGCCCCGGCGCCATTTCCAGCATGATCCTCACCGCTCAGCAACATCCCGGCTTTTGGGGGCACTTGAGCCTGATGTTACCAATTGCCTTGATCTCATTATTTATCTGGGGACTGTTACAACTGGCTGATGGCATTACCCACTACCTGGGCAAGATCGGGATTAATATCGTCACCCGCTTAATGGGCTTAATTTTGGCGGCGATGTCGGTGGAGTTTATTGCGCATGGGTTAGAGGGCTTGTTTCCCAAGCTGTTTGGATAAACTTGCCAAGAATACCTACCTGCGGAATACCTTATTGAGGTTGTAGCGAGAACACAAAATGCCAAGCATACTGGCAATTGTTATTTTTACTTTTGAGAAAGAATAATAATGGCTGCAACAGAATTAGACTACGTTTTCTTCCCCTATCATATGAAACAAGTTCAGAGGGTAATAAAGAATGAGTTGTGCTTTAGCCATTACACTCAAGCAGCAACTGCCTTAAAAATTATTCAAAACCAAGAAATCTGGCTCAGAAATGTAACGGTAATGAATGATTTTAAAGAGTTCGAACATGGAAAAAATATGCTTTGCAACCTACTTGAAACCTCATCAGAAGGAAACGCATTAAAGCAAGCATTTGATCAAATAGCTCCAGACATATTTGATGATGTTTTTAAATCATTAAAAAATTGGGGGTTTCACATCAAAAATGATCAATTTATATCTTGTTTTTCAGAGCATCTGCCAGAGGATGATTTGGGAACGCTTTCAATGTGGCGTGCTTATGGAGGAAGATCTGGCGTCTCTATCGTTTTTGATCAAGCGTTATTTTTTAACAGCCCCCCAGTAACTTGCGCTTTCAGCTCTGTAGCATACTTATCAGACCAACAATTGAAAGATGAGATTGCTAATTTGGCAAACTCAATATCAAACAATTTAGACCTTATAAAGACTTTGGATACTAAAAACATAGGTCATATGCTATTTGATATTCTGCGGCTTACTGCACTTTGTAATAAACACCAGGGCTTTCAGGAGGAAAAAGAATGGAGACTCATAATGAATCCAAGCATTCTGCCCGAAAAGAAAAGGCACAATACAGAGTACATAACATATGACATTGAAACCATTAATGGCACACCGCAGAAAATTCTAAAGTTAAAGTTTTCTTCTATGAATTGGGGTAATAAACGATTCAAAGACATGATTAAGAAGATAATTATTGGCCCATGCGAACACCCGTGGATCACTTACGAGTCTTTTGTGATGCTGTTAAGAGATCTAGATATTGAAGACCCTGAAAAGATCGTCCAAATATCAGAAATACCATTGCGTGTTTAGAACTAATAGGTCGGACTCGTTTACAGTCCCGCCGCATGGGAATAAAACACAAACGCTCATAAGGCGCACCGTAAACAGATGCCCTACACTCACTAACCTCCGCAAAACCGTTATGAACTCAGGCATAGCTTCAATCCCGTTCAGCATAGCCAGCCTCATTTTGGCTCCTGATGGCTAAAATAAAAACGGTATCAATCTCTGAAATATAGCGATAAAGTGCGATGTATCCATTTGAACGCCGACCTATGACCAGCTCTCTAAGTCCAGAATCGGCAGGACGACCGATCAGTGGGCTGTGGGTGAGGATGTCGATCGCATGGATGATTTGCTCAATGCGTTGCTGTGGTTTTTCAACCTGAAACGCATTCAAGTGTTCCAGTATCCTTCTAAAGTCCTCGCCCACTTCGGGCGCGAGTTCTATCGTTGCCATGACTAGCGCACAAGCTTGCGGCTTTTGGGTAAAGGAGTTTCCTGGTTGGCAATGTTGGCTTTGAGATAGTTTTTCATGTCATCCCAAGCGATGGACTCCCCTGATGCAATCACTTTCGCATAACGCGCTTCAGCTTCTCCTCTAAAGTCTGCACGTCTTTCATCAAGGGCAGTCTTTTCAGCAATCGCTTCTAGAATAAACCCGTGTGTTGTTGTCCCCGCGCGTTTTGCTGCTTCTGACACGCGCGCTTTCAACTCATCAGGTAATCGAATAGTGGTGGTTGTCATGATGCACTCCAGATATAAAGCCAAACCCAAATGTAGCACATTTGTGCTACAAAATAAACAATGCATTAGTTTGGTGAATGAGGGCTAAACGGACTTTTAGCTGCTCCGCAGCAAAAACTATCCCTCGCCCAATCAATCACATAGCGGTAAAATAGCGTTTTTTTAACGAAACCCGCACATCTTGAATTCTTCTGTTCTGCAACCCTCCAAATCGTCGCATCAATGGAAGCCTAACGTCACCGTTGCGGCCATCATCGAGCAAGATGGCAAGTTTTTGTTAGTGGAAGAAACCACGGACAGAGGTAATCGCTTTAACCAGCCCGCCGGGCATCTGGAAGAAAACGAGACCATTATTGCCGCGGCGATCCGCGAGACGCTGGAAGAGACGGCTTACGATTTCACGCCAGAAGCGATTGTGGGTATTTATCACTGGCAGCATCCGCTTAATGGCATTACCTATTTGCGTTTTGCCTTTACTGGCAAATTGGGTGCGCATTATCCAGAGCAGGCCTTGGATGATGGTATTCTCCGCACAGTGTGGAAAACCGAAGCAGAGATTGCGGCCGAAGGCGAGTTGATGCGTAGCCCGCAAGTATTGTTGTGCGTGCAAGACTACCTCGCAGGGAAACGTTATTCTTTAGATATTTTGAAGCATTTGGGCCAAGCATTATGAGTAAGCCACATGTGATCGTCGGGTTGTCCGGCGGCGTTGATTCCTCCGTGACCGCTTTGTTGTTGAAACAGCAAGGCTATGAGGTCACCGGTTTATTCATGAAGAACTGGGAAGACGATGATACGGATGAGTATTGCTCTTCTCGCCAGGACCTGATTGATGCGGTATCTGCGGCAGATAGAATTGGCATTGACATTGAAACCGTGAATTTTAGCGCCGAGTATAAAGAGCGAGTGTTCGCTAACTTTTTACAGGAATATCAGGCGGGCCGCACGCCCAACCCGGATATTTTGTGTAACGCCGAGATCAAGTTCAAGGCGTTTTTGGACCATGCCATGGGGATGGGCGCAGACTTAATCGCCACGGGACATTATGCACAAGTGCGTGAAAACCCGATCCAGCCAGGCAATTTTCAACTGCTTAAAGCCGATGATGGCAGCAAAGACCAGAGTTACTTTTTGTCACGCCTCAATCAGGCGCAGTTGTCAAAAACGCTGTTTCCGTTAGGCAAATACCTCAAGCGTGAAGTGCGTGAAATTGCACGGGAATATGGTTTGGCCAATGCCGAGAAAAAGGATTCAACTGGTATCTGCTTTATTGGCGAGCGGCCGTTTCAGGAGTTTTTACAGCGCTACCTGCCGCGTCATCCTGGCGTGATGCGTACGCCCGAAGGCAAAGTGGTTGGCGAGCATGAAGGCTTGATGTATTACACCATTGGTCAGCGCCAGGGGCTCAAGATAGGCGGTAGCCGTGAAAGCAATGGCGAGCCGTGGTTTGTCGCCGCCAAGCACATGGCCGATAACGAGCTGATTGTGGTACAAGGCCATGATCACCCGCTTCTGAAATCCGACGGGCTGAAAGCGGGACAACTGCACTGGATTAGTGGCGAAGAGCCGCGTACCAACTGGGTATATGCGGCCAAAACCCGTTATCGCCAGCCGGATGCGCCTTGCGAGGTCGATGCGGTGAATGCAGAAGAAGCAACTATTCGCTTTGGTCAGCATCAATGGGCCATCACACCAGGGCAAAGTGTGGTCGTTTACGAAAGCAACGTCTGTCTGGGCGGCGGCATCATCACGGGTGCGCTTTAACCCGGGTTGAGATCGCAAGCGCGAGGCATGGTTATTGCTTTTGTTTACACCATTTAATCAAAATACACTGCCAAGTGACAAGGAATGACACCTGATGGCCTACGTCTTAAAAAATAACCAAGGTGCGATTATTGCGGCCAGCCCGGATACGCAAGTGGCTGCGGACTGGGTGGAAATAGATAATACCGACACAGAGTATTTGTGTTTTCTGGATGACGAACTCAAAAGGCACCACACCTTCCGTGAGAGTGACATTCAGCTCGCGCGCGTGCTCGAAGACCTGATTGGCATTTTGATTGAGCGTAACCTGATCAGCTTTACCGACTTCCCGAGCCCCGCACAAAAACGCTTGAACGAGCGTCAAACCTTGCGTCACAAAAACAAGCTGCATCTGCTGGGCGATGACGATTTGGGCCCACTCTAGCAGCGGTCGTCAACCGCCAATGTCCCATCTTGGCTAGTAGGTCAGCTCAACCTGAAATTTCACATTCCGGCCAGGGCCGTACATACCCAGGCCGCCCATGGTGCCATCCAGGCGATACAGCGTATTTTTGAGATTTTCACCGATCAGTCGTAACGTCACATGTTTACTCGCCTGCCAACGGGCACCTGCATTCCAAAGCGCATAGCCGTCCTGTGTCCCAAACAGGTAAGGGCTGGCGGTGGTGCCATCCCCACTTAACAGGATATCCCGGTCAGAAACCTTGCGGTAACTGAGGTTCAGATCGACTGCCTCTGAGAGCACGGCGCCCAGCTGCACATTGAAGGTATTGCCTGGCGCGGTATACAACGGCGCACTGACCAGCCCGGTATTAATCCCACCATTGATTCTGGAATACGCACTACGCAGATACCACCCACGATATTGCAAAAAGCTTTCAACCTCAACCCCGTTTCTGCGCTCCCAACCATCTTGCGCAAGATTGCCATTGGCATCTTCACGCAATGAGGTCAGCAAATGCGAGGTATAGGTGTGATAAAAATTCAGCTTGCCTGAAAACCAGATAGTGCTATTGAACAAGTGCGGTGTTTGATAACTCACCCCGGCCTCGGTGGTTTCAGAGCGCTGCGGCACATACAAATCCCCACAAATCTGCGACTTCGGCCCCTTGGTTGTCATGACTTGCGCACGACAACGGCTGAACGGCCCCTGCGTAAAATATTCATCAATCAGGGGCGGCCTGAAGCCTTGCCCGTAATTGCTGTAAAAGGTTAGTTTGTCGGGGTTTTGTTTGGCTAAGGCATCATAGGCCAGGCCCAGACTCCAGGTCTCTTGTTTGAATTTGATGGTACTTGCCTGGCCATAGGGGGCGAGCAAGGCCAAAGTCCCTCCATCAGCCTCTACTTGATAACGGTCCTGGCGATAGCCCGGGATCACTGAAAATGCGCCGAACTCAAACTTTGGTTGCACATAAACGGCATGAAATGACTTGCGCCCTGGCGGCGCTGAGGCATTAAAGCCGTCGGGATAAAGCGCTTGTAACGCGGTCTTCCGATTGTCGAAGAAGCGGGTAATTTCACGTTCGCTGGCGTTGTATTGGTAGCCCGTCAGTAACGAAACAGACCATAGATCTTTCTCAGCAAAGATTGCCCGGTTGCTCAGGTCTACGGTGTTTGTTTTATATTCGTACGTATCCGTCAAATTGCCGCGGCAAGTCGTGGTATCCGCGGGATTTGTCGTATTGATGACACCCTGACACTGCCTTTGCAAGGCATTAAACGTGGAATTGAACGGCGCACCCTGACCAATCACATCTTGCAAATGCGTATGCCCGGCGCCGATAGTGCCCTTAAAGTTGATCCACGGGTGTTGAGGATCGTAGTTCACTGTCTCTGACCAGGTGAGATCATCCACCGAACGCACCACATTGCCAAAGAAACCGGGTTGTCCGCCTGTCGCATCATAGGGTTGTAGCCCGGTATCCTCAAACTTCACCACAGAGGTCACCAACTGCAAGTCTTCGGTTGGAAACACACTGACCTTGAGCAACTGTGAAATAGATTCAATCGCAGAACTTTGTAGCTTGGAGCCATCGCCCAAGGTCAAATTATTGGCCTGCCGATTGGAATAGTTATACAAAATATCCACGCGTTCATCGGGGCGCGCATACAGCAGATAGGAACGTGAATATTCATCGCTGTTATTGCCATAGCCAAACTTGGCCTTGCCGCCATAGTGTTGGCCGGGTTTTAAAAAGTCTTCAGCATTTTTAGTCGTCGCATTGACGGTGCCGCCCAGTGATCCGGAACCACTCGAAATCTGCGGCCCACGTTGCACCTCTATGCTTTTTAATAATTCCGGCTCGATAAATGTCCCGCCCATACGGTATTTCTCAAATCCTTTGGGCACGCCATCCACTTTCACCAGCACGTCTTCATTGTCCACGTAGCCTCGAATCCCAAACGTCATGCCACTCGGCCGTGGTCCGCCAGAGATAGACACCCCTGGCACGGCTCTGACCGCATCAAAAATATTGCTGGGCTGGGCACGTTGCAATTGTTCGCTGGTAATGGTGGTAACCGGCAAGGTTGGATTGATCCCAGTCTCGGGCGCTTTTTGTTTTTTTTCCTGGATGGTGACCTCAGGCAGCGTATCCACCTCCTCGGCCACTGGCTGTTTTATCGTGGGTGCTGGAGACGCAGGGGGCGTTTGCACGTCCGTTGCCTCCACGTCTGGTATTGGCTGCTCAGCCCAGGCGGCGTGAGGCCAAAAAAAACAGGCGAGCCAACACAGCCCCACAAACAAGGTTAACCTTGTGCGAATGAAGCTTTTTTCAGACAGGCAACTGGAGAGGATCGCAAGAGAGCGAGCCCGCTTTAAACCGGTGATGTTCATTTAACGAAAATAAGTGGGCGCGCAAGAAAGGGGCTAAACAGCCCCTTTGCCATGGTCAGCCGAATGGGAATCAGGCTTGTTTTTTTGCGTTGCGGCGCGCGACAAATGCCATCAAACCCAGTCCCAAGCCCATCAGACTAAAGGCCTCAGGTTCAGGCACCGGTGTCACAGTAGGCACAGACACGGCGGCCAATGCCAATTGATCCAAACTCATACTGGATGAATTGGCATTGAATTTAAAGGTATACAGGCTGGAAGCGGCGACATTGCTCCATTTCCAATACAACTCTTGTTCAGCAGTTGCCCCTCCCATCACGGTGCCTTGATCTTCGTTAAACTGCAACACGGAAGTCGCTGTAACGCCATTCAAGGTTGCTGAACTGTTGGCCAGGGTGCCCAAGGTTGCAATACGCAGATAGACATCAAACAGGCCTGTGCTGGCACCGCTCAAGGTCGCGGTGAATGCCGTAGCACCAGAGAAACTATAAATATTGCCCCCGCCAGTGATAAAAGCACCGCCTGTAGTTTCTTGCACAGAAGCGGTGATCCCGGCAGTCACAGCGACATCTGGTGTATTGTCATTGGTGCTGTTAAACACGTTCCACTCAGCATAACTCGCTGGTGTCAGACTCCCCCAGGGATTGGCGGTGTCCCATACTGCCTGGGTCGCAAACGCGGAACTATTGAACAGCATGCCTAAGGTGAATGCCAAAGCTGAAAATTTCATGATTTATTTCTCCTCAACGAGCGCTTGTGCCCCTTCCTCTCGAAGGCCATCGCGCCATTTTTTTAAAATGAAGTCTCACGGACCCACACCGTTGAGTATTTCAATCGCCACGCTTTGCGCATGGCAATAAAATTGAAATTAAAAAATAAAAGTGATGTTGTTTTAATCACGCATGGTCAGGCGCCTTGCTTCTCCTGCCTGGACTCAAAATCAACCACATAGCGGTACTGCTTGCCGCAATCAATAATGACTTCTTTCTGGCCCCGCTTGAGCAGGCGTATATCCACTTTGATGCTACCGAAGCCATCATGAGCGATGAGCTCATCCAGCAGTTCTAGCAATCTTTTTTTGACTGGTGCATTCATTGCCTGCATAGCATGTATTGATCATGTTTTTGAGTATTCTTAAATGATAACAATTATCATTTAGTTTTGCAACGTAAAAATACGATCGGTGATTAAGCTTAAGTGGATAGATGCAGTGAGGCCAAAAGGCAGAATGAAAAAGAAGGCAGACGAGGGGAAAGCGCCGCATCACAAGGTGAACGGCTGAAGATCAACTGGAGAAAATCAAGACAGCATCCCGACAGCTTAGGACGGAATGCTGAGATAAGGTGCCTTAAGGCTGTGGCATGGTTTGCTTGAAGCTGGGACGCTTTACCAGCACCCCGTAATGTTTGGCCAGATTAGGAAACTTCTCTTGCCAGTATTTGCCTTCCCATTGCACATTTTTAAAACGCAAGTCTATGTAGCCCAGCGCGGTGCCCAGGGCAATGTCTGCCAGACTGAACGTTTCGTTGACACACCACTTTTTCTTTAGCAAGTCATTATCAAGCACGGTCAGGCCAGCCGTCACCTTGGCAAATTGCTTTTCTATCCATGGCGCAGACTGCTGCACCTCTGGCTTGCGTTGTTCCAAGATCACCGCCACGGCAGCATCGCACACACCATCGGCAAGTGACTCCCAGCGACGGACCTTGATTTTGGCTGAGTGGTCTTGCGGAATCAGGTGGGCCACCGGCGTACGATGATCCAGATACTCGACAATCACGCGTGAATCATACAAGGCGTCGCCATCATCCAGCACCAGCACCGGAACCTTACCCAACGGGTTGTGCTGGCTCACGGGACAATCCAGCGCAGACAGCACGACCTCCGTCAAAGTCAGGTCAATATGTTTCTCAATGGCGACGATACGCACTTTACGTGCATAGGGACTGTTAACCGTATATAAAAGCTGCATAGTGTGATGTGAGCCGGATTGAAGAGTACTTTTACCGAAAAAATACCCCATGACGCAATACGATGGTACAAAACTCGCTGGTCTTGGGGTGCTTTTATTATAATAGCTTTTGCCATGGGCTTAGAACGCTCATCTGCATAAATTTTAAATTGACTGAGCTGCTCATGACTACTGCATCACTTTACCAACACTTGCCCGACTACTTAAATGCCGATCTGATAGCGGCGCAAGTGCAATCGGCCCTGGCAGAAGACCTGGGCAAAGGCGACCTGACCGCTGCACTAATCCCTGCCGGCACCCAGGCCAGCGCGACCATTATCAGCCGTGAGGCTGCCATTCTCTGCGGCTGCGCCTGGGCGCAACAGTGCTTTGCGCAGTTGGATCGCAGCATCCAGATCGAATGGCTGGTAAAAGACGGTGACCGCGTCGTCCCCAATCAAGCGCTGGTCCATATTCATGGCGACGCTCGCGCCATGCTCAGTGCCGAACGCCCGGCCCTCAACTTTTTGCAAACGCTTTCTGCAGTAGCCACTCACACCCGCCGCTATGTTGACGCGATTGGTGAACTCCCTACTCAAATTCTCGATACGCGCAAGACCCTGCCTGGCCTGCGTCTGGCACAAAAATATGCTGTGCTCGCTGGCGGTGGCGCCAACCAACGGCTGGCCTTGTACGACGGCATCCTGATCAAGGAAAACCATATCGCCGCCGCAGGCTCGATTGCCGCCGTGCTTGAAGCCGCCTTCGCCATGCGCAGCACGGATAATATCCAGATCGAAGTGGAAACACTGGATGAACTGCAGCAAGCGCTGGATGCCGGCGCCACCAGTATCTTGCTCGATAATTTCACGCTGGAAGACTTGCGCAAAGCTGTCGCAATCAATCAAAAACAAGCCTTGCTGGAAGCATCGGGCAATGTGGACTTAACGACAGTGCGGGCGATTGCGGAAACAGGCGTAGACCGGATTTCGATTGGGGCACTGACTAAAAATATTCAGGCGGTGGATTTGAGTATGCGGATACAGATGAAGTGATAGAACATCCGCGCAGACGATTTAAATAACGCAGTAAAAAGTTATTCTTTAAGCTTTGGCTAGATTGAATAACCATTGCTTTCACCTTTAGGTGACCGTTCTTTACTGTGCCACTCGATTTGCCGGGCGGCCATCGAAACTCGCCCTAGCGGCTTGCACAAAACGCAAGCCACTGCGGAGCTTAAACAGACGATGGCCGAAGACCCCCGCCAATCCTGCGTTGCACTCTTTTAATTAAAGCGTGCGGCAGAGGGGGACCCCGAACACCAGATGAGCGTAACGGTCAGTGGATTGAATAAAAGAATTGGTTTTTGCAAGCGTCCAAACTTCAACAGTGTGACTTTGACGAGATAAATCCCATCCCATCACGCTGAGTAGCGCAGATGAAGTGGGAGCTTTCTGCCATCAACTGTTTGAGTTCCGCAGTGGCTTGCGGTTTGTGCAAGCCGCCAGGGCGAGTTTTGATGGCAGCCCACTTTACCGAGCAACGCAAGGCAGCCGAAGCCAGTGATGGCTGGGTGTCCTCCTCTTAGATTGCTTTCTGGTAGAAAAGCACCAGAAAGCAACTCGCCTAGAGGCAAAAAATATCTCTTTAAGAAACATCCATCAAGATTTTCCCCAAATCAAAACTTAATAACGCTCAACAATAAGTGACAGATTCAAATTAAAAACCTTTAGACACCCCGGGCTAAACACATTTCAAATCTAACCAATATGACCATTTCTGCCACCTCCTGATGGCATGACTCTTGCATCATTTGCAGCTAGTCTAGCCAGCATGTGACATGAATAGTCCAATCCCCGTTTCCTCGCCCAAAACCATAGAGAGCCTGCGGCTCTCGGATTTGTTACGCATGCTGGTTGCTCATGGGCATGCAGATAAAGTCCAGGCTGAAAAGCTTTATAAAGATCGCAAGCGGGACAGCTCCAAAATTCACCCGGTTGTGATTGTGGCCGAGCAAAAATGGCCGGATTTACAAAACCCCAATCAATTATTGACTGTAGAGGCCCTGAGCCGCTTTGTGGCAGAGCAGGCTGCAGTGCCTTATTATCAAATCGACCCCCTAAAACTGGACTTTAGTGCCGCGGCGCAAATTGTGTCGCAAGCCTATGCCGAGCGCCTGCGCATCATGCCGATTACGGTCAGGAATGGGGTGGCCACAATTGCGACGGCCGATCCATTCCACCAGACCTGGCTGCATGATCTGGAGCGGATGCTGAAGTTGCGCATTGAAGTGGTGATGGTGAATCCGCTGGACTTGCAGCGTTATTTGCCCGAGGTGTATCAGCTTTCTGCAGCGATTCAATCTGCGAATGCCGCCAAGGCCGGGCAAATTGTCGGCGTACAAAACTTTGAACAGTTGATTGAGCTGGGCAAAGACCGCCAACTGGATGCGAATGAACAGCACGTGGTGAGCATTGTCGACTGGTTGTTTAAATATGCCTTCGAGCAGCGCGCCAGTGATATCCACCTGGAACCGCGCCGCAATCTGGGCTTGATGCGTTTCCGCATCGACGGTGTATTGCATCAGGTTTATCAGCTGCCGAGCAATATCATGAATGCGATTACCAGCCGCATCAAGCTGCTGGGGCGGATGGACATGGTGGAGAAACGCCGCCCGCAGGATGGTCGTGTCAAAACCGTAGACACTGATGGCAAGGAGGTTGAATTACGCTTATCGACCATGCCGACCGCGTTTGGCGAAAAACTGGTGATGCGGATTTTCAAGCCGGACGTGCTGGTACAGGATTTTCAGTTACTCGGTTTTTCCAAGCGTCAGGGCGAGCAATGGGCACAGTGGACTCACCAGCCCAACGGCATCATTCTGGTCACCGGGCCTACCGGCTCGGGCAAAACCACCACGCTGTATACCACACTCAAGCAATTGGCGACCGATGAAGTCAATGTATGTACGGTAGAAGACCCGATTGAGATGATAGAGCCGGCCTTTAACCAGATGCAGGTGACACAGAATATCGGCCTGGGCTTTGCCGAAGGCATACGTACACTGATGCGCCAAGACCCCGACATTATCATGGTCGGCGAGATCCGCGATCAGGAAACCGCCGATATGGCGATTCAGGCCGCGCTGACCGGCCACCTGGTGCTATCCACGCTGCACACCAACGATGCGCCATCGGCTGTCACGCGCTTGCTGGATTTAGGCGTGCCTGCCTACCTGATACATTCCAGCCTGCTAGGGATTATGGCGCAACGGCTGGTGCGCACCTTGTGCCCGCATTGCAAAACAGAAGCCACCATTTCTGACGCAGAATGGGCCAGCGTTACGCGCCCGTTCAAGGCCGCCAAACCGGCAAAAATCATGAAAGCCGTGGGCTGCAAGGAGTGCCGCAACACGGGTTACCGTGGTCGCACCGGGATTTATGAGATGCTGACACTCACACCGACCTTACGCAAACTGATCACGCCTGAAACCGATTTGATCCAACTCAGACAGGCTGCCACGCAAGCGGGGATGCAACCTTTGATGCTAAACGGTGCTGAGAAAATTGCGGCAGGCCTGACAACCGTAGACGAAGTGCTCAAGGTTGCCCCACCGATTGAAGTAGATTAAAGGCGCAAGGCCCGCTTATTTGCGTAAGTGAATGCGGCCATGCCACATTTGCCGCACTAAATGCTGCTTGGACAAGCGTCCAATCCAGATCACCGCAACAATATGCAACGCAATCACGGCCATCAGTAACCAACTCAACAGTGCATGAGTTACAACCGGCCCCTCTTCGCCCCAAAAGGCATCGGTGCGGCTTAACCAGCCAGTCAGCGCCAGCAAGGCAATCAGCATCCAGATGACATACACGGCCCATTGACCTAGGGGATTGTGCCCGACATGCACAGACAGTCTTGCTTGACGCACTTCTGCAATGTGCAAGCGGATGTCACGCAGGCCGGGCAGATGAAAGCGCGAACTTGGGTATGCGCTAAAACACCCGGCCATGATGCGGATCATAATGATTGCCAGCACAGCGTAGCCAACCGTGCGATGTAGCGCATCCGTTTCATACCAGACATGGCTCATCAGCCACAATGCCATCACCCCGGCTGCCACCAGCCAGTGACTCAGACGCACCCACCAGGGCCAAAGCATTGCGGATGGCTGCAACATCTCCCCACTTAGTCTTTCAAGCCGATGGCTTTGACGATCGCCAGCGTTTTCATGTCGAAGTAAATCTCAACCTTCTTACCCTCTTTGTTACGGCCATAAATTTCATAACAATTACCATCTACTTTAAATTTTTTGATGGTATAGCCTTCTGCTTCCAGCGCTTCCTTAAGGGTATCTTCTGAAGCCCACTCCTCTTTTGGATAGGATTTGCAATCCGCCGCGGCCAACGCAGCTTGTGCATGCAGCAGGCCGATTGCCAACAAGAGTGAAAAACCAATTTTTTTCATCAAAACGTCCTTTTCATGATTCAAACAATTCTACCTGGCGCAGCTCTGCCAAATTCGAAACGCCAGTCAACGCCATGGTCATTTCCAGCTCATCACGCAATGTGCGGATCACTTTTGCTACGCCCATCGCGCCTTCTGCAGCCAGGCCCCAGATGTAAGGGCGACCAATACAAACGGCATCGGCGCCCAACGCCAGCGCTTTAAACACATCTTGCCCGGAGCGGATACCACTATCCACCAGGATTTTGCATTGGCTACCCACGGCAGCCACGATCGTTGGCAGCACTGCCGCCACTGACGGAGTGCTATCAAGCACGCGGCCACCGTGATTGGAAATGACCACGCCGTCACAGCCGCATTCCACCGCCCGCCGGGCATCCTCTACATGCATCAGACCTTTCAGTAGCAAGGGGAGGTTCACTTGCTGCCTGAGCCAGGCCACATCGTCCCAAGTCGGCGCCTGCGTCATCCAGCCATCGAACACTTGGCTTTGGCCCGCTTGCACAGGACGCATGCTGAGTGGCTGCGCCAGATTGACTGCCGAAATCCTGTCTGGTAAATCAATTAAAGCTTGCTTGACTGGCGCATCGACAGTGAACACGACTGCGCTGATACCAGCTGCCACGGCTTTATGCAATAACGCCGCGGTTTGCTCGCGGTCACCTTGCCAATAGAGCTGAAACCAGAGCGGTTGTTGTGCCTGCGCTACAATCTCGCTCACAGGTTGACTGGCCAGACTGCTCACCATCATCTGCCCCTGCTGGGCATTGCAAGCGACAGCGGTGCCAATCTCGCCATCGGCATGAAACAAGCGCTGATAAGCCACTGGCGCCAACAGGATGGGATGCGCCCATTGCTCGCCAAAAATGCTACAACTCGTGTTCGGTTGATGGAGGGGCAGGAGTGGACGTGGACAGACCTTCTTGCTTTGCCAGCCCGTTTCGTTGACCTGCAATTGCAACCCGTTCCCGGCATCTGACTGCAAATAATGCCAGACATCAGCTGGCAATTTGGCTTGCGCTTGCTGGGCAAAATAGGGGAGCAAAGGTAAGGACTGCATTCGCTTAGAGCGCCCACTGGCGCAACAGGTTATGGTAAATGCCGGTTAACTGCACCACTTCTGGCGTTTCCCCTTGTTGCTGGCGCAAGCGGACCAAGGCCATATCCATATCAAATAGCATGCGCCGTTGCGCGGCGTCGCGCACCATGCTCTGAATAAACATAAAGCTAGCCAAGCGCTCACCACGCGTGACCGGCGTCACCGCATGCACCGAGCTAGAGGGATAAATGACGATAGCACCCGCTTTGAGCTTGATGCGCTGGTCACCAAACACATCCTGCACCACCAGCTCACCGCCTTCATATTCATCCGGGTCGTTAAAAAACAGGGTAGCCGAAACATCTGCCCGTACCCGCGCACTGCCATCCGGCATGTGACGCATGGCACTATCGACGTGAAATCCATAGGCATTGGTCTCACCCGCATAACGATTCACAAAAGGCGGCAAGATTTTGTCTGGCAAAGCGGCCGAAAAAAATAAAGGATCGCGCTGCAATGCCTGCAACACGATCCTGCGGATTTGTGCCAGCAACGGGTCGTCTTCGGCCAGCTGCTGGTTGTTTTTAACACTGGCTGCCTGAATACCGGCGGTTGTGCGGCCATCCACCCATTGCGCCTGCTTCAGCAAGGCACGGATAGTATGCAGCTCTTCTTCAAGCAAAACCCCCGGTAAACTTAACAGCAAATTAACTCCTAGAACTTGTACTCAGTAGTGACGATAGCCTGGCGACGGTTGCCTGGTGTCAAGAAAGCACCATTATCATAAATCGCATCATAATAGGTTTTGTCTAGCAAGTTCTTGATATTTAAACGCACCGCCCATTTCGGTTGTTCGTAAGCCACCATCGCATCGACGCGTGCATAGCCAGGCGCTGTATTTGGCTTGAAAGATCCATTTACAAAGAGCGCATTTGCATTAGTGCCTGAAGCTACTGGACTATAACCATAGCGATCCGCTTTAGCCTCAACGCCACCACCCACTTTCCAACCATTGCTCCAGTCGTAAGTTGTCCAAAGATTAAAAGTTGTACGCGGCGTGTTCCTTGCACGCACACCAGCCAGTCTTGAGTCAGCAAAAGTTACGGCTCCTGTCGTGGCATTAATGTTTTCAGCTACATTAATGATATAGGCATCCAATAAAGCAAGACCAGCAAAAACGTCCCAATGTTCAGTGACCTTACCAGCCAACTCAACTTCAAGTCCATTTGTCCTTCTACGCTTAGTTAAAATAGGGGTGTTACCAAAAGTTGCTAAATCGGTATTACGCTCCCAATCTTTAGTTGTTGTAAACAAAGCCGTTCTTAAAGCCAAATCACCATCCATAAATAGCCACTTGCTTCCAACTTCCAGCGTTCGACTACGCTCTGGAGGTTGCTTAGCAGTCGTCAATTGATACAAATCAGCAGTTGGGCTAAATGAATTGCTGTATGTAATGTAATAATGCTGATCTGTAGTTGGCTGCCAAGAAAGTCCACTTCTATAGCTATTTTGACCATAGTCAAGATGAGGGGCTGCACTAGTTGTGTAGTCAGCTTTCATTTCATCACGTCTAATACCCACCAATGCCGTCCAATGCGGCATAAACTCCACGCTATCCTGTGCGTACACCGCATAATTGTTTGCACTGAATTTTGCATATTGTGCATTGGCAGGCGTAATGGCTGTCTCTGCATCCTCAGTGTAATATGGATCTGCAGTTGTACCTAAATTACGCAATGAATTCCGGTAAGATTTTTCATGCAAGTATTCAACACCTGTTAATACAGAATGCGTCATGCCTGCCAAAGTAAGCTTAGTGCTAAAGTCTGACTGTAGATTGTATGTTTCGTAATCCTGGGTTCTTACTTGGTTACCTCCATTTCCTGCCGCCGCTGTGGGAGGAAGAATAATGGTGCCAGTCTGCGGCGTTTTTGCCCAATAAGCACGTTCATACTCAGCGTGTCTTAACTGTGTGCGTAACTGCGTGTCATCGTCAAACTTATGGGTAAAAATACCTGTAGTGATGTTGGTGTCACTGTTATCAAAGTTTTTACTGTTTCCATAAAATGTTTTATCGTCAATTTTAACCCCTGAAACAGTAGTATCAATTGGTCGCTTATTCAAGAACAAGACACCATAATCTGGAACATCTCTAGTTCGCAAATAGACATGATTTAGGAATACTTCATTCTCAGTACCGATACCTGCACCAAAGCTGACCGCAAGCCCTTGTCGATCAAATTCCGGATGATCCCCGTTTGCCGGGTTTTTTCGGTAGGTTTCTTCGTGTCTATCCATGACATTGACACGAATCGCCGCCGTGTCTGTGAGCTTTTTATTAAAGTCGCCCGTCGCTTGATGATAATCATAATTACCTAGGCTACCTGTCACGACATTCTTATCGTTTAACTCTGCCATCTTGGTTACCTGGTTGATGACCCCCCCCGCTTGACCACGGCCAAATAACATTGCCGCAGACCCACGCAATACATCCACCTGCTCAAGGTTAAATGTTTCACGGTTGTACTGCGCGGTATCGCGCATGTTATCCAGATAAATATCACCAAAAGTATAAAAACCGCGCAGGTTAAAGTTATCACCGGATCGTCCACCTTCAGCAGCATTCACTGATAAGCCAACCACATTACGCAAGGCTTCACGCAGTGAGCCCACTTGCTGATCATGCAGCAATTCTCTGGTTAGCGTAGTGACTGCCTGCGGCACATCTTGCGGATCCTGATAGGTTTTACCGACGCGGGTCTTGGTCGCTTGATAGCCTTTGTTAGGCGCATCTTGAATTCGTTGCGTTTTGACCTTCACCTCGGTCATGGTCTGAGTCGCGTCTGCAGTTTTTTTCTCTTCATCTGCCGCGATCGCAATTGCTGGAAGCGCCATCATCAGCGCTATCGTCATTGTTTTTTTATTAAAGCCGGATGGCATAAATAGTTCCCGTCATTGATTGAATGAGTTAATTGCTGGCTACTGGAAACAATGCTCGTTGGCTTGCAAATTGAATAAGCACGAATGATAACAATTCTCATTTTTACAAGCAATGAAAGGTTGTGCGAGAATTTATTTGTGCAAATGTAAATACTGGTGGAAATCCAAGCGTCATATAGCTCAAATTGTGCGGTGCCGTTTAATCGAAGTAGGTGCGGCCTGTGGTCTGGGCACAAACCGCATCAGGGCAGCTAGCCTGACGCCAATATCAAGCTAGCTGTGTGTGACAGGGGCCAGTTAAAAATCCAGGCGCAGATTGGCCTGCAAGGTTCTTGGTCGGCCGACGCCTAACAGGCTGTTCCCTGCGGTACTCCAGTAGTCTTTATCCGTGACATTGTCGACCACGACCTGAAAAGTGGCTTTTTGCTTGCCCAGCAGGGTCTTATATCTGGCCCCTACCGACCCAATCGTGTAGCCATCTATGCTGGCTTGATTAAATGCATTCACCTGCTGCTTGCCGCTATAAAACAAGCCAGCACTCAAAAACAGGCCAGGGACCTGCGCAATCTGGTATTCGCCAAACAGACTGGCAGTTTTCTCTGGCGTATTTTCTGGCGTATTGCCATTGCTAGCCGCGTCAGGTGTTTTCAAGGTCGCATCCATCAACAGGAAAGAGGCGGCGACAGACAGCCTCTCCGTCAACTCGCCAGTAGCAGCAAATTCCAAGCCTTGATAATTCGCATCCCCATTGACTTTGAAAGTATTGGTCACCGGATTGGTAAACGCTGCGGCGCGCTCAATATCAAAATAAGCCAATTGCAGCAAAAAGCGGTTAAACAATTGGGTTTTTACGCCAATTTCTTTTTGTCTTGATTTTGCCGGGTTCAGCAACTCGCCTGCATTGGCCCGGTTAGCTGGTGCCTGACCACTATCTTCAAACCCTTCAATGTAACTGGCGTAGAGAGAAATATTTGGCTGAAGTTTGTACATCAGCGCCACGGAGGGGATGACTTTTTTGGCGTTGAAGCGCGTAGCCGTTGCCGTGCCTGCATTGGTGGCAATGGTCTCGGTGTCATAACGACTTTGCCGCGCACCTGCCATGAGGGTCCATTGGTCTGTCAACGCCATTTGATCAAATACATACACGCCTCGATCCAGAATTGTCTGGTCAGATAAACGATTATTGGAAACCGCCGCAAGCACAGGAACAACTCTGGGATTGAAATAGTTTTGAGCAACAGAAGTGCTGGCAAACATGGGTGTCACGCCTTCACGCTGATTACTGGTGTACCCCAAGGTGAGCTGATGCTTGATGGGGCCCGTTTCCAGCAAGCCGAGTAACTCGGTTCTAAAATTGGTGTTGGTAAAGACCTGATTACGCACAAACGACACCTGAAGCTGCCCTTCTCCGGTCAGTGGGTTAAAGTTCTGAAACTGTGAAAAGTTACGGTCGCGCTCCGTCTTGGCTCGTCCAGCTTCAAACAACCAACTCCAGTCATCACTCAAGGCATAATCGGTCCTGAACAGAATATTGGTTGCCTCAGCATCATAGTGCTGCCATTTGCCCGCCAGGTTTTGCGTCGCTGCTGGCACAGGCGGCAGCGTGATCTTACCGTTGACAGCATTAGGCACTACAATCGCTGCCTGCTCTGAAACATCTTTGCGGTAATGCTCAAGGTCAAGTTTGAAAGACAATTTATCGTTTGCACGCCAATCCAATGCGGCTGAGACCAGACCACGGCTGCCGTCATAATGGTCAATGCCAATATCTTCGCTGCCAGTGACCACGTTAAAGCGTGCGCCAAACTGCTGTTCAGCGCCAAAACGCTTGCCATAGTCGACATGAGCACTACGCGCGCCAAATTGATTGGTGGAGAGGGTGAGGCTTTTGTTTTCAACTTTTCCAGCGCGCTTGGTCACTAGGTTGATAATGCCAGAAGGCGGCACCAAGCCGTAATACAGAGACGAAGCCCCTTTGAGCACTTCTACCCGCTCTTTGTTTTCTAGTGGGGTATCAATCAGATTAATAATCGGCAACGAACCATTGAGCCGGTAGTTTCCGCGGTTCTCGACCAGAATGCCGCGGATCGCAATATTGTCATAAGTCGAGCCACTCAATTGCGAGCGTGAAACCCCTGCGGTGTTCCGCAATGCGCCAAACAATGAATTGGTCGCTTGCGCATCCAACACCTCACGCGTCACCGTGTTCACGGTCAAGGGCACGTCCAGCGGATTCATGTCTCTGAAAGTTCCGACCTGTACCGTGTTTGAGTGAAAACTCTGGCGACGGCTGGTCGAAACCTCAACTTCACCCAGAGTTTGCTGATCGTCATCAGTGTTTGTTGCAGCTGGCGCAGAAGCAGTCTTCCCAGCCTCCCCCTGCGCCCAAACAGCCGACATCGGCAAGGCTAACAACAACGACAAATAAACTGTTTTTAATCGAATCACGGTCACACAACACTCCCATTAAATAAAGCTGGCTACTGGAGTGCGAAACTCGATGGCTGGCAAACAACAAGATCAATCTGATTTTTATTTTCACAACCCTCAGCACCCCTCCCTGTCAGGGGCCAGTAAACATACCGGATTGCTAAGAGGTTGGCGCTTTAATAACGCCACGTAAGTGTGGCTAAAGCGCTCATGGGCGCAGCATAGTAAGCTTGGCCCGCATAGGCATAACGCAAGCTGGAGAGATACTTCTCATTGGTCACGTTATAAACATTCAACGCCGCATCCCAATGCTGGTCAATCTTGTAATTCGCCATGAGATTTAAAACAGCGTAGCTACTTTGTTTATAGCGAATATCATTACCGTTTAAGGCGATATCCACATGTGTATCACTCTGCCAATTGACGCTTGCGCCTACCTTCAGGTTGTCTACGGAGGGGACCTTGTAAACAGTCGTCAGATGCACAAGGTGGCGGGGGACAAATGGATTTACATTTTGATCGTTCTCACCTTTGATGCTCATTAAACGTGTGTAACCTGCATTGATACTTAAATGCTCACTGAGCTCACCGGACAGATCAAACTCATAGCCTTTAGTAGTGGCTTGAATGCCTCTATAAATTGCAACCGGACCCGTCGTTGGTACTGATACAGCTTGATTCTCTTGCTCGGTTCTAAACAATGCAAATGAGCTATTCAACGTTTTGTTAAACCACTCACTTTTAATACCCGTCTCATAATTTTTGCCTTGTAGTGGAGCGAGGGGTTTCAAGTTAGAACCCCGCTCTACTTGTGGCCTGTAAATGCCGGTGTAACTGGCATACAAAGAGTGCTCTTCACTCAAATCGTAGACGGCGCCAGCGTAAGGGGTGAATTTATTATTCTCATTCGCTGATTGGTCAACGCTATACGCCACGCCTTTTAACTCGTAGCTAAGCAAACTGCCACCTATCGTTACTTTTAAAGCCTCTGTTGGGTTAAGCTTGGCTGCGGTGTAGATGTTGGTAATCGTACTCTGGTAATCCGAGCTTTTACTTTTAGGACCGAATGTTGGCATTGGGAAATCACCCAAGGCATCAAAGCTACTGACAAACACATTGCCAAGCGTATCTCCAGTACGAGAGTACTCTTTCATATATGACCTGCTCCAGGTCGTGCCCACGACCAGCTCATGCTTACGACCAGCCAACTCAAAAGGCCCATTCGCGTAAATATCAGCCACGTGGTCTTTGGTCTGAAAGCTGTAAATATAAGGGTAGCTGGTATAGGTGCCCAAACCAGTCGCGCGATTTTCATTACCAGCTACATAGTTATACCTGCCTTCAGATGCAGTATCTTTGTGGGTTAACTGACCTTTGACTTTCCATTCATTATTAAAATAATGCGTCAGTTCAGCAAAACTGACATGGGTGCCCACCCGCATATATGCCCAATCAGTGGCTGGGGAATCTGACACTTTATAATGTCGCTTGGTCCCATCGGAATACAATAATGGCAAGCTTCCAAAGTTATTGCCGCTGGAATCATTCTTTTGGTAAGTGTGACCAAATGCCACATTCGTGTTCTCGGTCAAGTCTGCCTCAATGACTCCATACGCCACATTTCTTTCGTTACTGTAGCGGTCAAGGTAGGAGTTTCTATTTTGATTCGTCACGACCAAACGTCCGCGTACACTGCCATCAGCATTTAGAGCACCAGAGACATCAGCATCTAAACGGCGATTGTCCCAAGACCCTATAGAAGCATTGGCTTTTGCTTGGAAATCCGTCGTCGGACGTTTACGAATAAAGTTAATGGTTGCCGAAGGATTACCGGTCCCGGCCACTAGACCATTGGCACCACGTAACACTTCAATACGGTCATATACCGCCATATCCAAATCGCCATAGTTTGTACCACTAAAACTAATAGGAGAGTTGAGCCCATCAATTTGAAAGCTCGTAATGTTCAGCCCGCGTGCTGTATATTCGGTACGGTCTGTCTCAAACTGCTCAACTTTAATGCCGGTTGCATAAGACAAGGCCTCATTCACACTGAGCACACGAAAATTATCTAATAGCTCACGGGTAATGACCGAAATAGACTGTGGCGTCTCACGAATGCTGGTATTTAACCTGGTTGCCGTTGAAATAGACTTTACCGTGTAAGACTTCGTTTTTTCAGACGGCCGATTTTTTTCTGCTTTGGAGGTAATTTTCACCTCTGGTAATGAATCAAGCTCTTTTTTTTGCCCAGACTCTTCGGCACTGGCCAAATAAGGTAGAGCAAGCATCAACGCGGCTAAAAGGTGGCGATGGCGAAATAGATATTTTTGTTGTGTACTACGCACGAGATTCCCCTGTAAATGAACTGCTGGCTACAGGAGTGATGACTCGTTGGCTTGCTTTAAAGCATTAAATGATAACAATTCTCATTAAAAAGTACAAGTTTGGTGTCCGCTTTTATCAATGCGTACGCAACGAATTCATGCGCAGCATTCCCTCAGAAATGCTTCGTGCCTTGCGCTTTTTCCACCATAAATACACGCCCGTTGCAGAAAGCGTGGCCACCACCATTCCCATGACAGAAATCATAATCCTGCCGGGCAGGCCCAAGATACGGCCAGAATGCAGGGGGAATTGGGCTTGCACAATCACATCACCTGCTGTGCCTTCCCAAGGAATACGTTTGCCAACATAATGTGCATCCAAACCATCGTAATACAAACGCTTATGGCCGGCACCTGCCACACCATGATCGGCATCAGGATAATAAAAATCCACATTAAACAACTGGTATGCCGCGCTATAAGAAATGCGTCCTGCTGGCTCATGCCAGCCTTGCCTACGCGCCTCCTTGATCGCCATCGCCAGCACTTTTCCATAATCTACCTGCGGTGGTAATTGTTGTGAGACCGGTAAGCGCGGACGTATATCTGAAGGAGTGGGCGTCAGTGTGAACGCAGACTTCATGACTGGCATAAAGACTTCACGGCGTAAATTAAGGGCAAAGGCAGAAAATGCCAGAATCATCAGCAATATCCATGTCCATAAGCCAAAAGCACGATGCATATCAAAGTAACGTTTGTGCGTACTGCTGTTCCAGCGCATTTTCCATGCAGGCCACCAGCGCTTCCAGAACGAGGCTTGGGTGTTCTGTTGTACTTTGTGCAATTTGGTTTTTGCGGTGTTGGCAAACTTGGGCAAGGTAAGATAAAAACCGACAAAACTATCAATCAGCCAAATCAGCGCAACGCCGCCTAACAACCATAGTCCCCAGCGGTCGATTCCCCACATTTCGGGCAGGTGCAAACTGTAATGCAGCTTATACAAAAAAGAGACGACATTGGTCCGATCTACCGGCCACACGGCGCCCCACTCCCGCTTGCCTAGCTCCTGGCCGGTGACGGGGTCAATAAACACCTGGTTAAATTTAACAGGCACCATGCCATCCGGTGGATTAGATAATGGCCTGACGCCAATGGTCAGCGTATGCCCCTCTTCAACACTCAGCGGAATCGAACTGACCTGAACTTGTGGATAGCGCTCTGACACCTGTTTTGCAAGCACTAATGTCGACTGATGCGCACCTTGTGACTTGCTATGCATCCACGCTGGATTCAGTAACGTATCAATCTCGTGATCCCATGAAATAATGGCACCAGTGAGCCCGGTGATCATTAGAAACAAAGCACTAGCCATGCCTAACCACCGATGTACCAATAATAAAGACGAACGCAAAACAAATTACCTCGTATTTAAAAATCAAGCTGGGCGCTGACGGTGATAGTCCGTGGCGCACCCAACACCAGATAGCCGGAATTAGAGGTTAGCCCTGCATAACCACCTGCAGAGGCCCAATAATCACGATCTGTGATGTTATCAATACGGCCACGAACGGTTAATAAATGCCCTTCAATCTCAGTCGCATATCTTGCGCCGATATCTAAACGGGTCCAACCTGGCAGTCTTTGAGTGTTTGTGCCATTACCATACACATGGCCAGTAGTAATCACACGCGCATCAAATGTTAAACCAGGCACCATAAATGCATCCCACTCTAGACCCAGGTTAGCTTGTTGATCTGGAATACCAATCGTTTGCTTATCTTCCGTCGAGGCATTGCCCGTATTCTTCTGTTTGGCATCCAACCAGGTAATCCCCCCCAACACCCGCAAACTGGGCGAAATCTGACCATAAGTCATCAGTTCAACCCCTTGGTGCTCTTCTTTCCCTTGCGAAGTAAATACATTCGCCGCATTGATAAAACCGCGTGGTTTCTCAGTGGTAAAGTAAGCAGTAGTCACCCGAACCTTACCAAAATCAAACTTGGCTCCCACTTCTTTCTGTTTTGAGACATAGGGGGCAAGCGTCTCACCTCGATTAGCGGTGGTTCCTGGAGCTGTTGCCCCTTGTGACAAGCCTTCAATGTAATTAGCATAGAGAGAGATGCCGTCCCAGGGTTTTACTACCGCACCCAACACAGGGCTCAGCTTCGTCTTGTCGTACGCACTACTAAACACGCCATTGTAATCATAGGTTGTCGCAGCTATTTGCTGACTTCTCACCCCTAGCGTCAACAACAACTGATTATCTAACATGGCCAGTGTGTCACCTATGGCAAGGCTACGTAAAATCGTTCTACCTGTCGTATTCGGATTATCCAACACACCACCTGAACCTGCGCCTGCAGTAAATGCAGGCAGGGCATAATAAGTTGGGGCATATAAGTTGGTATTGAGCTGATTACCAGAATCAAACGTATACGCTGCTTTTTTCTCAAAATGATATAAGTTTGCATTTAATACAACGTCATGGCTGATAGAACCCGTTTCAAACTTACCTTTTAGGCCAACTTCACCGGTTCTTACCGAGTCTTCTCTGGTATTGTCAAAACGATAGAAAGTACCCGTGCCAGTCGCAGAGTTGTTGACTGTCAAATTTGCTAACGAGTTAGCTTCATGTGACTCACGGAAGCCTCCGGCAAAGTAAGCTGTCACTTTGTCAGTTAAATCGTATTCACCACGCAAAGTCCCGAAGGTGTCCCGCTCATTAGAGTAAGACCATGGCTGTGCCCAGTTTGAATCGCTACTAGGCGCTCGCGGTACACCTGTCGACGCAGCAAGCGTGACGTTTGTGCGCGTTTGCTTCAGATGATTATCCTGATAACCGATATCCCCAGACAACCGCAAATTCTCGCCGCGCCAATCTAATGCCAGCGAAATCAGATCAACTTCAGCATGTTCTTTATCAACTGCAGTACCGCCATCACGCCTAGACACATTCAACCGAATACCGGCACTGTCATCCGGGCCAAAACGTCTTGCCACATCTGCAGAAATAAGTTGTTGGTTACCAGAACTCCAGCCAGCATTTACTAAGCTCAATGGATCATTTGGTGCTCGCTTTGGCAGTAAAGAAATCGAGCCTCCAATGGCATCCCCATTCGGGCTTGTCCCATTTAAGAATGCGGAGGCACCACGCAGAACCTCAACACGCTCAAAGAGCTCGGCCGCAATATACTGTCTTGGAAGTATTCCATACAACCCGTTATATGCAACACTATCGGAATACAGTTGAAAACCACGAATAAAATATGACTCCTGAAAGTTGCCAAAGCCACGGGCAACGCGTACGGAAGGATCATTTAGTAACACATCCCCTACACTTTTTGCCTGTTGGTTCTGGATCAACTCATTGGTATAGGCGTTGATTGAAAATGGGGTATCCATGGCATCTTTATTACCAAGCACGCCAACCCGCCCGCCTTTCGCAACCTGTCCGCCAGCATAAGGCTTCATCAGGCCTTTAGCATTCGCATCAGCAGAAGCTTTCACTTTCACCTCGCCCAAAGTGTCTAATTCAGACTCTTCAGCGGAAGCATCCATAAAAACCGTTGCATACATGACTGCAATCAGGACTTTTTTATAAGCGTTCATGTTTGATAACCTCAAAAAGTTAAAAACCAAGCACGTAAGCGGTGCTTGGTTGTATATATAAAAGTTGGTGTTAAAAGGTATAGTTTGCAGAGAGGACAGCATTCTGGCGTTCGCCATATCCACAATCTTGACCATTGCCGCGACACCAGGAAATAAACTCCTTATCAGCGATATTTCTAATCGTGGCGCGCAAGTCCCATTTCCCATAGTTAAATCCAACCATGGCATCGAACAAGGTAACTGATGGCACTGTGGGCAAACCACCAAAACCGACGTTGTCACCTAAATAACGCACCCCCACCCCAGCGCGCCAATTTGAGTTGATTTTGTATTGTGCCCAGGCTGACCCCAATTTTTCTGCGACATATGGCAACCTAATTTTGGTCGTGTCGTTAAACGCATTCATGCGACTGTAGTTGCCAAGCAGCTCCCAATCACCCATTCGATGCTTGGCCTCGACCTCCCAACCTCTGGTTAATGCACCGGTTTGTTGCAAACCACCCGGGGTGTTCCCTTGAATAACTCTATTGAGTTGCTCAATCTCAAACCAAGCAAACGCTGCTGATGTGTTGCCATCTGGAGAGTAATATTTCATCCCAGCTTCGTGTTGTTCTCCTTCAGTAGGTTTTAGCACACCATTATTCCCATCAGTACCCAAATTCGGCACAAATGCTTCAGAGTAATTAACATAAGGTGAGACTCCACTCTCGAACCGATACATCAGACCCAAGCGTCCCGTGGTTACTGAATTACGCGCATAAACATCTGGCGTAGCACCAACCTTGAGCAAGGTATTTGTCGCATGATCTCGACGCAGAGCTCCAGAAACAACCCAGGGGCCCCATTCCATATGTTCGGTCAAGTAAAAGCCCGTCTGCACGATTTTGTTATTGTCCCGTTCAGCGCCGACTAATGCACCATAATCGACATTGCCATATACCGGGTTATAAACATTGATGCCAAATGCAGAGGTTGTAGAGGTGTAATTACGCTCTGTCCATAATGCATCTTGGTAATCCATTCCTAAAGACACCAAATGCTTGGTCGGTCCTAACGCAAAATTGCCCTGCAAGCGTGTATCGCTTGAAAATACATTGGTACTGCGGTCAGCAGCGTGAATGGTACGCTGTATATTGCCTGTGCTATCAGGGTTAGCTCCAACTCGAGTCCAGTGTTCCCGTGTGATCGTATCTGAGTTAACTTTTCTCAAATTTGCCACAAGTTTAATTTGGTCAGTAATCGCCTGATCTACGAACAATGACACTTCGTCTTTTTTGGTGTCGTAGCGATCCCAGCCAGGCTCCCCGACAAAGGTCCGGCTGGATATTCGACCTAATGGTCCTGGAAGGATCGTTCCTCGAGAAGGCAAAAACTGTGCTGAAACCGTACTATCAGTTTCCTGATGCACATACTGCATAGTGATACTGGTTTTATCACTTGGCTGCCAAGTCACCGAGGGCATAAACACCACGGCATCATCTTTCACATAATCAACCTGTGTACCACTGTCTCGCTTTAAAGCCACCAGTCGATAAAGCCATTCGCCATCCTCACTCAGAGGACCTGTAAAGTCGATACCGAGTTGCTTACGGTCATACATACCATATTGCAGATTCACTTCACGTGCGGCTATTTTTTTGGGGCGTTTGGACACGCTATTCACAATACCACCCAAATCTGACTGCCCGAACACAGATGAAGAAGGCCCCTTCAAGACTTCTATGCGTTCAAGCATATAGATATCCGTTCTGGTGTTATTGTAGGAGCCATACAAATTACGCAAACCATCTTGGAACATAGATGGAGTTAAGCCGCGAACTGAGGCAGAGTCTATTCTGGTATCAAATCCAAAGTTACCAGCATAGACGCCAGCACTGTAAGTCAGAGCATCCTGAATATTCAAAGCCCCCATTTCTCGTGCCTGCTCGACATCCACAACAGTGACGGACTGAGGCATATCTTGCACTGAAACGGGGCTTTTACCCACTGAAGTCGCACGGTCTTGCGTAATGAATTTATCTCTTTTACTACTTTTTTTCGCGCTCACAGACACCTCAGATAAGGTATCGGTTTCAACTTTGGGTGCTACTTCCTCACTGGAAGCTATTGCTGGGAGAGCAATCACAAATACAAGCGGGATTGCAGGGATACGAAACGAGTACATACAAAAACTCCAGTAAACAATCGCTGGCTACAGGAGATAAATGACTCGTTGGCTTGCATTAATATATTGAATGATAACAATTATCATTCATAAAATCAACAGAAGTGACTAGGGCCGCCTCGGGAGCAACCAGCATTTGCCCTTGCTCGGTGACCGCGCTGACCAAATTAACTTCGTACAACTCAGCCAACGTCGACAGGGCAATTTGCCTGCGCGGATAATCGCCGATGAGACGCCCGGCTTTAATCAGCACGAGCCGGTCGAATCCCTGCAAGGCCTGATTGATATCATGCAAGATGGCGAAAATCGCATGCCCACGCTGGCGGGCAAACTGATCCATGGCGGCCATCAGTTGCCACTGCAAGCCCGGGTCGAGCGCCGCCATCGGCTCATCCACCATCAACATGCCTTGCTCGATATCCCACAATTGCGCAAAGACCCTGGCAAGGTGGACGCGCGCCTTTTCGCCACCGGACAGGGTATCGAACCGGCGCGACAGCAAGTGCCGGGCACACGCCAGTTCTGCCGCCTGACGCACTATCACATTTAAATCAGGATCGACCATTCTGGCGACCCGGCCAAGACCAATCACCAGTTCAACGGGCAAACCAAAGGCGACCTCATGCGACTGTGGCAAGATGGCGCGTTGGCGGCTTAAGTCGACCAGTGACCACGTTGTCAAACAACGCTCACGCAGCCTGACTTGGCCACTACTGGGCACATGCTCGCGCGCGAGCAACTTGAGCAAGGTAGATTTACCGGCGCCACTGGGTCCGAGCACCGCAATCCGCTCACCTGGCTGCACGGTCATCGAAAACGGACCAAAAACATGGCCGCCTAATTTGAGCGTCACGGCTTGCAGCTCGAGCAAATGTGCAGCGCGATGGCTCATAGATGACCGCCTTTTCTGAGGCTCCCGAGCAATAGCAAGAAGAACGGCGCACCCAGCAATGCCGTAAAAATCCCAACTGGAATTTCTGTGGGAATCGCCAGCGTACGAGCCGCAGTATCAGCCAATAGCAACAGGATGGCGCCAACCAGCATGGCAAGGGGAGATAGACGACGCTGATCAGGCCCGATCAATAAACGCACAATATGTGGGGCGACCAAGCCGATAAAACCGATCATGCCGCACCAGGCGACGGCAAACCCGCTCAATAGCGCCACCAACACAATGACACGGCGGCGTAATTGACGCACGTGAATGCCGACATGCGCGGCCGCCGCCTCACCGAGCGCCAGTGCATTCATTGCATTCACCAGCCGTTGCATATAGGCCAACGCGCCGATTAACAACAGCGACAACAACAGCACCAGCCGCCAACTGGCACTCGCCAGCGACCCTAACGTCCAGAACGTGAGGCTACGCAGCTGTTCATCCGTCGCCAGATAGGTGCATAAGCCTATGACAGCGGTAGCCAGCGCATTGAGCGCAATTCCGGTCAGTAACAATCCGGCAATCGAATCAGCCGTGAGCCAGCGCGCCACGCCATCCAGCAAAAAGCAGACACTTACCGCACCGACAAAAGCCATCAGTGGTAACAGCCAATAGCGTAAAGTGATGGGAATCTCTATTCCCGAGCCAGCCAGCAGCACAATCGTTAACGCCGCCGCGCAGGCGGCACCACTACTCACCCCCAGCAACCCCGGGTCGGCCAGCGGGTTACGAAACAGGCCTTGCGTGAGCGCGCCCGACAATCCCAAGGCAGCCCCAACCAGTGCCGCAAACAGAATGCGCGGCAATCGCAGATTCCACAGCACATAAGCACCGCCTGTGAGCGGATGAGCGGAGTCATTCAACCAGCCGATGCGCCAGTCAGCCAACGTCACGGGGACGGCCCCCGCCCAGGCCGACAATGCGAGCAGGATGAGCAAGACAAGACCCAAACCCCAGGAAGGATATGTTGCAAAACGGGTGGTTAGGCGCTCGCAGAAGACCGGCCAGCCGGTTGCGCTAATCATAGGGTCATGGCCTTGCCGAGCAATTGATCAAGTGCGGCGACGGCCTGCGGCAATCGTGGCCCAAAACCTAGCATGAACATTGCTTCCAGCGCCACAATCCGGCGATGCTCCCCGGCAGGCGTCTGCGCCAGGCCAGGCAGCCGCAGTGCGCCTTCGACTCCACCCACCACCGCCAGCCCTTGCTCTGTGAACAAAACGATCTCTGGCTGCGCCGCAATCACGGCCTCGGGGGTCAACGGTTTAAAGCCCTGAAACCCCTGTACCGCATTGCGTGCGCCCACATAATGCAACATGGCCTCGGCACTGCTCCCCTGCCCTCCCACCATGACCTGGCCGGGGGCGTGTGACAACACAAACAGCACACGTGAGCCCTGCCCTTTACGTGCCAGAATCGGCGCACGCACACGTTGCCAGTCGGCTTTGAGTTTGTCTACGTACTGCGTCGCCGCTGGCGTACGATCAAGCAAACGCCCAAGCTGTTGCATGCGATCTACCACGCCTTCAAAGCGGTCATGCGCCGCCAGAATACTTAGCGGCACACCTGCCGCCTGAACTTGCCTTAGTACGGCCGGGGGCCCGGCATCCTCAGTGGCGACCACCAGGGTCGGCGCCAATGCCAGAATCCCTTCGCTGGACAAGGTGCGTGCATAGCCAACACTGGGTAACCTGGTGGCAGCCGCCGGAAAAAGCGAAGTGGTATCTACACCGACCAAGGTCTGGCTGGCACCGAGTGCATATATCATTTCTGTCAGAGCACCGCCGATACTGACGATGCGCTGGCTCGCGGGCCCGGTGTCTGCGGCCCACACCAAAGACTGGGGCAATAGGGCTGTGATTCCCAATGCACCCGCTTGCTGTAAAAATTGCCGTCTGGCCGCCACTGAAGTGTTCATGGCATGAATACGTGTTTTCTGCTTATCCATGCCATCAAACCAACGCATCCAGATCCGCCTGACTGGCGCTATCTGGCGCACGATGGCCTTGTTCGTTACGGTGCGCCACCTCAGATAAATCCTGGCCGGTCAGGCGATAGGCTTTGGCAAAGCCAGCCACATAGCTGCCCTCTAACGGTGTTAAGGCATACAGGTGAAAGTCCGTCAGTTTGGCGATCACTTCCATAAATTTGCCAAATTTGGCATGAAACTGATCCATCACCAATACAAACGTAGCTTCATCCCTAGGCACTTCTTGCGCCTGGCATTGCAGCACAAGACGCTTTCTGGCAAATGGATGGATGGCTGCCTGCTCGCTTTCGATAAACATCACCGAGCAACGACCGTGATGTTGCAAATTGGCGCAATGGGCGGCCAACTCACTCACATAAATATAAAACCGCTGCTCGTGCTCGACAAAAGTGGCATAGCTGGCTTCAGGCCATCCCTGATCACTGGTGGTCGCTAACTGCAGGGATTGAAACTGCCGGTGGAACGCATTGGCTTCAGTGCCAACGGCCTGTAATTTTTGTGTGTCTTGCATCGTGTTCTCCTCAAACGCACTCATCATGTTTTAGCCGCGGTAACGCTTTGCTTTTACTGCCAGTAAGAAACAAAGTGACCGCCCGCAACTGGGCCCTGTGCCCATTTGAACCTGCCGGTGCAGGCAGGTTCTGCAAGGACTAGATCAGCTTGAGCGTGCCTTTCATCATCGAGGCATGGCCGGGGAATGAGCAAAAGAAGACATAACTGGCTGATGCATCCAGCTGCTTGGGTGTAAGGCTGGTCTCTGCACTCTCACCACCGCCAATCACCTGGGTGGCGGCGAGCACGCGACTGTCCTGCGGTTTGACAAAAGACTTGGCGATGCCTGCCTTCATGCCATCTTGCAATACGCCCTGTTCATCAGCCTGTTTGCTGATTACCAGGTTATGGCCCATGATGTTTTTAGCCATGGTGCCGGTATGCTTCAAGCGAATAGCAAAAGAGGCACAGGCTTTGGGCACAGCAATTTCCTTGACGTTATAGGTCATGGCATCCGTGGCTTCTACCGTGACTTCACAATGATCTGCGGCCTGCGCAGAGGCTTGTAGCAATAAAGTGCTGGCAACCACGGCCAGCGGCGCGGCTTTTAACAATAAGCGCGCTGAAAAAGAAGGCCGGTTCGCGGAAAGGCGGGGGTTAAAAGTGAGTTTCATCTATGCTCCAATCATCCAATTTAAAAACTGGCTGGCTACTGGAGTGACGACTCGGTGGCTGGCTAAACTAAAGACGGCCCGGCAGCTTGCCGGGGCAATCAAAAAAAGACTTACTTGCGGGCGCGCCCAGGCTGGCCGGGCAAAAAACGGGCAGGCAAGCGCGGCTTGCAAAGATAGTAATAAAGGCTGATCACAATCGGCAGCGCCACCGCTGCATCCGACAGCAATTCGCGGGCATCATCTACCAGCAAGGCGGTGACCAGGCCCAGAACAGTGATGAGGCCAATGACCAGCGGCCATAAAAAGATTTGTGACAGTGATTTATTTTGCATAAACAGATGTGTGACCATGATTCATGTTCGCCTATTGAGACATCGCCGTTGAAACCCCAGAGGTTTAAATTCACAAACAGTGTCGATATTCACAAAAACGCTATTCATAAAACCAGATGCTCAGCTCGCCTCACTTAGTATGATGCGCGTTTGAATATCCGGCACATATTGGTGGCGCTTTTTCCACCAGAGCTTGAGCCCGGTCCACAACACCACAATACTTAATAGATCCAGCACCGCCCAAATCCACTTCAAGGTCATGCCACCATAATCGCCAAAATGCAACGGCTGCGACACCAGCAAGCCCACCAGATACCAGGGCAGCGGGCGACTATCGGTCAGCTGTGCGGTCTGTGCATCGACCAGTACCGGCTTGAACAGGCGCTTGGTCAGCGGGCTATCGCCACGCATGAAAATGCCATAATGATGCTGGCTGGTATAAGGCGTGCCGGGAAAAGCGATAAAGCCTAATTGCATCTCGGGTTCGGCACGCTGCGCCACTTGCAAAGACTGCTGCAGTGAGGCAAACGCTGTCGGTGGAGGCAGGTTTTTATAGGGCGCGACCATTTGCGCCATTTGGTCAAATTGCCAGTATTTAATCAGCAAATCCGACCAGGCATTGATCACGCCGGTCGCCCCCACCACCAGCAACCAGCAGAGCGTGACGATGCCCAGAAAGTTATGGATATCAAGGCGCTTGAGCTTGTCGCCACGCTGGTGACGAATCTCGCCAAACGGCAGTTTGCGCATGAAAGGCGCGTACAGCACCACGCCGGAAATAAGGGCAATCAACAGCAAAAAGCCCATCAAACCCAGAAACAACATGCCAGGCAAGCCCGCGAATAAATCAACATGCAGCTTGAACATCACATATAAAAAGCCTTCGTCATCCTTGGGCTCACCCAACACCTGTGCCGTACGCGCATCGAGTACCACATTGTGGGTATTCGCGATGTCAGTCGGCGTCGCACCCAAGCGGACCACCCACTGCAAGGGCTCGTCTTCTTCGCGGTACATATATTGCGGCACCAGCTTGGGGTAACGGGCTTTGGCCGCCGCCATCAGGCTATCCATGCTGGCATTGGGCCCGGCATGACTGATCACAGGCGTTTCAATCTGGTCACCCAGCAGATGATGCAGCTCATGCATAAAAATCAGGGGCAGGCCGGTCAGGCATAGCAGCAACATGAATGCTGTACAGACCAGACTGCTCCATTTATGGATCCATGCCCAGCGGCGGATGGTTTGCTGTTTCATATGCAATGGTTAACTCAGATGAATTTGAATCAAGGTTGAGGCTGGCTGACAAAGCCAATTTTTTTCATGCCCGCTGTTTGCGCCTTGGCCAACACCTCGGCCAGCACCTGATAGCGGGTGTTTTTATCGGCACGAATCTGCAACTCTGACTGCTGCTGTCTGCCCGCCTCTTCCTGCAACTTGGCTGCTAACTCTGGCGCCTGGATTTCGCTATCGTTCCAGAACAGCTTACCGTCGGCATCCACCGCCAGATCAATCACTTCCGGCTTTTCCTCCAGCGGCTGCGAGGTGGCCTGAGGCAAATCAATCTTGACCGCATGTGTCAGCAAGGGCGCAGTAATGATAAAAATCACCAGCAAGACCAGCATCACATCCACCAGTGGCGTGGTGTTGATTTCACTCATGGGCTGGGTGTGTTCACCCGCGCTAAAAGGATTTTGCCCCATCATAGGTTGCCACCTTTGCTTGCGACTTTAGCGTGCAGCTCAGTCACATTGGCAGGTTTCTGACCTTGCTTGATCATCAATGGCGCACCCGTAGTCAGCAAGGTATGCAAGTCTTGCGCAAAATTCTCGAGCTCGGCCATGACACTGCGATTCGCCTTGATAAAGGCGTTATAGGCCAACACAGCCGGGATCGCCACTGCCAGACCAATCGCCGTCATAATCAAGGCTTCACCAACCGGGCCGGCCACCTTGTCGATGGTCGCCACGCCGGATTGACCAATCGCGGTCAGCGCGTGGTAAATCCCCCACACCGTGCCGAACAAACCAACAAATGGAGCCACGCTGCCCACAGAAGCAAGGACAGACAACCCGCTCTCCATGCCTGCCTGCTCTTGCGACAAGGTACGGCGCAACTGGCGTGCAACAAACTCATCCTGGCTGCAAGCCGCGCCCAGAGACTGGCTGGCATGTTGCTGATGGTGCTGGGTAGATTCCACGGCAGTCAGCGCCAGGCGGAACGCTGGTGATTGCATCTGCGTATCCTGCAGGGCCTCTTGCAAAGTCGCTTTGCGCCAGAACTGCTTAACATAAGCCGTGACTTCACGCTTGTGCTTGAAGACTTGCCAAGCCTTGACCACAATAAAATACCAGCTCATGACCGACATGGTCAGCAGCACCAGCGCCACGATGACCGAGACAACCCCACCCTCGGTAATAAATGCCAAACCACTAGTTGATTGCATCAAACGTTCCTTTCAATAAAAACTGATTTAATTTTGTGTGAGTGAGAAAGACAATGGCACATTGACGAAAGCGCTGAGCGCCTTGCCGCCTTTGCGGGCTGGCTCAAACCGCCATTGCTTGACGGCATTGAGTGCCGCCTTGTCCAGCCGCTCATAGCCACTGCTTTTAAAAATCTCTACCGACTCCGGTTGACCTTCTGCCGACACCAGCACCCTGAGCAACACGCGCCCCTCTTCACCGGCGCGCTGCGACAACCGCGGGTATTCCGGCGCCGGGTTGTTCAGGTAAGCCACGCCAAACTTTGGCGGCTCCTCTTTTTCTTCCACCTCGTGCTTGGGTGGCGCAGCAGGCGCAGGTGCGGGCTTGCTAGGGGCAGCCGCTTGCGGTGCTTCCAGCGGCGGCGCGGCAGGCTGGGTGCTGGCTTCAAACTTGGGCTGATCTGGCGTGGTTTCCGTGATCCGCTCCACCACTGGTGCCGGGCGCTCTATGGGCTTGACTGGCGTTTCTTTTGGTTTGATCACCGGTTTCACCACCGGCTGCTGCTTGATGATGGGTACCACCTCTGGCGCAGGCGCCTCCTCTTTTTTTGCAGGCAAGGTAATCAACGATACCGTGATTGGCTCTGGCTTGGGCAACTCAATGAGTTCCTCTTCAAACAGCAGAAAACTGGCGATCACCAGTGCATGCAGCGCGACCACCAGCAGCATGCCCACTGCGTGCCATCCCTGGCGGCGGTCACGCATGAGCAACTGCTCAGTCGCCAGTACTGACCAGCGAAACACCCCCGCCAGCTCGCCCAACTGCCGCTTATGCAAACTCAACTCAGGCAAGCTGGTAGCCGACATCCGGGTGGGCTTCAACGACAACCCACGCAAAGACTCACGTTGCGCCATTAGCGTCCATCTCCTACAAAAAGACTGTTTATTAAAGTGCTGAAGGCAACCTGCTGGTTGCCTGCTTCACATTGATATTTCACCACACCCAACGCGCTCTTAATCATGAAGAGACGCCATGCCCTATATTGTCCTGACACTTGGTCAGCAGCAATTTATTTTGCCTGGTCCGGGTGAGTCGGTACTCATCACGACCATGCATAATGGCTACCACGCCGCGCTTCCCCAGCAATTCATTGGCATCCACCACAGGCACGCCGGTCTGAGTCGCGTTGGCGGCATTTTGCCCTTGATTCAACTCAGGCTGCAAGCGATTCGTCATCTACAATCCAGTCCAAAAAAAAGCCGACTTACATGCTTGCGCACTGCGGCATCAGATTTCAAGGAACACCCTTACCAGGGGTAATTTGGCGCATTAAAAACACGCCTATTTGAGCAGTGACATGTTGGGGTTAGGAGCACCACTCAAATTCATTGGCCTGCAGGCTTGCACCTGCACGCGAAATTAAACGCGGTTAGCGTAGTATTCAACCACTTGCTGCACTTCAATCGGGAACGGCACATCCTCAATGGATGGCAAGTGACCAATTTTTGCCGAGGCGGTCGTTGAATCCACAGATAACCACTCGGGGATAGTCAGACTGGGCGTCGCCATCGACTCGGCTACCATCGGAATTTTGCGACTTTTCTCTTTGAGCGTGACCACATCGCCCACTTTCAAGCGCACGGAAGCAATATTGACAGGCTTGCCGTTTAACAACACATGCCCGTGATTGACCAACTGGCGCGCAGCAATACCCGTCGGCGCAAAACCGGCCCTGAACACCACGTTATCCAGACGGCGCTCAAGCAAAGACATCAATTTGTCACCGGTAGGCTCCGAACCTTTACGCGCTTCCAGCATCAGCTTGCGCATTTGCTTCTCGCTCACACCATAGTTAAAACGAATCTTCTGCTTCTCCACCAACTTCACGGCAAAATCCGAGCGACGACGACGCGAAGCCTGCTGACCATGCTGGCCAGGCGGATTGGGTCTATCTTCAATCGACTTGCGTGACAACCCTGGCAACTCCACGCCCAGGGCGCGCATAATCTTGAGTCGAGGTCCGGTGGTTCTTGCCATTTCAATACTGCCTTTCTTAATCTTTTGTTTTTTGTATACGATGTACTCTACTTAATGCAACGAGCGCCTATCACTGTATGGTGGCCGACGGCGTCACAAATTCAGACACCGCCTGCTGCATGGCAAAGGTTTGATGCGCTTGCAACAACTCCTGCCATTCACGCAACAATTGCCTGGCCGCCGAGGTGATCAAACCACTCTCTGCATACTCAGGCGCATTCAAGGTCTGGGCCAGACTGCAACCCAACAAGGCCAAATCCTCCGAGGGATTCATGGCATAGCGTGTTGCCACACAACTCAGCGAAACCAGCACCGCACTTGCGGTCGGCAAGTCAGGATCGAACAACTGGCTGGGTGATGCGCCTTGTAAACTTTGCATGGCGTGTATGCCTCTCGTTAACTGTTATGCAAATGATAATGTTTCTCATTTATAAAGTCAACTATTGATTGCATGGATTGCAATATGGCATCCGACGCAACTGAATGTCGGGCTCGGTCAGTGCGAAATCTTGACCAAATTAGTAAAGCAAGTTAATGTATAGGGTTCAACATTTATTAGCCGAAAAATCAAGGTTTTATGGACGCCTCAGCCCACTCTGCGACAGACACCCACGCCAAATCCATGACAGGTGCGGACATTGTTGTCTCCTGCCTGAATGAAGAAAAAGTCAAATTCGTCTTTGGCTATCCAGGTGGTGCGGTCTTGCATATCTATGATGCTTTATATAAACAGAATGGCTTCAAGCACATTCTGGTGCGTCACGAGCAAGCGGCTGTGCATGCGGCAGATGCCTACTCACGTGCAACGGGGGACGTCGGTGTTGCCTTGGTCACCAGCGGTCCAGGTGCGACCAATGCGGTAACCGGCATTGCCACTGCCTATATGGATTCGATTCCACTGGTGGTGATCAGTGGTCAGGTCCCGGTACCAGCGATTGGCATGGACGCCTTCCAGGAAGTCGACATGGTGGGGGTGACCCGCCCGTGCGTGAAGCACAACTTCCTGGTCAAGCACGTTAAAGACATTGCGCCGACCATCAAGAAAGCATTCTTCATCGCCAAAACCGGCCGTCCCGGTCCAGTGGTCGTCGATATTCCTAAAGATATCACGGCGCACGTGGCTGACTTTATCTACCCGAAAACGGTAGAGATGCGTTCTTACAACCCGATTTTGAAAGGCCATAGCGGCCAGATCAAAAAAGCGGTCAAGCTGCTGCTGGGTGCAAAACGTCCGATGATTTACACTGGCGGTGGCCTGGTATTGGGTAATGGTGCGGCTGAACTGGTAAAACTAGCTAAGGCTTTGAATTTCCCTGTTACCAACACCCTGATGGGGTTGGGCGGCTACCCTGCCACTGACAAACAGTTTGTCGGCATGCTGGGCATGCACGGGTCTTATGAAGCAAACATGGCCATGCAGCACTGTGACGTGTTGCTGGCGGTTGGCGCGCGTTTTGACGACCGCGTGATTGGCAATCCCAAGCACTTTAGCAGCCACAAACGCACCATCATTCATATTGATGTCGACCCATCCAGCATCTCCAAACGCGTCAAGGTTGACGTGCCGATTGTTGGCGACGTGCAATCCGTGCTGTCTGACATGAACGAAATTTTGGCGCAAGAAGAAAACCAGAGCACAGACACCGCCGACTGGTGGTCACAAATCAATGAATGGCGCGGCATCCAGTCGATGGATTACGCCTATTCAGACACCGTGATCAAACCACAATACGTAATCCAGAAGTTATGGGAAGTCACCAAAGGCGAAGCCTATGTGACTTCTGACGTGGGCCAGCACCAGATGTGGGCGGCGCAATACTACAAGTTCGACAAGCCACGTCGCTGGATCAACTCCGGCGGCTTGGGCACCATGGGCGTGGGCTTGCCATACGCCATGGGTTGCCAATTTGCCGACAAAAATGCACAAGTTGCCTGTGTGACCGGCGAAGGCAGTATCCAGATGAACATCCAGGAGCTGTCCACCTGTGCGCAATACGGCCTGCCGATCAAGGTCATTCTGTTGAATAACCGTTATTTGGGCATGGTACGTCAGTGGCAGGAGTTCTTCTACGAGAACCGCTACTCAGAATCCTACATGGATAGCCTGCCTGACTTTGTCAAACTGGCCGAGTCTTATGGCCACGTTGGCATGCGCATCACCGATCCGGCGGATGTAGAAGGCGCCCTTAAAGAAGCGTTTGATAGAAAAGACAAATTTGTATTTATGGACTTTTTAACCGACCAAACAGAAAACGTCTTCCCGATGGTTGAAAACGGCAAGGGCCTGTCAGAAATGGTATTGAGCCCACGCACGGCCAGCCGCCTGAAAGGGGAAGAATAATGCGTCACATTATTTCACTGCTGATGGAAAACGAAGCAGGCGCCCTATCACGCGTGGCCGGCCTGTTTTCTGCCCGCGGTTACAACATTGAATCACTCACGGTGGCGGTCACCGAAGACCCTACCCTGTCTCGCATGACGATTGTGACCACAGGCTCCGATGATGTGATTGAACAAATTATCAAGCAACTCAACAAGTTGATTGACGTGGTCAAAGTGCTGGATCTCAACGATGGCAAGCACATTGAGCGCGAACTGATGCTGGTCAAGGTCAAAGCCACCGGCGTCCATAAAGACGAAATGAAGCGCATGTGCGACATTTTCCGCGGCCGTATTATCGATGTGGCCGACAATAGCTACACCATTGAGCTTACCGGCTCTTGCAGCAAACTGGATGCGTTTATTGAAGCCATAGACCGCAGCGCGATTCTTGAAACCGTGCGTACGGGTGCTTCCGGCATTGGTCGTGGCGACCGCATCCTCAAGGTTTAACCGAAATTATTTTTTACAGACAAAGCATTTGTATTGAAAGGCAAAAGCAGAGATGAACGTTTATTACGACAAGGACGCCGACTTAAGCATTATCAAAGGCAAAAAAGTGACGATTGTGGGCTACGGTTCCCAAGGTCATGCACACGCAGCCAACCTGCGCGACAGCGGCGTGAATGTCACCATTGGTTTACGTAAAGGCGGCGGCTCCTGGGCCAAAGCCGAAGGCGCTGGTCACACCACTTTAGAGATCGCAGCAGCAGTTAAAGACGCTGACGTGGTCATGGTATTGCTGCCAGACGAAACCATGGCAGAAATTTTCAATGCCGAAATCGCGCCTAACCTGAAAAAAGGCGCAGCACTGGCATTCGCACACGGCTTCAACATTCACTACAACCAGATCGTGCCACGCGCAGACCTGGACGTGATCATGATCGCCCCTAAAGGCCCAGGCCACACCGTGCGTTCCGAATACCTCAAAGGTGGCGGCGTGCCTTCATTGATCGCGGTTTACCAAAACACCTCAGGCAAAGCCAAAGAAATCGCCTTGTCTTACGCCGCAGCTAACGGCGGCACCAAAGGTGGCGTGATTGAAACTGACTTCCGTGAAGAAACAGAAACTGACTTGTTCGGCGAACAGGCAGTGCTGTGTGGTGGCGCGGTTGAACTGGTGAAAGCCGGTTTCGAAACGCTGGTTGAAGCTGGCTATGCGCCAGAAATGGCCTACTTCGAGTGCTTGCACGAGTTGAAACTGATCGTTGACCTGATGTACGAAGGCGGCATCGCCAACATGAACTACTCCATCTCCAACAACGCGGAGTATGGTGAGTACGTGACAGGCCCACAAGTGATCAACAGCCAGTCCAAAGAGGCTATGCGTCAATGCCTGAAAAACATCCAGAATGGTAACTACGCTAAACAGTTCATCCTGGAAGGCCGTACTAACTACCCAGAAATGACGGCTCGCCGTCGTTTGAACGCTGCTCACCCAATTGAGCAAGTGGGTAACAAACTGCGCGCCATGATGCCTTGGATTGCGAAAAACAAACTGGTTGATCAGTCTAAGAACTAATTCTAGACCTTGAATCAGTACCTAAGGTTGGGTTGATGACAAATTAATCCGGCCATAGGTAAAAAGCACAGGCCGATGTATATCGCCTGTGCTTTTTTATTTGTAAAATCATGAATAAAGACATGATAAAAACAAGTGCTTGCAACACACTCGAACTGAGAGATAAGGGATAGAAGTGAAACTCGCCATTCTGCTGCAATATATCGCCCCCAAACAATTACTGACTGCAGCTGCCGGCAAGCTGGCGCACTGGCAGGCTGGTCGCCTGACTACCGCCTTTATTGGCTGGTTTGTGCGCAAATATCATGTAAATATGGAAGAAGCACTCAACGGCGATATTGCCAGTTACGCCTCGTTTAACCTGTTTTTCACCCGCCCACTGAAACCAGGGGTTCGTCCGTTGGCTAATAATGCTTTTATTTGCCCAGTCGATGGTGCCATCAGCCAGTTCGGCAAAATCGAACTAGGCCAGATCTTCCAGGCCAAAGGCCATCATTACACGGCGCAGGCGTTAGTCGGTGGCGATGCAAACTTGGCGGCTAATTTTGACAGTGGCAGCTTTGCCTGCCTGTATCTAAGCCCCAAAGATTATCACCGCATCCATATGCCATGCGCTGGAAAACTGCTGAGCATGACGTATGTCCCTGGCGATTTATTCTCAGTGAATCCCCTGACTGCCGCCAATGTGCCAGGCCTGTTTGCGCGTAACGAGCGCGTGGTCTGCACTTTTGAATCCGCCCAGCATGGCAAGTTTGTGTTGGTTCTGGTCGGCGCAACCATCGTTGGTAGCATGGCGACCGTTTGGCACGATGCCAAAGACCACATTATCAACCCGCCACGTCCGGGCAAAGTGGTGCATTGGAATTACAGCGACCGCAACATCAGCCTGAAACAAGGCGAAGAAATGGGCCGTTTCCTGTTGGGTTCTACCGTGGTGATGTTATTTGAAAAAGACGTACTGGAGTTTAATGCCAGCTGGCACCCAGGCAAACCAATACGCCTGGGCGAGGCCATGGGGAAATAGTGCGAACAGACCATTAAAAAAAGCGGAGTTTAAGCTCCGCTTTTTTATTAGCCATTCAAGCTCTTACTCACCACTTCAAACACATCACCCGACAAATTAGGCGTATCCAGCACCGCTTGTAGCGCCGCTTTCATCTGCGCCTGCAAGGCAGGTGTGTAGCGCTTCCACTCACGCAACGGCGTCACAAGGCGCGCGGCAATTTGCGGGTTGATGCTATTGAGCTCGATAATTGCATCGCGCAAAAAGGCATACCCTTTGCCGCTAGGATCATGGAACTTGACCGGATTGTTAATGGCAAACGCGCTATACAGCGAACGCACGCGGTTAGGATTTTTGATGTTGAAATCGGGGTGCGCGCGCAATAAGGCGAGGTCATCAAAAATTTGCTCGCGGTTGGCAATCGCTTGCAATGAGAACCACTTGTCGACCACCAGCGGATACTTTTCAAAGCGGGTATAAAAGTCTGCAAACACCTCGGCCCGTTGCGGCTGTGTACTGTCAGACAAGCACGACAATGCAGTCACCCGATCCGTCATATTATCTGCTGCGTCATAATGCGCTTTGGCGCGTGCGGCACAACCAGTGCCATTGGTGGTGGTAAGCATCTCTAACACGGCGGCCTGTAAAGCACGGCGGCCCATGGCTTGCGGGGTAATGGTGAACTCGCCCGGATTGGCGTTGGCCTCATACAGCGCGGCCAAAGCGTCTTTATGCGCACGCTTGATCTGGGTAAGGATGCTGCTACGCGCCGCATCAATGGCTGCCGGGTCTATCACCGGCAGATATTGGCCAATGACACCTATCATGGGCAAACTCAAGGCGCGCGCCAGCAAGGCTTTGTCACCCTGTCCGCTCAAGCCTTGCGCAATCAAGGTGCCGACATCGGCAATAAACTGGCTGATATCCGCCTGCGGATCTGCCATCACGCGCTGTATGGTGCGCAGCGCCAGCGTCTGCCCGGCCTCCCATTTGTTAAAGCCATCGGTGTCATGCACCTGCAACAGGCGCAAGTCATCGTCACTTAAATCGGTTTCCAGTTTGACCGGTGCCGAGAAGCCACGCAGGATCGAAGGCACTGGCTTGGCAGCAATGCCATCGAAAGTGAATGATTGCTCACGTGCCGTCATTTCCAGCACTTGCGTAGGCACAATCTCGCTGCCGTCCGCGGCCAGTAAACCCACCGCAATCGGGATATGCAAGGGCTGCTTGTCGGTCTGACCCGGCGTCTCCGGCTGCGATTGTTTAAAGCTTAGCGTATAACGCTGCTGAGCCGCATCGTAATGGCTGCTGGCGACCAAGGTGGGCGTGCCTGCCTGTTTATACCACCTGAAAAACTGCGTCATGTCCCGGCCAGAAGCTTCAGCCATGCACTGCACAAAATCATCACAAGTCACCGCCTGGCCGTCAAAGCGGTCAAAATACAAATCGGTGGCCTTGCGGAAAGTCTGTGACCCAAGCAAGGTATGCTGCATGCGAATCAGCTCAGCGCCTTTGTCGTAGATAGTTTTGGTGTAAAAGTTGCTGATCTCGATAAACTGGTCCGGCTGCACCGAATGCGCCAGCGGGCTGCCATCTTCAGGAAACTGCAAACGGCGCAAGCCATTTACATCGTCAATCCGCTGCACGGCACGCGAGTTCAAGTCTGCACTAAACTCCTGGTCGCGGAAAACAGTAAACCCTTCTTTCAAGGACAATTGGAACCAATCACGGCAAGTCACGCGGTTACCCGTCCAGTTATGGAAATATTCGTGACCAATCACGCCTTCCACACTCATGAAATCGCTATCGGTTGCCGTCTCTTGATGCGCCAGCACCAGCGCGGTGTTAAACACATTGAGCGAGGTGTTTTCCATCGCGCCCATATTAAAGTCGCTCACCGCCACAATATTAAACAGGTCGAGCTGATACTCGCGGCCATACACCTCTTCGTCCCACTTCATCGACTTTTTCAGTGACTCCATGGCATGACTACACTGGCCTTCGTCGCCCGCACGCACATAAATGTGCAAATCTACGGTGCGGCCCGTCATGGTGGTAAACGTATCCGCCACCCGCACCAAGTCGCCCGCCACCAGTGCAAACAGGTAGCAAGGTTTAGGGAACGGATCATGCCAGACACGGTAATGCCTGCCATCCGGCAAGCCGCCCTCTTCCTGCAAATTACCATTCGACAACATCACCGGATACGCCTTGGCATCCGCCTCAATGCGCACCGTAAACACGCTCAACACATCCGGCCTGTCCTGATAATAAGTGATGCGTCTAAACCCCTCAGCCTCGCACTGCGTGCAATACGTGCCTTGTGATTGATACAAGCCCTCCAGCGCCGTATTCGCCTCGGGGTTAATCTCGCTCACAATAGTAAGCGTGAATTCATCCCCCGGACTCGCAATCGTCATCTGCCCATCGGCCACCGTGTAATCGCTCAATGGCACACCATTTTTTGCCACTGAAACAATCGTCTGCTCTTCACCATCCAGCACCAAGTCGCTCGATACCCCCACCGGGTTTTTCACATACTTCACTTCAGACGTGACGATGGTTTTGCCCGGCAAGAGGTTAAAACTCAAATTCACCTGCTTCGCCAGATAGGGCGCGGGCGTGTAGTCTTTGAGGTAGATAGTTTTTGGTGCAACAGCGTTTTCGGTTCGCATGGATTTACCTGAGAGTTTTTAGAGTTAAGTGGGAATTATATTTGAGAGTAGGCATTGTAGGATTGGTTTAATCATTCTTTCACCACAAAGCCTTATCACATGTTAAATTAATTGTTTTAACTCGTAGGTTAATGCGAAAAATAATTAAACATGCCAACCCAATTTAGTAAAAACCCACTGATATTGGAATTGCCAGATGCGGCGGAAGAGGTACTTATAAACGCAGGAATTGCCGCAGACCCAGACACTTTTGAGGTTAGCGAGGCACAATTTAGAAAAATGCGTATTAAAACTAACTCGTTTAATGAGAGGGTAATCATTGCGGATGAAAAAACAAATGAACCAGATGCATAATCCACCCCATCCGGGTGAAACACTACGTGACGATATATTGCCCGCACTCGGCCTATCTGTAACCGAAGCCGCCGAGCAATTAGGGGTAGCCCGCCCGACTTTATCCAAAGTGTTAAATAGTCGCGCTGCCATTTCTCCGGAAATGGCCATACGCCTCGAAAAATGGCTGGGGATTGAGAGCGGCGGGCGTGCAGATATTTGGTTGGCAGAACAAACAGCCTATGACCTCTGGCAAGCAAGAGAAAAGGTCAGTGTTCAGGTAAAGCCGCTAAAGGATGTTTCACTCACAAAAAAATAGCTTTGCTACTAGTTTTGCTTACCATGAGACATGATGCCCATGGCTATGCGCGAATGAGGCTTTAAAATCGAAGCAAATTGTCACATTAAATCTGAACTGCTCGACGCCATTGAAGAAGCATGACTCAATGCCGGAATATTTGCCGTCCCAGACACGGTTGAATACTCTTACAAATAATCAGGGTTGCTTGATTACTAATGGTGGTCAGTTTGTGAAATATGGCAGTAGTATTATTGGGGTTTTAAACGTCGTAACAGTTAAAATATTTTCAACATTCAAATATCTTTTAATTATTTAATTAATTTGGCAACTGACTACCCCGTCATTCGAATTATCTTTAAATTTATTTTTAAGGAAAAATATGAGTTGGATTATTCAGAATAAAGATTGGCTTTTTAGCGGTGTAGCAATCACCATACCAATTGCAATTGCTGGCTGGTTTTTCTCTACCAAATCAAAATCTTACAAACAATCTCAAAAAGGTGGTAACAATTCAATAAACATACAGGTGGGTGGCAACTTTAAAGCAGGCAATGATAAAAATCATGACTAGACAAAACCAAGAAGGTGGCGATAGTTCAACAAACATTCAAGCTCAGCAAATTGTATTAAATGTGGGGATTGATGAAAAACGTGCAAGAGAAATCTATCATGAAATGAATTTGCAGTTGAGAAAGGACTACTCTCAAGAGGCTTTAAATGTAGCTGATAGCAGGATTTCGGAGTTTGAAAACAGCTTAATGTCGAAAATGGAAAGGATAGATGGCGCACTTGAAGCTTTCACGGATCCAAGCTTTCAATTACTTTTAGTCGAAGCGCAGAAAACAGCCGCGTCAACTGAAAGGCCAGCAGACTACGAGCTTTTGTCTGAACTTTTAATACATAGATTTTTGAAGGGCCAGGACCGCACTATTAGAGCAGGAATCAATCGTGCAGTCGAAATAGTGGATGAGATATCGAACGATGGCTTGCTAGGTTTAACTGTATCTCACGCTATTAGCTATTTTTACCCACTTAGCGGCGGAGTTAATTTTGGATTGGATGTATTGAATGATTTATTTGGGAAAATTTTATATAGTCCTCTTCCCAAGGATATAGAGTGGCTAGATCATGTTGAAATACTTGATGCTATTCGCCTTAAACCTTTAAAGAGTCTAAACAAAATACAAAGCATTTATTCAGAAAGATTGTCTGGGTATCTGGATGTTGGAATAAAAAAAGAATCAGAGAATCATATTAAAGCAATAGAGCTTTTAAAGCTTAATAGATTACCTCTAGACTTATTAGAAGAGCATTCATTAAATGAAGATTATGTGCGCATACTCGTTGTAAATAGAAAAGAGATAAGCTCGATTATATTAACCGAATTAGTACCGACGAAAGACTCGGTTGTACAGATTTCAAAAAATCCGAACGATGAGCAAATAAAAGCTCTCCAGCTTATATATGATCTATATGTGCAGGACCATAATTTAAGAAATATCAATGCTTCTTATTTTATGTCAGAGTGGAATAAAAGAGATAATCTAAAAATGATTAGTGACTGGTGGAATAACATCCCTACAGCCTTTCAAATCACATCTGTTGGAAGAGTATTAGCCCACGCAAACGCGCAAAGGTGTGATAGTAAACTACCCCCTCTAAACTAGTTATGCATAATATTGGAATTAGCCTAGCAATAAAAAGCGCCTCTAACTGAGGCGTTTTTCGGTTAGTAAATTCTGTCAAACATTTCAATTAGCTTAATTGTCTTCATCAAGCTTTTTTCACAAACTCCTGCTATCAGGGTCAGGTCTTGCAAAACAACATTTTAAGCATAGTGATACCGACATGCCACTATCTGCAACTCTGACTCCGTCACCTGATAAACCAATCGATTCACATCATCAATCCGGCGTGACCAAAAGCCAGTTAAATCCCCCTTGAGTGGCTCAGGTTTTGCAATACCAGTAAATGGCTCACGTGCGGATGCTTCAATCAGCATATTGATGCGTTTGAGTGTTTTTTTATCCTGCGTTTGCCAGTAGAGATAATCCTCCCAGGCCTTTGGCGTGAAGACGATCAGCCTTGCCATCGTGCAAGCTACTCTTGAGTCAGCGTTTTTGGCTCAGCTTTGCCTGCTTTAAGCTGCGCGATTGACTCGGCCAAATGGGCTGCGTTGGCTGGGCTTTGCAGCAGGTGCAAGGTTTCCATCAGGCTGTTGTAGTGATCTAGCGACATCACCACAGCGTTGGCTGCATCACGGCGGTTGATGATGGTGACATCCACATCGTTGACCACTTTATCAAGGACAGTTTTTAAAGAGTTGCGCGCTTCGGAATAACTGATGACGTGCATGAGGCCTCCAACTTGTTCAATTAATTGTGCAAGTATATGCTTAATCTATAGGGTTTTCAAACCACGGTCGTCAAATTTAAAAAGCCGCTCTCGCACACAGCTCGGTGGTCAGGTCTTGAAAAAAACTACATTTACCCCCTCATGGCCTACGTTTTTTCCACCCATAGGGTTCACCAGACGGCAGTTTGCCGTTTTCAATGCTATCGACGCCTAAGCCGCCGATTATCGTTTCCTCGTTGATGGCAGTTGCAATCAGGCTCACCTTGTTGCTTTTGCGCAAGGCATGCGTGAATTTGAGTGACGCCACGACGTCATCAAAGTCCTGATATTTGACTTGGCCTTCTTCAGTCCAATACACGCGATTAATCATCATTTTCGGTACATTCAAATGAGTGAATATTGTGATGAAGCATCACTGGGCCAATACATTCCATTATTTAATCAGGCCTTTGAGTGTGTTTTTAATAAACTGATTTTTATAATGCCGGTCGCGCCTGCTCTTTTTTTCGTGGCTGCGTTTTGCATTACGCTTATCAAACACCACCTCGTCGATATTGGTTAGATCATCGAGTGATTGTATGTCTTGCGGTGAGTTTCTCTTGGGCATGGCAATAAAAAGATGAGTTAATATTTAGCCAAGACCATATTTGTTACATTTTAGTTTTCCTCGCCAGCACAACTGAGGGGCCTGGGGTCATAAATACCCCTTTTCTTTACTGCGCTTGATGGCTGCACGAATATGATTGGGTTTATCACTGATCCACGCAATAAATTTAGCTAGCTCAGGGTGTGCCCTCAAGGCCTCAATGGTTGAATACTGCCGTGCCAGCTGGGTTTCGGTAAGCAAGGCATGAATCTGTCGATGACAAAGCCTGTGCAAAATGACGGTTTCGATACCTCCACGAGATTTGGGAATCAGATGATGGGCATCCTGCTGCGCTTTTGGAATCGGCCGTAAGCACAGTGGACAGATAATCTCTGCTGCCACTAAAGCAGCCTGATAAGACTCACTGATAGCAGCCATCTGCTTCTTTTTTACGCGTCCACTCATGATTTGTTTTAATGTCTCTTTCCCATAAAACTAGAGACATCGCTTCTCGTAGAAATGTTGCTCGACATGCATGCTAAGCTGCGTAAATGCGTGACTAAACTTTTGCAAGCACACGACTGGATATCTAGAAAAGTCACTCGCGCAAACTGGACTAGAAAAACATTCAATGATTTACGCTCTTAAAAGCGTTTAGGCTTGGGCAGCGCTGCTTTGGCTTCTGCCAGCCGCATTTGCTTTTTGGCTTCATCCTCACGCACGGCGTCTATCACACGCACCACGCTTTTTAAATCTACCGGTTTACTGTCTTGTTTGAATTGTCCAGTCAGCACCGTTTCGGGCGTGAGTGCGCCTTTTGCGTAGAGCGCCCAGATTTCTTTGCCATAGTGTGTGTTGATGAGCTCGGGCGCAAATTGGCCGAAAAAATCAGCCAAATTGCCGACATCACGTTCTAGCATACTCATGGCGTGGTTGTTGCCTGCGGCATCGACGGCTTGGGGTAAGTCGATGATGATCGGGCCATCGCTACTCAGCAGGATATTGAATTCTGAAAGGTCGCCGTGGACGATGCCAGCGCATAACATGCGCACGACTTCTTTGAGCAGCGACTGGTGATGCTGGCGGGCTTCTTCTGCGGTGAATACCACGTCATTGAGGCGTGGCGCGGCATTGCCTTCGGCGTCGGTGACTAAATCCATGATCAACACCCCTTCGTAAAACTGATAGGGGGTGGGCACGCTCACACCTGCCGCAGCTAACCGATACAGCGCATCGACCTCTGCACTTTGCCAGGCTTCTTCTTGTGCCTGTTTGCCGTATTTTGAGCCTTTTGCCATGGCCCGCGCCTGACGGCTGCTTTTAACTTTGCGGCCTTCGGTGTAATCGACACTTTGGCGGAAACTGCGTTTGTTGGCTTCTTTATACACCTTGGCACAGCGTGTTTCTTCACCGCAGCGCACCACGTACACCGTGGCTTCTTTACCGCTCATCAACTGGCGCATCACTTCATCTACCACACCATCTTCAAGCAGCGGCTCTAATCTTTTTGGGGTTTTCATCTTACGGGCTATTAATAATTTTGGTCAGACTATCATTAAACCGTAGGATAGAGGCGTGATTGCAGTGTGCGTAACGTATTTATCTGCCAATTACCATAAAAAACACCGCCCCCTGAGAGGCGGTGTTTATCTGTCAAGCTGTTTTAAATGACAGAACAAGAGTCATTGAGCTCAGCGTCATCTTCATTTATAGACCAGCTTTGATGACCACCTCTAATGCCGTAGTTGGGCGACCAATGAGCTGACTTAATTGCTTGCCATCATCAAACAACTGACCGTTTGATACGCCAGTATCCGAGTCAGACAACAACTCGGCAATGGGCTCAGGCAAGCCGGCATTGAGTAATGCTTGCTTGTATTCAACTTGCGGTAGATTCACGTAGGGAATAGCTTTACCGGTTTGACGTGAGAGTTCGGCGGCAAACTCGTCCAGCGTAAATGCCGTGTCCCCTGCCAGTTCATACACTTTGCCTGTGTGGTGATCCGTGGTCAGTACCACACTGGCCGCTTCTGCATAGTCAGCGCGTGCTGCAGCTGAGATCTTGCCTTGTCCAGCCGCACCATACACTGCGCCCAATGCTAATGCCGCTGGAATCCCCGCGGCATAGTTTTCTGTGTACCAACCATTTCGCAATATGACAAACGGCAAGCCAACGTTTTGTATCGCAGCTTCGGTCGCCTTGTGTTCGGCAGCAAGACCCAGTGACGAAGTATCCGCGCGTAACAGGCTGGTGTAAGCCAATAAGCGCACATTTGCTCGCTTGGCGGCATCAATCACGGTTTGATGCTGCTTCACGCGCAAGCCGATTTCGCTCGATGAGATCAGCAAGATTTTTTCTGCGCCAGACAATGCTGCATCCCAGCTTTCAGGTTGGTTGTAATCGGCAAAGCGTACCTGCACGCCCAACGCCGCAATGTCTTGCGCCTTTTCAACATTGCGCACCGCAGCCACAATACTGCTTGCAGGCACTTTTTTGAGTAAATGTTCAATAACTAAACGACCCAACTGGCCCGTAGCGCCGGTAACAACAATCATAATATTCCCTTTCAACACATGAAATAAATTGAGAACGCGCAGGTTATCACCTATACTTACTAAAAGTAAGTACGCACAAAAAGGTAAGTATGAAGATAGATCAGAAGACAGGTGTATTGGCCAATGCCATGCGACGCGGAGAAGTGCTCTCGCCTGATTGCCCGTCACGAGAAATATTGAAGCACGTGACCAGCCAATGGGGGGTATTGGTATTGGTGGCGTTGTTGGGCGGGACGCTCCGCTTCAGTGAGCTGCGGCGAAGAGTGGGGGTGATCAGTGAAAAAATGCTCACACAAACGCTACAACAATTAGAGCAGGATGGCTTTGTACAACGCGTGTCTTACCCGGTTGTACCGCCGCATGTGGAATACTCGCTGACCCCGCTAGGCGAAGGCATCAGCCTGAAAGTGGAGGCGCTGACAGATTGGATAGAAGTCAATCTGTCAGACATCCTTGAGAACCAAAAGTTGGGGCTACAAAAGAAATAAGCAGTTGGGGCTAAAAAGAAATAAGTGTCGTATTGAAATATGCTCGCTATGCAGCTAGATCGAGCGGCTTTAAGAGCCGGCCAATAAAACCAACTAAGCCTTTTTCACAAACTCCGACTTCAGCTTCATCGCGCCAAAGCCATCAATTTTGCAGTCGATATCGTGGTCTCCGTCGACCAAGCGGATGTTTTTCACTTTGGTGCCGACCTTAACGACGGATGAAGAACCTTTGACTTTCAGGTCTTTGATCACGGTGATGGTATCGCCATCTTGCAGCACGTTGCCGTTGGCATCACGCACGACTTTGACTTCTTCTGATTCGGTGGTGGCCACTTTGCTCCACTCATGCGCGCACTCTGGGCAGACGTAGTTATCACCGTCTTCGTAGGTGTATTCGGATTGGCATTTTGGGCAGGCTGGCAATGACATAAAAAACTTTCTGGCTAAAACTGTAAAACCATAAATTTTACAGGGTTATTATTGATATGTCTTAGTTATTCATTCACTTTTGCACATATGCCTTGAAAGCAGGCTAGAATGGGTTGGCTTGCATCACTTAAGGATTGCACATGTGGTTACGTACTGAATGTGATATCAGCTTTGTTGTCAGTATTCCCACACCGTTTATTTTGATGCTGAGGCCGCGCAGTGGGGTGCATCAGTGGGTGGCTCGGCAGTCTTATACGCTTAAGCCCAGTGTGCCGGTGGAAGAATATACCGACACTTATGGCAATCTTTGCCAGCGCCTGATTGCGCCTGTGGGTGAGTTTTATATCAGCACATCGGCGGATATTTTGACCGCTGACAAGCTTGAGACTGCGCCCGGCGGGCGGTTTGAAGAGGTTCAGCATTTGCCTAACCATGTGCTGACTTATTTACTGCCGTCACGCTATTGTGAGTCAGATAAATTCATTGATCTGGGCCAGCAAATTGTCGCCAACGTGTTGCCTGGATACGACCAGGTAAAGGCCATCGAACAATGGATACGCCAGAATATTCGTTTTAATCCGGATTCTCCACATTTTCAACTGTCTGCGGTTGAGGTGAACCAGCAGCGCGAAGGCGTTTGCCGTGAGCTGGCGCATTTGGGCATCGCCTTGTGCCGAGGGTTGTGCATCCCGGCACGCATGGTGGTGGGGTATTTGCACGGGCTACAACCGATGGACTTTCATGCCTGGTTTGAAGCGTATGTGAATGGTGGATGGTACACGTTTGATCCGAGCCAGTCAGAATCCATGGGCGGACGCATTACTGTGGCCTATGGACGTGATGCGGCGGATGTTGCCATTTTTAACCAGTTTGGCCCGGCCTTGTACCCGGCGCTGATGCAGGTGCGTGTCACGCAACTGGCCGCCGCACCGATTTAGGCGGCGCGAGAAACACATCATGAAACGATTAAGAATCAAACATCTGACTGAATACCTGTTCTCGGGCACAGTCACACTGCAGCAGCATTATTTATTGCTGCGGCCGCGTGAGGGGCACGATTTGCGCATTGAGTCTTCTATCCTGAATATTACGCCAGCGTATCAGATCAAATGGTATCGCGATGTGTTTGATAACTCGCTGGCGGCTGTCACGTTTTTGCAAGCGAGCGACAGACTCACCATTGCAAGTGAAGTGGTGATTCAACACTATGAAGAGGCCCCACTGGACTTTTGGATTGAACCCTATGCGGTGAATTATCCGTTTGCCTATGCGCAGGCTGACTGGGAAGACCTGGCGGCTTTTCAGCGCCCCACATTTGTGGATGATCAAGATGCGGTGAGCCAGTGGCTGCTACAACTGGGGCTGAGAAACGGCAGCATCAATACATTTGAACTGCTGACCCGCCTGAATCAGGCGATTTATACCCAGTTTCGCTACCAGATTCGCGAAGAACCTGGCGTGCAGACCCCGGCCACCACTTTGAATAAGCTGAGTGGCTCTTGCCGTGACTATGCCACCTTGTTTATTGAAGCTTGCCGCCTCTTGGGACTGGCCAGCCGGTTTGTCAGTGGCTATTTGCATGCCCCGGCGACTGAGGCCGGTAACGCCACCACGCATGCCTGGGCTGAGGTATATTTGCCAGGCACCGGCTGGAAAGGCTTTGACCCCACCGCAGGAAAGGTGACCGGCACACAACATATTGCCGTGGCGGTTTCCCGTAACCCGGAAACGATCCCACCAGTGGCTGGCAGCTTTATCGGCCCCAATATTCAGCCTAAGTTGATTGTGAATGTACAAGTGAATTTGCTCACAAGCTAAGCAAGAGTAACCTTGCCGTGAATGGGTTGTTTCACGGCATATAGGCGAAAAAAAACCGCTTCACGAGGAAGCGGTTTTTTATGCAGCAATCTGGTCTAAATTACAAAACAGATTTCACTGTGTTCACAACATTCTCTACGGTGAAGCCGAAGTGTTTGAACAGTGCGCCGCCTGGTGCGGATTCGCCGAAGGTATCGATACCTACAACTGCACCTTCAATACCGACATACTTACGCCAGAAATCTGGGTGAGCAGCTTCAACAGCCACGCGTTTAACGCCTGGAGTCAATACGCTGTCTTTGTAAGCTTGGTCTTGACGGTCGAATACGTTGGTGGATGGCATGGAAACCACACGCACTTTAGTACCCGCAGCGTTCAATTCAGCAGCCGCTTGAATCGCCAGATCCAACTCGGAACCGTTAGCAATGATGATCACATCCGCTTTACCTGCAGCGTCAGAGAACACATAGCCACCCTTGCGGATCAGTTCAAAGTCTTTAGCATCGTGCTTGATGCCTGGCACCGCTTGACGGCTCAATACCAAGCTGGTTGGGCCTTCAGTGCGCTCTACGGCAGCAACCCAAGCAACGGTTGTTTCTGTAGAGTCAGCTGGACGCCATACATCCATACGAGGAATCATACGCAGACCAGAAGTGTTTTCAACTGGTTGGTGTGTAGGACCGTCTTCACCTTGACCGATAGAGTCATGGGTCAGCACGTAGATCACACGTTGATGCATCAACGCAGACATACGCATGCCGTTTTTCATGTAGTCAGAGAACATGTGGAAAGTACCGCCGTATGGCAACAAGCCACCGTGCAATGCCATACCGTTCATGATGGCAGCCATACCGAATTCACGTACACCGTAAGAGATGTAGTTGCCTGGCTCTTTACCACTCACGTGTTTGAACTCTTTAGCCGCTGTCAGGTTAGAACCTGTCAAGTCAGCTGAACCGCCCAGGAACTCTGGCAAGATTGGCGCCAACGCTGTAATTGCTTTTTGTGAAGCTTGACGAGTAGCCAATTTCTCAGCTTTTTCGTTCGTTTCAGCGATGATTGCGTCAGTCAGTGACTTCCAGTTAGCTGGCAATTCACCGGCCATACGGCGTTTGAATTCTGCAGCTTCTGCTGGGTAGGCTTTAGCGTAAGCGTCGAACTTGGCGTTCCAGTCAGCTTCGCGTTTTGCGCCTTTGTCTTTTTGGTTCCAGCCTTCGTACACGTCAGCAGGAATCACGAATGGCTCGTGTGGCCAGCCGATTTCAGCACGGGTTGCTGCAACTTCAGCTTCGCCCAATGCGGAACCGTGGCAGTCGTGTGAACCGGATTTGTTTGGAGAACCTTTACCGATGATGGTTTTACAGCAGATCAGTGATGGTTTGTCAGTCACTGATTTCGCTTCGTCGATGGCTTTCTGAATCGCAGCCTGGTCGTGACCATCGACTGAAACAACGTGCCAGCCGTATGCTTTGAAGCGGCCTGCTGTGTCGTCTGTGTACCAGCCTTCGATGTGGCCGTCGATAGAAATACCGTTGTCATCCCAGAAAGCCATCAGTTTGCCCAGGCCCCATGTACCAGCCAGTGCGCAAGCTTCGTGAGAAACGCCTTCCATCATACAGCCGTCGCCCAGGAACACGTATGTGTAGTGGTCAACAATGTCGTGGCCTGGCTTGTTGAACTGGCTAGCCAGCAGTTTTTCTGCCATGGCGAAACCAACGCCGTTAGCGATACCCTGGCCCAATGGACCGGTAGTTGTTTCAACGCCTGGTGCGTAGCCGTATTCTGGGTGACCAGCGCAACGGGAGTGCAGTTGACGGAAAGACTTGATGTCGTCCATGGTCACATCGTAACCAGTCAGGTGCAGCAAGGAGTAAATCAGCATTGAGCCATGGCCGTTGGACAATACGAAACGGTCACGGTTAGCCCATTGTGGGTTGTTTGGGTTGTGGCTCAGATTGTGGTTCCACAATACTTCAGCAATTTCAGCCATGCCCATAGGTGCGCCTGGGTGGCCGGAGTTTGCTTTTTGTACAGCGTCCATGCTCAGAGCACGGATGGCGTTGCACAAGTCGACACGAGTTGCCATTGTTTTCTCCCTAGAGTGAAAGTGAACGGTCTTACACAAAAAGCTGCAAAACCTTGATTGAATTCTTTAAAAAAGCCAGAAAACCAGCCTTTTACGGAAAGGCTAGATTATTCCCTAGAACCTGCTTTTCTTCAAGCTTTAATGGTTATTAAATTCATGCATGCGCTTGGTGCCTCAAGCGGTAAAACCGCGATACCGAGCGCATGCAACTAGCCATGGTGGGAGAATTCCCCTACCATGTTGCAATACATTGATAGCAAAGGAGCTCCAAAGATGTCTGATGATCGAATTATTATGCGTGTGGGTGAAGCACTGGTGGCCGGCGGCCCACCCGGCACGGCAGCTGAACCCGAGGTGGCGATTGGTGAAATGAATGGCCCGATGGGCACGGCATTTGCCAACTTGCTGGGCGACCAGGTCAAAGGCCATACCCGCGTACTGGCGATTATGAACACCGACATTATGGTGCGCCCAGCGACGCTGATGGTGAGTAAGGTGACCGTGAAAGATCCGCGTTACACCAATATTTTGATGGGCACCGTGCAGGGCGCCATTGCCAACGGCGTACTGGATGCCGTACGTAGCGGCGATATCCCGAAAGAAAAAGCCAATGACTTGGGCATTATTGTTTCAGTGTGGCTGAGCCCGGCGATTCTGGAACAAGAGAAGATTGACCACAAAGCACTGTTTGATATTCACCGCGAAGCCACTTTCAAGGCGATCCAGAAAGCCTTGCGCAACGAACCGAGCATAGACTGGCTGCTAGAAAACCAGGAGAAGATTGTGCATAAGTATTACCAGATGGGCCTGGATAATAAGATTTAGAGCCTAATAAGATTTAGAGCATGGCAAGTTTTAAAACACCAACTCAGCAATAAAAAAAGGATGCCTTGGCATCCTTTTTTTATTGTGCAAAGCCTTAACGTTTCAACGCCGCAATCACCGCTTCAATTGCTTTGCAATTACCACGCGCATCATCAAAAGTGAGCAAAGGCGCTTTGCCATTGAGCACACAATCACCAAAGTGCTCGATCTCAAGGTTAAAGTGGTTAGCCTTGGGCAAAACGATGGTTTCTGACTTGCCGCCCGCTTCCCAGCTAATGACCGGATCATCGCCCGGGTAAGACCACATATTGTGGCACTTGATCCAGCCCTTATCGCCAATCAGCTCATACTCGGCTTTGCGGCCACGCTCAAAACTCACATCAAAGTGGCCGAAACGCGCACGTCCCTGTGCATCAGGGCCAAAATCGAGCACACCACTGGCAACCACATCGGCGCCATGCTCGTTGAGTTTGCCATAGGCCAATACATCTTTAGGTTCGGCAGGGACGCCGTTTTGCGCAAAACACCAGCGCAAGGCATGGATGGCGTAAGGCCCAATATCCCACATGGCACCACCACCGTTGGCCATATCACGGGTAATGCGGTACATACGTGCAGGCGCCATCAGGAAAGAAAAACTGGCACGGCATGAAAGCACATCGCCGATGAGCCCGCTGTCGATTAATTCTTTAACCTTGGCATGCTGCGGATGAAAGCGGTACATAAAGCCTTCCATCACGGTCACCCCTTTGGCTTTGGCGGCAGATTCAATCGCATCAATATCTGCCAACTTGGTGGTCATCGGCTTTTCTATCAGCACATGCTTGCCTGCCGCAATCGCCTTGAGCGCCCATTCGGCATGCTCTTCGTTGGCCATGGGGCAATAGACAGCTTCAACATTGCTGTCTGTGAGCAGGCTGTCCATATCGTCATAACAACTAACACCACCCGCATTGGGTGCGTATTTATCCAGCGTGGCCTTGGCGGCGCCCGGGCGGCGGCTGGCGATGGCGACCAGTTGTGAGTTGCTGGCCTCTACAATCGCAGGTAGCAGGCGCTCATTCACACGCGCAGCACCGAGAATGCCCCATTTTAGTTTTGTCGTCATGATGCTCTTCCCATGTTTTAATTTGGCTGATTATACCTTGCAGAAAATGGCGGGGTCATGCGCCTTTGCATTAAGAAAGACAGGGCAAGAGCTTTGTAAGTGCCCTAAAAGATTAAATCAGCCCCATGCGTTGTGCCGTGATGGCGGCTTCAGCCCGCGAAGAAACATTTAATTTGCGGTAGATTTCCTTGACGTACCCAGCCACCGTATTGCGCTTGAGACCGAGAATATTGGCGGTTTCTGCCATGGTCATGCCTTTGGCAATAATCGACAGCACTTCTTTTTCACGCTCGGTGAGAGCGCCTTGTGCAGTCGCCTCAACATAGGGCTCGTGAAAATGCCGCAATAACTTGCGCGCAATCGCGGGTGACAGTGGCGGCTGCCCCGTCACAATCCCATTCAGCGCCTGTACGATGGCGGTTTGCGGCTGGTCTTTCAGTAAATAACCATGCGCCCCTGCACGCAATGCCGGGAAAATGTGGCTATCATCATCAAATATGCTGGCTACCACACAAATTGTTTGCGGTGAATGACGATTTAACCATTCAATCACCGCAACCCCGCTACCATCTGGTAGACTCAAATCAATGAGCGCGATATCGATTGCTGATAGATGGTTCAACGCAGTGAGTGCCTGCGCGATGTGATTGGCTGCGTGTATCTGGATATCTGGAAAACTCTGTTGCAGGACCTCAGACAGCCACAATTGTGACTCGGGAGTATCCTCAAGAATAAAAGCAGTTTTCATCATAGGGCAGTGGCTAGGACAGCAATAGCGTTGGGATAAAAACTATATACCAAATTCAACGTATAACACCCCCGCAAACAGGGGGCTCCGATCAAAAAATAATTCGAATACACTCATGACTAAGACTCTTTTGTGTTTGACTGTTCTGTTGCCGAATCTAATGCGCCCCCTATTACGCCCGAACTGGATCAGTTTATTGATGGGCGGGCTATTGCTGGGCAACTTTCTAACCCAAGAGGCATTCGCCATGGATGAATTACCCATACCCACGGCATTTGGCCTTAACACCATGGCGCCTGAAAGTAGCTGGGGCATCCGCTTTGAGCAACGCAACAACGACTACCACCAGACCTATGATCAACATGGCAACTTGCAGGGACTAGGCGCCAGCTTTGACGGCATTCAATTAAATAGCAGCATTTTCCCTTCGCTCGCACTATTAGGTCCCGGTGCCTCGCTGGGAACGACGCGCTTCAAGAGTGAGGTGCGTAACCAGATCAGCACATTGACCATCGGCTATGGCATCACGCCGGATATCACGGTAGGCGCGATCATCCCTTATGTGAAATCACACACGCACGTCAGTTTTGGCGTCGACGGTGGTAATGTCGGCGCAAACCCCGCGTTTGACGCGAGTCAGCCCATCAGCGCAGGCAACTTTCCGTTTGCGCCTGCGGGTGGCGCGGTGGCTCCCATGGATACGGCTGGCGTGCAAAATATCCTGACGAATCCGGCGTACGGTTACCAATACAAGCGGATTGCTTCTCAACAGTCAGAGGGATTTAGCGACCCGACCATAGGCGTACTCTGGCGGGCCTACAAGGCGGCAGACCAGAGCCTGATTGTGGGCATCGGCTGGCGTGTCGGCCTGGCCAGAAAAGACGACCCGGATAACTTGCTGGATACGCCGCCCGGCGACGGTAGCGACGACCTGCGCACCCGCATAGAATATTTCAAGAATATAGGCAGTCACCTCGACTTGCGGTTACTGGCCGATTACAACTGGCAAACCCGCGACAAAGCCAGCATGCGCATCCCCTCTTCAGGCCAGTTACTGGCCCTCGCCAGTAGCAAACAAAGATTACAGCGCGACCTGGGGGACTTTTATGAAACCGATATTGAGTTGGGGTATCGCTGGTCCAACTGGCGCTGGGCGGCCACCTGGCACCGTTATGAAAAGCAGTCTGACACTTACCGCTCTGACCTTGGCACCGATACCAGCAGCCTGGAAACGAACACCTACACCCGCGCCGACCAGTACCGGCTGAGTGCGACCTGGAGTGGTATCCAGGCCTGGCAACAAGGCAAGTTACCGCTGCCGCTGATCGTCAGGCTCGAAATGCAGGATACTTTTTCCGGGCGCAACTTTGTCGATGTCCGAGACATTTACCTGCAAGTGACGGCCTTGTTTAGATGAGTTTTTGCGTGCATGCCCTGTTAAGACCATTGCGCGATAGCTGCATTTTTTTGTGGCTGTTGCTCGCCTCTCTGAGCACATTTGCAAGCCCTGAGGCGACCAGCAACGCCCTAGTCAGCATGACACAAGGAGAGTTTGTCCAAAGTGCTGTAACCCAGCCCCCAGGTGATCAGGCTGACTGGCAAGCTGCCAGCCTGCCGGATATATGGAAGATCAGTCATCCGACGGCAGAGGGCATCGGATGGTACCGCTTTCGTTTTGATTACCCGACACTCAGCCAGAAGGCTTTGTATGGACTCTACCTTTCCAGGCTCAGCCTGAATGCGGAAGCGTTTCTCAATGGTGAGAAGATAGGCTCTGGGGGTGCGTTTGAAGAACCCGTCGCCAGGCACTGGAACCGCCCCTTGTTATTTGCCATCCCGCCCCACCTGCTCAAGCCCCGCGACAATCTGTTACTCGTAAGAGTCATTGCCCCCACACACTCTCAAGGCATGCTCGCTCCGCCGCAAATAGATACCTTGGAGCATCTGCAGCCGCGCTTTGAAGAAGCCAAATTTATCCGCATCACCCTGAACCAGACGTCCAGTTTATTGATTGTCGGTATCGGGCTGCTGATGCTGAGCCTTTGGTGGCGCAGAAAGCAGGATACGGCTTACGGCCTGTTTGGACTGGCAGCCTTTGTCTGGGCACTGCAATCCCTCAATTTTTACATCATCACAGCGCCCTTGCCGACGCCGCAATGGGAGTTGTTTGTGAATGCAAGTTTTCAGGCGATTGCCACCTTGTGGCTGATCTCACTGCTCGATTTTGTCGGCATCCGTCTCAAGCGCTTCAATCAGTTACTGTGGGCGATTCTCATCCTGTCACCGCTGACTTTGTTGTGCACTCCCGATACTTACTTTACTGACGTCACCGATGTATGGCACCTGGTGACCATGGGTGTAGTGGTGTTCGGCCTCTGCTTGCTGGCAAAAGAAGGCATTTTGCACCGCAACAAGGACGCCAACTTACTGTTGCTGACCTTGAGTTTGATCCTGCTATTTGCCTTTCATGACTGGTTGATACACACCAATATTGCTGCACTCAACCACTGGGTGAGCAATGAGGAATATCTGATGCAATTCTCGGCCCCCGTGCTGTTTTTGATTGTCGGGCTCATGATGACTTCAAGGTATGTGGGGGCCCTCAATGATTACGAGCAACTGAATCAGCAACTCGAACAACGCGTGGTTTCCAAGCATGAAGAGCTGAATCAAAACTTTCAGCAATTGCAGTCCATTCTCAAAGAGCAGGCCTCACTGGAGGAGCGCGAGCGGATTTACCAGGACCTGCATGACGACTTGGGTGCAAAACTGCTGACCCTGGTATACCGCGCCCAAGACAGCAACAATGCCGAACTTGCCAGGTCTGCCCTGCAAGACCTGCGCGATGTGGTTTCACGGGCCGGGACAGAACATATCCCATTGACGGATGCCATGGCGGACTACCGCATCGAGTGCGAAAAACGCTTGAGTGATGTCCATATCCAGCTGGTTTGGCAAATTGAGATGAAGGAAGACCACCTGCTCCTGACGCAACCGCAAGTCCTCAACCTGGGCCGCATTATCCGCGAGGCGGTTTCAAATGTGATCCGCCACGCCCAGGCAAGCCAGGTCACAGTCAACCTGCGTTGTAGCGACAGGCATCTGTTACTGACGGTGAGTGACAATGGCATCGGGCTGCCCGTCGACTCGGCCAGAAACAAAGGCCGCGGTTTGAACAATATTCAGAAACGCGCGACGCTGCTGGGCGGTGAAGTGCACTTTGAAGCCTTGTCCGCAGGCGGGCTCAAGCTCTGTCTGCAACTGCCGTTGCAAGCATTCGCGCAAGCTCCCCATTAACACCCCCTATCCAGGGGGTGCAAGCAAAATGGCAAAGTCTCTAAGATGAGCACTCCAATCATCAGGAGGAGAGAGACATGCACAGATTAACAATAGTGACCGCACTCACTGGCTGTTTATTTGCCAGTGCCAATATGGCACATGCCATGAGTAGTACCGCGATCTTCTGGGGACCCACGCCCTACCTATCCTCGAGTGACATCCCAGCTGGCTTTTACCTGGGGGGCAATCCTGTCCTACTAGATAATCTGGAAGATGGATCGCTGGATGCGTCTATCAGTGCCAGTAACGGTTCAGTGTATGGACCCACCGGCATTGCCGACTCGGTGGATGCCGATGATGGCAACATTGATGGTTTTGGCACCGCAGGACGTAGCTGGTTTTCAGGCAATGTGACCTTCACTTACACGGGTAGCGGCCCTCTGCCAACAGCCTTTGGTGTGGTCTGGACGGATGGCTCTGGCACCATTACGTTCAGCGCAACAGATGCACTGGGGCAGTCACTGGGTTCACAGTCCTATACGGGCATTCCTGATGGCACGTTTGGCGGCACCACGGGCGATGACCGCTTCTTTGGTGTGCAGTTTGCCGGCGGCATAAAATCAATCACCATAGGCACCGGGGGCGGCATTGAAGTGGATCATATCCAGTATGGGCAAATGGTGAGCAGTGTGCCAGAGCCCACCTCGGCGCTCATGCTCAGTCTGGGCTTGCTGGGCGTGGCTGGATACAGGCGCACGCGCAAATCGACTACAGAATAAAGGCGCTGTCACGCGCCAAAATCCTAGTAAAAAATAAAAACGACTGTTTCACCCTTTGAGTAGCTGTGATGGCACCCCCTGAACTGGGGGTGCCTTTTTTCGGGTGATTGCACTAGTCTAGGGACATTCTTAATCTCGTGCCCAACCAGGGCAAAGGGTTTGTCATGTTGACCTTGCAGCGCTACGCTAAACCATCTGCCGCCATCATTGTGTTGGCTGCTTGCCTGCCTTTGCAGGCCCTCGCCACAGAAATCGCAACTAACATGCGGCTATCCTTTAACGAGATTGCCATCATGAACAGAACCACCTCGGTGTCTGTCGATGGCGTGGATATCACCACTTACAGCAACCAGATTGACAAGCTGTTGACCTTGGACCCAACTATTGCCAATGCGCGGTTTTTGAGCACCCGACTTGGAACGTTCAGTAGCGGCAGCATGACGATTGAACTAAGAGGTAATCAATTTATTTCACTGAATGACCCTGGGGTTTCAGTATTGCCAGATACCCAACGCACACTGACGCGGATAGAAGCCGGCGCCACATTAAGCGGCGGCCTACTGACCACCACCGAGTCACTCAACCTCGATGCCACCTGGTTTTGCCGTGCAACCGCGCTTTCCTGTACCCGCGACGAAGTCTATAGCACGTTAAAATTTCTCTCTCCGCTCTCAAACTCAACCACCAGTGCAGCGGCACTGGTGCAACCCATACGCTTGCAAGCAAGTGGCGCACCCACGTTTACCGCGGATGGTGTGAGCATCAATTATGCCGGGCTCTCTTTATCCGGCACAGTCAATGTGAATGCCACCTTTACCGCCAAAACACGTAGCCAATATGTGGCAGATGCCCTCGCCGCCACCCCAGGGGCAGGTGGCGGAGTCGCAGCCGCACGCTGGGATGCTGCCGCAACCGATATTCAATCCCTGCGCAATAGTGTACTGACGGATGTCGCAGTCGCAAATACCCTGAAAATCGCCCGCACGCCCGAGCTAAAAGATGCACAAACACTGCTCGCAGCCGCCAGAGACAGCACCATTTTGCTCAATGCAGGCGCGACGGACCCTACCATGTTCAACTCACCCTTCGATCTCATGCGTCAGCTATGGAACGTCACCGCAACCGTGGACCCCTCTCTGGGACGCTCAACGGCTGGCTTCAGCAGCGAAGACCTGACCAGTGACAATGCAGCCCTGTCGCTGGCGGCATTATCGCTGATTGCCAGCGGCAGCAATGAGCATGATTTCGCTGCGCAACTGGACCACGCGCTGGGCGTGCCACTCACGACAAGTGCCGCCCCTCAATTGACGCTGGATGGTGCATTACTTGGCTTGAATAATGCCATGCTGTCTATCTATTACCTGGGCAATAGCAGCAGCGGCTTGGTAGAGCTCAACCTGCCAGATGCTGCTCGCTATGCTCTGTTACGGAATGGATTATATGACCGCATCAGTTTGCTGGAGGGAAATGGCCTGACGGTGATTGGTAACAGCGATTATGCCGGTTCGGCAGTGTTGCAAGGTGAAGGTGAAGTCTATATCGGCGAAATCTCAAGTGGTTTGCTAGAACTCAGCGGACAGAGCACGGCCTCGCGCTTGCAACTCAACAATATATACAGCAACCAGTTTTTGGTCGTCGCCAGCTGGGCAGTGACCCCAGTGCCAGAGCCAAGCCAGGCCTGGCTACTCATGATGGGTTTGCCGCTGTTGTTATGGCGTCGTCAAAGCGCTTGAGAAAATACAGGCATATTTTGCCAGGTCGCTTTAACACACATACAAGCATTCTCATCCCATCATTTATTTAAAAGGAGCATGTGATGTCATCCCCAGTGATTAATCCAGCTTGGTTTATCAAACTCCTTACGCTTTTTACTATTGGCCTGACTAGCATGCCCGCGATAGCAGCCTTCACGGTATACACGGATAAAACCAGCTTTTTGACTGCAGCGGGTACGGTGTCTAGCGAAACCTTTGACGCAGTGACGGCAGACCTCGATCCCAGCAGCACCGGCATCCACCTCAATGACTTCACATTGAGCGGCAGTGTCAGTGTCGATGCACCTTCTTCAGCGATAGATATCAATGGCACAACCAACCTCTATTTCAACACCTCATACGGCGGCTGGGCGGATCTGATATTTAGTCAGCCAATCACTGCCTTTGGGCTCACCATGAACAATGCCCGGCTACAATTGCTCTCCATCAGCTTGGCCCGTATCGGCCCGGCCTATGGTGAGTATCATCATATTGCCACCTATGCCGCGCCAGACCCTTACGTCAGCAATCAAACTCTAAATGGCTTTATTGGGTTCACCTCCGATGTGGCGTTTAATCGCATCGTCTTTGCTGGCACCGGTTGCTGCTCCAGTACGTTTGCCGTAGACGATGTCACCTATGCGACGACGCTGGCGACGCCAGTGCCCGAGCCGTTATCCGCCAGCCTGCTTGGCCTGGGGGTCGCAGGCTTGTGCCTGTTTAGAAAACAACCGCTGCGTGTATAACTCACCGACACCTTGGCCATCAGGCCTGATGTTGATTTAACCCCGTTCAGCGCGGGGTTTTTAATTGGCATTTTTGCATGCATCATGTTTGCGTCAGCGCAATATGCGGGCACCTCAGCGCCGTATTATTCGCTATACGCTTTTGAGGAGGCCTGCATGCAACCACTCACCATCTCACCACCCAGCCGCAAGGTACCGGCTAACCAGTTTGCACTGTTCAACCTGGGCTTCAGGCCTTTTTTCTTGCTGGCTGCCTGCTTTGCGGTGCTCTCGATTGGCCTCTGGGTGTGGAAATATGCAACGCATTCGGTGCTAGTGTTGAACACGGTGACCGCATCACAGTGGCATGCACACGAAATGCTATATGGTTTTGCCTTTGCCGTGATTGCTGGATTTTTACTGACCGCGGTCAAAAACTGGACCGGTCTGCAGACCTTACATGGTCGCCCGCTCATAGGCTTGGTCACCTGCTGGGCATTGGCCCGCGCCGTCATGCTGATGGCACCCTACCTGGTCGCATTGGCAGCTGCGTTTGACGGCCTATTCAACCTGTGGCTGCTCATCGCGGTTGCCAGACCGATTATTCAGGTGAAGCAATGGCGCCAGCTGGGCGTACTGTCAAAAGTACTGTTGCTGTCGGTTGGCAACCTGGCTTTTTATTCGCAAGCGCTGGGCTGGACAAACCAAGGTGCACATGCCGCGCTATGGATGGGTTTACTGCTCAATGTCAGCCTGATCATGGTGATGAGCCGCCGCATTTTGCCCATGTTTATTGAGCGTGGCGTGAAAGAACAGGTGACGCTCAAAAATTCAGTTTGGATAGATCGCCTGTTGATGGTCTGCCTGGCCGCACTGCTGATCAATATATTAACCGCCAATGCTGAAATTCTGAATACAGTGTTAGGACTTACTATCAGCGTCAGCGCAAGCTTTAGGTTATGGCGCTGGCATACACCCGGTATTTGGCAGGTGCCGCTACTGTGGAGTTTTTATCTGGGTCTGTGGCTGATCAACCTGGGCTTTTTACTATATGCCTTGAGTTTTTTGCTGCCAAGCATTTCGGTGATTCTGGCCATCCATTGCTGGGCGATTGGCGGCATCGGCGTGATTACGCTGGCGATGATGACTAGGGTCTCCTTAGGGCACACAGGCCGCAATATTCACAACCCACCGCGTAGCTTGGTATGGATATTTGGCCTGGTCATTTTTGCTACCCTGAGTCGGGTGTTATTGCCTATCGTGCTACCAGACTTTTACCGTTTGTCAGTGATGCTGGCTGCCAGCACCTGGATCGCCGCATTCACATTATTTACGCTTGTCTATTGGCCGATCCTCAGTCAACCACGTATTGACGGCACGCCCGGTTAACGCTCATTCTTTCCACTTGATAGAACAACCAATACTGGCGATTTGCTCTTTTGGACCCTGCCCAGTTTCGGCCACCTGTTTCATGGCTTTGAACAATTCACGGGTACTCTCAGGAGCAGTTTCCTTGCGGCTCTCGTCAAACCGACCCCGGTATTGCAACGCAAAATCTTTATTAAAGCCAAAAAAGTCTGGCGTACACACAGCATCATAAAGTTTGGCAATTTGCTGAGTTTCATCAAACAGATAAGGAAACGGAAACGCCATCTCGGTGGCAATTTTGCGCATGTTCTCAGGGCTGTCTTCCGGATAATCGGAAGGGTCATTAGACATAATTGCCACCGTATTCACGCCCAGCGTCTGTAGTTCTTTTACGTCAGCGATCAGGCGAGGCAAGATGGCTTTCACGTAAGGGCAATGGTTACAGATAAACATCACCAGCAGACCATTTGGCCCCATGCTGGTTTCAAGATTGACGAGCTTGGCATCTACATTAGGCAAATTGAATGCCGGTGCTTTCCAGCCAAAATCACATACGGGGGGGCTAATACTTGCCATCAGAGTTGCTCCTGCCATTAGATCAAACCATTATGGTACGTGATTAAGACGCCAAGGTGAATCTTGTCACCACCGTGCCCGCACACAGGCATTTTGGTTACAATGCCAGTCATGAGTAATTTACGATTTCATAGCCCGGCTGCATTGACTGTGGGCCAATCAGTCCCACTCAGTGATAACGCCATGGCGCATGCAGTCAGAGTCATGCGGCTCAAAGTAGGCGACACGTTGATTTTGTTTTGTGGGGATGGTTTTGACTATCTCTGCGCGCTGACGCAGGTCGAGAAAAAATCCGCTACCGTTGAAGTCCTCAGCCGCACACAGGTCAGCAATGAATCGCCACTGAATATCCGCCTGCTACAAGGGATCTCCAGCGGCGACCGCATGGATTACACCATCCAGAAAGCGGTGGAACTGGGTGTGCACGAAATCTTCCCGTTAAGTACCGAGCGCTGCGTGACCAAACTCAGTGGCGACCGCGCCGAAAAGCGCGTCGAACACTGGCAAGGCGTGGCAATCGCCGCCTGCGAGCAAAGTGGCCGCGCCATAATTCCTTTAGTACACGCGCCTCTCACGCTTGCACAATGGCTGAGCCAGCACGCTACCGCTGACAGCCTTAACCTGTTATTGAATCCTGTCGGTGCACAAAGGCTGGCATCACTAAACCCGCGAAAAAATGCCATTCATTTATTAATTGGCCCGGAAGGCGGCTTGAGCGCGGCAGAAATTGCACTCGCCTCGCAACATCACTTCCAGTCTATCGTGCTTGGCCCACGGATTTTACGTACTGAAACCGCAGCATTGACTGCCATGAGCGTGATGCAGTCACTGTGGGGAGACTTTTAAGCAGGTCTGACACTGCGCACTTAGCAACCCAAGGAGCTTCTATGGAAACCCGCCCACCCTTACCGCCCTTTACCCTGGAAACTGCCATGCAAAAAGTACGCATGGCCGAAGATGCCTGGAACAGCCGCGACCCGGATCGCGTGATCCAGGTCTACACGGAAGATACGGTTTGGCGTAACCGTGCCGAGTTTCCAGTAGGGCGCGCAGAGGTGCATCAGTTTTTAACGCGCAAATGGGCGCGCGAACTGGATTACCGTTTGATCAAGGAAATCTGGGCGTTTCTGGATAACAAGATTGCTGTGCGCTTTGCCTACGAGTGGCACGACGACGCGGGCAATTGGTATCGCAGCTACGGTAATGAAAACTGGATGTTTAACGACGCCGGGCTGATGATGCAGCGCCATGCCAGTATTAACGACCTGCCGATTAAAGAAGCAGACCGCAAATTCTTCTGGCCCCTGGGCAGACGCCCGGATGAGCATCCCGGACTGACCGCACTGGGTTTATAAGGCGACACATGTTTCAAGTCATGCTGCAAATGGCCTTGCTGATTATGGCAGGCATGCTCTGGCAACGGTGGGCGCCCTCGCACATCACAGCCCTGTCGCACCGTCGTGCACTGACAGATCTGGTGTTTTATGTGCTATTGCCAGCCTTGGTGCTCAATATCTTATGGCAAGCACCGTTTGATTTAAGTGCAGTCAAAATTGCGCTGACTGCCGTGTGCCGCTTGATGGTCGCGGCCTCGTGCATGTGGCTGGTACTGCAATTATTGCAACGTCTGATGACCGTGACCCGTGCCCAGCAAGGCGCACTGATGCTGGCGGCCACCTTCCCGAACGCGACCTACCTTGGACTACCGGTGACCAGCGAGGTATTGGGCGACTGGACGCATGAAATTGTGCTCAAGTTTGATCTGTTTGCCTGCACGCCGATCTTACTCAGCCTGGGCATGCTCATGGCGCAACATTTTGGCCATGCTGAACAACGCTCGCACCCGCTCAAGGAACTCATGCGCGTGCCACCGCTATGGGCCTTGCTCTTGGCGGCCATCCTCAATCTGTGCAACATTCCGCAACCGGTCATGGTTGCACATGCCTTGCATACCCTGGCGGGGGGCGTGGTGCCCTTGATGTTGATTGCACTGGGCATGAGCATCCGCTGGGATACTTTTAAACTGAAATTCATGCCCTTGTTATTGCTCGTGTGTGCCATTGGCCTGTGCGTCGCACCGCTGGTGACCTGGTGCTTTGCACAATGGCTGGGCATCTCGGGTGACACCCTGACCGCCTGCATTTTGCTGGCTGCCATGCCGACCATGGTATTTGGCATTATCATCTGCGAGCGCTATCACCTGGATGGCGCACTGTATGCCGCGGCCGTGTTTTTGAGTACCCTGCTCAGCATCGCCAGCCTGTCAGTATGGTTTGCAGCATTGCAGCCCTGACAGCAACCGCTTTAGCTCGTTAAAACCATCCTGTCCGACGGAATCTTTGCCGTCAAATCTGTCATACGTCATATGACGAGTTGTCTGCAAGCGCAACTGTTTTTATGATGCAATCCATCAGTCATGCCTCCGTGAAGTGTTATTAGGGATTATCAAACGATCATGCCGAAAACCACGACCAACTATTACCTCAGTGCGCATCCCGCGCCACCGGATACGCTGGCCAGTTTGCTGGCGGGCGCCGGGATCACGATTAATGGCAACGCGCCCTGGGATATCCAGGTGTATGAAGAAAGCGTCTACCGCGATGTGTTGACCAAAGGCTCGCTCGGACTGGGACAGGCGTTTATCGAGGGCCGCTGGGGCTGCAACCGGCTGGACGAGTTTTTCCATCGCGTCATGCGGGCGGACCTGGATGAAAAAATGGGCGGGACGGCCAGACTCAAATTATTGGCTGAGATCATTCGTCATACCCTGTTTAACCTGCAAGCGCCGCACCGGGCTTATCAGGTGGCGCAGCAACACTACGATATTGGCAATGATGTGTTTGAAGCCATGCTGGATTCGAGCATGAGTTACTCTTGCGGCTACTGGCAACATGCGCAAACGCTGGAAGAAGCCCAGCGTCACAAGCTGGATATGATTTGCCAAAAGCTGGATTTGCAACCCGGTGACCGCGTACTGGAAATCGGCTGTGGCTGGGGCGGGCTGGCCAAACATATGGCACAACACTATGGGGTGCAGGTGCTCGGCATCACGGTGTCAGTTGAGCAACAGGCCTTAGCCAGAGAACGTTGTGCAGGATTGCCGGTGGATATCCAGCTCAAGGACTACCGCGAGTTGCATGGTCAATTCGACAAAATTGTCTCGGTTGGCATGTTTGAGCATGTGGGCCAAAAGAACTACGAAACGTATTTTGCCACCGCACAGCGCTTGCTTAAGGATAACGGGCTGTTTTTGTTGCATACCATCGGCAATCATAAAACCGCCCTGCATACCGACGCCTGGATAGACCGCTATATTTTTCCGAATGGCAAATTGCCGTCGGCCAGCGAAATCACTGGGGCGATTGAAGAAAAGTTTTTAATTGAAGACTGGCATAACTTCGGACCGGATTATGACCGCACCCTGATGGCCTGGTGGGACAAATTCAACCGTGCCTGGCCTGAATTGCAGTTTAAATATGATGAAAGTTTTTACCGGATGTGGAAATACTACCTGATGTGTTGTGCAGGCTATTTCCGCGCCCGGCAAGGGCAACTCTGGCAGCTGGTATTGAGCAAACGGCAGAGCAACCGTGTCTATCGCTCAATCCGCCCGCAGCCAGTCAGTTGATGTTGACGTAGTCTCTCTGTGTTCTTGACCTTAATATGACGGCCTTGGCCGTCATTTTTTTATGTGCCGTTACCCTTGAAAATCTACAACCACAAAAATTTTTAAGCGCCGATACACGCCGATGAGCGCGGACTGCCCTGCTAACATTCTGCTGCGCTTGAAACTGCGCGCGCTTTGCTTACGCTAAAAACTCACACCGGGTCTCGCCTGATCGACGTTTATCTGCTTTCATCGGTGAAAAATCAACACCCCAATATTTGCAATAAAAACCATTTTTATTTATTATTTTGCAAATTAACCTTAAGTTAAACGCAAAATGCTCGGATCAAACATCAGGGAATTGCGTAAATCGCAAAATTTAACCTTGCAGCAACTGGCTGCCCGCATGGGCACAGATGCCAGCAATTTATCGCGCATTGAACGCGGCGAGATTGGCATCTCTGAAGCCCTGCTGCGCGCTGCCGCACAGGCACTGCATACCACGCCTGGCCGGCTCTATGATGCCAACCTGACCCCCGTCTCGCTGACCAACACGCCACCAGCCATCCTCTCTAGCACGAATAGCAAAGAGTTTGTGCATTGGTTTCGCTCTGCGGCGCCTTATATCCACGCCTTTGGCGGCAGCACCTTTGTCATTGCATTTGGCGGAGAAGTCGTCAGTGAACAACAGTTTGTGGCGCTTTCGCACGACCTCAACCTGCTGGCCAGCCTCGAAGTCAGACTGGTATTAGTCCATGGTGCCCGGCCGCAAATTGAGCAACGCCTGAAACGTGACCACCTCACCCCCAAACTGCATAACGGCTTGCGGATCACCGATGATGCCGCCATGGAGGCGGTAAAAGAAGCCAATGGTGCCATCCGGGTAGAGATTGAATCACTGTTATCCATGGGCATTGCCAACTCGCCGATGGCAGGCAGCGACATCCGTGTTGCCAGTGGTAATTTTGTCACCGCCAAACCCTTGGGCGTACGCGACGGTGTGGATCTGCAACATACCGGCGAAGTGCGCAAGATTGATGCGGTCGGCATCCAGAAACGGCTGGACGATGGTGAGATGGTGTTGTTGTCGCCCATGGGCTACTCCCCCACCGGCGAGACCTTTAACCTGACCCTGGAAGATGTCGCGGTGAGTGCCGCGATTGCGCTGGATGCAGAAAAACTGATTTTCCTGATGGACTCAGAAGGCATCCAGAACCTGCGCGGCGAATTGTTGCGCGAAATGACCTCGGCCAAGGCGCGCAACCTGCTACGTAACGTGCAGGAAAGTGATGAGCCGATTTTTTATTCTGAGGACGTCAATTATTACCTGCCCGCCGCCGTGCGTGCCTGCGAGCATGGCGTGGCCAGAACCCACCTGATCTCACGCCACATTGATGGCGCCATTATTCAGGAGCTGTTTACGCGCCAGGGCATAGGCACCATGATCACCGAACTGTCACTGGAAACCATGCGCCAGGCCAATATCGAAGATGTAGGCGGCATTTTGCGGTTGATTGAACCCCTGGAGAATGAGGGCATTCTGGTGCGGCGCGGCCGCGAACGCATCGAGATGGAGATCAACTATTTTTATGTGATGGAACACGATAACCGCGTCATCGGTTGCGCGGCTTTATATCCGTTTCACGAGGAAAAAATGGTCGAGTTCGCCTGCCTGGCGATAGATCCCGCTTACCGTGGCGGTGGCCGCGGTGACAAGCTGTTTAACTATTGCCAGCAGCAAGCCAGTCAAAAAGGCTTTAAACAGCTTTTCTGCCTGACCACCCGCACCGAGCACTGGTTTCTGGAGCGCGGCTTTAGCGAACAAAGCGTGGAGCAACTGCCGCAAGAGAAACTCAAGTTCTATAATTTCCAGCGCAAGTCCAAGGTATTTGTGAAACCTTTGTAAGGCCGCAGCCCAAAGGCTGACCCTTTTATGGCCCCTAAAAAACAAACAATGGCCTTAGCTTCTTGAAATGCAACCATTTCATGCCCACTTACGTTACATTGGATATCCGATTGCCATGCAAGCGCTCTGGCAATCCAGCATTTATTTAAAACACAGAAACAAAAGGAAAACATGAAACAGTTTTGGAAGCTATTGATGGTGTTGATGGTCTGCATGAGTTTGTTCTCTGGTGTGGCAGAGGCCAAGCGATTGGGCGGTGGCGGCAGTTTTGGTAAAAATCGGCCTGCGCCTGCCAAACAAATGCAACGTGCGCCCGAAGCGACGCCACAACCAGCCCCTGCGGCTGCACCACGTAACGGGATGAGCAAATGGATGGGGCCATTGGCCGGTCTTGCCATTGGTGCCGGCTTGGCAACCCTGTTTTCACACGGTGGATTAGGCGATTTTGCCAATAATTTCAGCACATTATTGATGGTGGTTGCAGGCTTTGCCTTGCTGATGTTTTTAGTGCGTCGCTTCAAAAATGCGCAAGCCTCGCCGCCGCAATACGCCGGCGCAGGCGCACCGTACGCCCCCGCCGGATTTCAATCTGAATCCGCATACAACGCCAGCGCTGCATCCACAATAAAAGCTGATATTCCTGCCGATTTTCCGGTGGATAGTTTTTTACGTGGTGCCAAAGCTTCATTTATTCGTCTGCAAGCCGCCAACGACCGCAAAGACATCCAAGACATTCGTGAATACACCACCCCTGAGGTCTATGCTGAAATCAGCCTGCAATTGCAAGAACGCGGCGATGCCCCACAAATAACCGAGGTATTGAATATTGATGCCGAGCTGATTGAGGTGGTCACTGAAGGCGCTTACACCATTGCCAGTGTGCGTTACTCGGGTCAGTTGCGCGAAAACAATGCTGCGATTGAACACATCAATGAAATCTGGCACTTGCAAAAAGCGCTAGAGCCAAGCAATGCGCCATGGTTATTGGCAGGGATTCAGCAAGCCTGATCTGGATGATGCATCCAGATTAAGCCACCGGCTGCCCTAAATTCGCATGAGGTGTAAGCGCTGTTTTTTAATCAGCGCTTCACATTTCTGCGGTAAAATTCACGCTGTTTTGAACTCAATACGGACCTCCGATGATGCAACATGCCACTGCCTCGCAAAAGGCAAAAACCCTGTCCGAAGCGCTGCCCTACATCAAACGCTTTTTTGATAAAACCATCGTGATCAAATATGGCGGCAACGCCATGACGGACGATCGCCTCAAAGAGTGTTTTGCGCAGGATGTGGTGCTGTTAAAACTGGTGGGCATGAACCCGGTGGTGGTACATGGCGGCGGCCCGCAAATCAATGAAATGCTGGACAAGCTGGGCAAAAAAGGCGAATTCATTCAGGGCATGCGCGTCACCGACGAAGAAACCATGGACGTGGTAGAAATGGTGTTGGGGGGGCAGGTGAACAAGGAAATCGTTAACCTGATTAACCGTCACGGCGGTAAAGCGGTGGGGTTAACTGGGCAGGATGGTAACTTTATCCATGCGCACAAACTGCTGATGGAAGACCTCAAAGACCCGAGCAAAATGATTGATGTCGGCCAGGTGGGCGAGATTTCCGGCATAGACCCCAGCATCATTACGTTTCTCGATAGCGGTGACTTTATCCCGGTCGTCGCGCCGATTGGCGTAGGCAAGGATGGCGAAACTTATAACATCAATGCCGATGTGGTGGCGGGCAAACTGGCTGAAATCCTTAATGCAGAAAAACTCATTTTGCTGACCAATACGCCAGGCGTGCTGGATAAAAATGGCCAGCTGCTGACCGGCCTGACACCCAAGCAAATCGATGACCTGGTAGAAGATGGCACCCTGAGTGGCGGCATGTTGCCAAAAATCGGTTCTGCGCTAGATGCGGCGCGCAGTGGCGTCAAGTCTGTGCACATCATTGATGGCCGCGTGGAGCATGCCTTGCTGCTGGAAGTGTTGACCGACGAAGGCGTGGGCACGCTGATCAAGGCGAAATAGCCATTCAGCCACGCTCATCAGCAGTGCCCAACCATGGCTGAGATTATTTTATACAGCAACAAACTGTCGCGTGGCCGTGCCGTGCACTGGCTGCTCGAAGAGTTGGGCATTGCGTATCAGGCGGTGTGGCTGGACTTTGGTCCGGCCATGAAAAAAGCAGACTACCTGGCCATCAACCCCATGGGCAAAGTACCTGCCCTCCAGCATGGCGGGGCCGTGGTCACCGAGACGGCTGCGATCCTGACCTATCTGGCAGACACGTTTGCCGACAAGGGCTTGATTCCAGCCGCAGGCACCCCGGAAAGGGCCGCTTTTTACCGCTGGATGTTTTTTATCGCCGGTCCGTTGGAAGCGGCAACCACGGCTGAGTTTCTGGGCTGGCAAGCGCCGGAAAAAACACCTTTGGGTACGCCTTGTCAGGCTTTTCTGGGCTTTGGCTCACTGACACTGACGCTAGATACCCTGGAATCGCATTTACGCCAGCATGCCTATGTGTGTGGCGACCAGTTCACCGCCGCCGATGTCTATCTGGCGACCCATTTGGCGTTTGGCATACGTTACACCAAAGCCTATCCACCACGTGCCGTCTTTGACGACTACTTAAACCGCCTGCTGCACCGCCCGGCCAAATTGCGGGCAGATGCCCTTTAATCTGGCACGACAGTAATGACGCGCAGGGTGTGGATTTTTGACCTGGACGACACCCTGCACAACGCCTCGGCGCACATCTTCCCGGTGATGAACCGCGCCATGACCCAATATATCCAGGATCACTTGCAGCTGGATGAACCAGCCGCCTGCGCCTTGCGCCAGCATTACTGGCAGGTCTATGGCGCCACCCTCAAAGGGCTGATGCGCCACCACGGGGTCAACCCGCATCATTTTCTTGCAGAAACCCATGCCTTTCTGACGGACGAAATGGTGCATACCACCAAACAGCTCAGACAATTATTGCAGCAACTGCCGGGACGTAAATGCGTCTTCACCAACGCACCGCGTCACTATGCGTTGCGCGTGCTGCAAGTGCTGGGCATTGAGGATTGCTTTTCACTGGTCTTCAGTGTGGAATCCAGTGGCTTTCACGCCAAGCCCAGCGTGCGCGGGTTTCAATTGCTGCTACGCCAGCTTAAATGCCGTGCGGCAGATTGCACCTTGTTTGAAGACAGCCTGCCCGCACTGATGACGGCCAAACGGCTGGGGATGCGCACGGTGTGGATCAGCCGCAAGTTACGCAAACCAAACTTTGTGCAATATAGGTTAGCGCATATGTTGGCGCTCACTCACAGCGGCCTGAAAAAAGGGCCGCTTTACATTCCCGCCGCCGGTGAATAAGGTTAAAATACGGGTCAAAATAACCACCTAACGATCAGGCTCAGGCTCCCACATCATTATGGCTACCATCAATAAAGAAGCACGCGCAAACCGTAAACAGCAAATTCTGGAAACCCTGGCAGGCATGCTGCAAACGCCACGTGGCGAAAAAGTCACCACGGCAGCCCTGGCTGCCAAACTCGATGTTTCCGAGGCGGCACTTTACCGCCACTTTGCCAACAAGGCCAAAATGTTTGAGGGCCTGATCGAGTTTATTGAAAGCGCGTTGTTTGGTGTCATGAACAAAATCACCACCGACGAAACCGATGGCCTCAAGCAAGTACAGCTGATGCTGCAAACCATGCTCAAGTTTGCCGAGCGCAATCCCGGCATGTCACGGGTGTTGATTGGCGATGCCCTGGTCAATGAAGATGACGCCTTACAATTACGTATCAACCAGTTGCTGGACAGGTTAGAAGCCAGCCTCAAGCAATCGTTGCGTATTGCCGAGGCACAGGGTCACAAAATCAATGATGCCGGCACGGCGGCCAATACCATGATCAGTTTTGTGCTGGGCCGCTGGCATGCTTTTGCCAAAAGCGGCTTCAAACGCAAACCGAGCGACAATCTTGAGCAACACTTGGCCCAGCTGATTACGGGCTGCCTGCAATAAGTTTCAACAGAAAGTATCACGGATGGAAACCACTATTTTTGGCATGAATGAAGCCCAACTCACCGAGTTTGGCATGTCTTGGGGCCTCGCGTTCCTCATGCTGTTTATTGTCTTTATTGTGGGCAACCTGGCCTGGAAATCCAAAGCGGGCAAAACCGGCACTTTTGCCTTGTTTCTTGCCCTGACGCTGGGGCTGGTCGGATTCCTGGCCAAATTTGCCATTCAGCACTATCTGAATATTCACTAGCTGAATATTCACCTGTTTTATCAAAACCAGCACCTGCTTTATACTGCATGCTCCCTTGGTGAGGTGAAGCAATGCAGCACATCCTGGTTTACTCAGACTCGTTAAGCTGGGGCATCATCCCCAATACCCGTCAGCGCCTGCCGTTTGAGCAGCGCTGGCCTGGGGTCCTCGAAATCAGCCTGAGTCAAATGCAGCAACGCGTGCGCGTGATTGAAGATTGCCTGAATGGCAGGCGCACGGTGTTCGAAGACCCGTTCAAACCCGGACGCAACGGCCAGCAAGGGTTGGCGCAGCGTATCGAAATCCATTCGCCGCTGGCGCTGGTCATCCTCATGCTGGGCACCAATGACTTTCAGTCCATGCATCCGCACACCGCCTGGCACGCCGCGCAAGGCATGGCCAGCCTGGTCACCACCATACGTCAAGCCCCCATTGAACCAGGCATGTCTGTCCCCCAAGTCATGATCGTGGCACCACCACTCATCACTCAACCACAAGGACCGATTGCAGAAAAATTCACCGGCGCCGCACAAAAATGCCAGGGACTGGCCACGGCTTACCGCGCAGTCAGCCAGGCGATGGATTGCCTGTTTGTCGATGCAGGGCGCATCGTCACCGCCAGTGAAATAGATGGCGTGCATCTGGATGTAACACAACATCTGCAATTAGGGCAAGCCCTGGCCCATGAAGTGAACGCGTTTCTTGGGCAGCAAGCCTGAATTGGCTATTGCGATCCTGCTGTCCGTCCGCTACCCTTAATCAATTTATCACACCACCGTTTTCGCCATGGATCACGTACTGCCCCCTCAAGATAACGATACTTATAAAACATTGCTGGAATCCACCAAAGCGATTCCATGGAAATTAGACTGGGCCTCCAAACAGTTCACTTATATTGGCCCACAAATTGAGTCCTTACTCGGCTGGACACAGGACAGCTGGCAATCCGCAGAGGACTGGGCCGCACGCATGCACGAGGAAGACCGCGATCGGGTATTCAATTTTTGTATCTCGCAATCACTGCAAGGCCTGGATCATGAAGCCGACTACCGCGCACTGACGGCTGACGGTGGCTTTGTCTGGATACGCGATGTAGTACATGTGATCCGTGCTGCGAACGGCGAGCCCGAGGCACTGATTGGCTTTATGTTTGATATCAGCGAACGCAAACAAACAGAGCAACAATTACTGGATTTGCAAAAACAACTTGAAGTGCTATCCTATCAGGATAGCCTGACTGGCGTCGCCAACCGCCGCATGTTTGACAGCGTGCTGGAAAAAGAATGGCTGGAAGCCAGCCGACATCAGCAGCCCTTGGCACTGATCATGATCGATATCGACTATTTCAAGCAATTCAATGATGCTTACGGGCATCTGAAAGGCGATGAGATACTCAAGCAAGTCTCCAGCCTCTTGTCTCATGCTGGCGTGCGTGTAAATGATTTTTTTGCCAGATTTGGCGGCGAAGAGTTTGCCTGGATTTTACCGGAGACCGATCTTGTTTCCGCAGGCAAGATTGCTGAGCGTTGCCGCCATCTGATTTTCAAGGCACAGATTCCGCATGCGCACTCAGCCGTCAGTCAGCTGCTCACCATCAGTGTGGGGGTGGGCAGTATCATCCCCTCAGCAACAGACCAGATGAATGATTTTTTGGCGGATGTTGACAGACTGATGTATCACGCCAAGCATCAAGGCAGAAACCGGATAGTCTTGCAGGAAGAGGTTTAGACCCTAAACGATCGCGGACTGGTTAATGCAGATGCATGGCCTGCTGGATGGCCTGTGTTCTGGCTTCCGCCACCGCTTGTTTGATCTGCACAGGTGACTGGCATTGTTTGGCAATCGCGCCCGCGTCTACGGTCAAGGCCGCCTGCAATGCGCGGCTCAGGTGCTCGGCATCCTCCAGTGGGCATCGCTCTAATCCCAGCCGGCCTCGGCTGTCACATTCACAGGCCTTGAGAAAATCCTCAAAACGGCTGCGCTGTCTGAATGCGTCCAGCTCCTCTAGAAAATGCAGCAGCGTACTTGCCTTCATTTGCCGCGCCGCATGCAATTTGCCGTGATATTTCGCCACCACCAATGACAGATCCTTGCAATCATTGGGCACTTTGAGGCGGGCCACGACATCCCTAATCAGATCAACGCTGCGCAACTCATGGCCAATATGGCGCGGCAGCACTTCAGCAGGCGTAGTGCCCTTGCCCAGATCATGGGTCAGTGCCGCAAAGCGTACAGGCAGGCTAAAGGCTTGCGTCGCAGCGTAATCAATCACCATCATGATATGGATGCCGGTATCCACTTCAGGATGATAAGTGGCGGTTTGCGGTACACCCCACAATCGGTCCAGCTCTGGGAAGATGATTTTCAACGCGCCGCAAGCACGCAGCATCTCAAACATGCGGCTCGGTTGGGACTCCATGAGGCCTTTGGCGATCTCTTGCCAGACGCGCTCGGGCACCAGGGCATCCACCTCGCCTGCAGCGACCATCTCGCGCATCAGCACCATGGTTTCAGGTGCCACAGTAAAATCGGTAAATCTGGCTAAAAAACGGGCAGCACGCAGGATTCTGACCGGATCTTCACTAAACGCGGCTGTCACATGCCGCAAGATTCTTTTTTCAATATCTGCCTGGCCACCGAACGGATCAATCAGTTGACCCTCCGCGGTCTGGGCAATGGCATTCATGGTGAAGTCACGGCGAGCGAGATCTTCCTCCAAGGTCACGTCTGGATCGGCGTGAACACTAAAGCCCTTGTAGCCTTTGGCGGTTTTGCGCTCGGTACGCGCCAGCGCGTACTCTTGCTGGGTCTGGGGATGTAAAAAAACGGGGAAATCCTTGCCGACTGCGCGGTAGCCTGCGGCTAGCATTTGTTCGGGGCTGGCACCCACCACCACATAGTCACGGTCTTTGACGGGCAGGCCGAGCAGGCTGTCCCGCACGGCACCCCCTACCTGGTAAATCTGCATGACAGGCAGCCCTGTACGCAATCAACGTCTGGCGTTGATGACACGCCCAGCGGCCGCGCGGAACTGATCATAAGCCCCCCGCGGATTGTTTTTGACCAGATACCCGGAAATCACGGCGAACATATCCGTCGGGACCACACACAGTTCGTTGGCCATCGGTTGCTGGCACACATTATCTACCTGCATGGATTTGACGTTATCGCGTGAGATCAGCTTAATGGGCAACAGCTGCATAAAGCTGCCTTGCAGCAGAGACATGCGCAGGCTCAAGCCCAGGATGGGGCGCTGCACATGGATGGTTTTCATGACCGCCTCAATAATTTGCTGCAAGGTCATGATGGCGGGGCCACCCAGCTCATAAGTCTTGCCATAGGTCGCAGGTTCATCGACAGCATTCACCATGGCGGCAGCGACGTCTTCCACCCAGATTGGCTGGAACTTGGCATTGGGCATGGCCAGTGCCAGCACGGGAATCCATTGGATCAGCTTGGCAAACAGGTTGATAAAGCGGTCACGTGTGCCAAAAATGACTGAAGGCCGGAAGATAGTCACATGCAGTTTTTTGCTGAACGCCATGACGGCACTGTCCCCCGCGGCCTTGCTGCGCAAATATTCACTGGGGGCGCTGGCAGAAGCCTGCAGGGCGCTCATATGCAGCAAACGCTGAATCCCCAACGCTTCGCACAATTGCGCGACCTGGCGTGGAAACTGGTGATGCATTTTTTCAAAGGCGTTATCACGGGTTTGATGCAAGATACCAATCAGGTTAATCACCACATCACTGCCCTGCAATTGCGCCTTGAGGGCGGCGTGATCATGAATATCACACTCAACCACCTGCACATTAGGCAGCAAAATCAAGTGCTTGGCCTGCTCGCGACGCCGCGTCAGCACTTTGACTTGGTAACCGGCCTGATCTAGCCTGGCGACCACACTGCTACCAACAAAACCGCTACCACCCAACACTGTGACTGTCTTCATTTGCTTGTTCCTGATGCGTCTTGCGTTAACTGAGTTCGTATTTGCTTATTGTACCGAAAAACCGCCGCTTACTCTTGCTCTGAAATCGTGATCGTGGTGGTGACCGTGTCAGCCTCTGCCACACTGCGTGCGGGGATCGTCCCCAGACGTTTCTTGAGGGTCACCACCGGCAAGCCCAACCGCGCAGCGTACATATGCGCATTGGCCAGTACTTTTTTCACGTAATTGCGCGTCTCGCTAAACGGGATGGTTTCGGCATAAATTGCGCCTTCCAGCGGCGTACTGGCCGCCCAGCGACGTGCACGGCTGGGGCCGGCATTGTAGGCGGCGGTGGCCATCACCTCCTGGCCATTAAACGTATCCAGCGTGTAGCGCATGTAATAAGTGCCCAGATTCACATTGGTTTCGATGTCATGCAGCATGCCATCATGGTAGCTATTCAAGCCGAGTTTTTTGGCGATCCATTTGGCAGTAGCAGGCATCACCTGCATTAAACCACCTGCGCCCACCGATGACTTGGCGTAGTGCATAAACCGGCTCTCCTGCCGGATAATGCCATAGACCCAGGCTTCATCAATCTCCCGGCTGCGAGAGGCTTTTTGCAGGTAATCGCGGTAGGGCGTGGGGTACCGTAACTCAAAATTATGGGTACGGCTGGTTTTGTCTGCCGCCAGCACCGCCAGGTCAAACCAGCCTTTCAGCATGGCATATTGTGCGGCGACGATACGTCCGGGATCATCCAGCGCTTCCAGCAAGTACATCCACTCCAGCCTGGCCTCGTAGCGTGCCTCGACGTCAAACAAGGCTTCCATGCGTTTGACTGCCGGTTGCCGTGCAAACTGCCGGACTTCGTCGTCAGCGGGTTGATAAGTGGCCGTCGGCTCACCCAGCATTGGCCCCAACTCTTCAGCGGCCAGCCAGCCATAAAAATGCCGCTCCTGCGAGAGTTTAGCCAATAAGGCATTGGCTTCTGCAGGCGTCCCCTTCATCAGCAGCGCACGTGCTTTCCAGTACCGCCAGGCAGCCTCTTCGCCCAAGACCGGCGGCATGTCAGAGATCACTTTCAGCAGCTGGTTCCAGTCCTGCTGACGCAAAGCGGCCCGTGCATACCATTCCCACTGCTCGTTATTGAGCACAGAGGCAGTCACTTTGTTAAAACTTTGCAAGGCTTCCGGCGCGTGTTTACGTGCCGCCTCCAGTGCGATATAAGCCTGAACCAGTTGTTTTTCTTCAGCATCCAGCAAGCCGTTATATTTTTGATAACTGGCCCGCGCGACCTCGATCTCCGCCTTGGCCTGTCTATGGAGGATATACATATACAACGCCCGGCCATAAGCGCTACGGTCCTGAATCGTGCCTTTTTTCAGCGCTAACGCCGGGTTTTGCGTGACTTCGTCCAGTTGTTTAAACAGCGCAGCATCTGTTTTGCTGCTGCGTTTGGCCATTGTTTTGGCCAAGCCGGGCTTGTTGGCAAACAGCGCGTCCCGATACAGGGTCAGTAACAACTTCTCGTCGAGCACGCCCACTTGCTGCAAGGCTTCCAGCATGCCCTGACAATCGGGCGGCAGGTCTTTGCCCGCCAGCAACAGTTTCTTGCCGTCCTCGTAGGCATTCGGATCATCCATGGCGATCCCAGCCTGAATCTGGTAACACTGGTTACCCACATCGTTGAGGCTGTAATACATGGGCATTTGCGCACGCATTTCAATAAACTGGTCCCAGAACTGCAAGCGGCCTAGTCGTTTCAGCCACAACTCACGCACCCGCTGTGACAGCAAGGACTCATTGTTTTCTTGCAAAAACGCCTGCACCTGGTTGTAAGAGAGTTGATCCAGTGTGAGGATCATCTGCCAGTATTGCAGATAAGGCAGCAACGGCGAGCGCTTTTGCCTGAGCGTATCAGTAGCTTCGGATAATTGGGCCAGGTTTCTGGTTTGATAGGCCTGTTTGGCCTGTGCATAGACCTCGGCGTCGCCAGCGAATGCAGCGGTCGCCACAATGAACAGCGCAGCAGCCAGTGCCACGAAAAAGGGGAATCTAGTCTTCATGCATTAACGATCACGTGATGGCGTGATCAATTTCAAATTCTGGCCAATCGACTAAGGAAAAAGAACAACAGCAACAACAGGATGACCACAAACCCACCGCGCCAGACTGCTTTGAGCCAGCGCCAGTAGCGTGGCTGCCCGGTCTGCCAGCTCAGCAAACCCAGGATCAGGGTGCTCAACACCAGCACGGCAAACAAGATTCGTATCCACCACATTGTGATCTGCCTGGACGCGGTTTACGCCGGTAACAGCGGCGCCGGACTAAAATAGTCGCGTTGTTTGACAAAGCCAACCGGGGCATGGGCGTCGTTATCAAACGTACAGTATTCCCAGGCGCTTTCATCGGCCAGCAGGGCGCGCAGTAACTGGTTATTCAAGGCGTGGCCCGATTTGAACGCAGTAAACTGTCCGATAATCGGATACCCCAGAATATACAAGTCGCCAATCGCATCGAGGACTTTGTGCTTGGCGAATTCGTCTTCATAACGCAAGCCACCGCCGTTGAGGACTTTGTATTCATCCAGCACAATCGCGTTATCGAGGCTGCCGCCTTTGGCGAGCCCATTGGCCCGCAGGTATTCGACCTCATGCATAAAGCCGAATGTGCGTGCACGGCTGATCTCGTCCACATAGCTCTGGCTGTCGTAATCAATGGTGACTGTTTTGCCAGAAAACTCGAACACGGGATGTGCAAAATCAATAGTAAATTCGGCTTTAAAGCCATGGTGCGGCGTAAATTTTGCCCATTTATCGCCTTCGCTTACTTCTACCGGCTTGAGGATACGCACGAATTTTTTCGGTGCCTCCAACTCAGCCAGTCCGGCCGTTTGCAACAGATAGATAAACGGTCCCGAGCTGCCATCCATGATGGGCACCTCGGCAGCCGTCAGTTCTATCAATACATTGTCTACCCCCAAACCGGCGAGGGCAGACATTAAATGCTCCACGGTAGCCACGCGCGCACCTGAAAACTCTAGGGCGGAGCTCAGGCGAGTGTCATTCACTGCCGTCGGGGCAACCCGCATGGCAGGCGTATCGGGCAAATCGATGCGCTGGAACACCACTCCGTGATCGGCGGGCGCAGGCTTGAGCGTCAGCGTGACTTTTTCACCGCTGTGCAGCCCAACGCCAGTGGCGCTGATCGATTGTTTAAGCGTGCGTTGCTTTAACATGGTTTTCTCTACTCTTAATGATTGGCGACATTATAAGCCAATCGCTGTACTCACTCATGATTCATCTGGCCTTCCCTGTGTTGCACTCGGTTCCGCCAGGGGCATCATTAGTCAGCCTGCTTGCGCAAAAATGCCGGAATATCGTATTCCTCAATCCCGGAGTTCTTCATGGCTTCGACCTGCGCACGGCGGCTGTTGCTGGTGAATACGGCTGGCTCGTCTTCTTCAACCGTGTTGAAGATCGGCTGGTTAGTCGTACCATCACGCAGGGTCGTCATCACCTTGAGCTCAGGTTTGGCCTGGCGTTTGCCCACGGAACCGTTCAAGCCGGTGGCCACCATGGTCACACGCAGGTTATCGCCCATGCTTTCATCCATCACGTTACCGACGATCACGGTCGCATCTTCTGCGGTGAACTCCTTGATCGTGTTCATCACGTCATAGTATTCACGCATCTTGAAGCTGCCGCTGGCACTGATGTTCACCAGTACGCCACGCGCATTGGCCAGATTCACGTCTTCCAGCAAGGGGCTGGCAACCGCTTGTTCTGCCGCAATACGTGCACGGTTCGGACCGCTGGCTTCTGCAGAGCCCATCATCGCCATGCCCATTTCAGACATCACGGTGCGTACGTCAGCAAAGTCCACGTTCACCAGGCCTGGGCAGTTGATGATTTCAGCGATGCCAGACACGGCATTGTGCAAAACGTCATTGGCTGCACGGTAAGCTTCTACCACGGTCACGTCTTCACCCAGCACGTCCATCAGCTTTTCGTTAGGGATAACGATAAGAGAGTCTACGTATTGGGAAAGTTCTTCCAGACCTTCTTGTGCGACTTTGGCACGCTTGCCTTCAAAGGCAAACGGCTTGGTCACCACGGCCACGGTCAGGATGCCCATTTCACGCGCCACTTCTGCAATGATCGGTGCAGCCCCAGTACCAGTCCCGCCACCCATGCCTGCGGTAATAAACAACATGTCTGCACCATCAATGGTTTCAGCGATACTGTCGCGGTCTTCCAGCGCGGCTTCGCGACCGATTTCCGGTTTGGCACCAGCGCCCAGGCCTTTGGTAATGTCAGAACCAATTTGCAGCACGACTTTGGCATGGCTCTTTTTCAAGGCCTGCATATCCGTGTTGGCGCAAATAAACTCAACGCCTGTCACGCTCTTGGTCATCATGTGCTCTACGGCGTTTCCACCGCAACCACCGACCCCAATCACCTTGATCACGGCGCCATCATTCTCTTTGTCAAAAATCTCAATCATACTCACCCTCCATTGCCTATTATTTGAGTGCTTGGTTTGCCCCGCACACTCGCCCTAAAACACATTAAAAAAACAACAAAAACCTAAAAGTTGCCGGTAAACCAGCGCTTCATTCGTTCAAACAATCTGCCAAATGACCCGGACTGCAGATCGCCTACCATTTGTTTCTCCACCTGCTGTTTGGCCATCAGCAACAAGCCGATGCCAGTGGCATAGCGTGGATTGCCCACCACTTCTGACAAGCCCTCCACATAGCGCGGCACACCCAGACGCACCGGCGTATGGAAAATCTCTTCGCCCAGCTCGACCATGCCGCGCATTTGTGCCGCGCCGCCGGTAATGACGATGCCGGAAGCAATCATGGATTCCATGCCACTGCGGCGCAGCTCTTGCTGTACAAACTCGTAAATCTCTTCGACGCGGTCTTCAATCACCTCGGTCAGCGCCTGGCAGGACAACTGGCGTGGCTCACGGCCATCCACCGCAGGCACTTCCACCACTTCGCGTGGGTCGGCCAGCTGGCGCAAGGCACAGCCATGCTTGACCTTGATCTCTTCTGCCGACTGCGTCGGCGTGCGCAAGGCCACCGCGATATCATTGGTAATCTGGTCACCCGCAATCGGGATCACTGCGGTATGGCGGATCGCGCCATTCTTGAACACCGCCAGGTCTGTGGTACCGCCACCGATATCCACCAGGCATACGCCCAGCTCTTTTTCATCATCAGTGAGCACAGACTCGCTGGAAGCCAGTGGCTGCAAAATCAGGTCGCTGACTTCCAGGCCGCAGCGCTTGATGCATTTGACGATGTTTTGTGCCGCGGCAATGGCACCGGTCACAATATGTACCCGCACTTCGAGGCGGATGCCGCTCATGCCCAACGGTTCGCGCACATCTTCCTGACCGTCGATAATGAATTCCTGGGTCAGGATATGCAGAATCTGCTGGTCTGCCGGCAAGGCAATCGCACGGGCGGTTTCTACTACGCGGTCGATGTCCATCTGCGAGACTTCGCTCTCTTTGATTTTCACCATGCCGTGCGAATTGAGGCTTTTCACGTGGCTGCCCGCAATGCCGGAATACACGGTATTGATCTTGCAATCCGCCATCAACTCCACTTCTTCAATCGCGCGTTGAATCGCCTGCATGGTGGAGTCAATATTCACCACCACGCCTTTTTTCAAGCCACGGGAAGCATGCTGCCCGACCCCGATCACTTTCAGGGTGCCTTCCGGCAAAATCTCTGCCGCAATCGCAACAATCTTCGAGGTGCCGATATCCAGCCCCACGATCAAATTTTTATCTTCTCTGACTCTACTCATGTGTTTTCCTTGACCTTCTTTCTGGCAATGTGCCGCCTACGCCCCAGGTCGTGGCATGCGCAAGGCAAAACCATTCGGGTAGCGTAAATCGGCATAACGCCAGTCGCTCTCTGCAATACTTGCTTGCTGACGGTAAGCCGTCACAAACTGTTGCAATCTTTGTTTCGCGGCTTCTCGCCCCAGCATCATCTGGCGGCCATCCGCTGTTTTAATTTCCCAGGCACGGCGCGAAGACAGGCTCAGCTGCTGTATCTGTAGCGGCGTGCCTGCCAGCATCTGTGCAAAACTGGCATAGCCTTGCGCCACTTCTTTCACGGCATCGCCCGGCCCATAAAAGGTTGGCAATTGCTCATCTGAGGCGGCCTGAAACAGTTCGCCATGCTTGTTGACCAGTGCCACACCGCCCCAACGGCCCAGAGCCTGATGCTCTTCAATCTGTACCACAATGGTGTCTGGCCACTGGCGACGGACGGCCACCTTGCGCGCCCAGGGCAGTTTTTCAAAAGCGGTACGCGTGCGTTGCAAATCCAGCGTATAAAAATTGCCCTTCAGGTATTTGCGCACAATGAGCTGGATCTGCTCATGGTTCACATGGTCGAGGTTGCCCTCCACCTGTACCTGCTTGACCGGGAAGATGGGCAAATGCAATACCACAAACAACAAGGCGTACAACAGCATCACCACTGCCAGTGAAAACAGCAGATTGGCGATCCAGTTCAGCAATGTTGGTCTATCCCACATCGTCTCAGTCGTCCTCGTTACGCGTCACGCAAGGTTTGTTGCAAAATACGGATCACCAAGGCATCAAAGTCCATGCCGGCCGCTTTTGCTGCCATCGGCACCAGGCTGTGATCAGTCATGCCCGGGCTGGTATTCACCTCCAGAAAATAGTGTTTACCGGCCTCATCCATCAAAAAGTCCACTCGTCCCCAGCCTTTGCAGCCCAGCACCTTGAACGCCTGCACGGCTTCAGCCTGGATCTGTTGTTCCTGCTCGGCAGACAAGCCACAAGGGCAGCGATACTCGGTGTCGTCGCGCAAATACTTGGCCTCGTAATCGTAATATTCGTTTTTGGGCACAATGCGCACGACAGGCAGTGCGGTCTCGCCCAGAATACCGACGGTATATTCACCGCCACCGACAAACTGCTCGGCAATCACCAGCGGGTCTGACTGTTTGGCCAATGCATAGGCTGCCTGCAAATCCCCCGCCTGCTTGACCTTGCTGACACCGATGCTGGAACCTTCATTGGCCGGTTTCACAAACAGCGGCAAACCCAGTGCCGTGACGACATTTTCAACATGGGTACTGTCATCCATGAGCACATAGTTAGGCGTGGTCACACCCGCAGCCGTCCACAACAACTTGGTGCGCCACTTATCCATGCCCAGTGCCGACGCCATGACGCCGCTGCCGGTATAAGGGATGCCCATTAACTCAAGCGCCCCCTGTATGGTGCCGTCTTCACCAAAGCGGCCATGCAAGGCAATAAAGGCACGGTCAAACTGCTTGAGCGCCGACAAGTCCTGGCTGGCCGGATCAAAGGCATGCGCATCCACGCCCTGGCGCTGCAAGGCCGCCAGCACAGCCGAACCACTTTTGAGCGACACTTCACGCTCGCCGGAACGACCGCCGAACAACACGGCCACTTTGCCAAATTGAGACTGACTTGTACTCATGCTTGTAAAACACCTTCCCCAATTACTTTTACTTCTTGCACCAATGCCACGCCCTGTTTGGCGCGCACGGTGGTTTTCACGTGCTCAATCAGGGCTTCAATATCCGCCGCGCTGGCCTGCCCCAGATTCACAATAAAGTTGGCATGCTTTTCAGAGACCTGCGCGCCACCGATGGTGGCCCCCTTCAACCCTGAAGCTTCAATCAGCCGCGCAGCAAAATCGCCTTCAGGATTTCTAAAGGTAGATCCTGCACTCGGCATATTCAGTGGCTGGCTGGCCAAGCGCTTGGCCAACAACTGCTTGATCTGTTCGGCAGACGCCTTGCCATCGCCGGCAGGGACGGCAAACCAGCCGCCCAAAAACCACTCATCTGCCGCCGGATGCGCCACATGACGATAGCTGGGCTGGTATTCAACTTTTGCACGGGTTTGCACGACGCCGGCACGGTTAATCGTTTTTACCTGATCCACCCATTGCCAGGTTTCCCCCCCATAACAACCGGCATTCATCGCCAGCGCACCGCCGACGGTGCCCGGAATGCCAGCCATAAACTCGGCCCCAACGCGGTCCTGGCTGGCCGCAAAGCGCGCCAGCTTGGCACAGGTCACGCCAGCATCCGCATAAATACGCTCACCGTGCATCTCCAGCGCTTGCAGCGCCTGATGCATGACCACCACTGTGCCGCGCACCCCGCCATCCCTTACCAGCAGGTTGCTACCCAGGCCAATAAAAGTCAGCGGCTCGCTGGCCGATAACTGCTGCAAAAACTGCTGCAAGGCTTCTACGCTGTCAGCCAGCACCAGGCGATCCGCCGGGCCGCCGACACGCCAGCTGGTATAGCGGGCCAAAGGCTCGTTCTTGAGCACTTGCAAGCCTGAGGTTTTCACACGGGTGGCACTCATACGCTAGCCAGCTCCCGTGTTTTGGCCGCCACGCTACCGATATTGCCAGCGCCCATCACCACCACCACATCGCCAGGCAACACACTCTCAAGAATGGCTGCAGGCAGCTCTTCCGTGGTTTCCACAAAGCGAGGCTCCACCTTGCCGTTGACGCGGATGGCGCGGATCAGGCTGCGCGTATCCGCCGCCACAATCGGTGATTCGCCCGCCGAATACACTTCGGTCAACAGCAAGGCATCCACGGTCGACAGTACTTTTACAAAATCTTCAAAACAGTCGCGCGTACGGGTATAGCGGTGCGGCTGGAAGGCCAGCACCAGACGGCGACCCGGGAAGGCGCCGCGCGCGGCTGCAATCACCGCCTGCATTTCAATCGGGTGATGTCCGTAGTCATCCACCAGCGTGAAGTGTCCACCGGCAGGCCCGCCTTGACTGATCGGGATTTCACCATAACGCTCAAAGCGACGGCCCACCCCGCGGAACTCAGCCAGCGCCTTGAGGATGGCGGCATCCGGCACATTCAACTCGGTAGCAATCGCAATTGCCGCCAGCGCATTCAGCACATAGTGGTGGCCGGGCAGGTTCAAGGTCACTTCATTACGCACGGTCACGCCGTTTTTGCGCACCAGGGTGAAATGCATCTTGCCGTTGTCGGCAACAATATTTTCCGCGCGAATCGCGGCCTCTTCGTGCGTGCCATAGGTGGTCACCGGCCGGGTGACGCGCGGCAGGATTTCACGCACATTGGCGTCATCGATGCACAACACAGCCATGCCCCAGAAAGGAATCTGCTGCAAGAACTCGACAAACGCGGTTTTGAGTTTGTCAAAACTGTGCTCGTAAGTGTCCATGTGGTCCTGGTCGATATTGGTCACCACCGCCATGATCGGCGTCAGGTGTAAGAACGACGCATCAGACTCATCCGCCTCTACCACGATCCATTCACCCGTGCCCAAGCGCGCATTGGCGCTGGCGGCTTCTAGCTTGCCGCCAATGACAAAGGTCGGATCCATGTCGGCCTCTGCCAGAATGCTGGCAATCAGGCTGGTAGTGGTGGTTTTGCCATGCGTGCCTGCCACGGCGATGCCTTGCTTGAAGCGCATGAGTTCGGCCAGCATGACCGCACGCGGAATCACGGGCACTTTGCGCGCACGCGCGGCGATGATTTCCGGGTTTTCTTCATTGATCGCACTGGATACCACCACCACATCCGCATTGCCAAGATGCTCGGTGGCATGGCCCTGAAACACGGTGGCGCCAAACCCTTGCAAGCGTCTGGTGGTGGTATTGCTGGCCAGGTCTGACCCGCTGACTTCAAAGCCCAGGTTCAGCAGCACTTCGGCAATGCCGCTCATGCCCGAGCCGCCGATGCCGATAAAATGAATTTTTTTGACTTTATGTTTCATAGTGCTTTAAGTTTTCCGTTGTTCTCGGCCAGTTGCTGGCAAATCGCTGCCACCTGGCGCGTGGCCTGTGGCCTGGCCAGTGTGCGCGCTTTTTGCGCCATCGCCAGGCAAGTGGCTCTATCCAGTGTTTGCAACAAGGCGGCCAATGACCCAATGTCCAGGTCACGCTGTTGTATCAGCTGCGCCGCGCCTGCTTGTGCCAAATACGCGGCATTGGTGGTCTGGTGATCATCCACCGCAAACGGGAAGGGCACCAGAATGCTGGCAGCGCCCACATTGGCCAACTCCGCCACGGTCAGGGCTCCAGCCCGGCAAATCACCAGATCTGCCCAGGCATACACTTCTGCCATGTCATGGATAAAGGCGCGGCAATCAGCCGCCACACCTGCCTCGGCATAGGCTTTTTTCAAAGCCTCAATCTGTTTTTCACCAGACTGATGAATGATCTGTGGCCGCGCATTGGGCGGCAACTGCGCAAAAGCCTGTGGCAACAAGGTGTTCAATGCCACCGCGCCCAAACTGCCGCCTACCACCAGGAACCGCAACACGCCGTGATGCTCGGCAAAGCGCTGTTCGGGCGTAGGCAAGGTGGTAATGCCTTCACGTACCGGATTACCGACCATTTCCCCTTTGGCTCCCAACGCATTGGGGAAACCAGTCAATACACGGTTCGCCAGCTTGGCCAGCACTTTATTGGTCAACCCCGCCACCGAGTTTTGCTCATGAATCACCAGCGGCACGCCAGCCAGCTTGGCCATGACGCCGCCTGGAAAAGCGGCAAAGCCACCCATGCCCAGGACCACATGTGGTTGATACTGCTTGATCGCCGCCCGTGCCTGTGAAAATGCACGCGCCAGTTTGACTGGCAATGTCACCCAGCTCATGAGGCCTTTACCGCGCACGCCTTGCATGGTCATCATGGCTTTTTCATAAGGTTTGTCTGCAATCAGGCGGTTTTCCATGCCCCCCTCGGTGGCCAGCCAGACGATCTGCCAGCCTTGTGCATGCAAGGCATCGGCCACGGCCATCGCAGGATAGACATGGCCGCCAGTGCCGCCCGCCATCACCAGTAATGTGTATGCACGGGTCATGACTGCAAGCCTTTCTGCAGACGTCTGTTCTCGAAGTCAATGCGCAGCAACACCGATAAAGCGATGCAGTTAGCCAATATGCCGCTACCACCGTAAGACAAAAGTGGCAAAGTCAGGCCTTTGGTGGGCAACAGGCCCATATTCACGCCCATATTGATAAAACCCTGCACGCCCATCCAGACGCCAATCCCTTGTGCCAGCAAGGCCGAGTAATAACGCTCATTGGCAACGGCTTCTTTGGCAATGCTAAAGGCGCGGATCACCAGCCAGGCAAACAGCAAGACCACGACCAGCACACCGACATAGCCCAACTCTTCCGCCACCACGGCCAGTAAAAAGTCAGTATGTGCCTCTGGCAGATAGAGCAGTTTTTCCACACTGCCGCCCAGACCCACCCCCCAAAACTCACCCCGACCAAACGCGATCAGGGCATGCGATAACTGATAACCGGTATCAAATGGATCATCAAACGGATTCAAAAAGCCTTTCATGCGCTCCAGACGATAGGGTTCCATCACCACCAGACCAATCACCGCCAATGGCAAGGCGCCCAGCATGGCCAGAAACACCTTGAGATTGACGCCCCCCAGCCACATGATGGAAAACGCAATCGAGGCCGTGACAGCAAACGCGCCAAAATCAGGCTCTTTCAACAGCAGCACGCCGACAAACACCATCACACCCAGCATGGGTAAAAAGCCTTTTTTAAAGCTGTGCATGCTGCTAGCCTTGCGCACGGCATAGTCGGAGGCGTACATGGCAATAAACAGCTTCATGAGTTCTGAAGGCTGCAGATTCATGATCAACAGGGAAATCCAGCGGCGGCTGCCATTGACCACTTTGCCGATGCCGGGGATCAACACCAGAATCAGCAGCACAATGCCGGCAATAAACAGGTAGGGCGACATCTTTTGCCACCAGGCCATGGGCACTTGAAACACCACGATGGCTGCCCCCAAGCCGACTGAAATATACAAAGCCTGGCGCACCAGGAAGTAGGTGCTGTTATGGCCAAACATCTTGCTTGAGTCGGCGTAGGCGATGGAGGCCGAATACACCATGACCATGCCAAACGCCAGCAGTGACAACACCACCCACACCAGCGACTGATCATAGCTGGGCGAGTTATAGCGCTCACGCGACATCATCAACGGCCCAAGCATGCGGCCTCCATGGCTTTCACAGCCTCGACAAATACCTGTGCGCGGTGTTCGTAGTTGCGGAACATATCAAAACTGGCGCAGGCAGGGGACAGCAAGACCGCATCGCCCGCCTCAGCCAGCGTTTTAGCAATATGCACTGCCGCAGTTAGATCAACGGCATCGACCACAGGCAATTGCAAGTGCTGCAAGACCTGTTGAATTTTGGGACCATCACGGCCGATCAACACCACAGCGCGTGCATGGTGCAACACGGCATCACGCAAGGGATTAAAGTCCTGGCCCTTGCCGTCGCCGCCCGCAATCAGCACCACTTTTTGTGGTTTGCCCTGTTTGAGCATGCCGCTGATGGCAGCGCAGGTCGCGCCGACATTGGTGCCTTTGGAGTCATCATAAAAGTCGACATCCTCAATATTGGCCACCCACTCCACGCGGTGTGGCAAGCCGGCAAACGACTGCACGGTATGCAGGATGGAAACCTTGTCTATGCCGATAGCCTGTGCCAGCGCAATGGCAGCCAGGGCATTGGCAATATTGTGTTTGCCGCGAATCTGCAGGGTATCGGCTTCAATATAGTGACGATTACCTGCGCACAGCCAGCCTGCGTCATTGAGGCCATAATCATTGATGCTAGGGGCCGGGTTCACGCCGAATGAAATCTGCGGTAAGGCACCGGCCAATGCCATGCTGGCAGGATCATCTCGGTTTACCACGGCAATGCGGGCATGCTGGTAGATACGGGCCTTAGCCTGCGCATAATCGGTCATGCTGTCGTATCTATCCATATGGTCCTCGGACAGATTGAGCACCGTGGCAACATCAATCTCCAGGCTGTGCGTGGTTTCCAGCTGAAAACTGGACAGCTCCAGCACATAAACGTCTGGCGCGGGCATGTGCAGCGTATCCAGCACGGGCAAACCGATATTGCCAGCCACAATAGTATTGAGACCGGCCTGTTTGCAGATTTCGCCCACCAGCGAGGTCACGGTGGTTTTGCCGTTGGAGCCGGTGATGGCAATCACCTTGGCATAAGGCGCACGGAAGCGCGCAAACAGCTCGACATCACCGACCACGGCTTTGCCTTGTGCCATCAGATCGGCCAATACAGGCTCTTTCAGTGCCACACCCGGGCTGGCCACAATCAAATCCATCGCCGCCAGCAAGCTGCTATTAAAAGGTCCAAGATGGTATTCGACCTCAGGAAATTCTTCTTGCAGGCGATCCAGGCCTGACGGATGCGGGCGTGAGTCAAACATCACCACTTCTGCGCCCATACCACGCAGCCAGCGCAACGCCGAGAAGCCGGTATCACCCAGTCCCAGGACAGCAATGCGTTGGTGTTCGAAGTTTTTTTTCATGTGTTTGCCTGACAATGACGTTTTCGTCTTATCTCAATTTCAGGGTGGATAATCCCACCAGCACCAGCATCATGGTAATGATCCAGAAACGCACGACGACCTGTGTCTCTTTCCAGCCCTTTTGTTCGTAGTGGTGATGCAAAGGCGCCATCAAAAAGATGCGTTTGCCGGTCCCAGTCATTTTTTTGGTGTATTTGAAATACAGCACTTGCGCGGCCACCGAGAAAGTCTCAATCACGAACACGCCGCCCATGATGAACAGCACGATTTCCTGACGTACAATCACGGCGACCACGCCCAGGGCCGCGCCCAGCGCCAATGCGCCGACATCGCCCATGAACACTTCAGCCGGATAAGCGTTAAACCACAAAAAGCCCAAGCCCGCACCAGCCATTGCCGCGCAGAACACCATCAACTCGCTGGCGCCAGCCACATATGGAATCCCCAGGTATTTTGAAAACACGGCATGCCCGGCAACATACGAGAAAATCGCCAGCGCACTACCCACCATCACAGTAGGCAAGGTCGCCAGACCATCGAGACCGTCGGTCAGGTTGACGGCATTGCTGCTACCGACAATCACCAGGTAGGTCAGCACAATAAAACCGGTGGCACTCAGCGGAAACACCAGGTGCTTGAAGAAAGGCACAATCAGTGTGGTTTCTACAGGGGTGCTGGAGGTCGCGTACAGAAAGCCTGCCACGCCAAAACCGATCAGGCTTTGCCAGAAATATTTTTCTTTGGCAGACAGGCCCTTGGGATTTTTAAAGACCACTTTACGGTAGTCATCGACCCAGCCAACCGCACCAAAACCCAAGGTAGTGATCAACACCACCCAGATAAAGCGGTTATGCAAATTGCCCCAGAGCAAGGTAGACACGGCGATGGCGACCAGAATCAATGCGCCGCCCATGGTCGGGGTGCCGGCTTTTACCAGATGGGTTTGTGGACCATCATCACGCACCGCCTGACCGACTTTGTATTCGGTCAGCTTGCGTATCATGGCCGGGCCGACCAGGAATGAAATCGCCAAGGCCGTCAGTGTCGCCAGCACGGCCCTGAAGGTGATGTAGTTGAATACATGAAACCCATGCACATCCGAAGCCAGCCATTTTGTTAGTTCTAGTAACATACTCTTCCCTATTTCCCCACCTGTTCAGTGGCTTGCGCCTCAACCAACGCCTGTACCACGCGCTCCATTTGCATGAAGCGTGACCCTTTGACCAATACGATGTCTTGCGCAGTCACCGCCTGATTTAAGGCCTCGACCAGGCTGGGCAATGACTCAAAATGTTGTGCCTGCGGCCCAAACGCCTGCGCAGCGGCTTTAGTCAGGGTGCCCAGTGCATAAAACTGACGTATGCCCCGGTCTTTGGCATAGCGGCCAATCTGTGCGTGCATGGCCTCAGCATCCGCGCCGAGTTCGCCCATGTCGCCCATCACAAACACGCTATTCGCGCCCAGGCTGCTGAGCACATCGAGCGCCGCCTTCATCGAATCCGGATTCGCGTTATAAGTGTCATCAATCAGGCGCGCACCACAGGCCGCGGTTTTTTGTTGCAAACGGCCCTTGACGCCTGCAAACCGGGCCAAGCCTTGCGCCACTTCGGTCAGACTGACACCCGCGGCCAGACAGCTCGCAGCAGCGGCAAGTGCGTTCATCACGTTGTGAGCACCTGGCACGGCCAGCGTGACCTCGACAGACTCATCTTGAAAGCTAAGCTTGAACTGACTGTCACCAGCCAGCATTTCACCCTGCACATCGGCCGCCTGCTGCATGCCAAAGCTCAACACCCGGCGCGCAGGATTCAAGCCGCGCCAGTAATCGGCAAAGTCGCTATCGGCATTGATCACGGCGACCCCGTCCGCAGCCAATCCGGCAAAAATTTCACCCTTGGCCTTGGCAATGTTTTCCCGCGACCCCAGTTCACCAATGTGCGCAGTGCCCGCATTATTGATGACCGCCACATTTGGCCGCGCCAGACGCGTCAGGTAATCAATCTCACCGAGATGATTCATGCCCATCTCGATCACGGCGCACCGGTGCGTTGCGCGCAAACGCAACAGGGTCAGCGGCATGCCGATATCGTTATTAAAGTTACCGGCGGTGGCCAACACCAGATCGGTGCCGCCGACATGCACTTGCATAATCGTGGCAATCATTTCTTTGCTGGTGGTTTTGCCGTTACTGCCGGTGACCGCAATCAATGGCAATGCCAATTGCTGGCGCCACCAGCTAGCCAATTGACCTAACGCCAGGCGCGTATCTTTCACCAGCACGGCAGGCAAATCGGTCTCTACGGGCTTGCTGATCAGCGCAGCCACCGCGCCTTGCGCAGCCACCTGCGGCAAAAAGTCATGGCCGTCAAATTTCTCACCCGGCAAGGCCACAAACAATTGCCCGGGCAGTACGCGGCGACTGTCGGTATCTACCGAAGTCACTGTGACGTCGTTGCCCAGCAAAGTGCTTTGCAATACCTCGGCGATGGTTTTCAGCGCAATCATGCGTTCACCTTTTTCTTCAATGCGCTTTGTACCCACTCCGCATCACTGAACGGATAGCGGATGCCCTGGATTTCCTGATAATCCTCATGCCCCTTGCCAGCCACCAACACCACGTCGCCTTTGCCCGCCTGGCTAACCGCCAATGCAATCGCCTTGGCACGGTCAGTCTCGACCGCGGCTTCACGGCGCATACCCTCGGCAATCGCCGCAATAATGGCGTAGGGATTCTCACTGCGCGGATTGTCATTGGTCATCAACACCAGATCGGCCAATTCATCAGCAATGCGCCCCATTTCACTGCGCTTACCACTGTCACGGTCACCGCCACAGCCAAATACACAAGTCAGCTTGCCGCGGGTTTGCATGCGCAAGGTATGCAGGGCTTTCTCCAGCGCGTCTGGCGTATGGGCATAATCCACCACCACCAGCGGCAGGTCGCCACCACCAAACATCTGCATGCGGCCAGCCACCGGCACCAGCCCCGACACCGCCTGCAAGGCGGCAGGCAAGGCTACCTGGTTGGCCAGCAGGCTGCCCAGTACCGCCAATGCGTTATACACATTGAATTGGCCCAGCGCGTGCAATTGCACTTCGCCAATGCCATGCGGTGTACGCACCTTGATTTCAAAACCGGTTGCATGCATGGTCACGGCCGTGGCACATATATCTGCTTCTGGTTGCAAACCATAACTGAGCACGGTTTTACCCTGCTTGCGCAGTTCGGCAATCAAGCTGGCACCAAAGGCATCATCCAGATTGATGACCGCGGCTGACAGGGTCTGCCAGTCAAACAATTTGCGTTTTGCAGCCTGATAAGCCTCCATGGTCAGGTGGTAATCCAGATGATCACGCGTCAGGTTAGTGAATACAGCCACATCAAAGGCCACCCCATTCACACGCCCCTGATCCAGGCCATGCGAAGACACTTCCATCGCCACCATCTGCACCTGATCCAACACAAAGTTGGCCAGCATGTTTTGCAACTCTACCGGGCCCGGGGTAGTGTTTTGCGTAGGCTGCAAGTCTTCGAGCACGCCATTACCCAGTGTGCCAATCACAGCTGACTGCCGCTGCAAAAAGCGGTAAGCCTGCGCCAGCCAATGCGTGACCGTGGTTTTGCCGTTAGTACCGGTGACACCCACACACCACAACTGCTCGGATGGATTTTTGTAAAACTGGCTGGCGATATGGCCCACCTGATATTTCAGCTCGGGAATGGCAATATTGTGGACTTGCCAGTCAGGGTTCCAGTCAAAGCCCTCACTATCCCAGATCACAGTATTCACACCTTTGGCAATGGCATCGGCGATGTAATCGCGGCCATCGCTGTGCTGACCAGGATAAGCGAGGAACAAGCCATGCTTTTCCACCTTGCGGCTATCTGCCGTGATGCCATGGACGGGCGCAGGAATAATGTATTTACTCACATCGCCTCCTTGACTTCAGCCGCATCTGCAGGCGGCGTCACAGGCAGCGCATTGCCGTCTTGCGGGATCACCAGCATGCGCAACACATCATTCATCACCGCGCTAAACACCGGCGCCGCCACACTACCACCGTAGTATTCGCCATTGCTCGGTTCGTCTATCATCACCGCCATAATCAGGCGCGGATTAGAGGCGGGCACCATGCCAACAAACGAACCCACATATTTGTCGTGCTCATAGCCATGGTCACCGAGTTTGTGCGCCGTGCCGGTTTTACCCGCCACGCGGTAACCGGTGACTTGCGCCTTGATCGCGGTGCCACCAGGCTGCACGACCAGTTCCAGCATGTCCTTGACCGAATTGGCCACTTTGGCTGAAAACACCTGACGCCCAACAGGTGGCTCGGAAAGTTTATTCAGTGTCACCGGCAGCAATTCGCCCTCGTTGGCAAACACGGTATAAGCACGCGCCAACTGCAACAAGGTCACGCTGATACCGTGCCCGTAAGACATGGTGGCCTGCTCAATCGGACGCCAGGTCTTGTAATCACGCACCTTGCCAGAGGCCTCACCCGGGAACCCGATTTTGGTAGGTGAGCCAAAGCCGAGTTGCACATAGGTGTTCCACAATTGCTCGCGGTTTAAATCGAGCGCCATTTTGGCCGAACCAACGTTGGAGGACTTCTGGATCACCTGTGACACCGTCAATACCTGATTCGGGTGGGCATCGTGAATGGTGGCGGTCCCAATACGCAAAAAGCCGGGGGCAGTCTGGATTTTGGTATCGGGCTGGTAAGGACCAAACTCCATGGCTGCCGCCGCAGTGACCGGCTTCATGGTCGAGCCCGGTTCAAAAATATTGACGATGGCCGAGTTGCGCAGCTTGCTGGCGACATTGACCGGATTGTTCGGGTTATAGGTCGGGATATTGACCAAGGCCAGCACCTCGCCGGTTTTAGCATCCAGCACCACCGCTGCGGCCGCCTTGGCTTTGTGTTTCTCAACCGCACGCGACAACTCGCGGTGCACCACATATTGCACGGTGCGGTCTATGCTGAGTACCAGATCCTGACCATCATGCGGCAGTTTGACCGCGACCAGATCCTCGACAACATGGCCCTTGCGGTCACGCACAAAGTCACGCTTGCCGGGTGTACCAGACAGAACATTGTTGCGATAGAGCTCCATGCCCTCTACGCCGGTGTCATCCACGCCCGTGAAACCGACGATATGCGCCGCCACTTCTGCCGCTGGGTAGAAGCGTTTGTATTCTTTTTGACTGAATACGCCGGGCACTTTCATCGCCATCACCTGTTTTGCCACATCGGGCGCCACTCTCCGTTTGATATACACAAATTCTTTTTTCTTTTTCTGCAACTTCTGTTGCAGCTCTTTGGGCGGCATCTCCAGCAATTTCGCCATTTGCTTAAGCTGCGCCGCGGTAAACTGTACGTCGGTCGGGTTAGCCCATACCGACTCCACTGGCAAGCTGATCGCCAATGGCTTGAAGTTACGGTCATAAATCTTGCCGCGATGTGGCATCAACACCACTTTGCGCCGCGAAAACGCCTCACCCTTTTTAATCAGGTAATCCTTGTGCAAGGTTTGCAGGTAAAACCCGCGCCCCAGCAACAGGACAAAACTCAATAGCAGCAAGACCAGCAGCGTTCTTCTGCGCCAGGCCGGCAGCTTGACCAGCTTGTGTTGGCTTTCCTTAAGCAACATGACTGTTGATCCTCGTCACGCGGACTCAGGGCGCCGCTGGCGCATCCAGCAGAATGACCTGCGTTTGCTGCATGCTCGGGCTATGCATATGCAAGCGGGTGGTCGCAAAATCTTCCAGGCGCGAATGCATGGCCCAGGTGCTCTGCTCAATTTGCAACTGGTCATACTCGGTCATGTACTGTTTGGTCAGCATTTCTTGCCGGTCCAGCTCAAAATACAGTTTGCGCGCCTTGTATTGGGCCGTGACCACACCCAGCGCCATCGCAATCGTCAATGCAAACAAAATCAAATTGAGCCGGATCACTGGTCTAAGCCTTGTTCAAACGATGGCATCATTTAACTACTGCACCGTGGTGCGTTCAGCCACGCGCAAAACCGCGCTGCGTGAACGTACATTTGCTGCCACTTCAGCCTTGCTTGGCTTGATCGCCTTGCCCACGGGCATCATGCGCGGTTGTGGCAAGTCCTTGGCGCGTATAGGCAAGCCTGCGGGCAGGTTGTCGCGATCTGCTTCCGACTGAATAAAGCGTTTGACGATGCGATCTTCCAGCGAATGGAAGCTGATCACCGCCAGACGGCCTTGCGGGCGCAACAAACGTAAGCAATCCGGCAACACTAGCGAGAGTTCCTCAAGCTCTTGATTGACGAAAATCCGTAAAGCCTGAAATGTGCGCGTTGCAGGGTTCTGGCCCGGCTCATTCTTGGGGATGGCGCCTGCCACGATCTTGGCAAGTTGTCCTGTAGTGGTGATGGCATGCCCATCTTCGCGCTCTTTAACAAGCGCCCTTGCAACCTGCTTAGCAAACCGTTCTTCACCATAATCTTTAATCACCTCCACCAATTGTTTTTCTGGCATTTCAGCCAGCCACTGTGCCGCAGTCTTGCCGCGGCTTTGATCCATCCGCATGTCCAGCGGCCCGTCAAAACGGAAACTGAAACCACGCTCACCCTCATCAATCTGTGGCGACGAAATCCCCAGATCAAGCAAAATGCCATCCACTGCCTGCACACCCAATGACTCAAGCACCTCCGCCATGGAGGAAAAATGCGCATGCACCATGCTAAAACGCGCATCGGCAATCGCCTGCCCATGCGCAACAGCCGCCAGATCACGGTCCAGTGCGATCAAACGGCCTTCACTACCCAGTTGGGAAAGAATGCGGCGACTATGTCCGCCACGGCCAAACGTCCCGTCCACATACACGCCATCCGCCCGCACATTCAAGGCGTCCACCGCCTCATGCAACAACACGGTGATATGACTGGCGGCGGCTGGTGACACTGACGTTTCCGTCAAGGACGCGGGCGCTGACTTCGCGCCCCGCGTCATAGCGAGAATCCTTCGAGTTCTTGTGGAATCTGTAATTGATCCGCCGCCATCAGGCTTTCCAGCTGCTGATCCCATGCGGCCAGATCCCACAATTCAAAATGACTACCCTGCCCGACCATCATCACCTCCTTGTCGAGCTTGGCAAATTTGCGCAGTACAGCATTCACCAGCAAGCGGCCCGCAGAATCCAGATGCATCACATCTGCCTGACCGACGATCATGCGCTGAATACCACTGGTTTGAGGATTAAAACTGGACAAACTGGTCAGCTTGGTCTCAATCGGCTCCCAAGCTGCTTTGGGATACAAAATCAGGCAACGGTGCGGATGCGCGGTCAGCACAACCTCCCCCTGCCCACCGGCCGTCAGGGCGTCACGATGCTTGGCCGGCACACTTAGCCGCCCCTTCGCATCCAAACTCAACTGTACCGCCCCGCGAAACATCAATTTTGATCCTTAACCCTATTTCTTGTTGAAAAAAGGAATAATTTCCCACAATTCAACACAAAATCACCCTTTTGCACACTATAGATAAAAAAAAAGTGCTTGGCAAGCACTTTGGGTGAAAAAATCTCTTTTAAAGACAATGACTTAGAGCATTTTAACAAAGCAATTCAAATCAACGCATTGGCGCAATTAATACATAAAGTTGTTTAATAAGGATAGCTATCTCATTGAAATTATTGAATAATTAAAAAACAGTATTTTCTGGTGATTTTTTAGGCAAAAAACAGGTCTAGGCAAACACGCCCATCATCCCTAATACACTTTTTTAATGAAACTTTCCCCACGCTTAAACTTCCTGATTTTAGGGACAGCGATTTTGCTGGCCATGCAATGGCATACCTGGTGGTTTTACCTGAACCCGCCACCAGATTTTAGCCATGGGCAAGTGGCGCTCTACGCCACCGACTGGTGCCCCTATTGCGAAAAAACGCGCGCACTGCTGGCAACGAAAGGCATTCCCTATAAGGAAATGAATATCGAAACCTCAGAAGAAGCGCGCAGCCAATACCAGCGGCTGGCGGCAAACGGCGTCCCCGTCTTATTAGTGGCAGGAGAGGTGGTGCGCGGCTACCACCAGCAGAGAATGGAAGCCCTATTAGATGCTTGGCAACGGGAACACAAACCAGCTGCTCTAACCAAAGAATACGACTGACGCTAAACCATTAAAAATGCCTGACCTGCGTTTATTTAGCCTAAGGCCCTCTCAAACAGACCACTCAACAATGATTACCGCTATAAAAATATAGGAAAACTTCCTTAAAAAAGATATGCTTTTGCAAAATTGGCCCATGCATCCCTGTTTAATCGCCCAATCAAATACGTTTTAAAAGCGGTATAACTGGCGGGTCCGAATACATAGTTAAAAAGTTAACTTATCAATTAGACCCTAGCCAAAATTAGACCTCAGTCATGCCACCGATGATATTCCGCACAATCCGTTTACTCCCACTCCTTTTAATGGCACTGAGCCTGCCAGTGCGGGCAACCAATGGCATTCTGCTCATTGGTTACGGCGCTGAATCCACCCTGATGGGCGGAGCGGATACCGCTGTGGCACAGGATACCAGCGCACTGAATACCAATCCGGCCGGGCTGGTGCAAATCAAAAGCAAGCAGTTCGACGCTTATGGCTCAGTGCTGCGCACCACCCATCTCGAACAGGTTGACGCGCGCAATGACCAACACGCAGATAATCGTTACACCTTATTGGCTGGTGGCGGATATGCACAAGCGCTGGAGGATCTACCCTGTACTGCGGGCATCGGCTTTTTTACCCAAGGCGGGGCCGGGGCGGTGTTTAAGCATATCAACACGCCGTTTGGCACCAATGATGAAATGTACTCTTTGTTTGGTATCGCCAAAATCACGCCGGGCATGGCTTGCCAGGTGAATGACCGTTTATCCGTCGGCGCCGTACTGAGCATCAATTACGCCAGCATCAAGCAAGGTTTTTTTTACAACACTTCTGTCCCGAACGTATTTTCAGGGTTTAAAAACAAAGGTGCAGATACGATACGCCCAGGGTTTAAGGTAGGCGTGCAATATCGACTGGATGAGCAATGGACACTGGGCTTTAGCTACACCGAAAAAACAGAATTGCCACTGACTGGCGGGACATCATTGGTGAATAATGGCGCATCTGGGGTGGTCCGTTATCGTGACTTGAGCATTAAGGGGTTTGCTCTGCCGCGCGAGGTAGCGATAGGTGCCGCATTCAAACCGGATGACCGTTGGCTGCTCTCCGCCAAAATCAACTGGATACAATGGAGCGATGCCATTAAAGATGTCACCACCACCTGGCAAGATCCTGACAATCCATCAGCAGCGAGTCAACTGAGAACGGTCAACCCGCAGAACTGGCATGATCAACTGGTCTACGCCCTGGGCGCGGCCTATCGCTACGACGACAAAACGACGCTATATGCAGGTTACAACTATGGTAAAAATCCGGTCCCCAGGCAAAATTCCAGCGCGCTGTTGGCGGCGACCCTAGAACAACACATCACGCTGGGCATGGCTCGCAAGCTTGATGCCAACTGGAAAATCACTAGTGGTATCGAATGGCTGCTGCCCAAAGACGTGACTTACAATAGCAATGTGTTCGGACAAAATACCGAAGCGAATAACGGCGGTTTTTTCCTGCACATGATGCTGAGCAAACAGTGGTAAACAGACACAGGTTAAGCTGAGTTCAGCTTAACCTGCCAGATGACTCTCACTGGACAATGGCGCCAGCCCTTAATGTCCCTGACCGCTCTTGAGAATGTCAGTATTAAATCCAAATACCTTGCCCGCCCAGAGAAATATGACCCAGGCGAGCACCCCAAACGGCAAATACCCGGCAAAGCCCAGCAGCGGCATTTCGACATAAATATGTATCACATTCACGTAAGGGATATCGTATACCCAATAATTAGGGTTGGTGACCGGCAATACGGGATGCGCGCTACCATAGTTCCACACCTCCCAGAACAAACCGTTAATGATGGCACTCAGCGCCATTAATAGCACTGGACTCCAATTGCCTTTTGCGACATCGGTAAATGGCGTCCAGATGCCACATATCATCAATATGGCGCTAATGCCGATTAAAGGCGCAATCCACATGGCCCAAAATAATGGATATGGCCAGAACGGTACGGCAGCCAACAAGACAAAGCTCAGGTATAACATCGGCTTGGCTGGCAGCGATAGCGCAGGACCTTGTGCATAGCGTGCGACAAATTTTGGAAACGCATTCAGCAAGGTATACCACTCAAAAATCGCTGGCCACACAGTGGTATACGCAAACAGAAAAATCCATACGATCTTGGCATGGCTTAATGCAGGAATATCATCTGTATTGGGGTAGTACCAGTTACCCAAGGCAAAATAATCAAAATACTCGAAGAAATACCAGCCGCATAGCGAAATGTCAGGCCATCGAGCACAAAGATAAATCCCCACCACATGGGGGTGAACGCGTAATACACCAGATCACCAAACGGAGTCGTACGCGCCCACATCAACCACCAGAAAAACAGCGTGACCACCATCCCGGCCCAAAACCAACAAGGCAGGGCGCTCTGGACAGGCTGCGGAGAAGGTGTGACCGGCTTAAAGCCAAACCATTGCGGGAAGATTAAAAAAATCGCGACCGCGGCTTCGAGCAGAGCAATGACAACAAACACGATCAAATTAAAGCCAGGCGGGTCTTCAACAAACTGCGGCGGAAAAATACCGAAGCCAGGCGGAAGATGCGTAGATGGATAAGCAAACCAGGATGAGATCAATGGGATGAGTATCATCGCCAAAATGGTCATCACCAGCGCAGACCGTGTTGTTGCAGCTGCAAACATAAATTCCCCCTTGATTGACTAACAATGTGTTGCCCTAATGCTGCGCACTGATGAACATGGCATCCTTAGCGCAACTGATCTTGCCGTGTTACGGCTCTTGCTTTGTTATTGTATTTTGCGCACGCGCTTATTTTCGTACATGCGCATATCCGCCAAACGCATAAACTCAGAGATATTATCAACCTCATAATAATAGGCGGACCCTGCGCTGGCTCCGGAAAACTCAAACCCCTCACGGCGCATATTTTCAACCGCCTCTTGCAGCGCCCGCTCTACAACGACCACCTCACCTTTGTGGCTTAATACGGCAAACTCGTCCCCACCCAGTCGATATAAGATGAGCGTACTGCCTAAATAATGCTGATATTTTTTTGCAAAGCAGATAAGCAACTCATCTCCACGTGCATGCCCGTAATGGTCGTTATAAAACTTAAGTCCATCCAGATCAATAAAGGTCAGGCTACTCTGCATGGGTAGCCGATCCAGCGCTTTTACAAACGCATAGCGATTAGGCAGGCTGGTTAAAGCATCCGAATTGGCTACTTTCTCCGTCATTCCCAGCGCCTCTAATGCCTCTTCTTTTTCTTTATGCAATTGGGCAAATTGAAAAGAAAGCACCAATGCCAGCAATACCACCTCAATGGCCACACTCACCAAGCCCAGATGTTCGATATACAAATCAAACTGTTGATGCATTTTGCTGAGGCTGATCGTAATAATGCCCGACACAAAAAACAGGCTAATCGCGATTAAATAGCGTTTGGCAGTGGCATTTTTACGCTGGCTTTGCCTGATGGCCGTAGCCAGCCCATAGCATAAAAACAGCCCAACTTCATAGCGGCAAAACTCCAATGCCCAATTGGGGAAAGCAATGGCCAACAACAAAAACAAGACCATCACCACCAAAATCACCCGCCCCGCCGCATAGAGTCGCTTGTGTTGATACGGGTTGATTTCCAGCAAATGCATCACAAACAGGATGTACGCAATACTGGAAAACAGTATTGGCATCGAAGCCCAATAGATGGAGTGAAGATTAAACAGGTCGGAAAGGACAAGCAGGGCGGCACTGTTAAAAAGAAAATTACCCGCAATAAAAATGGCATACATGGCTTCCACTTTACGATTACGGCTGGTCGCCAGTACCGTATAGTAGATGCCCAACCCCCAAAAGACCCCCAAGCCAAACAGCGTCAGCGCATTTCCACGCTTGATGGCATGCATGTAGCTGGCCTCATCATCTAAATAAGGCTCGGGAATCGCCAAATAATTGGTAGAAATCAGTTGCGTGGCCAAAACATATTTGCCTGGTGCCAGATTGACACTGCGGCCATGCCTCAAGAAAAAGGGATTCTCAATTCGACGGCCAATCCCCCCTTCCAGCTTCGCCACCTCATGCCCTTGCTCGTCATACACCTGATGCTGGAAATACTCTATGGTACTGGTATTTTTGAAATCAACCACATACGTGTTGTTTGTCTTGATTTCAAACGAAGCAATATAAAGATAATGCCCGCCTCTCGGACTCACCGTCGCAACAGGCGCGTACTTTTGACGCAGTGGATCAGAGAGAAACTGCTGGGGACCTTGCCCGCCTTTATAGGCATGGACTAGCGACCAGACACCCTCTATCGATTGAGGAGAGGCCTGCACCAAGCCAATGGACAGCACAGCGATGATGATCGCTATGATCCCCCTGCCCAAGCTACTCAACATCCCCATCATCCATCACCGTTTTTATTGATTAATACGCAAACTATACAAGAAAGTCTCGCGAACGCACAGCTTCAAAGGCTACCTGCCAGACTGCCCTTAACACGTCTTTTCAAAACGCCAGACTGATCGAAAATCAATCACCGCAACTGTGACAGCCCGCGAATACCTTCCCGTAGAACTAAAAGGAATATCAAGCCGTTGTAGAGACTCTACTATATTGTTGATTTAAGCGTCTTCATCTGCGTCAGGAAGAGCCCCGTCGAGGCCCAGCATGCTTTAACAGCCCACAGCACATGACTCATTGAGGAATAGATGGGTGAGGCGGCCTGATCTAAGGCCAAGGAAGCGACCACTTGGAAAGTGATCGCGAAATAAAAAGTAAAGCCAACCGGTAAGCCGGGTTCTGTAACTACTTGCGTAGCTGACAGTCATTCCTCTAGGCGTGCAATTACTCACACGCTCAAGCTATCTACCCGCTGGCAGCGCGAGCCACGCCTTATTACTTGCGTAAAATGCCAGCCTATTTGATATTGCTGCAGATGGAGGTTACCGCGTTTCACATCCACCTCACTAAAGAGGCTTACTCGTCTCTGTGGCCCTATTCCTCGCCTTATACTGTTGCCAGCTTTCAGCGTACGGCCGTTAGCCGTCATCCCGCTCTGTGCAGCCCGGACTTTCCTCCCCCTGTTTGCACAGGCGGCGACTGTCTGGTTGGCTTCAGTGCTATTTTACCATGCCTGAACGAACACCCTATAATGTGCGGAATTATCCTGGACTTGAATGCTCATGACCTCAACAGAAAAACCCGGCCAACTAGACCCGACCTGGCAAGCCGTGCTTGGTGCAGAATTCGATCAGCCTTATATGCACTCGCTCAAGGCTTTTTTGCAACAGGAAAAAGCGGCCGGTAAAACCATTTTCCCGCCAGGCCCCCTGATTTTTAATGCCTTTAATCACACGCCCTTCGATAAAGTACGCGTGGTGATTATCGGCCAGGACCCTTACCATGGGCCGGGGCAAGCCCATGGCCTAAGCTTCTCCGTGCCTGCAGGAATCGCACAGCCTCCTTCACTCATGAATATTTTTAAAGAGATTGAAGCCGATCTTGGGGTGCGCATGAGTGGGAGTGGCGACCTGACACCTTGGGCGGATCAAGGGGTGCTGTTACTGAATGCCACCCTGACGGTGCAAATGGCCAATGCCGGTTCGCACCAGAACCGTGGCTGGGAGCAGTTTACTGATGCGGCGATTGCTGCATTGAATGCACAGCGGACAGGCCTGGTGTTTGTGCTGTGGGGCAGCTACGCACAAAAGAAAGGGGCCATGATAGACCCCAATAAACATCTGGTTTTAAAATCGGTGCACCCTTCACCACTCTCGGCGCACCGTGGTTTTTTTGGCAATCACCAGTTTTCCAAAATCAATGCCTATCTGGCTGCACAGGGCCAAGCGCCGATCAACTGGCAACTTTAAACCAGCTTCCACGCCACAGTCTGCCCGGCGCGCAAGGGCACCAGCGCATCATCCGCAAAAGGAATACTCTCAGGCACCAGCCAGCTTTGTTTGTGCAAGGTCACCTGGGTGGTATTGCGTGGCAGATGGTAAAAATCCGGGCCATAAAAGCTGGCAAAACCTTCGAGCTTATCCAGCGCGCCTGCTTCTTCAAAGGCTTCGGCGTATAGCTCAATCGCCGCATGCGCGGTATACATGCCTGCGCAGCCACAGCTAGCTTCTTTGGCAGATTTTGGATGTGGTGCGCTGTCTGTCCCCAAAAAGAATTTGGGCGAACCGGAGGTCGCGGCTTTGACCAGTGCGGCGCGATGCGTTTCTCGCTTAAGCACCGGCAGGCAGTAATGATGCGGACGGATACCACCAGTAAACATGGCGTTGCGGTTCATCAGCAAATGATGGGCGGTGATGGTGGCGGCCAGATTGGCTGGCCCGGCCGCCACAAACTCGGCGGCGTCTTGCGTGGTGATATGCTCAAACACCACTTTAAGGCCAGGAAAATCCTTGAGCAGCGGTTGCAAATGGCGCTCGATAAATACTTTTTCACGGTCAAACACATCGACATCGCCATCGGTGACTTCACCGTGTATCAGCAAGGGCATGCCCTGCTTTTCCATCTCGGCCAATGCGGCTGCACATTTTTGCAGGCTGGTCACGCCTGAGTCGCTGTTGGTCGTAGCGCCCGCCGGATACAGTTTGACCGCATGCACCACCCCAGATTGACGTGCCGCAGCAATTTCACTGGCAGGCGTATTATCTGTGAGGTAAAGCGTCATCAAGGGCTCGAACACCATGCCGGCTGGCAAGGCTTGTTTAATGCGCTGATAGTAAGCCAGCGCGGCCTCGGCGGTGGTCACAGGTGGCCGCAAGTTAGGCATCACGATGGCGCGTGCAAACTGTTTAGCCGTATCGGGCAATACGGCTTTCAAGCCTTCGCCATCTCTGAGATGCAAATGCCAGTCATCGGGACGGGTGAGGGTAATTTTGGTTGTCATGCATTCATACCTTTATTCATGAGTATTGGCGGCCTTGAACGCCAGCGCCGCTTCATAGAGTTCATTTTTTTTCTGGCCAGTGATATCAGTTGCCAACGCCACCGCCTGCTTGAGGGGCAAATCCTGTAACAGGCGTTGCAGTATCCTTAATGTTTCCTCATCCAGACCCTCGGCTTTTTCCTGCACATCAGCATGCACCAGCAAGACAAACTCGCCACGTTGCTGGTTGGGGTCTGCCTGCAACCAGGCGACAGCTTCGGCCAAGCCACAGGTGTGTATGGTCTCGAAGGTCTTGGTCAGCTCGCGCGCCAGCGTCAGCTGACGGTGACCACCCAGCACAGCGGCCAGGTCAGTGACACATTCCACAATGCGATGGGGAGCCTCGTAAAACACCAGCGTGGTTGGCAACGTTTTCAATATCTCTAACCGCTTGCGCCGCTGCGAGCCACTGGCAGGCAAAAAACCCTCAAAGTAAAAACCGGGCTGTGCGATGCCTGCGGCCGACAATGCCGTAATGACAGCGCTCACGCCTGGAATCGGCACCACCGCCAATCCTGCCTGCCTCACCGCGTGTACTACCAGCGCACCAGGATCACTGACAGCAGGTGTACCGGCATCGGTCACCAGAGCAATCGACTCCCCAGCCTGCAAGCGCTTGATCAAGCCTTGTGCCGATTGCTGCTCGTTGTGTTCATGCACCGCCAGTAAAGGCTTGCTGATGCCCAAATGCCTTAACAACCCCACCGTATGCCGGGTATCTTCTGCGGCAATCGCATCCACCAGCTGCAATGTGCTGATTGCGCGCTGCGTGATATCGCCCAGATTGCCGATAGGCGTCGCAACTACATATAATGTGCCTGACTGTGTCATCGCACTATTTTATGCCATCGCAGGCATTTCGCTAAGTTGTTTCGTTGCGTATTCAACAACCCAAATGCAGGCATTATTCTGGTGAGAACCCTATGAAGCTGAATCAAAACAATCAGGGATTGGCTGCGGAGCAAGCCGCTGCGCGCTTTCTGCAACAGCAGGGCCTCACTCTGGTGACACAAAATTACAGCTGCCGCTATGGCGAAATTGACCTCATCATGCACGAAAAGAACACGCTGGTGTTTGTAGAAGTGCGCTTGCGCAGCAACCGGGCATTCACCAGTGCGGCCGACAGTATTCACTATCACAAGCAGCAAAAACTGCTGCGCGCCGCGCAGTATTACCTGCAAAGCCTGAATCGCCAGCCGCCCTGCCGGTTTGATGCCATTCTGTTTGACAACAGCCGCTACCAATCGCCAGAATGGATTCGTAATGCAATCGACACATAAAAAGCGTAGAATTTTATGCTTGAATGCCTGTCACATTAGCTCATCCGTTTGTTTCACCTAGTCATCACAAGGAATTCTCATGATCAAAAAACTCTCACTGATCGCATTGGTATTATTGACCGTGCAATTGACAGGCTGCTTCCCGGCTGTCGTTGGCGGTGCCGCAGTCGGTGGCTCAATGGCGGCAGACCGTCGCACCTCAGGCATTTATGTTGAAGACGAGAATATTGAACTCAAAACAATGAAGCGCATGTCGCAATATATGGATAAAGCTTCACATATCAATGTGACCAGCTATAACCGCATCGTGTTGCTGACTGGCGAAGTGCCTAACGCCGGACAACAAGCCCAGGCTGAAACGCTGACCCGCGAAATCTCAAACGTACGCAGCATACACAATGCCTTAACCATAGGCTTTGCCTCTTCTATCAGTGACCGCACCAATGATGCTTACATCACCACCAAGGTCAAAGCCCGTTTTGTCAGCGAAAACCTGTTTCCGGCCAATGTCGTTAAAGTCGTGACCGAAGCCGGTGTGGTTTACCTGATGGGCATCGTTTCTGAAAAAGAGGCCAATGATGCCGTTGAAATCGCAAGAAGTACCGAAGGCGTGAGCAAGGTGGTCAAGGTTTTTGAATATACCAACTAAGGATAGGCGGCATCAGTCGCGATGCGCAAACATTGCAGTCCTTCTGTGAGGTTTTTATGCATCCCAGTGCTCGTACTGATAACGCTTACCCCTGACTATTAATTTGTTTTTTTTAAGGAATCCGCATGGAAACTCAGGAAATTATTATTCAAGGCATCACACTGGCGGGGAAACCTTTCCGCCCGAGCGACTGGGTAGACCGTATGTGCAGCACCTATGCCAGCTTTGGCGTTGACAAGAAGCTGCGCTACTCGCCCTATTTGAAACCAAAACTGGTCAACAATGTACGCAGCCTGTCTGTGGATATGAAGCTTAAAGACGTGAATCCGGCTGGCTTTGAGCAGCTGATGCAGTTTGCAAAAGAGAACCAGTTGAGCGTGATCAACCCAGCCGGCGAAGCAGTCAACATTTAGACTAGGGCTTTACGGGGACATTAAACGCGGATTCCTTGAGTAACTGCTCTAACCAGGCGCGACTCAACGCGCCGCGTTTAACTTGATACAAGCGGCCATCTGGCGCATAAATATAGGTGGTCGGCAAAACTTCAGGCTTGTGAGCCGTCGGCTTTTGCGCCTCACCGAGCACCACCGGATAAGAAATCAGCATATCATCGGCATACTTCTTGACTGAGGCCACAGACTCATACTGGACCGCCACTCCGAGCACCATCACGTTTTGATTAACATGGGCATCATAAAACGTCACCAGTTCAGGCATTTCTTCAAGACAGGGCGGACACCAGGGGGCCCAGTAATTCACCACCAGCCAACGCCCCTTGTATTGGGAAAGCTGATGTTTATGACCAGCCATATCCTGCATCACCCAGTCCCTGGTCACCTCCTGCGCCAGGGTCTCGCTCATGCTTGATAATAGCCATAGACTCAGCCATCCGATGCGCAACATGTTAAATAACATCAAGCCCTCTTGTTTTTAATGAAGATATGCCGCATTTACAAACAATAATGCAGGGAAAAACTTGATTATGCTTGAAAACTGTTGCTATACTAGCTGCAATCTTTTTAGTAATTTCAGTTTTTAGCAAATTACTCATTCAAAAACAATTGATTCAACTGATTCAAATAACGTTTAGCCTAAACAATATTTAGTCAAACACATTCAGAATTTTTCTGTTGATACCCTGTCTACTATTGACTTACATCCTTCACCAATCTTAAGAGGCAATAATGAGCGACAACATTACCCATTTAAGCGACGCCAGCTTTGAACAAGAAGTATTGCAATCCACGATTCCGGTACTGGTTGATTACTGGGCAGAATGGTGCGGACCTTGTAAGATGATTGCGCCGATTTTGGATGAGATCAGCAAAGAGTATGCGGGTCGCCTGAAAGTTGCCAAGCTCAACATTGATGACAACCAGAACACACCGCCTAAATATGGTATCCGTGGCATTCCCACACTGATGTTATTCAAAAACGGCAATGTTGAAGCCACCAAAGTGGGCGCCTTGTCCAAATCTCAGCTCAGCGCGTTCATCGACAGCAATATCTAACTTCTTTACCCGGTTTCAACGTCTGCGAAACCGGGTTTCCTTTTCAATCTCTCAGATGTTTTTCAATCTTGCGAGTTATTCATGCACCTATCCGACCTTAAACACCTTCCTGTGACCGAACTGGTCGAAATGGCGATCGCCAACGACATTGAAAATGCGAGCCGTATGCGCAAGCAGGATCTCATTTTTGCCATCCTTAAAAACAAGGCAAAAAAGGGCGACAGCATTTTTGGTGATGGCACGCTGGAAGTCTTGCCTGACGGATTTGGCTTTTTGCGCTCACCCGACACCTCCTATCTGGCAGGTCCGGACGACATTTACGTCTCCCCTTCACAGATTCGCCGCTTCAACCTGCACACCGGTGATAGCATTCAAGGTGAAATCCGCACGCCTAAAGAAGGCGAACGTTACTTTGCGCTGGTCAAGGTAGACAGCGTCAATGCCGAGGCGCCCGAGAATACCAAACACAAGATTCTGTTTGAGAACCTGACCCCACTATTCCCGACCATCCCACTGACGCTGGAACGCGATATCCGCGGTGAAGAGAACATCACCAGCCGTGTGATCGACATGATTGCACCCATTGGTAAAGGTCAGCGCGCCTTGCTGGTCGCCAGTCCGAAAAGCGGTAAAACGGTCATGCTGCAAAATATTGCGCACGCGATTACGGCTAACCATCCTGACTGTATTCTGATTGTATTGCTGATCGACGAGCGCCCGGAAGAAGTGACCGAGATGACCCGCTCAGTGCGTGGCGAAGTGGTGGCTTCAACCTTTGACGAACCGGCCACCCGCCACGTACAAGTGGCTGAAATGGTGTTGGAAAAAGCCAAACGCCTGGTTGAGCACAAAAAAGATGTCGTCATCCTGCTCGACTCTATCACGCGTTTGGCGCGTGCGTACAACACAGTCATCCCGTCTTCCGGCAAGGTCTTGACCGGTGGTGTGGACGCCAATGCCCTGCAAAAACCCAAACGCTTCTTTGGTGCGGCACGTAACGTCGAAGAAGGCGGTTCGCTGACCATCATCGCCACGGCGCTGGTTGATACCGGCTCACGCATGGACGATGTGATCTACGAAGAATTCAAAGGCACCGGCAACATGGAAATCCATCTGGATAGACGCATGGCCGAGAAACGCACTTACCCGGCGATCAACGTCAACAAGTCGGGCACCCGCCGCGAAGAACTGTTGCTGGATAAAGATGTGTTGCAGAAAATCTGGGTATTGCGCAAATTGCTCTACCCCATGGACGACCTCGAGGCGATGGAGTTCTTGCTTGATAAAATCAAGGCCACCAAGAGCAACAACGACTTTTTTGACAGTATGCGTCGCGGCTAATGCTGCCAACGATACAAATATTTTTGAGATTGTGCTTGATAAAGCAGACGAATTCATAGATAATCGCGCGTTTACTGCAACTGCTTAAGATTAGAGAGAAAGCATGAAAGCTGATATTCACCCAAATTACCCGGAAATCAACGTCACATGTAGCTGTGGCAACAAATTTAAAACCCGTTCTACTAACGGTAAAGACTTGAACATTGAAGTCTGTTCACAGTGCCACCCGTTCTACACTGGTAAACAGAAGATCGTGGACACCGCTGGTCGCGTTGAGAAATTCCGCCAAAAATACGGCATGTAATTTCGGCGAAGATCGTCCAGAAAGGCAGCATGGCTGCCTTTTTTGTTTTAATCTATAGGCATTAAGCTTGAGCTGAATAATCTGTTCTTGTTAAGGGCGTTTACTTCGCGATCTGTATTCCACCATGCAGTTTTACATTGACCACGACTGGCAAGAAAACATGGCTACCCCGCGCGCCAAGGTCGGTGAGCGGGCAAAAACACATTTGCTGATCCTGCTCTGTGCCATCTGGTTGTGCGTGGGCCTGATAGGGCATTCACCCTGGAAGCCGTTCGAGTCGCAGACGGCCAGTATCGTCCAAAGCCTGTTTGAACATCCGTTCCTGTCCATGCAAAGCTGGACCGAAGGCTACTGGATTGCGCCAGTATCGGCAGGCCACCCTGCCCTGGAAACCCCGCCCTTGTTTTACTGGGTCGCAACTGGTTTTGCGCATCTGCTCTCCCCATTTTTACCTATACATGATGCAGCCCGACTGAGTGTTGGTGTCTGGATGTTGCTGACACTGATCATGATGGGCTTGAGTGGGCGGGAGCTGTGGAATTTTGGTGTTGGCAGACAAACCAATTTCATTTTCATAGGTTGCCTGGGGTTGGTGGTGAGCGCACACACCATGATGCCGGCCGTGGCGGCCTTGAGTGGCATCACCATGGCGTTTTACGCCCTGGCACTCGTCATCCGCAAGCCATTACGTGCTGCAGGTTTGCTAGGGGCAGGCTTGCTGATCTCATTTCTGGCGGGTGGCGTATTGCCTGCACTCACCATTATCGGGACGACGGTTTGCCTGCTGCTATTGCCTGCCATTCGTCAACATCGCGCACAATCCCAAGCCTTACTGGCAGGCGTGCTGCTTGCAGTACCTGGCATCTGGCTGTGGTGCTCGCTATGCCAGCAATGGGCTCCCGAACTTTGGCAGACCTGGTGGCAATCGCAATGGCAAGTGCAACTCCCGACAAAGCATGCTTATTTTGTCCGCACCTTGGCCTGGTATGCCTGGCCAGCACTCCCTTTTGCCATGTGGGGCGTTTGGCGCTTTCGCCAGAGCGTGCTGAGCACCTACCGCTTTCAATTGGGACTGATCTTTTTTACCGTAGCCTTTGTACTGATCGGCTTTTATAGCGACCGCAGTGAAGTGAATGCCTTGCCCTTGCTGGTCCCGCTGACCGTGCTGGCAGCTGGCAGCATAGAAACGCTCAAACGTGGCGCAGCAGGTGCCTTAAACTGGTTTGGATTGATCTTGTTTGGCCTGCTGATTGCCATTGCCTGGCTGGGTTGGTGGGCCATGCTCAATGGCACCCCCGTCAAACTGTTTCAGCGTCTGAGCTACCTGTCCGGCCTGCAAATGATTCCATTCAGCCTGCTCTACGGTGCGATTGCGGTAGCCGTGACCCTGATCTGGTTGTCCATTGTCTTGCGTTCCAAACACTCCAACCGATCCAGCGCCACGAACTGGGCCATCGGCATGACCTGTGCCTGGACCGTATTCATGAGTCTCTGGCTCCCGATGATTGAAGCGGCGCGCACCTATCAGCCCCTGTTTGAAGACTTGCGCAAGCATTTGCCCGCGCATTACCAATGTATTTATGCGCAAAATATAGGCAGCTCGCAAGAGGAGTTATTGCACTATCATGCCAAGATACGCCTGCAAACCCAGGCGACTGCAAAACCGGCAGACTGTGATTTGTACCTGATTGAAGACCAGCCTGGAAAACGCCACGTGTTGCCCGGGGATGAATGGCGCGTCATTTGGGAGGGGGAACAGACCCGCCAGAATCGCGAGTCTTTCAGATTATTACAGCGACACCACAAGTAATACAGAAAACGGCGACCAGAACTTCAGGTCACCCTGTTCACTTCAAGACAATTTTACATATTGCTGCACGGCCGCAATCACTTGCGGATGCAAGCCTTGCCCCTGATGTTGCTGCACATGGCTGACCAGGCTGTTGATCATGACCGAATTCCAGAATTTTTTCAGGTGGCTGGCAATTTCACGCTGCGCTTCCTCGGCATCAGGATTTGCCTCAAAAAAATCGCCAATCTGATTAGCCATTTTAATTAACTTTTCGACATCCATCTCTCTACACGCTTTCCAGTGACTATCCAGCTTAGCTTGTTTGGCCAAGCTCACCACTATACACAACACATTGGCCTGCTCTGGCAAAGCCAACCAGTAAAAAACCATATTCCTTGGCCAGATTGACGGCGAGGGCGGTGGGCGCAGACATGGCCACCAACACCTGACCACCGGCCATCGCCACTTTCTGTACCATTTCATAACTGGCGCGACTGGTCGTCAGCACCCAGTGATCCAGCCAGCATGCAGTCCACTCAACTTGCTGGCGCAACAAGCAACCGATCAGTTTATCCAGCGCATTATGCCTGCCGACATCTTCCCGCACGCACACAATGTTGCCCTGTTTGTCGGCAAGTGCTGTGGCATGCGTTGCGCCTGTCATCTGTTGCAGTGGCTGCTGTGATTGCAAGCAAGCCAGCGCGTTGGCTATCACGGCCGCATCCAGTCTGGTGGGCGCTGATGCCGTCATGCCAGGATGCTTGAATACTTGTTGCAAACTTTCTGCACCGCATAAGCCACAACCCGTGCGGCCAGTCAGATTACGGCGCTGTGCCTTAAGCAAAACAAATTGTTCTGTGGCTAATTCTATGTGCAGCTCAATGCCTTGTAATTGACCATCGTCATCCTCAATCGCTTTAGCCTCTACACCATAAATCTGCTTGCGCGCAGTAATAATGCCTTCGGTAAACGAAAAGCCATAGGCAAAATCTTCGAGGTCTGCCGGCGTGGCCATCATCACCACATGCGATATCCCGTTGTACACAAACGCAATCGGGACTTCTTGCGCCAAGGCATCGGCGACCACAGTCACTTCGCCCTGACGCCAGCGCGTCACCGCCAGCGTCGTGACTGCCTGCTCAGCAGGCTGCACCGGCATTTCCTGATAGGCTGACAGGCGACATTGCGCCTCAGCCTCCTTAATGGCCTCGCTCATCAGGAAACAACCGTCTGCGGATCCATGCCGGACAACTCAATCTGGGTATCGCTGAATGAACGATACTGTTTCTGCCAATCAGACAACTGGTTCACCTTGGACACCTGTACTGCCGTGACTTTGTACTCTGGGCAATTGGTCGCCCAATCCGAGTTGTCGGTGGTAATGACATTGGCACCGGACTCAGGATGGTGGAAGGTGGTATAGACCACGCCAGGTTGTACCCGCTCGGTAATCTTGGCGCGCAGCACGGTCTGCCCGGCGCGGCTGGTAATCCCCACCCAATCGCCTTCAACAATCCCGCGATCCTCAGCATCGTGCGGATGAATCTCGATCACATCCTCATGATGCCAAACCACGTTTTGTGTGCGTCGGGTTTGTGCACCCACATTGTATTGCGACAGGATACGGCCGGTGGTCAGGATCAATGGGTATTTCTGGTTGACGCGCTCGGTGGTGGGCACATATTGAGTAACAAAGAACTTGCCCTTGCCACGCACAAACGCATCCACATGCATGGTCGGCGTCCCCTCTGGCGCCTCGTCGTTGCAGGGCCACTGGATACTGCCCAACTCGTCCAGTTTATTGAAGCTGACTCCAGCAAATGTAGGGGTCAAGGCGGCGATTTCATCCATGATCTCGCTGGCATGGGCGTAATGCATGGGGTAACCCAAGGCGGTCGAGAATCTGGCAGTAATCTCCCAATCTTCCATCCCATTCTTGGGGGTCATGACTTTACGCACCGGGGAAATGCGGCGTTCGGCATTGGTAAAGGTCCCGTTTTTCTCAAGGAAGGACGCCCCCGGGAAGAATACATGCGCGAATTTGGCAGTTTCGTTCAGGAACAAGTCCTGCACAATCACACATTCCATATTCTCCAGTGCATGGGTCACGTGCTGGGTGTCAGGGTCTGACTGGGCAATATCCTCACCCACACAATACACCGCTTTAAAACTGCCTTCAGCGGCCAAGTCCAGCATATTGGGAATACGCAGCCCGGGGTCAGCGCTCAGTTTGACACCCCATGCCTGCTCGAACTGCGCCCGAGTTTCATCATCAGACACATGACGGTAGCCAGGGAACTCATGCGGCATGGATCCCATGTCACAAGAGCCTTGTACATTGTTTTGACCACGCAAGGGATTCACACCCACACCTTCACGCCCGACATTGCCGGTTGCCATCGCCAGGTTGGCTATGCCCATCACCGTGGTCGAACCTTGACTGTGCTCGGTGACCCCTAACCCGTAGTAAATTGCCGCATTGCCGCCGGTGGCATACAAGCGTGCAGCTTCTCTCACCTCGTTGGCAGGCACGCCCAATTCTTTTTCTAGTGCTTCTGGAGAGTTTTCAGGCTTGGCAGCAAAATCACGCCAGGCCACATAAGAATCCCACTCGCAGCGCGCTTTAACAAAGTCCTCTTGCACCAATCCTTCAGTCACAATCACATGTGAAATGGCTGAAATCATGGCCACATTGGTCCCAGGCCGCAGCTTGAGATGGTAGTCGGCACGAATATGGGGAGAATTAGCAACCAGGTCGATTTCACGTGGATCGACGATAATCAACTTGGCCCCTTCACGCAGACGGCGTTTCATCATTGAGCCAAATACCGGGTGACCATCGGTAGGGTTAGCCCCCATGACGAAAATCACATCTGATTTCATCACGGAATCGAAGGTCTGTGTGCCCGCGGACTCCCCCAGGGTTTGCTTGAGGCCATAGCCAGTCGGGCTGTGGCACACACGGGCACAGGTATCGACGTTATTCACGCCAAACACGGCACGGATCAGTTTTTGTGTGACATAGACTTCTTCATTTGTGCAACGACTGGAAGTAATTCCGCCCACAGCTTCTTTGCCATAGGTTTGCTGGATACGCTGAATTTCACTGGCGGCATAATTAATTGCCTCATCCCAGCTCACTTTTTGCCAGGGATCATGAATACTCTTGCGTATCATGGGCGTGGTAATGCGATCCGCATGCGTCGCATAGCCCCAGGCAAAGCGGCCTTTGACGCAGCTGTGACCATGGTTGGCGCCGCCTGCTTTGCTTGGCGTCATGCGGACAACCTGCTCACCTTTCATTTCTGCATCAAAACTGCAACCAACGCCACAATAGGCACAAGTTGTTGTCACTTTGTGCTCAGGCGTGCCTGCCTCAATCACGGTTTTTTCCATCAATGTGGCGGTCGGACAGGCTTGCACACACGCACCACAGGAGACACATTCTGACTCCAGAAAGTCTTTGTTGCCTGCAGAAACCTTGCTGTCAAAGCCGCGACCTTGAATGGTCAAGGCAAAGGTGCCCTGCGTTTCTTCACAGGCCCGCACGCAACGTGAACAGACAATACATTTGGAAGGATCAAAGGTGAAGTAGGGATTGGACTCATCTTTGGCCTGGCCCAGATGATTTTCGCCTTCGTAGCCATAGCGGACTTCACGCAAACCGACCGCACCTGCCATGTCCTGCAACTCGCAATCCCCATTGGCGCCACAGGTCAGACAATCCAGCGGATGGTCAGAAATATATAATTCCATGACGCCCCGGCGCACATCCGCCAATTTAGGAGTTTGCGTCTTCACCTTAAGCCCGGGGGCGACTGGCGTCGTGCAAGAGGCCGGATAGCCGCGACGGCCTTCGATCTCGACCAGACACAGACGGCAGGAACCAAACGGCTCCAGGGAATCGGTAGCACAGAGCTTGGGCACGGTGACGCCGCCCAACTGCGCCGCATGCATGATAGAACTGCCCTCGGGCACAGTAACATCCACCCCATCGATATTGAGGGTCACCATCACTGCGCTGTCTGATTTTGGCGTACCGTAATCCTTGTCTGGGTCATACTTGAGGGATTGCGGCTGCGAAGAGGAATACTTGATATCGTCCATAATAATGTCCTTTGCTGCCTAGGCTGCAGCCTCTTTACCACTTAATCCAAAGTCTTCAGGGAAATGGTTCAATGCACTCAAGACCGGGTAAGGCGTCATCCCGCCCAAGGCGCACAGGGAACCGTTAAGCATGGTGTCAGACAAATCACGCAATAAATGCACTTGCTTGGCGCGATTGTTGCCCAGCATAATTTTGTCCATTACCTCTACGCCACGGGTAGAGCCAATCCGGCATGGCGTACATTTGCCGCAGCTTTCCTCGGCACAAAACTCAAAGGCATAGCGGGCCATTTTCGCCATGTCCACACTGTCGTCAAAGGCGACGATGCCGCCATGACCGACCACCGCCCAGATTTTGCCAAACTCTTCATAATCCAGTGGCGTATCAAACTGACTCTCTGGTAAATAGGCCCCCAGCGGACCGCCGACTTGCACGGCGCGAATCGGCCGCCCAGTCGCTGAACCACCACCATAGTCGTAGAGCAATTCGCGCAAGGTCGCACCAAATGCCAGCTCGACCAGGCCGGTGTGTTTTAAATTGCCCGCCAGCTGGATAGGCAGGGTGCCACGTGAACGCCCCATGCCGTAATCCGCATAGTATTGTGCACCCTTATCCAGAATAATCGGTACGGTAGCCAGCGAGATCACGTTATTGACAATGGTCGGCTTGCCAAACAAGCCTTCAATGGCAGGCAGTGGCGGCTTGAAGCGCACCAGCCCTCGCTTGCCTTCCAGGCTTTCGAGTAAAGAAGTCTCTTCGCCACACACATAAGCGCCTGCCGCACGGCGCACCTCCAGGTGAAACGTTCGGCCTGAGCCCTGAATATTCTCGCCCAGATACCCGGCAAGATTGGCCTTGCGGATCGCCTCATTCAGTGTTTTCAAGGCATGCGGATATTCACTGCGCAAGTAGATATAGCCCTGCGTTGCGCCGACCGCAATGCCGGCGATGGTCATGCCTTCAATCAGCACAAACGGATCGTCTTCCATGATCATGCGGTCAGAATAGGTGCCAGAATCGCCCTCATCCGCATTACAGACGACGTATTTTTGTTCAGCGGGCGCATTGAGCACGGTGTTCCACTTGATGCCGGTCGGAAAAGCGGCACCACCCCGGCCACGCAAGCCTGAGTCAGTCACCGCTTTGACTATGTCAGCGCCGGACATGGTCAGCGCATTTTTGAGTCCTTGATAGCCATCATGCGCGAGGTAGTCCTCAAGAGACAATGGATCAGTGATCCCCACCCGGGCAAAGGTCAGTCGTTGCTGTTTTTTGAGCCAGGCCAGCTCTTCAGTCAAGCCGAGATATAAGGGATGGGCTTTCGCCTGGTCTGCCAAGGGCTGAGTAAACCCGGCATCAAACAAGCCTGCGACATCTGCGGGCGACACCGGGCCAAAAGCGACGCGCCCTTGCGCACTCTCTACTTCTACCAGAGGTTCCAGCCAGAACAGGCCACGAGAGCCATTACGCACCAGCGTAATCTCGAGGCCTCGCGCCTGGGCTTCCTGGATGATTTTTTTCGCGGTACGCTCAGCACCCAAAGACAGTGCTGTCGAGTCGATTGGGACATAGATCTTAACCATGACATACCTCGGCAATCAGTTCAGTCACTTTTTGCGTATTCATGCGGCCATAGACCTCTTCATCGAGCATAACGGCCGGGGAACAGCCGCAATTACCCAGACAATAGACCGGGAGCAAGGTCAGTGTGCCGTCAGCGGTGGTTTGATGATAGTCCACGCCTAGCCTTGCTTTTAATTCGGCTTCAAGCCTCTCTGAACCCATGGCCTGGCAGGATTCCGCGCGGCAGACTTGCAACACATGCTTGCCGACCGGATGCGTACGGAAATGATGATAGAAACTCACCACGCCGTGCACCTCGGCCACCGAGAGCGCCAGGGCTTTGGCAATGTCAGGATAGACGGTTTCCGGCACATAGCCAATATCCTCCTGAATCGCATGTAGCAGAGGCATTAAGCCGCCCGGTACATGCTGGTGTGCTTGAATATGCGCTTGAATTTGCGCATGCTGTTCATGGCTTAATGTGTTATCCAAACCGACCTCACATCTTAACGAGTTACAATTCAGTTACATTCTATCACCCTGGCATCATATCCTCTATTTATGCCTTGTTAAAGCAAAAAAAGGGCATAAAATGCTGATTACTTTAAATTTTAATGATTGCAATGCATACGCCAGCCACTCTGCCCACCCAATTGATCGACCAGTTTGGCCGACAGGTGGACTACATACGCCTGTCGATTACTGACCGCTGCGATTTCCGCTGCCAATACTGCATGGCAGAGGACATGACGTTTTTACCCCGTCACGAGGTCATGTCACTGGAAGAGTGTGCACGCTTGGTTAAATTGTTTGTCCGTATGGGCGTGCGTAAAGTTCGCATCACCGGCGGCGAACCGCTGGTACGCAAAAATGCACTGTGGCTGTTTGAGGAAATTGGACATTTGCCCGGTCTGGAGGAGTGCGTCATTACCACCAATGGCAGCCAACTGGATAAATACGCGCAGGCATTGAAGGCGGCAGGCGTCAAACGCATCAATATTTCCATCGACAGCTTGCAGGCTGACCGCTTCAAGGCGATCACCCGGGTAGGTGAGTTATCCAAAGTGCTGGGCGGTCTTGAAGCGGCCATCGCCGCCGGTTTTGAAAACATAAAGCTCAATTCGGTATTGATGCGCGGCATCAATGATGATGAAGCCGAAGCCCTGGTGAACTTCGCCATTCAAAAACGCATAGATATCAGCTTTATTGAAGAGATGCCCTTGGGCGAAGTGGCGCATGACCGTGAACAGAGCTGCGTCAGCAATAAAGACACCCTGGCACTGCTTAAAAGTAAGTTCTCACTGACGCCGAGCACCCATCAAACAGGTGGCCCCGCGCGCTACTGGCAGGTCAATGGCCAAGCGACCAGAATCGGCTTTATTTCACCGCATAGCCACAATTTTTGTGAAAATTGCAACCGGGTACGCATTACCTGCCAGGGAGAATTATTTTTATGCCTGGGCCAGGACCATCAGGTGAATTTATTGCCGCTGTTGCGTGCGCATCCCGACGATGACCAGCCCCTGATAGAAGCGATTTTGCACGGCATGCACATCAAACCCAAAGGCCATGACTTTGATTTACAGCGTGCAGGACCCGCTGTGATCCGTTTTATGTCGCACACAGGTGGTTAATGCAGATTACCGCAGTGATTCTTGCCGGGGGGCGTGGCTTGCGCATGGGGGGCGTGGACAAAGGTCTGGTGGATTACCAGGGCAAACCACTGGTCGCACATGTGCTGGAGCGCATCCAGCCGCAAGTGAATCATGTCATCATCAATGCCAACCGCCATCTGGACGAGTACCAGCGTTTTGGCATCCCTGTGGTCGCCGATGCCAATGACCAATTTGACGGGCCTTTGGCAGGCATGCAAGCAGGGATGCATCATGCCAGCACCGAGTGGATTGTGAGTGTCCCCTGCGATTCGCCGCTGCTGCCGCTGGATCTGGTCAGCCGCCTCAAGACTGCCCTGGAACAAACACAACACCTGCACAAGCAAGCCAATGGGCTGGCCATTGCACGCAGCCAGAGTGGAACACACCCCGTTTTCTGCCTGATGCCACGCGCCCTGCGCGAGCATTTGGATCATTTTCTCGAGCAAGGCCAGCGCAAAGTGAGCGCATGGCAAGCGCAACATCCACATGTATTCGTGAGCTTTGAAGATGAGCAAGCGTTTACTAACATTAATGAACGGCCATCATCATCGCTATGAACCAGACACAAGATTTATTACGTCAATTGGCCCACGACCCGGCGGGCGCAGAGGATTATGACCCAAATGCCATGTCGGTATCGCAAGCGCGACAATACATTCAACAATTCCTGACGCCTGTGCAACAGACCGAACGCCTTTCGATTAAACAAGCCTTGGGACGGGTGCTCGCCAGCCCTATCGCCTCTACACTCAATGTGCCAGGTCACAACAATTCAGCCATGGATGGCTTTGCTTTCAGGCTCGCTGAAGCCTCGCAGCCATTGCGTATCGTCGGCACGGCGTTTGCCGGCAAGCCTTTTAACGGCACGATTCCTGAGGGTGGCTGTATCAAAATCATGACCGGGGCAGTGATTCCGGCAGACGCTGACACCGTCGTGATGCAAGAGCATGCAACAGTGACCGGCGAGCATGTCAGCATCCAAAAACTGCCTGGCAAAGGCGCCAATATTCGCCTACTGGGTGAAGACATCGCTATCGGACAAACCGTCCTTGCTACTGGCCACACGTTGCAACCGGCAGACATGGGCTTGCTCGCCTCGCTGGGTGTCGCAGAAATTGAGGTTTACCGGCGTCTTAAAGTGGCCTTTTTTACCACGGGCGATGAACTGGTGAGCGTAGGCCAGCCCTTGCAAGCAGGACAAATTTACGACAGTAACCGCTATAGCCTGTGGGGCATGTTGCAAGCCCTGGGCGCAGAGGTCGAGGACCTGGGCAATATTGCCGACAATCCCCAAACCTTGGAGCATACCCTATTGCAAGCCGCCGCCCGCTTTGATGTGGTCATCACCAGTGGCGGCGTGTCTGTGGGTGAAGCGGACTTCATGAAACAACTGCTCGCCACCCATGGTCAGGTGCTGTTCTGGAAAATCAACATGAAGCCAGGGCGACCGCTGGCTTATGGCAAGCTGGGACAAGCGCATTATTTTGGCTTGCCCGGCAATCCGGTCGCCACGATGGTAACGTTTTACCAGTTTGTGCAAACGGCGTTAAAAACCTTGATGGGAAGCCATGAGCGCGCACAACCTTCCTTCAAGGTTGCGTGCGTGAGCCCGATTAAAAAGGCCGCAGGTCGTACCGAGTTTCAGCGCGGTATCCTGTTTAAGGACGGTGCAGACTGGAAGGTAAAAACCACAGGCGAGCAGGGCTCCGGTATTTTAAGCAGCATGAGTCAGGCCAATTGCTTTATCTTGCTCGATGAAGCCTCAGGGCCGCTACCCGCAGGCAGTTGGGTTGAAGTACAACCTTTCACCGGCATTTTCTAAGGCATCCTTGTATCTGCAAGCTGGCAAGAAGATTCAAAAATAGCTTATAGTGTCGGCTTGCGTTGGGGGTCATCAAAAGGGATATTGGCGTGCAAGCCGTTTTAAAAGAAACAAAACAATTCAGTCATTTATTAGAGTGGTGCCTGATTGCCTCACTCCTGATACATGCCTTGATCATGTTTACTCTACCCAAACCTGATTACGACCTGCCGCCCCCAAACAAGCAAGAAATCCGGATTGAGCTGGTCAAACCAGAACCACCCGCTGTCACACCCGCGCCACCTGCACCAGCCGAACCTGAAGTGGTTAAACCCACCCCTCCCAAACCGCAGCCACAGCCTCCAAAGCTAGAACCCAAGGCCGTAGAGCAAAAACCGGTGACGCCGCAAAAACCGTCGCCTATGCCAGAGCAAGCGGTAGAAACGCCCCGCCCCGTAGTGGAATCACCAGCCCCGGCCGTGATTGCCGCCAAGCCCAGCGTCAGTGAAACCAAGTCTGAAGTCGTGGTGCCGCCCCCCGCGCCCCCTGCGCCACAAGAACCAGTCAAAGCCTCTGGGCCCAGCGAAGGGGATATTGACGCCGCGCGTAATGCGTTTAGAAGTGCGGCACATAGGGAGCTGAAGAAAAACCAGCGCTACCCGCGGATTGCGCAAGACAGAGGCATAGAAGGCGATGTCAAATTAAGCATCAGCATTGACGATCATGGCAATATCACCAATATTGAAGTCGTCGAGTCCAGCGGCAACAAAGCCATTGATGACGCAGCCTTGGCGGCAGCGCAAAAATCGCAGCTGAAACCCCATTTTCATGAAATACTACGTGGCAGAATCAATAACATTATTGTCACGGTCAGCTTCAAACTGTCCAGTTAGGTGCACATGCTGTTCAAGCGCAAGCAGACAAGCTCCTCTCCCCATTGGCAACATGACAAGCCGCTGCGCTTATTATTGCTGTTTCATGACATCTATTTTATTGCACTGATCGTCCTCGCCGTCGCCAGTGGCGCTTACGGCATCTATTTGTGGGACAAAGCCTCCAAACAATCCCAGCGCATCAATGTCGTGATCCAGGAAATCTACCTGGTACGTGGCGACCTTTACCGGCAAATGAAAGAGTTGTTTGATGCATTTTTTTTGCAGGAGACGAATGCGCTCAATGAATACAACCAATACACCACGTCGATTCTGATCCATATGGAGCGCCTGCAGTCGATCGCGCTGGACCAGGAAGAACGTGATGCCTTGATGGAGATTGAGCACAAATACCGCAACCTGGTGAATGAAGCACCTGCGCTGTTCTATCGTTACCAGAACAATCCCGACCGTAATGCCCAGAAGTCGATTTATCAGGATATTGAAACCGGCATCTTCAAGCATTATGAAGAGGTGTCCAAGCGCGCAGAACGCCTGCTCATGATCAAGCAAGGTGAAATCAAGCACAGGCTGGATGAAGCCAGAAGTAACTCCATTGCCGTTTTGTCCTTGCCGCTGTTACTGGCTTGTGTGCTGATTGTCTATTCCAGGCGCATTCTCAAAGAGTCTATCGTGCGCCCGATAAATGACATTATGCAAGCCACCAATGCCATCAGCGGCGGCAGCCTCACCCATCAGGTGCCAGAAGCTGGTGCCGAGGAGCTGGCGATGCTGTCACGCGAAATCAATAAAATGGCCGAAGACCTGGCCGCCAGCCGCGATGCCCTGGTCAAGAGCGAGAAACAGGCGGCACTTGGCCTGTTGGTGCCTATGCTGGCGCATAACATCCGCAATCCCCTGGCGAGTATCCGCGCTACTGCGCAGGTGATCGATGACCCGCAGCTGGACAAGGACACCATGGAATCGATTCAAGGCATTATCCATACCGTAGACCGGCTTGAGCGCTGGACCGGCAGCCTGCTGTCTTATCTGCATCCGATCAAGCCTATGCTCAATCAGCTGCGGCTATCCAATATCGTTCAAGGTGCGGTCACTACCCTGCATCCCAAACTGAATGAAAAGCAGATCAGGTTGAAAGAAAACAGTGACACGGTGCAACAATTGATTTTGACCGACGAGCATTTACTGGAACAAATGCTATACAACCTACTTCTAAACGCGACAGAGGCTTCTCCCAAAGGCGCCGAGATTCAGCTGCAATGTGCGCTACATGATCACCTGCTAACCCTGGTGATTATCGACCAGGGGCCAGGCATGCCGTTCAAGCCTGATCCGCATGCACTGACACCGGGCCCCACCACCAAACGGTTCGGCACGGGTCTCGGCATTCCTTTTGCATTTAAAGTTTGCGAAGAGCTCGGCGGGAGCATGTCTTTTGAAAGTGGCGCAAGCACAGGTACCCGCATTACCATCTTATTACCGCAATAATCATCCACCTCTCGTGAGATGCTTGATCGCAGGCGGTGAATATGCGATTTGTGCTTGCTTAATTTTGTATTTTTATCAACAATGTGATTAAGTGATAGCGATGTCAACTATGTTAAATTCACCTGTTCCAGAACTCAGCTTACCAGCGACCTCCAGCCTGCAATTCAATAGCAAAGACTATTTGGGCAAGTTCCTCGTCCTGTATTTCTACCCCAAGGATTCCACCCCAGGCTGTACCACGCAAGGGATGCAGTTCCGTGACATGCATGCCGCATTTCTCGAAGCCAATGCCATCATTTTCGGCATTTCGCGTGATACGCTCAAATCGCACGAAAACTTCAAGGCCAAATACAGCTTTCCCTTTGAATTGATCTCGGACAGCGATGAAATCGCTTGCCAGGCGTTTAATGTGATCAAAATGAAAAACATGTATGGCAAACAGGTTCGCGGCATTGAGCGCAGTACGTTTCTGATCAACCCACAAGGCATCATTGTGCGCGAATGGCGCGGTGTCAAAGTCGATGGTCATGCCGCTGAGGTATTAGCCAGCATACAGTCTTCCCACTCATAAAAGTGATTTTCTATGGCCCGTGCTCCACAAACCAAGCTTTTTGTCCTCGATACCAACGTTTTGATGCACGACCCTTCGTCGCTATTCAGGTTTGAAGAGCACGACGTCTACCTTCCCATGGTCACCCTGGAAGAGCTGGACAACAATAAAAAAGGCTTGACCGAAGTTGCACGTAACGCGCGCCAGGCCAGCCGTTTTCTTGAAGAAATCATGGGGGGCAATGAAACAAGCAACCTTGAGGAAGGCTGTCCGCTTGCCATTCAAGGCAACCGTCATTTAACCGGCAAGCTGTTTTTCCAAACCGAGCATGTGCCAACAGATTTACCAGGCCTCGCAGGCAGCAAGGCCGACAACCAGATCATCAGCGTGGTGCTGGCGCTCAAAAAACAACACACCAAACGCAATGTCATCCTGGTCAGCAAGGATATCAACATCCGTATCAAAGCCCGTGCCATGGGCGTGGCGGCTGAAGATTACTTTAATGACAAGGTACTGGAAGACAGCGACATGCTGTATACCGGCCTGCGCGAACTGCCTGAAAACTTTTGGGACTTGCACAGCAAGGACATGCATTCATGGCAAGAATCTGGCCGCATGTACTACAAAGTCAGCGGGCCTATCGTCAAGTCACTGCTAGTAAATGAATTCGTGTTTTATGAATTCAACAAACCGTTTCATGCTATTGTGCGCAAGATTGAAGACAATACCGCCATTCTTGAAGTGGTGCAGGACCACATGAACCCCAAACACAATGTGTGGGGCATCACTGCGCGCAATCGTGAGCAGAACTTTGCGCTCAACCTGCTGATGGATCCCAACATTGATTTTGTCACGCTGCTGGGGCAGGCCGGGACGGGTAAAACCTTGCTCACCCTCGCCGCCGCCCTGACGCAAACCCTGGATAAAAAACGTTATTCTGAAATTATCATGACCCGTGTGACGGTACCGGTTGGCGAAGATATCGGCTTTTTACCTGGCACGGAAGAGGAAAAAATGGCGCCATGGATGGGTGCCCTTGAGGACAACCTCGATGTGCTCAACAAAACCGATGAAGATGTGGGTGAGTGGGGCCGTGCAGCCACCCAAGACCTGATCCGTACCCGGATTAAAATCAAATCGCTGAACTTCATGCGTGGCCGTACCTTTCTCAACAAGTTTCTGATCATAGACGAAGCACAAAATCTCACCCCCAAACAAATGAAAACGCTGATTACGCGGGCCGGACCGGGCACCAAAGTGGTCTGTCTGGGCAATATTGCCCAGATTGATACCCCCTACCTGACGGAGGGCAGCTCGGGATTGACCTATGTGGTTGACCGCTTCAAGAACTGGGCGCATAACGGGCATATCACCCTGGTACGTGGTGAGCGCTCACGCCTTGCAGACTTTGCGGCAGAGGTCTTGTAGACAGTCGTCTGCTCGCTTCTTATGGTCAAAGGCTTCTATACCTTACTGATTGCCCAGTTTTTGTCGGCAATCGCAGATAATGCTCTGCTGTTTGCTGCGATTGCCCTGCTGGCAAAGCTTAACGCACCCAGCTGGCACGAACCACTTCTACGCGAATTTTTCGTGATTTCCTATATCGTGCTCGCGCCTTTTGTCGGCCCCTTTGCCGATGCGCTGCCCAAAGGCCGGGTCATGTTTTTAAGCAATGGGTTGAAGTTTATCGGTTGCCTGATGGCACTGGCGGGCGTGCCGCCCCTGTATGCGTACGCTGTGGTGGGGATAGGTGCTGCCGCTTATTCGCCGGCGAAATATGGCATTTTGACGGAAATGCTGCCATCGCATTTGTTAATCAAGGCCAACGCATGGATGGAAGGCACCACAGTCACCGCCATTATTCTGGGGCCGGTCTTGGGTTCTACGTTATCTGCCAACAATCCATACATGGGCATAGCCTGCATCATGTGCCTATATTTGCTGGCCGCAGCGTTCAACTACTACATTCCCAAAGTACCGATTGACCACAAAGTAGCGCAAAAAACGCTCTGGTTTTTACTCAAAGATTTTTGGCATGCCTTTATGACGCTGTGGAAAGATCCGCAAGGCCAGGTCTCGCTGGCCGTCACCACTTTGTTCTGGGGCGCCGGGGCCACCTTGCAATTCGTGGTATTACAGTGGGCAGATGTCAGATTGGGCTTCTCTCAGCAACAAGCGACTTATTTGATCGCCATCCTTGCCGTTGGCATCGCCATCGGCTCAATCATCGCTTCCAAGTATGTCGAGCTGGAGAATGCCGTGAAAGTGTTACCGGCAGGCATTTACATGGGGATTCTGGTGATGAGCATGATGGTGATCCACAGCCCCATTCTGGCAGGGATCCTGCTATTTGTGATTGGTGTGCTTTCAGGCTATTTTCTGGTGCCGCTCAACTCCTTATTACAACACAGGGGCCATCATTTACTCGGCGCCGGGCACTCGATTGCCGTACAAAATTTTAACGAGAATATAGGCATCTTGCTGCTGTTGGGCGCTTACACCTGGATGGTAGGCGCCAAGCTAGACATTAATACCATTGTGGCCATCTTCGGGGTATTTATTATTTTCAGCATGTCATTGATCACACTGGTTTATCGCAAACATATCCGGCGATAAGCGCAACGCAGCTTTGATACAATCAACAAAAAAGGGCGCCTGAGCGCCCTTTTTGCTCTCTAGCGATCAATGCAATTTGACATGTGGCTCGGTACGTCTTGAGATAATACGACCGATGGTATGAACAATCACCGCCAGCACACCGTGCAATGCCATCAAGTGCATCTTGTACAAGGAACGGTACATCACGCGTGCGAACAAGCCCTGAATGTACATGCTGCCCCCCGCCACGGCACCCATCAAGCTGCCCACGGTAGAGTATTTGCCCAAATTGACCAGTGAGCCGTAATCGGTATAGTGGAACTCTGGCAGCGATTCTTTACCAGCCACACGCGCCTTCACCGTCTTGATCAGCAGCGAAGCCTGCTGGTGTGCCGCTTGCGCACGTGGAGGCACCGTCGCGTCATGCCCCAGCCATGGACAGGCTGCACAATCACCAAACGCAAAAATATTCGTATCACGAGTGGTCTGCAAATGCTGATTCACCACCAGCTGGTTAATACGGTTGGTTTCCAGCCCATCGATATCCTTGAGAAAATCCGGGGCTTTGATGCCAGCTGCCCACACCACCAACTCCGCAGGAATCGTACGGCCGCTGTGCGTCGTGATGCCTTTGGGAGACACCTCAGTCACACGCTCGCCAGTAAACACATTCACCCGCAGTTTACGCAGCTCGACATCAACCGCATAAGAAAGCTTGGGTGGTAATGCTGGCAAAATACGGTCACTTGCTTCAATCAGAGAAATCTTGACGTCACGATCGGCATCAATTTTATCCAGGCCATAGGCGGCGAGCTCACGCGTAGTATTGTGCAGTTCAGCCGCCAACTCGACACCCGTCGCCCCAGCGCCCACAATCGCCACTTCAAGCTGACCGGGTTTTAATGGTTCAGGCTGTGTTTGTGCACGCAATAATGCGTTGTGCAGATAGCGATGGAATTTTTGCGCCTGCGCCTGGGTATCCAAGGCAAGTGAATACTCACGTGCCCCTTTAATGCCAAAATCATTTGTAGTACTACCCACCGCGATAATCAGGGTATCGTATTTGAATGAACGGCGCGCAATAATTTCATTCCCATCTTCGTCATGTACCGGCGACAAAAACACTTCACGTGTTGCACGATTCAGACCATCCATCCGGCCCAGCCTGAACTTGAAGTGATGCCAATGTGCCTGTGCCAGATACTCCAGCTCATGGCGATCCGGATCCATACTACCCGCTGCAATTTCGTGCAACAGCGGCTTCCAGACATGGGTTCGCGTTGCATCAATCAACGTGATCCTTGCTTTTTTCTTTTTGCCCAAGGAGTCACCCAACTTGGTCGCCAATTCAAGGCCACCTGCACCACCACCTACAATAATGACATGGTGTAAATCATTTTCGTCAGTCACGCTCACATTAATCCTTCAATAAAAAAGCGCGCCTGCCGTACTGCCAAGCGCGCACAACACCTCAAATAACACGACTATTCGTTACCAGTAATTTTGGCATGACTACGAATAAAAGCGATGATTTTCAATACATCGTCAGGCTTCAAACCATCATCTGGCGCCATCAAGCCAAAACCTTTTGCACCCATGCCACCATTGGTGCCATGCCAGATCGTTTCAAACATGCCTTTATTGGTTGCATTCTTCGCATAACGGAAATTCTCGCCAATCAAGCCAGGCCCGACAGCGCCTTCACCATGACCACCATGACAAGCAACGCAAGAGAACAGGTTAAACTTTTTCTTGCCTTCTTTAATCGCCTCTTCGTTACCAATATAAGGGTTTTTACCCGTCGCCAAAAATTCTTTCGCAGCAGGTGTATCAAACATTTTATGGTCAATTTCCATAGGTTGACCATCTTGGGTGGTGACAAATTGTATCGCCTTGATATCGCCACCTTCTGCTGAAGCGCCAGCAGATTGCCCACCGTTGTTACATGCCGCCAACATTGCTGCCAGCAATGTCGTCAATAATAAACTTCTCATCGTTACCCCCAGGTTTTATATAGTGTTATTCCTTAAAATTCTGCCATGTCTATTATTATTTTAGCTTCACACAGCACGCTTTAATTGTGCCATAAAAACAAAAAACGGTCACCTAAGTGACCGTTTTTATTCGTAACGAGTTATTCGTTACCTGTCATGCCTACGTTGCTATTACTACGCACAAAGGCAATCACTTTCAATACTTCATCTGGTTTCAAACCATCATCTGGCGCCATCAGGCCAAAACCTTTAGCACCCATACCACCGTTGGTACCGTGCCAGATGGTTTCGAACATGCCTTTGTTCGTTGCGTTTTTAGCGTAACGGAAGTTAGCACCGATCAAGCCTGGGCCAACAGCGCCTTCACCTTTACCACCGTGACAGGCAACACATGAGTACATGTTGAAAATCTTTTTACCTTTTTTGATAGCGTCTTCGTTACCGATGTATGGGTTTTTACCAGTAGCCAAAAATTCTTTGGCAGCATCTGTATCGAACAAAGCTTTGTCAATGTTCAAGGTGGAACCGTCTTGAGTTGCTGAAAAAGTGATATCAGCCATTGCGCCTGTGGCAAATGCCATCAAGGAAATCAACAATGCTGATTTAAGTGTGTTGCCTAACATGTTTTCTCCTAATCCTAAACAAAATGAGCGGCGACAAGTGGTAAACCAAACAATTACCGCATGCTCATTTAACGAATCGTTCCAGAAACGGTTGACGAATAATTCATTAATAATGACAGAATTTATCACACAGCCATCTCAAAACAAGCCAACGATTTTACTGTGTTTTTTTTTCCTTGTCATTAGCAACTGTCTGTTTATAAAACTTTTTCAACAGTACTGTTATTTTTTATACACACTGTCGCCTTCAACAACTGGCACGGTGGGGATACCATAATCCTTAAGAATCGCATCAATCTTGTCTTTGTTGCGCTCTAAAGCTTCATTAATCATTTTGATACGGTCTTTATCCTTCATACGGACAGCTACTGAAATATTCCAATACTCCTTACCTTTGAGGTTGACTTTGTTGTACTCAGGAATCAGGCGCATTTCCAGCGGAACTTTGGAATTTTTAACGTAGTAACCAGCGATAGGACCCCACATCACAGCGACATCAATATCGCCTTTGACCAGATCATCAATAATGAAGCTGGTTGGCAAATTCAGATCGCGCTGCAAACGGTAAGGACGTGCATTCGTCATCAAGTTGTAATCATTGAGCGGGATAGTCGCTGGGCTCTTGTCAACAATCCCGATAATGCCTTTTTTCAAATCTGGCGAATCCCAGTTGGTAATGTCGTAATTGCTGTCTTTGCGCCAGACAAATACATGTCCTGAACGATAGTAGGGTTTGGACGTTCTCAACCCATCGAAGTCTGAGGTCATACCGATGATCACATCACATCTCATCGCATTGATGGTATTACGTAGAAACCCTTGACGGTTATAAGCATATTGGAAGCTCAGCTTCTTGCCCAGGTCATCGGCCAGTACTTTTGCAATCTTGTCTTCAAATCCTTCCAGCTTCAAGTTAGAGTAAGGCATATTATCGGGATCAGAACAAACCTTGAACTCTGATTCATCAGCCACACGACGTACTTCACCGATCCGGCCTTCATCCGGGTTGATTGAAGGGATTTCGATCTCCTCAGCAGACACCCATGATTGCGTTGCCAACACCAATCCCACCGCACCCAGCATATTCCATATTTTCATTTTGATTTCGTTCCTTTTTGTGATTGTTTCCTGTCGTTTTTTGAACTTAATCATATGCAAAAGTTCGATGAATTCACGACAAACTCAATCATCTTATCGCGAATACGTATTGATTTGTAGGGAAGCCCTACTTAAATTCCTGTTCATGGTTTTTAATCATGAAATTCATGAAAAAAAACACCCTGCCTAAGCAGGGTGTTAAGGAGTCAACGTACTTCTATTAGATAATTTAAGACAAGCTCAAATTACAGTGAGAATACGTTCAATGCACCGCCGCCAGGAGCAGCGTTGTACTTGGTCAACTCTTTGTAACCACCAGCAGCACCCAGTGCGTCTGTGTCGTTAGTCATACCCAAGTTCATCGCAACACCAGCCCAACCACCGATACCAGACAATACACCAACGTATTGTTTACCAGCATGGCCGTAGGTGAATGCGTTACCAATCACACCGGAACCCACTTGGAATTTCCACAGTTCTTTACCGTTTTGTGCATCAACAGCCTTGAACCAACGATCCAATGTACCGTAGAACACAATGTTAGAAGCTGTAGTCAGAGCACCACCCCAAGCAGAGAACTTCTCTTTGTTGTACCAAACTTTTTTGTTGGTCATTGGGTCGTAAGCACCGAAACCACCCATCACGCCGTCTGGACCAGCAAACATGGTCAGTGTCGCACCAACCCATGGTTGACCAGCAACGTATTTGGACTCAACTGGCTCGTATGTCATACATACGTGGTTCAATGGTGTGTACATCAAACCAGTTTTTGGTGAGTAAGCCGCTGGCTGTTGGTCTTTAGTACCCAGAGCCGCTGGACATACACCTTTAGCGTTGTAGTCTTGGTGTGTAGAAGCAGATGCCAGTTTGTCTGGTACACCTGTTTTCAGGTCAACGCTGTTAGCCCAGTTAACAAATGGGTGCACTTTTTCAGCAGCAACCAATGTACCGTTGTTAGCTTGCCATGTGTAGATAAAGCCGTTACGGTCATGGTGCCATGCGTATGTTTTGCCACCTTTGTCGAACAGGATCACTTCGTTAATACCGTCGTAGTCCCACTCATCGTGTGGTGTCATTTGCATTGCCCATTTAGCAACACCAGTGTCCAGATCACGTGCAGTGATTGTCATGGACCATTTGTTGTCACCTGGACGTACGTCTGGGTTCCAAACGGATGGGTTACCTGAACCGTAGTATACCAAGTTTGTCTTGGCATCATATGGCCACCAGCCCCATACGGAACCACCACCATGTTGCCAGCCGTCTTTCACAGCTTGTGGTTTCAACCAAGTACGTGTACCCAGTTCTTTTTCGCCGATTTTCAGTTGGTCGTTAGGGATCTTTTTGAAAGAACCGCCTTGTTTGTTACCACCGTTCACGTCTTCATAAACAGACAGCGCGTTGTACTGTGGGTTTTCTTTGTTAGTGTTAGCGTCGTGCAATGTTTCGCTATCTGGGCCTGTAGAGTAGGCTTTCCATGCCAGAGAACCATCTTTAATGTTATAAGCAACAATAAAGCAACGTACGCCGAACTCAGCACCTGAGCAACCAGTCAGTACTTTGTCTTTGATCACGTGTGGTGCGTTGGTGTTAGTTGCACCGACTTTTGGATCAGTGTTTTTAACGTCCCAAACTTTAGCACCAGTTTTTGCATCCAAAGCAACCAGCATGCCGTCGTTTTGTTGCAAGAAGATTTTGCCGTCGCCGTAGCCCAGACCACGAGAAACGTTGTCACAGCACAGAACTGCTTGTACGCTTGGGTCTTGTTTTGGGAAATAGGACCAAACGATTTTTTGGTTGTCGTTCAAATCCAGAGCGTATACGTTGTTTGGGAATGCTGTATGTACATACATCATGTTACCCACAACCACTGGAGAACCTTCGTGACCACGGTTTACACCGGTTGCGAATGTCCAGGCTGCTTTCAGGTTTTTAACGTTACCTTTGTTGATTTGAGCCAGGTTGCTGTAGCCTTGGTTGAAATGGTTAGCGCGTGGGTGTGCCCAGTTGTTGGCATCTTTCATCGCAGCTTCTTGGTCAGCAGCAGCGAATGCAACCATTGGCAAAGCAGCTACCAGACCCAGGGCCAGTTTGATTTTGTTAACTTGCATATTGATCTCCAAAGTTAGTACTAAGGGTTTAATATTAGGTGTGCACCTGATTTGCTGACACTAGGAATGAGCATAAAAGGCACACACTTTACACACCAGAGACAAGGGAAATTATCCTGAACTAACTTGGAAATTGTCACTTGCCACATGTGAGGATTGCAATATAGAACAATTTGTTTTCAATTGCAACACTTTGGTTACAAATTGGTTACAATTTTTTCAAATTATTTTTTGAATTTTTCCACCGTCTCATTGGAAATAAATTTTTACAAATAAAATCAAATAGTTAAAGAAAACCCTCTATGAAGAACCTCGCCCTCTTTCCCGAATGCCAACCATTCAAACAGTGGCATCTTGCTGCCACTTCGTTACATTCTATCTATGTTGAGCAGTGCGGGAATCCAGAAGGGGTTCCCGTGATTTTTTTGCACGGTGGCCCGGGCAGCGGCTGCAATCCTGCGCAACGGCGCTTTTTTGATCCTGCGCATTACCACATCATTCTGTTTGATCAGCGCGGCTGCGGCCGCAGCATACCGGCGGGAGAAATTCAAGACAACACAACCCAACATCTGGTTGCCGATATTGAACAGATTAGGACCAGGCTAAATATTTCACGCTGGCATGTCTTCGGCGGATCATGGGGCAGCACCCTGGCGCTGGCTTATGCCAATCAACATCCGAATCAGGTGATCAGCCTGACCTTGCGTGGCATCTTTCTAAGCAGGCCACATGAAATTAACTGGTTTCTGGGACAGGTTGCATTGTTTTTTCCTGAAGCATGGCAGGCATTACTAGCCCCAGTCCCAGAAGCGCAGCGCAGCCAGGTACTGGAGTACTATGCAACCCAGGTGTTCGATCCTGACCCTATCGTCAGTATTCCGGCGGCAATTCATTGGAATGCATTTGAATCCAGCATCATGAGCCTGCTGCCCAAGGCTGACAGCAGCGCCCCGGATGGCCAGGTGGAGCTCGCCCGCGCACGGGTACAAATTCATTACATCCGGCATCTCTGTTTTGTGGATGGTGAGCAGATGCTCTCCGATGCGGGCAAACAACTGACGCACATTCCAACGACAATTGTTCAGGGCCGTTATGACATGGTGTGCCCACCGCAAACGGCTTGGGCACTGAGCCAAGTTCTGCCTCACGCCAAGTTTGTGATGGTGCCGGATGCTGGTCACTCCGCGATGGAGGCAGGTACCTGCCTTGCCCTGCTGAACGCCACAGAACAATATAAGCATTTATCAGACGCAGACTAAGCCACTAAACGCAATATGATGCCATCCGTATTATGGTCAACCTTGCAGCAGCAATGGCAAGGCTTGAAACAGCAGCTGTCGGCTTATACCTATTGCACGCCACTATTTGTGATGCAGACCACCTGGCATGGTGTGATTCGCCACCGCCTGATGGCGCTGGCGGCAGCGTTGTCGTTTTATGCCCTGTTTGCGCTGATCCCGCTGATTGTGCTGATTTTCTTTTTACTCAGCCACTTGGTGTACTCATCGGATTATGCGATCGTGAAGCTGGCCATCCTGACCAGCAATCTGCTCCCGGAATTTAGCCAGCGCATCATGGTAGAGGTGTATCACAACACTCAAACCGAAGCCGCCTGGGGTGCTGTCGGCTTCTTTATTCTGCTATGGACCATCACCCCTCTGGCTGCACATATGCGCTCCAGCTTTTATCTGATTGCCAGCCGCCAGGATGTCCCCTCATTCTGGCATAAGAAGCTGCGGGACATCATGGCGGTACTGGGCGTGTTGCTGGTGTTCTTCCTGTTTACCGCGGCTGGCTTTGTGCTGGAATCAGTGATTGTCTTTTTGGCGCAGCACCTGCCAACAGCGATGATCAGCGTGGTCGGCTGGCTGGCTTCACTCTTGTTGACCACCTTGCTGATCGCCGGCTTTTATCATAGCTTTTGCCCTCTCCCCATCCAGTGGCGTCATTTGCTCATCTCAGCCTTGCTGACGGCGACGGTGTGGATGCTGATGCGCCCTGCCTTCGGGTTATTTTTAACGGTGAATAAAAATTTTGGCGCCGTGTTTGGCAGCATGAAAGCCATGTTTGTCTCGATCAGCTGGTTATATCTCAACTTTGCCGTCTTTTTGGCGGGCATAGAATTGATGGTCACGCTGAAACAAAAAGAAATATTGCTACTGAAAGGTCTGTTTGATGATGTGCCCAATCAGCAGCATTACCTGCAAGCGCTGACACAGATCTTTGGACAGTCCTATAGCAAAGGCGACCACATCATCCGGCAAGGCGCATTGAGTAACTACTATTACATGGTGGTCGAGGGCACCTTGCATATGACACAGCACGCTAATGGGCAGAAAAGCACCGTGCGCATTTTGCAGTCTGGCGATTTCTTTGGTGACATGGCCTTGTTTTCTCAACAAGCGGCAACCGCCAGTGTGGTGGTAGTCTCCGAGAGGGCATCCGTCATCCGCATAGAAAGCGACTACATGCACAGCTTGCTGGAACAAGCCCCTGAAATTGCCGTTAGACTGCTCAAACAGCGCTCAGACCATCCCCGCCCCCACTAACCCACCTGCTTTTTGGCACCCAATCCCCTTTTAGACAATCACCATTTGCGGGAGATCAACACACGCAATCATTGCGGAATTGTAATATCTGTTACAAAATTGTAACTATATTGGGAATTTTTCATGATGGCTATTCCACTCTCACAAGAGATCAATGCATTAATACAGCAACTGAATCGCGGCCAATTCGAGGCAGTGATTCAACGTGCTCGCCCTTTAGTGGCGCAACATCCTCGCGAATTTATCTTGCATCATTTGCTGGCGCTAGCATTCGATCAACAGCAAGCCTACCCGCAAGCGGCTGAGGCTTACCAACATGCTTTAAACCTAAACCCGCAAGTCCCTGAGCTTTGGTTCAACTATGCGATTGTTAAAACATATCTGAATGACCTGGTTGCCGCGGAGCAAGCTTATGCCCAAGCCATTGCCTTGAATCCGCAATTTTTTGAAGCCCACGGCAATCTGGGCACGATATTGCAAAAGCAAGGCCGGCTGGACGAAGCGGTCGCCAGTTATCAGCGCGGCTTGCGCATCCAGCCGCAAGATGCACGCGGTCATTTTAATCTGGGCACCGTGCTACGCGATCAAGGCGACTTGCAAGCCGCCGTACAAAGCTATGAGCGTGCCATCGATTTGTTCCCAAATTACACCGATGCCTATAACAATCTAGGGGAAACCTGGCGCGATCAGGGCGATATGACACGGGCGGTCAACTGCTATCAGCAAGCCTTGCAGCGCAATCCCCAACATGCTGCAGCCAATTACAACATGGGCGAGTTTCTATATTTGGCCAAGCGCTTCGAAGAAGCGATCCCTTACTTTGAGACATCGCAACTGGAAGATTGGCAAGCCAGAGTCTTGTATTGTTTATATCGCGCCGAACAATTTGAGGTTTTTAAACAACGTCGCGATGCAATGCTTGCGCAAGGCCCGCACACGGCACCGTTTATCGCCACCCTCTCTACGCACTACAGCATCAATCATGGCGAGCCCGACCCTTACCAGTTTTGCCCGGATGGCTTTTCGTTTGTCTATCACCGCAGCCTGCCTGAGCTGGCCCCTGGCAGCCCCTTGCTCACACAGTTATTGAACGATATCGCGCAAGCAGATATTGCTGAACGCAAACAAGCGCGGCTCACTCACGGCAAACAGTCTGCTGGCAACTTATTCAAACGGGCGGAAGCTTCGTTCCGGGCACTGGGCGAAATCGTCAAGCGAGAGTTTCGCTTATACCACGAACACTATAAACATGCGGACTGTGCCTTAATTACGCATTTTCCCTCAGCACTGGAGTTCACCAGCTCATGGTATGTCAAGATGCAAACAGGCGGGCATCTGGATGCGCATATTCATGAAATCGGCTGGATCAGCGGCGCGGTTTACCTGGCTATGCCGGAGACTGAGGATGAAAAGGAAGGCGCCTTTGAATATGGCACGCATGGCGACCAATACCCGCAATTGCATGACCGGTTTCCGACACGTTATATCAAGCCGGCGATTGGAGATATTGTGCTGTTTCCCTCTTCGCTCTTTCATAGAACGATCCCGTTTCAGGCAGACGCAGAGCGCATTTGCATTGCCTTTGATTTAAAACCCGCGACGCCAACCGGCTTCACACGTAGTGACTATTAATCTCCTACAGGTTCACAAGCCAGAAAAAATCCTTTAGTTTGATGAATTTATCAAACCGATACAGAATTTATCAATTTTGCTGATTATAGATAGGTGGCCGCAAGGTATGATAGGCATTGCATCAGACGGTAAGCTGGCCGTGGCAATGCCTTAAAACTGGCCCGCAACCCATTGTAATCTAAACCGTTCGATCAGATCCCTCACCCTTTTGGAGTCAGATCAAGATGATTTCAGCGCGCCAGTCTTGTTTTTTCCCACGCTTGCTGCTTCTCCTGCTTTACCCCTACTTCATCCAGCAAGCACATGCCAGCGTGGACGAGGCACGCACCTCAAAAAGTGAGTTACTCTACAATCTGGCCCTGTTGAGTCAGACGCCTTATCGCCCACGCCAGGAGATTTACACGGTATGTGCGTTTGAGGAAGACATTGGTCATCTCAAGGCCACCTCGCTGGAATCGCAAAAATTACAACAATCTCCGATTTTTTTGGTGACACTGAAAACACAAGCCGATGTGAAACGCTGTAATTTGCTATATATTCAAGATGTCGTCTCACAAAAGCCGTTAGAATTGCAGCAGATTATTCAAAAAGAGTCCGTGCTCACGGTTGTCCATCAGGGCAACAAGTTTGCCGAGTTTGGCCATGTAGAAATCAGCGAGCTAGACAAACGCTATCAGTTCATGCTGCGTTTGGGCGCGGCCAAACAGGCCGGCATCGTGTTCGACTCCCGCTTGATGAAACTGGCGACTAACCTTATTCAGTGATTTTGTATGTTAAAACTGCTGCCTCACCTTAAGATTGCCCATAAACTGCTGCTCACCGAGCTGGTGATGACTTTGAGTATGTTTCTGGTGTTTATCGTGTTTGCATTTGGCAGCCATTATCACAATCTGCGCACCCACATGATTCGTGACATACTGGTGCAAACTCAGGTCGTGGCCACTTCGATTGGACCCGCGGTCATGTTTGGGGAGGTCAACTCACTGACCAAAACACTGGAACCGCTGACGGATAATCAGAATATCCGCAGCATCACGATTTTTAACCAGCAGCAACAAGCGATCCAGCAACTCTATCCGCAACATCCACAATCCACTGCCGTCTGGCAATGGCTCTACCCTTTTTTCAAGGATCTGGAAGTTGAGACGCCTATCGTGGTGAATGAAAAAACGGTGGGCACCTTGCAAGCAACCATCAAGCAGGCGCAAATTGTCGATGTCCTGATTGGATTTGCCTGGTCTAACGCCATTGCGGTCCTGGCAGCCGCGCTGGTCGGCTGTCTGATTATCTGGCGACTTAACCGCAATATCGTCAACCCGATTCACGCCTTACAAAGCTTTGTCAGCAATATCACTCGCAATCATCACTATGACCAACGCATCAGCATCCGCAGTCAGGATGAAATCGGCATGCTAGGCCATGACATCAACAATATGCTGGAAAGCATCCGTCAGCGTGACGCACAGCTGCAAACCGAACTGGAACATCGCAAAGTCATTGAAGAAAAATTGCAGTTCCTGGCGCACTACGACAAAAATACCCAATTACTGAACCGTCACGCGTTTGAAGAAGCGATTACACGTAGAATCACCGCTTCCTCCAATGGCCCAGCCAATGTGTACCTGCTGTTGTTAGACTTGGACCGCTTTAAAATCGTCAATGATTCGTTTGGCCATAACACCGGGGACAAGTTGTTGCTGCAAGTGGCGCACCGCCTGCGCGGCAACCTGGCACAAAAGGATGCGATTTTCCGCCTGGGTGGCGATGAGTTTGCCATTCTGCTGGATGCCGCAGGCCGACAAACAATCGAGCAAGTCTGCAAACGGATTATCCAGACGATTTCTGCCCAATTTATCGTCGATGACCATGAAATTAATATTGGGGTCAGCATCGGCATTGCGCAATTGAGAGCCGGATTTGACTCTAAAACCGAAGTGATGAAAAACGCGGATGTGGCGCTGTATCAAGCCAAGGACGCGGGTCGCAACACCTATCGCTTTTACAGTGAAATGGATGAAGCCAATACCTCCGAGCTACGCAATCTGCGTGAGGCGCTGCACTTCGCGCTGCAAAATCAGGAGCTGGAGCTCTATTATCAGCCCATCATCCATACACAGCTGTTGAAAACCATCGGCTTTGAGGCCTTGCTCAGATGGCGTCATCCAACCAGAGGTTTACTTAGCCCTGACCAGTTTATCCATCTGGCGGAAGGCTCGGGCCTGATTATCAGCATCGGTGCCTGGGTGATTCACCAGTCACTCAAGCAACTGGCCATGTGGCAAGAGATGTTTGACCAGGATCTGTTCATGAATGTGAATATTTCTTCGCGCCAGATTGATGACGATAGCCTGTCAGACACTATCCGCCATGCGCTGGATTTTTACCACATTTCGCCACGTACCCTGAACCTGGAAATTACCGAATCCATGGTCATGCGTAATATTGATTCTGCCAAACAAATCCTTTACTCACTGAAGCAGTTAGGCATAGGCATTGCGATTGATGATTTTGGCATTGGCCACTCGTCAATGAACTACCTGAAACAATTGCCGGTAGATATTTTAAAAATTGACAAGCAATTTACGGCGGGCATTCCGCATGACAAAGTCGATATCGCGATTGTCGACGCGTTGGTTGCGTTAGCAGTCAGCCTCAATTTAAAAGTGGTGGCAGAGGGCGTGGAAAGCGCAATCCAGTTTGAATACCTGCAATACAAACTCTGCCATCATGTGCAAGGTTACTTGTTCAGTGCGGCCTTATCTGCGAGCCAAACCACCACGTTTATGGCAGACTTCCCGGAAAGCATTCCGGCAGTGTTCAGAAAAATTGCGAGTGCAGAAAATTAATGCTTTTGATCACGCCGCATGAGTGTAGTGATCAAGCTTAAAAAAATCAAAAAAGTCGTTTTAGGGGGATCCATGTTACGTTTAAAATCTACCAGTTTCTGGCTGGGGCTGGCTTTGGTCAGCACCCATCAAGTCACTGAGGCAGCAGGCTTTGCCTTATCCGAACAAAGTGGCAGCGGGCTTGGGAATGCCTTTGCCGGAGCGGCTGCCGTGGCAGAGGATGCCAGTACGATTTTCTTCAACCCGGCTGGGATGACTTACCTGGAGGGGCGTCAGATCGTGGGTGCAGTCAACCTGATTAATGTCAGGGGAAATTTTGATAATCAAGGTAGTCAAGCAGCCAGAAATCCATCTTTAAATGGAGAAGGCGGTAATTTGGGCAGTTTTGCGGCGATTCCCAATCTTTATTACAAGCAGGACATAAACGATCAACTCAAAATCGGCCTCGGTATTGGCAGCCCATTTGGACTCAAAACCGAATACAACAACAACTGGATTGGCCGCTTTCAAGCCATTAAATCCGAGCTTAAAACCGTCAACATCAACCCATCACTGGCCTGGAAACTCAATGACCAGTGGTCATTGGGATTTGGCGTGTCTGCCATGTGGGCACAGGCAGAGCTGACCAGTGCAGTCAATTTAGGGGCCGCAGAATCATCGATTAAAACCAAGGGGGACGACTGGGGATTTGGCTACAACCTGGGTGCCATTTATCAAGTCACGCCCGATACCCGGCTAGGCTTGGCTTTCCGTTCAAAAGTCGACCAGCACTTGAAGGGGGAAGCGCGCTCACCTTTCACGTTGGCCAATGCGAGTCCATCGAGCACATTGAATACCGACATTACAGCAGATTTATCCTTGCCTGAGACGCTTTCGCTAAGTAGTTTCAGCCGGCTGGACGACCGCTGGGAGCTACTGACAGACATCACCTGGACACGCTGGAGCCGGTTCAAAGCCTTGAGCATCATGCGCGATAATGGCTCGAATACTGCCATTGGGACCACGCAGGAACACTGGAATAATACCTTACGTTATTCGGTCGGGCTCAATTATCATTACTCAGACACACTCAAACTCAAGACCGGCATTGCTTACGATCAAGAAGCCATAGACAAGCAACATAGAACCCCCCGCATTCCTGGCAATGACCGTATCTGGCTGTCTTTGGGCGCGAGCTGGCAATACAGTCATGAAACAAAACTGGATGTTGGCTATGCACATTTGTTTATCCAAGAAGCCAGTATCTATGACGACCAGCGGGCGCTTACTCCAAGCAGGGGGCTGGTGGCCGGTCAATACACTGGCAGTGCTGATATCATCAGCCTGCAGTTTAACCACCAATTCTAAGGCTTAAGGGCACTGCGCGCGCAGCGCTCAACCGAGCTCCCACATTTGTGACAAGTCAATTATGACGGGCGTAAGCTTCATGTAAGCCGCATGTCATCTAATCTTCATTTGCCAGCACGAGAATGCGTTGTCTTGTGACAACCCGCAATATCGCATAAAACATTGAGATTAAGATGACCATCAGACATTTTTTTAAACTGGCATTACTTCCAGTCGCAATCGGTCAGGTCCTGACCGCCCAGGCAGAAACGCCTACAACGTCCGCCAACCAAAACGATCAGGCACCAAGCTCGTTCATGACACGTTTCATGAATGATGACAACCCGCTGCGTCTGGACTTCAACGTCGGAGACCATCCATCGAACGTACAAGTGTATGGCATCATCGATATTGCGCGCACCAGTGTTAACCACTCGTTGCCTGAAAACTACGAATTACCTAACAACTTCTATCCTTACAATGGTGCAAAAATCACACCGAGAACCACCTCAAGAACCGAGTGGGTCAATGGTGGTTTGCAAGCCTCCCGTCTGGGCATCAAGGGCGAAGTCGGCAAACTACAAATGTGGGATCGTGACTTTAAATTCATGTACCAGTTTGAAGCTGGCTTCAACCCGCTTGATATGAAGTTGCATGATGCGGCACAGACGCTGGCAGACAACTCCGGGACCAATGCCAACTCTAGCGTCAGCGCGGACTCCTCCATGAACGGTGAGTTATTTGCGCGTCAGGCCTGGGTAGGGATTGATGGCGGCAAGCTGGGGCGTGTGTCATACGGTACCCAGTACAACCCATTTTTTGAAATCACCAACCCTTATGACCCGAACAGCAAGGCAGATACCTTCTCGCCCTTGGGTGAGAGCGGCACGATTGGCGGCGGTGGCGGCATCTCCGAAAACTCCCGCATGAAAAACACGGTGAAGTATGGCAATACTTACGATGTTGAAGGGTTAGGTAAGGTCAACTACGCCGGCATGTATCAGTTTGGCAATACCGCAGGCACTTCCGAGGGTTATGGCTACACCGGTCAACTGGGCTTTGAAAATAGCGTATTTGGCGTTCAGTTTGCCTTTAACGGCTTTAACAATGCCGTCAAGGCAGGCTCTGCAGCTGCTGGCAATCCAGCCGCCAACGACACCATTACTGCGTCCCTGTATAACACGGAAGCCACTTTAATCGCGTTGAAGTGGACGCCGAACAAGGAAATCAAATTCACAGGCGGCTGGGAATGGTACCGTTTGAAGCCTTCATCAGACCGGACCATCAAATACAGCAAACTGTTTGACCAGACCGTATTTGGCGGCGTCGCCACCTCTGCATTACAACCAGGTTACAAACAAGATAACAATGTCTACTACATTGGTGCCAGCTACGACTTTTCGCAGCGCATTCCAGCCCTGGCAGGTCTGACGGCTTCTGTCGGCTACTATGCAACCCGGTTTGATGCGATTGATGGCCCAACAGTCTCTACCAACTCACAAGGTAAAATTGACACCTGGACTTCAGTGATTGACTATAAGATCAACAAGCGGGTTGATACCTATGTTGCTTACACCAATAACCACTTTTCAGGGGACAAGTTCCCGCGTTCGACCTGGTATCAGGACGTGAAGGCGGTAGGTGCCGGGGTACGTTTCCGGTTCTAAGTTCGCCGCCTGTTCATAAAAAGGCCCAAGCCGTGCTTGGGCCTTTTTTCATATGTGCGAACTAACCCTGCAGCAGCGCAGCTTCTTGCCGCGATTGTTGCACCAGCATTTGCTCAAAGGCCTCAGCAGGCACAGGCGGGGAATAGAAAAACCCCTGGGCAAAATCACAATGGATATCCATCAGCAAATCACGCTGCAGTGCGGTCTCCACCCCTTCAGCGATCACTTTCAGGCCTAGCTTATGCGCCATGACAATGATGGCCTCACACAAGACATAACTTTCATTGCCCGCATTCAGGTTACGGGTAAAGGACTGATCAATTTTCAAATAATCAATATCAAATTTACTGAGGTAAGAAAGCGAAGAATAGCCAGTTCCAAAATCATCGATCGCAACTTGAATCCCCAAGTCGCGATAGTACAATAAGCGCTGCTCGACGACCGGGTCGGGATTCAGTAACAAGCCTTCGGTAATTTCAACCACCAGATGCTTGCCTGCCAGCGCGTTATCCTGCAAGATTTTTCCCCAGTCATGATGAAAGCGTTGCGGGTCAACGAATTGCACCGGAGACTTGTTGACGCTAATGGCAAATGCCTCCCCCACCAGCGGCTGCCATTTGGACGCATGCGCGACCGCCCGAGAAAAAATCCAATTACCCATCGCAACAATGTCCCCCGTTTCTTCGGCCACGGGAATAAAGAGCGCCGGACTGATCAGTCCGCGTTCAGGATGCTGCCAGCGCATCAGCGCTTCGGCTTTGACGATCTTGCCCGTGTTCAAACTCACAATCGGCTGGTAGTAATCGCGCAACTCATCCTTTTCAAGGGCCGCCTTCAGGTCCCGTGCCAACATCACGCGTTGCGACATGGCCTCTTTAATCGCTAGCGAGAAAAAACGCAGGTTATTACGGCCCCGACTTTTTGCCTCATACATGGCCTGATCCGCATGCTGTATCATTTCTTCAGCATTGATGGCATCCTCGGGATACTGGCTGATGCCGATACTGACCGTGACATAGACGCGCTCCCCGCCAAGAATGGTGGCTTTAGAGATCTCCTGCATCAACTGCTGGCCGAATGCTTGCAAATCGGCACAGGCAGACTCTGGTGCAATAATGGCAAACTCATCCCCGCCCAGCCTGGCCACCTCCATATGATCATACAAGCATTGGCGTATCCGTTGGCCGATCTCAATCAACAACTCATCCCCATGCCGGTGACCGAGCGTATCATTGACCTCTTTAAAGCGGTCTAAGTCGAGCAACAACAGGCTGAGTTTTTGCTGTTGGGTTGCCGCCTCGGCAATCGCCTCTTTGAGGTGGCGATTGAAATAATGGCGGTTAGGTAATTGGGTCAGGCTATCATAATTGGCCTGTTGCCAAATCGCAGCATCGGCCTGCTTCTTATCCGTGATATCAATATGCGTACCGCGCATCATCCACGGCTGCCCGTCGGCTGTACGCGAAATCAGCCGCCCCCGATCCGCGATCCACAACCAGCGCCCGTCTTTATGTTGCATGCGGATATCGCACTCATAAAAGGCAATCTCGCCTTTGAGGTGCTGTTCAACCAAGGCCATGGCCATTTTCCAGTCATCCGGATGCGTCAGACGTTTTGGCGCCTCTACGCCTAAAGGCTGGATATCTTCGAGTTGATATCCCAGAATTTCTGCCCAGCGATGATTAAACTGGCACGCTCCGGTTTGTACATTCCACTCCCAGGTGCCCGCACGCGTCGCATCAATGATTTCAGTCAGACGCAATCGCTCCAGTTCCAGCTCGGCACGCTTGCTTTCAATTTCAGCGGTCTTTCTTTTCACCGCGAGTCTTAGCATAAACACCAGCAATACCAAACTCACGGCAACGATGAATGCCACAGCCAACATCCATAACGCTTGCCCTTCATAGAGGTCTTGCTGCAAGGGACGGCCCTTCCATCGTGCCTCAATCGCAGCCATTTCAGCCGGGGTGATGGCCGCCATGCCTTTTTCAATCAAGGCCAGAATGGGCTCATTGCCCTTTTTTACCGCCCGGTGAAACTCGCCGTGATAAAGGGTAAAAGCACGCAGTACTTTTTGATCCGCCTTTGCGCGATACAGATAATAGCTAGCCGGATAATCATCCATACACAGGATCTTGATTTCGCCCTTGAGCGTGGCGGTGATCATCTCTTCATAATTGTTATATAGCCGAAACGATTGAACCCCGGCTTGCTTCAGGTGAAAAATACAGCCATCGCCTTTTTGCACACCGACGGTAAAGCCACTCAGATGGCTGGAGGATGCCAGGCCACTTATGCTTTTATGCGCATAAATGCCCACCGGGAGCGTGGCATAAGGGGTACTGAAACTGAAGCGCTGTTCACGTTCGGGATCCTGATAAATCATCTCGATCACATCAGCATGCCCGCTCAACAATTGCTGTAGCGCCTGCTCCCAGACCATGGCAAGCAAGGTCACCTTCACCCCGGTTTTTTGCTCCCACAACTTCCAGGTATCCACCACAATGCCCACCGTATTGCCATTTGCGTCCTTAAACAAATAGGGCGGGTAATTATCATCACTGGTAACAGTAATGGTCTGTTCTGCACATCCGATACCAGGCTGCATCAAGCCCATCAAGCACAGCATGCAACCAGCAAGTATCGACACCTTTCGCATGGCGAAATACCGTAGAGATCTCTTTGCACCCTGATGAATCACGTTGACGCCACCCCCGCGGCACCATAGAGATGGTCACCTTATAGATTGATAACAATTCTATGTCGAACAATTATTTATCTTGAGAAATATGATGCATATCGTACATTGATAAAGATACATGAAAATAGCAAAGGCCTCTATCAGAAAACGCAAATCTATTTGCGTTCTGCTGAGAGAGGCCAGTGAATACTGCTTTCGCAGAGTCTATAAGAGCCTTATGAGGTCTGGTGTGAACTAAGCATCTGGTGCGCCAGCCTTGATCCTGGCGATCCAGTCTTCGACCTGAATGAAGCCTGCTTGTTGTGCTTTTTGTGCATCGGCTTCAGAGATCACGTCTTGCACAAATTCCAACCGTTTCCATTCAGCCAACGGGGTTTCGCATTGTGCAGAAGGGACGTAGCGCGAGGCACTTTCGCGCTGATAGCGGTGAATATAGCGTGGACAGTTTTGCCAGAGCTCGGACAAACTTACCTTGACAACAAACTCAGCCTCTTTGTAATGCGCCAACAAAGCTGGATCGGTTGAGACCTCACTGACGCCCTGCAAGCGGATACGATGCGGGCGCTCAAATGAAATAAACAGCAGCCCTACCTCGCCGTTACCCACCATATTGCCTACCGACAGCTGCATACCGTTGCCATTGTAGATCGGGAACATCAGCGTCTGGCTGTCCAGCACGCGGACAAATCCAGGAAAACCACCTTTGTAAGACACCGTAGGTCTGCCATTATGGTCCACCGTAGACAGGAAAAACATATCCAGTGACTCAATAAAGCCCTTGGCATCCTCATCAATTTCCGTTTTACAGGCAATTTCCTCAATACGGTCAGCCAGTTTTCTGGTGCCCTGGGCATCTTGCACCTGACGATGTATCTCTCCGAATAAGCGACTCATAACTCCCCCAATTGGTTAAACGTAGGTTTGCTGCAATCAATCCAATGACTGCAGCTATCTTAGCTTATTTGGCGCATCATACTTGATTTAAACGGCACTATGTATGGTCTGAACAGTGGTTTCAACGAAAGGGGAACGATGTCTACAGGCACCAAACCGGCAAGCATCGCAGATGGGAAAAGACAGGCGCGCTCAAGCCGGTGATGCCGAATGCTGTTTCACAGCAGAGCCACAAACATCAAAAAGCCCCAGTGAATGAGGGGCTTTTTGATGCGTTTTTAATGATGTTAGGACTTGAAAAACTGGATAGGAAAACTGCGCTTCTGATCATCCACACAAATTCCATCACCAATCACGTAGACGCTACCGAGCAAGCCATCGCCCTCAATATTGATTTTAAAGTCACAATTAAGCACGGCTTTTTGGTTAGCAATTAAAAAGCTTTTGCCTGAATAGGCACGACGAACCACCGCATCAGAGGCACTTTGTGCATCCACCGTACGGATCACCGGGGCCACCGTACTGGTGGCGGTCCACTTGCCAGCAAGCTTGCCATAAGGTGAGTCGTCGAAGTCGATATCGCCATCGTTACTAATATCATTAATCATGATACTTCCCGTATAGACCGCCCCATCCGTACCGATCAATTGCGCTTTATTTTTATAGACGCCCAGCTTTACCATGTTTACAGAACAGCCAGCCAACAGCAATATCGCTGTCAGCAATACACCCATTTTTTTCATTCACCGGACTCCCTTAGCCAGTTATTTATTCAATGCACACCCTCATGCGCAGCCTTACCGGTTAACACCGTTATGATTAGTCTAACAGTCCTTCACTTATTTTTGATGACAGGTGCTTTCCATTGTAGGCAGAAGTTTGACACCTCCGCGAACACGCATTATCCATCATAGTCTAACTTAACGCATACTCACAGTGTTATATAAAAAACTGTATAAAAGCCTTTATATTTTGCATTTCACGCCGTTATAGTCACATACAATTTACAGATAAATTATCCAAAAACCATTGGGGGTTGAATCATGGCTTGCCGCAGAGTGAAAGGGCTATGTTCGGTCGTCCATATTCTTGGTCGCCTGTGTCTGATGCTAGGCATAGGTTTTAGCGGAGCAATGCTACAGGCAGAAGAAATTTTGCCAGGCGAGTTCCCACCATCAAATGCATTGGCACTCACACCACAAGAGCGTGATTGGCTGCAGCAAAACCCACGCCTCAAGGTCGCAGTGAAAAGTGGCTGGATGCCCGTAGAGTTTCAGCTGGAAAATCACAACCATGCCGGTGTCTCCATCCAGTATCTGGAGCAGATCAGCCAGCTCACCGGTTTAACCTTTGTTATTGTCAACGATCATGACAATCTCACCCCGGCTGACGCGCCGCTCATGACAGGGATACGTGGTCAAAATCCGCCAGCCGGCTTTCAATTGCTCAAACAACCCTATCTGGTCACAGTCAATGCCATTTACATGGCCGCTAATCACCCTCTGGCACATCATGAAATCAGCCTGCGTGATCTCACAGACAAAACGGTTGCCGTATTCAAGGGCGGCCCCGTCGCACAAAAACTTAAAAATGAAGTCCCCACGATCAAAATCAAACTGATTGATATCGCGGATGAGGCGTTTGATGATTTGCAGTCGGGCTATGTCGATGCCTACGTTGGCAATGAGCTGGTCCTGGACTATCACATCGACTTGCATAAAATCCAGAACATCAAGAAAGTAGGCATCACCGCTATCACCAGTGACGTCTGGATGGGGGTAGACGCAAATCTGCCAACATTGGTCAGCATACTCAATAAAGCGACACAACAGATTGGCACCAATCCGCCCGAGATTATGAATACCTGGAAAGCCTCGCCTGCGCCAGAGCGGACACAATACCTGATTGCGGTCCCGGGAGTGCTTGCCTTGCTTTTGTTTCTGCAACTGCTAAAAGTCTACCGCAGCAGCAAAAAACAGGCGGTGGCCGCACAGCAGGAGATTTGGTTCCAGGCTAATCACGACTTTCTCACCAAGCTCCCTAACCGCTTTCAGTTAAAAAATGAAATTGAGCAGGCCATGCAACAGGCCCGCGAATCCAAGCAGTCCCTAGGGGTCATCATTATTGATCTCGATAACTTTAAGCAGATTAACGATACGGCTGGGCATGCTTTTGGCGACGAAGTGCTGATCCAGGTCGCCGCACGCATACAATGCATGATACAACCGCCCAGCCTCACCGCCCGCTTTGGCGGAGATGAGTTTTTGATGATGCTGCCAGGCATTGATCAAGCAGGTCTACAGGCTCTGTGTGAAAAACTATTGCAAGTAATGTCGCCACTCTTCGAGGTTCAGTCCAAAACAGTAAGCGTGTCTATGAGTATAGGGGCGGCGCTTTTTCCCGACCATGGTCAAGATGCCGACGAGCTGATTATGTTTGCCGACCAGGCGCTGTATCAGGCCAAGAAGTCAGGAAAACATCAATGTGTGCTGTTCAATCAGGCCATTTATGAAGAGTTTGCACGCAAAATGCAACTGATCGAGGCGCTTAAAGAGGCAATTCCCCAACAGCAACTGTCACTGCATTATCAGCCCATCTTTCGCTTGAGTAATCTGCACTGTGAAAAACTGGAGGCCTTGTTACGCTGGCAACACCCGCAACTGGGCATGATCCCGCCAGACGTGTTTATCCCCATTGCAGAAGAACATAATTTTATTATTGCGCTTGGCGAATGGGTGTTTGCACAAATCATTCAAGACCTGCAAAAGATCCAGCAACAGTTTGGCAAGGTAGAAATCTGCATTAATATTTCGTCCCTGCAATTTGCACACCCTGCCAGCCTGGAGCAATTTCTCGTCACCCTCAACGCACAACATATTCCCGGAGAACAGTTCTGTTTTGAAATCACCGAACGGCTATTGCTGGACTCCTCAGTCAATACAATGGCGATGCTCAGCAATCTGCATCATGCAGGGATTAAACTGGCGATTGACGACTTTGGGACGGGCTATTCCTCGCTCGCCTATCTGCATAAATTCATGATTGATTATGTCAAAATCGACAAATCCTTCATCAGCAGCCTGACAGAAAATGAAAAAAATCAGGCCTTATGCAAAACGATGATTTATATGGGCAATCAGCTCAATATCAAACTGATTGCCGAGGGCGTAGAAACACAGGATCAAGAAACCCTGCTCAAGCAGATGGGCTGTCACTACTCACAAGGTTACTTAAGAGCAAAACCGCATCCACTGATTGCTGTAAAAGAATCGCTCATTCAGCAAGATTGAATCGCATCAGATCGTTAGACAACCCTTACTGAATGGCACTGAGCCGATCAATCTCGAGGTTGTTTTCTATGGTATGACATTGCAACACTTCAGCATCACCTTTCACCAGCGTCAGCTTCTCTACCGTATTGATATTGCTGGCAAACTTGCCATCCAGTTCGCCACATTTTTTTGTACGATGGCTAGCAAAATTCAAATACTCTTTTTTTCTGCCCTCAAGCTGAACGGCAGGTACCGCGCTATCGTTCATATAGGCCGCATAGGCACTTCTGAGCCTGAGTTCGGATACACTCCAGATATTAAAAACAATCATTTTTTTGGAGCTGTCTTTTTGTAAATTCTCTTCACTTGTTGCTGCAGGCACCGGATTCGTTGCCACATGTGCATGGGGTGTTACAACTGTCGTTGAGGCTGGCTGCTCGGTGGCTGGCTCAGGCGATGCATTTTTTTTGTGAGCAAGGGTATCCGTTTTTTTGCTCGCTTTTTTCACCGGCATCTCCTCTGATTCAGGGGCTGGCGTCGTCTCAGACACAGCCTGTGTCAGCTCGCTAGTTACTTGTGCGCTCACCTCGGGGGCAGCCACGGCAGAGACCTGATTTTGAATACGCAGGGTTGCTGCGCTGCCCTCTTCGCGCTCCTCTCCCTTGATAATCAGGCCGAGCAAGATGACGATCAGCACACCTATCAATAGCACATTGATTTTACCAATCTGGATTTCGCCACGCTGAGTAGGCGCAAAATGATATGAGCAGTAGATCATGGTAGGCAAACCCTTATCCCCAAGGGTTGTGTTTGATGTTGAAGATAATGCATATTTCCACAAATTCGGTCAGGTATAGTTTTACGCCAATAGGATATGCAATCTCTAACAATGCCTTAAAAAGAAATAAATTTCAATCATTGCCATTATGTTTACACCCTTTTTCATACATTCTCACCAATGCTTAGCCAATCAAGGCAGCGCATTTAAGCCATCACACGTTTGACTGCACGAAAATGAACCGGCTGCACAGGCAAATGAGCCGTTGCAAGATAAGTGCGGGCAAGGGGTACCTCTTGCTGCAAGCGCGGCTCTGCAGACGACGCCATCTCTTCCTCGGCTTCCTCACGGAACAAGGCATCTCTCAAATGCGTATCCGCACCAGCCTCATTGATCATGGGCGCATTCGTGTAAGTCAACTTGCCATTGAATCCAACGAGTACTTGAGTATCAGCAGGCACGATCGCTGTCGCTTCCACCGCCTTTGCATGCACTTTGACTGACGTTGAATCATCTACTGACAGAATCGTGAAGTACATTCCTATGCACATCACAATTAAGGCCGCAGAAACTGCGCCCATTGTAATGGCAAGTAGAGAGAGTGCACTTGTAAATGTACGCGGTGATGTTGTTTTTGGCATATTAACCTCCCCAATCACTGATGACTGTTTTCACATAGCCTCTATGATCCAATAATCAACCACCTGAACGAATACACATCAGGCTGAACCTCTTGTAGGAATTTTCGTACAAGACAGGACAAACCAGGATCATTGGTGCCCTTGAGTTAAAATGAGAAGATTTCAGCCATACAAAGTAAAAAGCACCTCCGAAGAGATGCTTTTTTTGCATTGAGATCAATATGCGTTTAATCGAATGCAGGGTTTGGTTTACCCCGCTGCACATAACCGAGATTACGTTCAGTGGTCCTAGTGGTAAATCAAGCCCTCAGTCGCATCATGCCGGGATAGCACCAAGTTGCCTATAGGAGTTTTTCCCGAATTGATTCATTAACAACCAACCCTCCCTATTTGGTGATGGCTAAAACCATACCGCTAGCATCTTTCGTTGCCAGGCAGCGCCAGTTAGTGATGATGCTCATGCTTGTTTTCTTTGCTACCGTCTTCGTGATGATGCTCATGTTCATTTGCATGGCCGTCACTCCCATGATGGTGCTCATGTTCATCCGCATGACCATCTTTGCCATGGTGATGCTCGTGCTCATCCGCATGGCCGTCCTTACCGTGGTGATGCTCATGCTCATCCGCGTGTCCGTCTTTACCATGGTGGTGCTCATGCTCGTCCACGTGCCCATCGCTCCATTTATCCGCAGCAATCACATTCGTTGTAGCTGTCAAATAGAAAAAACCCAGCACTAAAGCCGCAATGACTTGTTTAGGATTACCCATCGTTTACCTTTCAAAAAATCGGACTTTCATTCTAGTAAGCGCGTGATTTTTAATCAAATACTTCATGGATTAATCCGTGTTTGCAGCGGTAATGACGATTCAGTTAGAGGATTATCCGATCGATGCAAGTAAAGCAAACAAGCCCGATGGCTTATGTACGCCAGTGCACGGAGCATTCAACTGTCGTCTGGAATACTTGTATGCACCAGGTACTAAGTGCCTCGATTCATACAAGGAGAAACACATGGCACACACATTACATTTACCACAGGCAAAGAGTCATCGCCTGTTGTCCTGGGGCTTGGCCTCCGCATTTACAGCATTGTTGCTGCTCAGTGGTTGCGCCTCAACACCCAAACCGCCAACTTCTGCGTGCAAGCCGCGGAGCAAGCAATCGCGAGTGCAGAAAGAGCAAGTGTTGCGGATTATGCTGCAGTCGAACTGAGTACAGCACGCGACAAACTCTCTGCAGCGCACAGCGCAGTACAAGAACAAAAAATGATTCTGGCACAACGCCTTGCCCAACAGGCACGCGCTGACGCTGAGTTGGCCTCCGCCCTAGCCGAAGTGGCAAAAGCCCGTGTGGTTAACGAGCAGATGCAAAAAGGGACTGACACATTAAAAATGGAAATGAAGCGCAAGACAGGAGATCAATAATGAAACCACAAATTTTTAACGCTAGAACACTCATATCCACCGCTGTGGCATCCATCTTGTTGGTGGCATGTACAGCCAGACAAATACAACCAGAAGCGGTCAACAATGCCCGCAGTAAATTGACCATGTTGCAATCTAATCAGCCTCTGGCAAGCCAGGCCCCCGTCGCGATCAAGGAGGCCGAAGTGGCAGTCCGTGCTGCCGAGGTATCTCAAGGCGACAAAGAACAAGTTGCGCACCTGATGTACATCGCAGAACGCAAGGTCGATACCGCACAAGCACTGGCCGAAAGTCGCCTGCTCGTTGAGCAACGCACGGCCTTGAGCCAGCAACGGGAAACTGCACGCCTCGACTCCCGGACAAAAGAAGTTGATATTGCACGCAGCAACGCTGATTCCGCGCGGATAGAAACATTAGCGGCGCAAAAGGAGGTTGAGAACGCGCGCAGCAATGCAGAATCCTCACGGCTCAAAACACTGGCTGCACAACAAGAGTCAGCGAATGCGCAACAGAAAGCTGCTGATTTGCAACGCCAGATTGCAGAACTCAACGCCAAGCCAACCGAACGTGGCCTCGTTGTAACGCTAGGCGACGTGTTGTTTGACACCGGCAAAGCTGAGCTAAAAAGTGGTGCGACGACAAATTTAGCCAAACTTGCGACCTTCCTCAATCAGCATCAAAATCGCTCTGTGATGATCGAAGGCCACACAGACACTGTCGACAATGCTGACTACAATCAAGCATTGTCACAGCGTCGCGCAGACTCGGTTAAGGGCTGGCTAATGAAACAGGGCATCCATTCAGACCGCCTCGTGACTGCTGGCAAGGGTGAAACCTCACCAGTCTCGGGCAATGATAGTGCATCTGGGCGCCAGTTAAACCGTCGTGTTGAAGTCATCATTGAAAATACAGACGCTAATGTTGATGAAAAAACATAATGACTCTCAGCTGTACCGAATGCGTATCTTCTACGCATAGCACAACAAGAAAAGGGCTTAGGATTCAACCTAAGCCCTTGATTCTATTGGTGGCCCCTCTGTGAGTCGAACACAGCACCAACGGATTATGAGTCCGCTGCTCTAACCAAGCATGAGCTAAGGGGCCGGAAAGCGTGGGATTATAAACTAATCCTGACCGTTTTCTAAGAAGCTGCGCAGACGCTCCGAGCGGGTCGGGTGACGCAATTTACGCAGGGCCTTAGCTTCAATCTGGCGGATACGTTCGCGGGTGACATCAAACTGTTTGCCGACTTCTTCCAGCGTGTGGTCGGTGTTCATTTCAATACCAAAGCGCATACGCAGCACTTTGGCTTCGCGTGGGGTCAATGACTCCAGCACTTCACTGGTGGCGTCACGCAGACTGGCATATACGGCAGCATCCATTGGGGCCAGAGTGGTGTTGTCTTCAATAAAGTCACCCAAATGGCTGTCTTCATCGTCACCAATTGGCGTTTCCATGGAGATCGGCTCTTTGCTGATTTTGAGGATTTTTCGGATTTTTTCTTCCGGCATATCCATTTTTTCAGCCAGCGTTGCCGGATCAGGTTCTAGGCCAGTTTCTTGCAGAATCTGGCGGCTGATACGGTTCATCTTGTTAATGGTTTCGATCATGTGTACCGGGATACGGATGGTACGTGCCTGGTCAGCGATAGAACGGGTAATCGCCTGGCGAATCCACCATGTTGCATAGGTAGAGAATTTGTAACCACGGCGGTACTCAAACTTATCCACGGCTTTCATCAGGCCGATGTTACCTTCCTGGATCAGGTCGAGGAACTGCAAGCCACGGTTGGTGTATTTTTTAGCAATTGAAATCACCAGACGCAGGTTAGCCTCGATCATTTCGCGTTTGGCGCGACGGGCACGGGCTTCGCCGGTGGTCATTTGCTTGTTGATTTCACGCAACTCTTTAATTGGCAAACCAACGCGGGTTTGCAGGTTTTGCAAACGCTCTTGCTGGTCGAGGATAGAGTGTCTAAAGCGCTCTAAACGCTCACCGTAGGCAGGTTTACCTGCCAGCTCGTCATCCAACCAGTTAAGGTTGATTTCGTTGCCAACAAAGCTCTTGATGAATTGCTGGCGTGGCATATTGGCTTTTTCTACGCAGAAATCCATGATTTTGCGCTCGTGCGTACGCACTTCTTCGACCATGTTGCGCACTTGGTCGCACAATGCTTCAACCTGTTTGGCAGAGAAGCGGAAAGCGGTCAGCTCGTCGAGCACTTGCTGATGCAAAGTCTTGTACTCGGCATCGTTTGTACCTTTAGCCTCGCGGATATTGTTCATTTTGGTATTGGCGGCACGAATCACGGCAAAGCGTGACAGGACCTCTTCTTTGAGTTTTGCCAAGGCCTCGGCCGAAAGCGCAGATGCTTTGGCATCGCTGTCTTCGTCCTCGTCTTCGTCTTCTTCGTCGGCGGCTTCCTCTTCTTCAGCATCCGCCACGGCCAAGGCGTCATCCAGACCGAGGTCGCTGTCGATCAAACCATCGACCAGCTCATCCACGCTCATTTCGTTTTTTTCGACTTTGTCCACCATCTCCAGCAGTTGGGCGATGGTGGTTGGACAGGCGGCAATCGCCTGCACCATATGCTTGAGGCCGTCCTCAATACGCTTGGCGATCTCAATCTCGCCTTCACGGGTCAACAGATCAACGGTACCCATTTCGCGCATGTACATACGCACGGGGTCAGTTGTACGCCCAAACTCTGAATCAACCGTAGCCAATGCCTGCTCTGCTTCTTCAGCGGCATCTTCATCTGTCACGGCAGGGGGTGCATCAGACATCAGCAACACTTCGGCGTCCGGGGCTTCTTCATACACCTGGATACCCATGTCGTTGATCATGCCGATAATGCTCTCGATCTGCTCGGAGTCTTGTACATCATCCGGCAGGTGATCATTAATTTCGGCGTAAGTCAGGTAACCGCGCTCTTTACCTAATACAATCAGGGTTTTGAGGCGTGTACGACGTGCCTCGGCATCCATTGCCTGGGTGGCGGGGTCTTTGTGTGTTTCGACTTCGTTGATTCCGAGTTCTTTGTCTAAACTTTTATCTGCTTTGGGTCTGGCCATGGCCGATTCCACCTCTAAAATGATTGATGCCGAGTGCTGGCAAACGCTGCAGGCACATCACTCGATTTAACATTACGGGAAACCCTCTATTTTACCAGATTTTTGCACGTTTTTTAAGCATGCCCTCACGGTTTTTAGGGAATTACCGACTAGCGCTTGCTGGTTAATTGCCGCAAGGCTTCACGATCTGCTTCAGACAACATTGAAAATGGCTTTTCAGTTAACTGCCCCAACAGGGAATTTTCACGTGCAGTGACCGCCATGTCTGATAATTGGGTACATGCCCCCTCAAATTCAAGCGTAAAGTCCAGGCTTTCATCCAACAAAGACAACTCGCGCTGCAATTGGTGTCGTAGCGACTCAGAAATATACGGCGCAATCATCTGCAACAGCACCACAGGACGAGACTCAGGCTTGGCAATCGCCGCCTTCAACACCACGCGCAACATCTGCGCCTCATCACTCTCACCCGCCACCTGCTCGAGTAGCGCGGCCTGCGCCCATTGTGGCCGCATGAGCAACATCAACGCCAAACGCAGATGCAAAGATAACGGCGTACGCGAGCGTTGACGCACGGCTTTTTCCTTGGCTTTGGCGGTATTCGGCAATTTCAGCATGCGCTGCATTTCGCCTTGCGCCAGGCCGGTCATCTCGGCAACCTTTTTACGCAACAGCATGGCATAACGCGGCGCCTGAATTTGCTTAAGAATGGGCTCGGCGTCATTCAAGAATTGCACTTTATCCTCTTGCGAGGCCAGCGGGTTATGCTCACTTAAATGCTGAATGATATATTGCGACAAGGGCATGGCCTGATTCATCTCGGCCTCAAAGGCTTCTTTGCCAAACTCGCGCACAAAGCTGTCGGGGTCATGCTCGGCAGGCAAGAATAAAAACCGCAACTTGAGGCCATCTTTGATGGCAGGCAAGGCATTCATCACCGCGCGCCAGGCCGCAGTCCGCCCGGCTTTATCGCCATCAAAACTGAAAACGATTTCATCGGTTTGCCGCATCAGCTTGGCAATATGAAAAGGCGTAGTCGCCGTGCCCAACGCCGCGACGGCATATTCAATGCCATACTGCGCCAGCGCCACCACATCCATATATCCCTCCACCACCAACACCCGCCCCGCATCACGGATGGCGCGGCGCGCCATAAACAAGCCATACAATTCGTGCCCTTTTTGAAACACGGGCGTTTCCGGCGAGTTGTAATATTTGGGACTGTCTTCAGGGTTAATTACACGCCCCCCAAAGCCGATGACTTCCCCTTTTTGGTTATGGATAGGGAACATGATGCGGTCACGGAAACGATCGTAGCGACGACCCTGCTCGTTTTGCACCACCAGCCCGGCAGTTTCCAGCGGCTCGGCATCATATTGCGGAAAAACGGTTTGCAAATTTTGCCACCCGGCTGGCGCATAGCCAATCTGGAATTTTGCCGCGACCTGCCCGCTTAAGCCGCGTGCTTTCAGATAATCAATCGCCCGCGGTGATTTTTTTAACTCGGCTTTGTAATAATTGGCGGCCTGCTGCAAGGTCTCTTGCAAACTGAGTAGCACGGCTTTAGATGTTGGTGCAGGCTGGTTGGGATCACGCTGCTCCTGCGGCACGATCATGCCAACTTGCTTGGCGAGATCATGCACGGCCTCGACAAAGCTCAAGCCGTTATATTCCATCAAAAAACTCAAGGCCGAACCATGCGCGCCACAGCCAAAGCAATGGTAAAACTGCTTGGTCGGACTCACGGTAAAACTGGGGGATTTTTCGTTATGAAACGGGCAACAGGCTGAATAATTGGCCCCGGCTTTTTTCAGCGGAACAGACTTGTCGATGACATCGACAATATCTACGCGATTAAGCAGTTCTTGAATAAAACTTTCCGGGATCATAAATGCAAGTATCGCTGATGCGGGTCAAAAAAACAAAGGGCGCAAATGCGCCCCTGACTCAATGCCTGCAAAAACACACTATCCCAAGGCCACCTTGATCAAGCCAGACACTTTCGCCATATCTGCCTTACCGGCGACCAATGGTTTCACTGCACCCACCACTTTACCCATATCCTTGGCACCCGCTGCACCCGTTTCAGCAATCACTTTGGCGATCACCGCATTGATTTCCTCTTCGCTCAACTGGGCAGGCAAATAAGCCTGCAACACGGTGACTTCAAATTTTTCCTGATCAGCCAAATCCATGCGGTTAGCGCCTTCAAATGCAGCAATCGAATCACGACGCTGCTTGAGCATTTTCTCAATGGCGGCAATCACGGCATCATCGTCCAACTCAATACGCTCATCCACCTCGCGCTGCTTGATGGCGGCTTGCAACAAACGAATCACGCCCAGCTTGGGCATGTCTTTCGCCCGCATCGCGGTTTTCATGTCTTCAGAGATTTGTGCTTTCAGGCTCATAGCGGGGATTATTCTCAATTAAAGAAGGGCGTTAAAGCGTATGCTTTAAAAACAGCTAAAGGTTGCGGAAATCCACAACCTTCGCATATTTGTTTTTTCAAACCGGGTAGCCAAGGGATGACTTACCCGATTTGCACATCTACTTAAAAAATTAGTAGAGTTTGGTAGGCAACTGTTGGTTGCGCAGACGACGGTACTGACGCTTCACCGCGGCAGCTGCTTTACGCTTACGCTCCCAAGTTGGCTTCTCGTAGAACTCGCGAGCACGCAAGTCGTTCAACAAACCGGTTTTCTCAATCAAACGCTTGAAACGGCGCATTGCAACGTCAAACGGTTCGTTCTCTTTCACACGAATAGCGGTCATGTAATTCCCTATCCTTCAAATATTTGGTTAGACAATGGTGCTTGCGGATTGATGCAGCACTGAAAACCGCGTATTCTATCGCGCTTATTTGGATTTATCAATCCTTTCTGCAAAAAAACGTATGCGAGACTTATCTTAGATGTTGGTATTGGGTATCGAGTCTTCTTGTGACGAAACCGGAGTGGCATTATATGACACGCGCCGTGGGTTGCTGGCGCACGCCTTGCACTCGCAAATCGACATGCATGCAGCCTATGGCGGCGTCGTGCCGGAACTGGCCTCCCGTGACCATATCCGCCGTGCACTCCCACTCACGCAGCAAGTTCTGGCGCAAGCAGATAAAACCCTGCAAGACCTCGAAGGCATCGCTTACACGCAGGGTCCAGGCCTGGCGGGCGCCTTGCTGGTGGGCACCAGCATTGCACAATCGCTGGCCATGGCCCTGAATGTCCCGTCTGTGGGGGTGCATCACCTGGAAGGCCATCTACTGGCACCCATGCTCGAAGAAAACCCACCCGCCTTCCCGTTTGTCGCCTTGCTGGTCTCAGGCGGACATAGCCAACTCATGCGTGTGGATGGCATTGGCCAATATGAACTATTAGGCGACACGCTGGACGATGCGGCTGGCGAAGCCTTTGATAAAACGGCGAAACTCCTGGGTCTGGGCTATCCCGGCGGCCCAGCGGTGTCTAAACTGGCCGATCAGGGCAAGCCACAGTTTCAACTGCCACGCCCCATGCTCAACAGCCCGGATTTAAACTTCAGCTTTAGCGGCCTAAAAACGGCCGTGTTGACGCTGGTGAACAACCAGCCTGAAGTGAATGAAGAAACAATTAAAGATATTGCCTGGGAATTTCAAGAATCCGTCACCGAGATTCTGGTGCACAAATGCCTGAAGGCACTCAAACAGACCAAACTCAAACGACTGGTGGTGTCTGGCGGCGTAGGCGCCAACAAACGCCTGCGTACCCGGCTCAATGAAGCCGCCGCCAAACGTGGTATCAGCGTCAATTATCCACGCCTGGAGTTCTGCACCGATAACGGCGCCATGATTGCCTTTGCCGGTGCGATGCGCCTGCACGCCATGCAGCCAGGCAAGCAGGATTACAGCTTTAGCATCCGGCCGCGCTGGGATTTGGCTGAGCTCAAAGCCCCTCAGTGATTGCCTGCTAAAGGTCGTTGCTAGGCTGTATTTCTACCACCGATAAAATCTAAAAAAGATTCTCAAAACTATCTCCCCAGTTTTTATATCTGGGTTTATCGGCAGTTAATTATTTCTTTCCAAATCGGCTTTCAGTGCCGGCCAACAATTTTTCAATATTGGACTGATGGCGAATTATCAAAAACGCAGACATCACCACCACAACGGCTACATATACCGGGTAAGGTGACAGAAACTGCCAGGCAATCACAGGCGCCAATACAGCAGCGACCAGGGCAGACAAGGAAGAAATACGGCTGATTAAAAACACCGCTAGCCAGACGGCAACCACACTCAACGCCAGCCAACCCGAAAAGGCAATCATCACGCCCAATGCCGTCGCCACACCTTTGCCGCCTTTGAATTTATGATAAATCGGGTACAAGTGACCAATAAACACGGCCAACCCTACCAATGCCACCACATCCATCAACATACCAGCCTGCAGTGCCAACCATGTCGGCAACCACCCTTTGAACGCATCGCCCAGCAAGGTCAAAATCGCAGCGGATTTTTTACCGCTACGCGCCACATTGGTCGCGCCGATATTGCCACTGCCTACGGTGCGTGGATCTGGCAGGCGGTACAGCTTGCTGATAATAATGCCAAAAGCAATTGAGCCTATCAGGTAAGCCGCAGCGATCCACACCAATGCTTCAATATCAAAACCAATTTCGTTCATGCGCTTAATTCCACTAAAATGCAGCCGCTTAGCCAGCCACTGCACGATGTTGTATGATGCCGAATCATACTGGATTCCAGCCTGCGCGGAAATAAAAGGACACAGATTCATGGACACAATTTTTCTCGAACAAGTCAAAGTGCAAACCAAACTGGGCGTGCCAGAATGGGAGCGTACCGTGCCGCAAACTGTGATTCTGGATATTGAAATCGGCTACGACTTTAGTAAAGCCTGCCTCAGTGACGCGATTGAAGACACGATTGATTATGGTCAGGTAGTCGCCCGCATTCGCGAAACATTAGCCGAGCATAGCTTTAAACTGGTTGAAGCCTTGGGTGAACATGTTTGCCAGCTGATTTTGCAGGAATTTAAAGCGCAGAATGTGAAGTTGAAGGTGAGCAAGCCGGGTATATTGCCGGGGTTGAAGGCGCTAGGAATTGTTATTTCTCGGACCGCTTAACTCCCCCTGAAAGCTTAAAGCTTTTTCGCCTTTAGGCGAGTTACTTTCTGTTGCTTGCCCCACAGAAAGTAACCAAAGAAGACGGCACCCAGCCATCACGGCCTTCGGCTGCCTTGCGTTGCTCAACAAAGTAAGCGGTCACGAAACTCGCCCTAGCAGCTTGCACACACCGCAAGCTGCCGCGGAGCTCAGACAGTCGCTCCCTTCCTCCTTACTTTGTTTCCGCTACTCAGCGTGATGGAATGGGATTTATCTCACCAAAGTTGCATCGTTGAAATTTGGACGGTTGAAAAACAACAATTATTTAATTAATTCCATAAATGGTTGCGGTCGCATGGTGTTCGGGGTCCCCATCTGCCGCGCCGAGCAACGCAGGGTTGCCGGGAGTATTCGGCCATCGGCTGTCTGAGTTCCGCAGTGGCTTGCGTCTTGTGCAAGCCGCCAGGGCGAGTTTCGATGGCCGCCCGGCAAGCCGAGTAGCACAGGAAACAAGCGGAAGCTGGGGTGCACTTTCTTTTGGTTACTTTATCTTTGTGCAAGCAAAGAAAAGTAACTCGCCTAGAGGCGAAAGAAAAAGGTGGATCTCCGAGGAAATATCTACAAATACTCGCAGCAGGTTCAGCACTCTCTCTTCGATTGTGTCAAGTTTAGTATTAACCTGACCTGGATTCCGGCCTCCGCCGGAATGACAACTTGTTGCAAGATGCACTGGTTCTGCATAATTCAGCCATTACTTAGGCTGAGTATGCTCTGCGAAACCCTGCCTTTCTAGCCAATACAATGCGACAAAATTCTACCCCCTCGGGTGATGCACCTTATGCAGCTGCTGCAACCGCTCCCTCGCCACATGCGTATAAATCTGCGTGGTCGAAATATCTGCATGTCCCAGCAACATCTGCACTACGCGTAAATCCGCGCCATGATTGAGCAAATGCGTAGCAAACGCATGGCGTAACACATGCGGGCTGATATGCTGAGAAATCCCCGCCTGCAAGGCATACCGCTGAATAATGTGCCAAAAGGCATGCCGCGTCATGGCATCGCCACGTGTGGTGACAAACACCGCATCACTCAGACTGCCTTTTAAAATCTCCGCGCGGGCGCCTGCCAAGTAACGGTCTATCCACTCGGCCGCTTCCTGGCCCATGGGCACCAGGCGCGTTTTGCTGCCTTTACCGGTGACGCGCACCACGCCATCTTGCGTACTGACCTCGCTGATTTTGATATTTACCAGCTCTGAGACACGCAATCCGCTGGCATAGAGCAGCTCAAGCATGGCTCGGTCTCGCATACCAAGCGGCGCGTTCACATCCGGGGCATTGAGCAAATCTTCCACCTGCGACTCACTCAGCGTTTTTGGCAGTGACCTAGGCATTTTGGGCGCTTCGATATGCAAGGTAGGGTCTTGCTGAATCAGATTGGCGGCCAGCGCGTACCGGTAAAAACGGCGCAAGGTGGCTATCAGGCGGTTAATACTCCGCACCTTCACTTGCGGGAAACGATGGGCAAGATATGCTTGCACATCATGCGACTGCACCTCCCACAAAGTATGGGTGTGCTGCCTGCACCACTCGGAAAAACCTTTTAAATCGTTGCGGTAGCTGGATAAGGTATTCGGCGACAAGCCATCTTCCAGCCAGAGCTGATCGATAAAGGGATCGATTTCAGGAAATGCTGCCGCCTCGGTCAAAGAATGCGCTTTTTGCTGCATCGGCGTTTATTTGTGGCCTTGCTCATGGGCGAGCAGCCAGCGTTTAATCTCCAAACCACCGTCTATGCCTTGCATAAATCCGCCCAGCCCATGGCTGGCAACCACCCGGTGACAGGGATTAAACAAGGGCAAGGGATTGGCACCACAGGCATTGGCCACGGCACGTGGGCCAGAGTCAACCGCAGCCGCCAACTGGCTGTAAGTCCAGGTTTCACCGACAGGGATCGCACGCATGGCCTGCCAGACGCGTTGCTGAAAAGCCGTGCCGAGAGTGGAGTGAATAGGTTGCCAGACCATATGCGGATTTTCAAGATAAGTGGCGACTTGATCAGCCACGCCTTGCGCACGCGGATGGGGGCTGGCTTTGACGGGCAATGCATGTAGCAAGAATTGCAGCCGCTCACCGGCCTCATCGCTACGCACACCAACAAAGCCAAAGGGCGCAGGCACCAATGCATCGAGTTCATCATCAAGACGGTTCATGCGCCTATTTAACTGTAATCTTGGCCCGGGTGCAACCAACTATCATTAGAATATGGCAATAAAAAAGCCCTTCAACTGAAGGGCTTTTTGCTGCAACGCTTGAATTAAGAGTTGTCTGCTGCGATGTCTTTTTCGCGAGCAACCAGCTTCTCTTTAATACGTGCAGATTTACCTGAACGCTCACGCAAGTAGTACAGTTTAGCGCGACGCACGTCACCACGGCGTTTCACTTCGATAGAAGCGATCAGTGGGGAGTAAGTCTGGAATGTACGCTCAACGCCTTCACCTGAAGAGATTTTACGCACAATGAAAGAGGAGTTCAGACCTCTGTTACGCTTGGCGATGACCACGCCTTCGTAAGCCTGCACCCGTTTACGGTTACCTTCAACCACGTTTACACCTACAACTACGGTGTCACCTGGCGCGAAGTCAGGGATAGCTTTGTTTAAACGAGCAATTTCTTCTTGCTCTAACATTTTGATAATGTCTGCCATGTCAGTTCCTTTTAATTGTAAAGTGACTCGTTCCTACTCGACGCCTTTTGATGCAACGTCTTTAAGTAGCCTAGCCTCTTCTTTCGTCAACGGCCTTTCAGCCAATAAATCCGGGCGTTTAGCCCTTGTTAGCAGCAGCGATTGTTGTAATCGCCATTGTCTAATCTTTTCATGGTGTCCAGACAGCAATACGTCGGGCACCTTTAATCCTGCAAATTCTTCCGGGCGCGTGTAGTGCGGATAATCGAGCAGGCCATTCACAAATGAATCTTCCTGCGCCGAATCAGCATCGCCAAGTGCCCCAGGCAGTTGGCGGATGATGGCATCCAGCAACACCATGGCAGGCAACTCACCGCCACTTAACACATAATCGCCGATGGAGAGTTCTTCATCCACCAAGGTATCCAGCACGCGCTGGTCTACGCCTTCATAGCGGCTGGCTAACAGCACCAGCCCCGGTAATGCTTTGAGCTGCATCACTTTTTCGTGTGTCAGCGGTTTGCCCCGTGGCGATAAGTGGATCACCCTGGGCGTTATTTCTTTCGCACTTAAGCGTGCTTTGGCTTCGCCAATGGCATGCGCCAGCGGCTCCGCCAGCATCACCATGCCTGGTCCACCACCATATGGCCGGTCATCAACGGTGTGATGCACATCCTGCGTATATTGGCGGGGATTGGTCAGGGTTAACTGATACAAGCCACGCTGTCTGGCACGACTAGTAATCCCGTATTCCGTCAGTGCTGCAAACATCTCAGGAAACAAACTGATCACTTCAATCTGCATCATGAGCTGCGCTTTCTTTTAAAAATCGGCATCCCACTCCACAAGCACGGTACCCGCCTGGATATCCACCTCTGGCACAGCGTCACTGGTAAACGGGATCAAACGCTCGCGATACTCTTCGCGCAGTTTGCCATCCTTGCCTTTGACCTGTGTCGGCTGCTTTTCGCGCACGACCAGCACATCGTTCGCGCCGGTTTCCAGCACTTGCGTAATCTTGCCGAAATCCACGCCTTCAGTATTGCTGACTTGCAAACCAATCAGATCAGACCAGTAATACTCGCCCTCTTCTGTCTCGGGCAAGGCCTCACGCGGTACAGCAATTTGCTGACCTTTGAGCGCAAAGGCGGCATCTCTATCGCCCACCCCTGACAACTTGATCAGCAACACATCGTTATGGATTTTGGCTTGCTCTACCGTCGTTTCACGCCAATTCGGCGCTTTACCGATCCACCAGGCTTCGTAGTCCAGCAGGCCATCCAGATACTCAGTATCAGGCACGACTTTTACCCAGCCATAAACGCCATATGGGGCGACAATGCGCCCCATCACAACCATGTTCTCAAACGCCATCTGTATTCAGGCGTTGAAACAATTACTCAGCAGCTGGCGCTTCAGCGGCAGCTGCTTGTGCGGCGGCAGCTTCTGCAGCAGCAGCGTCGGCTTCTGCTTTAGCCTTGGCAGCGGCTTCTGCAGCGGCAGCAGCAATGGCTTTCTCTTTGGCAGCTTCAGCTTTAGCAACTTCTTTCGCTTTCGCAGCTGCCATGCCTTCAACGCCTTTAGCGTGGAATTTAACCAGACGTGCTACGGTGTCGGACAGTTGTGCACCGTTCTCAACCCAGTATTGTGTACGTGCTTCATCGATACGCAGGCCTTCAGCGCCAGCGCGTGCAGATGGATTGTAGAAACCAACGCGCTCGATAAAACGACCGTCACGACGGTTGCGGGAATCTGCCACAACAACGCTGTAAAACGGGTTCTTTTTGGAGCCACCACGTGATAAACGAATAACGACCATAATCTTGTTCTCTTAAAAATGAATTTCTTTGCAGAAAGGCGCGGATTATACTTGATTTTTTAAAACAGTGGCAAGTCTTTTTCACTCACCTGACGATGCATTCCTGTACAGCGTCGGATCAGCCACGCCCGCTTGTATAAATCCCGCTTTGCGGAAGCGGCAGGAGTCACACACACCACACGCGGCGCCTTGACCATCGGCCTGATAACAAGAAACGGTTAAGCCATAATCCACGCCCAGCGCATGGCCGGTGCGGATGATGTCAGCCTTGGTCATATCGATCAACGGTGCATGCACAGTAATGGTTTGTCCCTCCACCGCAGCTTTAGTGGCCAGATTGGCCATTTGCTGGAAGGCTTTGACATATTCACCACGGCAATCAGGGTAGCCGGAATAATCCAGCGCATTGACGCCGATAAAAATATCCCGCGCCTGTAACACTTCGGCCCAGGCCAGGGACAAGGATAGCATAATCGTATTGCGTGCCGGCACGTAAGTGACAGGAATGCCCTGCGTCTCTTGCTCAGGGACGGCGATTGCATTGTCAGTGAGTGCCGAACCACCAAATAAGGACAAATCCAGCTGTACGGTTTTATGCTCGGCTGCCCCTAAGGCTGCCGCAACGCGTTGGGCGGCCTGCAGCTCGACATTATGGCGCTGATGATAATCCAGGCTCAGGCAATAACAGTCGTAGCCTTGCGATTTGGCAATTGCCAATACCGTACTTGAGTCCAGGCCGCCCGATAATAAAATCACCGCCTTAGGGTTTGCTGCTGTCACGCTTATACTCCTTGCTTCTCGCCCCAGAGAATTTTATGTAATTGAAGCTGCATACGCACCTTGAGGTGATCTTGCAAAATCCAGCTGGCCAAAGTTTCGCCACTGACCTCATGAAAGCTGGGCGAAAATAACTGATCGCAATCGGCCGGAAATGCCCTGGTCTGTAACATCAATTTGGCCCAGTCATAATCTTCCCGGCTGCAAATCACCCATTTCACTTCATCACCGGCTTTCAGCAAAGGCAAGTTTTCCCAGCGGTTTTTTTCTACTTCACCCGACCCCGGCGTTTTGATGTCCATAATCACTTTCACGCGTGAATCGACCTCGGCGATATCCATGGCACCACTGGTCTCCAAAGACACCTGATAGCCAGCATCGCCCAGCCTGGTCAGCAATTCGATACAGCCCTTTTGCGCCAGCGGCTCGCCGCCGGTCACGCAGACGTAACGGGTATCGTAGGCTGCAATCTGCTGCATGATGTCATCCAGCGTCATATTGCTGCCGCCTTTAAACGCATACTCCGTATCACAATAACCACAACGCAATGGGCAGCCGGTCAAGCGGATAAAAATCGTAGGCAGCCCGACACGTGAGCTCTCGCCCTGCAGGGAGTAAAAAATCTCGAAAATTTTGAGTGTGGTCATGGGGAAACTAAAAGTAAACGGGCAGATATTGCTATCTGCCCGCTATTATCGCTGAAATAAGGTCATTTCAATAACGAAAATCTGCTATTTGATCGTTTCGAGCACTTTCAAGCGTTTTTGCGCGCTAGGTGTCACTTCAGCCGATGGATAAGCCGCAATGAGATCCTTCAAGGTCTTTTTGGCGGCCGGAATCTGCCCCAACTGAATCTGACTATTCGCCAGATTGAGCATGGCATTCGGTGCCAAGGGATGCGTCGCATAACTCTCCAGAAACTTCTGCTGTGTGGCAGCAGAGGATTTGTAGCTCTTCAGTGCAAACTGGGTATATCCCATGCCGTACATGGCATCTGGCACCAGCTTGCTATTAGAGTAAGTCTTCAGGAACGCATCATAGGCATTAAAGGCCTCTTTGTACTTGCCTGCCTGGTTGAGCGACTCTGCCTCGGCAAACGCGCTGGTTTCCTGCTGGGAAACATCAGCTTTTGCATCACCTGTCGTGCCACTCGCGCCTGCGACAGGTAAGCCTTGACCATTTGTCACTGATTGTGCCAAGGTTTCCAGCTTGCGCACACGCGTATCCATATCGGTGTAAGACGCATTCTGCTTGGTACGCATATCCTCAAGCTGATGGGTCACCACTTCAAGATCACCCTTCAGTTGTGCCACATCCTGACGGAGCTGCTCCAGCTGATTCTGCATGTCCAGCAAACCCTTGCCGTTGATCAGCATTTCCAGACTTTGCACGCGTCTGTCCAGCGCTTGCTGGGTGCGCGTCAGGTCTGTGATGGCTTTTTGCTGTGCATCATAATCTGTACCCTGCTTGGTTTCGAGCTCAAGAATACGCTTTCTGGCTTCAGTATCATCGAATAAAGCCGCCTGGCTGACGGTAGCCACCGTCAAGCCAAGGGCCATCAATAGCGCAGCGTATCGCAAATTACTGACCTGCATAAACGATGTCTACGCGGCGGTCTTGCTGGAAGCAACCGTCATCCGCGCAGTTTTGTTTCGCACGCTCTTCACCGTAGCTCACAGTTTCGATCTGGCTATCGCTCACGCCCAATACGTTCAGCGCATTTTTCACAGCCACGGAACGACGCTGACCCAATGCCAGGTTGTACTCGTGCGTGCCACGCTCGTCGGTGTTACCTTGCAGTACCACTTTAGTTTGTGGGTGGGCAATCAGGTATTTGGCGTGGTTAGCGATCAGGCTCTTGTACTCTTCACGAATCGCGTCGCTGTCGTAGTCAAAGAATACCTGACGCTTGGCCAATTCAGCGGCACTCAACTCGTCTTTGCTGGTATCCACATCAACGGTTTTGATATTGATTTTGTCTGTGCTTGCAGAGCCATCATTACCATTGCCGTTTTGTTTTGCCATTGGGCGAGTCACGCTGGAATCTTCAACCTTGGCTGGGTTCATCGGGGTGCTTTTACAAGCGGTCAGCACTAATGCCAGTGCTGCAATTGTCCAAATACTCTTGTTCATACTTTCTCCTTAAAAATGATTGACTGAATAAAATTAACCAAAAAGACGATTATTGTTACGACTACTTGGCTGAAGCTTGTGCAGGACCCCAGGCGGGCTCACGAATATCACCGCCGGCCTCAGACAGACGCTGTCTGACCAGACCATCCACGGTCACTGTCGCCAAGGTCCCTTTGCCGCCCACCCGGGTGGCATACATGATGGTGCGTGCGTTCGGGGCAAAGCTCGGCGACTCATCTTGCGAACCATTGCTCAGCAGTTTGACATTGCCAGACGCCAACTCCTGAACGGCTACTTTAAAAGAACCGCCGTCATTGCGAATGTAGGTTAAATACTTGCCATCGGGGGAAAAGCGCGGGCTCACGTTATAGCCACCCTCAAAAGTCACGCGTGAAGGGGAGCCACCAGAAGCAGGCACCTTGTAAATCTGAGGGCGTCCGCCACGATCCGAGCTGAAGTAAATAAACTGGCCATCAGGCGAGAACGCTGGCTCGGTATCAATCGCACTGCTTTTGGTGATTTGCTGCAAGTTGGAACCATCCGCAGCAATAGTATAAATCTGCGAGTTGGCACCATAGGTCAACACTACCGCCAATTTGCTACCGTCTGGCGACCAGGCCGGGGCACTGTTATTCCCCTTGAAGTTAGCCACCACTTTGCGCTCACCCGTATACAAGGACTGCACAAATACAATCGGTTTCTTTTTCTCAAAAGACACGTAAGCCATCTTGGTGCCATCTGGCGACCAGGCCGGTGAAATAATCGGCTCATTCGAAGACACCAGCGTTTGTGCATTGTAGCCATCGTAATCCGCAATTTGCAGCGTAAAGCGCTTACCTGTTTTGGTAACGTAAGCAATGCGCGTGGCAAAGGCGCCGGGCTGACCGGTAAACTTTTCATAAATCTGGTCGGCAATCATGTGCGCGACATGGCGATACTGACTAGCAGAGACGGTATACGTCAGTTGCAGCAACGCCGTTTGACGCAACACATCCATCACCTGCACCGAGATCTTGAGATTGCCGTTGCCTGTTGACTGCACTTCACCCAGGCTCAAGCCTTGTGCCTTGAGCGCAGTCCAGTCGGTATATTTGATTTGAGAAGCATTGGTCGGCAACGCTGGCATGCCGCTGGTATTGATAATACGGAACATGCCACTGCTACGCAGGTCGTTACTGATGATCTCATGCAAACGGCTTTGTGCTTGCGGATTGTCTGTCTCGGCCATCGGCAGAATCGCGACTGGAATCTGGATGGCACTACCGCCACTGATCTCAAGCTCTAGTGCCGCATGGGCAGGGATAACCGACAGCAGCGCAACGAATCCGGCAAAAATCGCCATGGCAAATGCGTGCATCAAACCTCGTGTGTGTGTTTTCATGGTGACAATATTATTCATCTGGTTTGCTTATATATCTGAATTATAACGAAAAGCCGCCTCATCGTCATTGCTTGCCTAGCCACGTGGCTTCAACTTCAAGCGAATCTGATCTACCATTTTTTTACGTGCCGCAGGATCATCCGGCAAATCGAAGGGCTTGGCCGCCAAAATGGCACGGATCACTGCATCATCACAAATGGCATCGCCCGACCCTCGCACCAGCTTGGGCATGCCGGAAATATCTCCCGAATTCATCATCTGGATATCTACCAGCAACTCGGGGTTAGAAACAGGGCACAAGCCGGGGTTCACATTGCTACGGATTTTGCGGCTCATCAAGCCCATGTAATAACTGAGCACAGACGGATCAACCGCTGCAGCCGCCGCCGACTGCTGTGCGTCCAACTCTTGCTGGCGCATCGCATCCTGAATTTTTTTCAGCTTTTCTTCTTCCTCTTGTTTACGCAAGGCTTCCTGAATTTTTTTCAGTTTTTCTTCCTGCTTTTTCTGCTCAAGTTCCTTCTTTTTCTCTTCGTCTAGCAGGCGCTTCTTTTCTTCCTCCTGCTTTTTGAGTGCAATTTCCGCCTCTTGTTCCGCTTGCTTGACTTGAGGCACAGGCTCGGGCTTGGGTTGCGGTTTAGGTTCTGGCTCAGGCGGCTTCGGCGGCGGTGTCGGCTCTGGTTTGGGTTCAGGCGGTGGTGGCGTCGGTTCTACCGGCTTTTCCACTGGCTTGGCAGGCTGCTTACTGGGCAAGCTATCCCACAAGGTTGCCTCCATCACACTGGGGGTCACGTGGACTGCTTTCCAGTCAACCATAAAGATCATGCCCAAGCACAGCAACACGTGCATGAGCACGGATAAGATGGCTGCCCGTTTGCGTATCGCCTGATCTTGTGGGGAATAAGTGACTTTCATGCGCTTTAAGCAACCTGCCCGTTATTTCTCATTCTGAAACAGCAAACCAACTTGATTCACCTGCGCTTGCTTGAGCAAATCCATGACGGACACCACTTCACCATAAGGCGTATTTTTATCTGCAGACACCACCACCGGCTTTTGTGTCTCAGACAGGCGCTGACGAATCAAAGCCAGCATATCGTCACGCTGCATTTCTTTGCCTTCCATCATCACAGTGCCTTCTTTTTGCACGGTGATCACAATCGGGTCACCACTCTGCTTGAGCGCCTGCCCGACTTTGGGCAACTCCACCATACCGGGATTGGTCATGGGCGCGGTCACCATAAAAATCACCAGCAACACCAGCGTGACGTCGATATAGGGGACGACGTTAATCTGGTTCATCATGCGACGTTTACGCGTTCTGCTCATCGCGGCTCCTATCAGGCTCTACGTTGCAAAATGTTGGTAAATTCTTCGATAAAGCTCTCGTAACGGACAGAGAGGCGGTCTACGCCCGCAGCAAAGCGGTTATAGGCAATCACGGCTGGGATCGCGGCAAACAACCCGATCGCAGTCGCCACCAGCGCCTCGGCAATGCCAGGGGCAACCTGGCTCAATGTCGCCTGCGCAACGTTAGACAAGCCACGGAAGGCGTTCATGATGCCCCATACTGTGCCGAACAGGCCGATGTAAGGACTGACCGAACCTACGGAAGCCAAGAATGGCAGGTGCGCATCCAGATAATCCAGTTCGCGGTTATACGCTGCACGCATGGCACGACGCGTCGCCTCCATCACATCACTGACTTCGGTATCTTTTTGCTGCTTGTAACGGATAAATTCTTTTAACCCGGCCTGAAAAATGCTGGCCATGCCTTGAGGTGTTTTGCGACCAGTCGTGATGCGCTCATACAGCTCGTTCAAATCACCGCCGGACCAGAATTGCGCTTCAAACTGATCCACATTTTCGTTGGCAGCCTTAAGTGAAAAAACTTTAATGAAGATATACCACCAGGACGCTAGTGAGGTCAGCAGCAGAATCAGCATCACCAGCTGAACTGGCAAACTGGCCCCGCTCACCAAGGTAAAAATCGACATATCGTTCGCTACATTCATGAAGACTCCAGTGCAATTTTGATACGGGCCGGAATACCCGTGGGTTTAAATGAATCCGCATCGACACAGGCGACTTTCACCTGTGCCTCAATTAAAATCGTTTCATCACGCATGACCTGCTGCTGGCAGCTAAAACTGCCACGCCCCATCTCCAGCAACTGCGAAACCACGCGCAACTGGTCATCCAGCCGGGCCGGTTTTTTAAATTGTAGCTGCATGCTGTGGACGACAAACAACACTTGTTCTTGCTGCTTGAGCGCGCTTTGGTCAAAGCCTGCCGCCCGCAACCACTCGGTGCGCGCACGCTCCATAAAATTCAGGTAGCGGCTGTGATAGACCACACCACCGGCATCGGTATCCTCGTAATACACACGTACAGGAAACTCAACCATGTTATTGCCCGGCATCTTGCCATAAATCGGCTGACACCATGCTGACAGGCGCTTTCAAGCCAAAATGCTGGTAAGTCAACTGCGTGGCCACGCGTCCGCGCGGCGTGCGCATCAGATAGCCTTGCTGAATCAGATAGGGCTCCAGCACATCTTCTATGGTGTCACGCTCTTCACCAATGGCCGCGGCAAGATTGTCCAGTCCCACTGGCCCGCCACCAAACTTTTCAACCACCGCCTGCAATAACTTGCGATCCATCACATCCAGCCCTTGCTGATCGACATCCAGCATTTTCAAGGCGGCATCGGCAATCGTATCGGTCACAATGCCATCCGATTTGACTTGCGCATAATCCCTGACCCGACGTAGCAGGCGGTTGGCAATCCGCGGTGTGCCGCGTGAACGTCTGGCAATCTCCAGTGCCCCGGCCGCTTGCATTTCAACCTCGAGCAAGTTGGCCGACCGCATGACAATCTTGGAGAGCTCGGCGTGACTGTAAAACTCCAGCCGCGCCACAATGCCAAAGCGGTCACGCAAGGGGTTGGTCAACATGCCCGCGCGCGTGGTCGCCCCCACCAGCGTAAAAGGCGGCAAATCCAGTCGCACACTGCGTGCTGCAGGTCCTTCACCGATCATGATATCGAGTCGGTAATCTTCCATGGCCGGATACAATATCTCCTCAACCACCGGGCTCAGGCGATGAATCTCGTCAATAAATAAGACGTCGTTGGGTTCAAGATTGGTCAGCAATGCAGCCAGATCGCCGGCCCGCTCCAACACCGGGCCCGAGGTCATGCGCAGGTTCACGCCCATCTCTTTAGCCACAATGTGAGCAAGGGTGGTTTTACCCAGACCAGGCGGGCCGAACAGCAGCACGTGATCAAGCGCCTCTTGCCGGCCACGGGCCGCATTAATAAAGATTTCGAGTTGACCGCGCGCCTTCTCCTGCCCCACATACTCATCCAGATGCTTGGGGCGCAAGGCACGCTCAAGCGCCTCTTCTTGAGTGCTGGCAGTAGCGGGAGCGACGAGTCTATCGGTTTCTATCATGGGTGATGGGCGATGAAGTGCAATGCAATACTCAACAATGAAGGCCTCATGCCGCGATTGAATCAGTTATTTTTGTCATCATACCATGCAGCGTATGACTATTACAGACTCGCGCTCGGCCTGGCCGGACTACTTGGCCAGATACTTGAGCGCCTGCCGGATACCATCGCTCACACTAATGCCAGGTTCCAGCAACTTCAGGGTCGCAGCCGCCTCACGCTCATAGTAACCAAGCGCCACCAGTGCATTGAGGATATCATCTGTCGCCGCTTTGACGGCCGGTTGCGCCGAGGTGGACCCCGTCACCACAAATTTGTCTTTGAGCTCGAGTAACAAACGCTCGGCCGTTTTTTTGCCGATGCCGGGAATACGCGTCAGCAAGCCGACTTCTTGCTGGCTGACAGCGAGCATCAAATCATTCACGCTGACACCACTCAAAATCGCCAGCGCAGACTTGGCACCAATGCCATTCACCTTCAACAATTGCTTGAAGGTGTTTTTCTCTTGCTCACTGCCAAAGCCATACAGCAGCTGCGCATCCTCGCGCACCACCATATGCGTCAAAATCTGCACAGGTTGCCCCAGATCGGGCAAATTATAAAAAGTGCTCATCGGCACCTCTACTTCATAGCCCACGCCATTGCAATCCACCACAATCAAGGGTGGGGACTTTTCCAGCAAGCGGCCATTCAGGCGTGCGATCATATCAATCTTCCATTTCTAACTCTGAAGCCGGTGGTGGCCAAAGCCCCCAGCCCCTGACCGCCATGTGCATGACAAATCGCGCAAGCCAAGGCGTCGGCAGAGTCCGGGCTAGGTGTAGCCGGTAATTTAAGCAGGCGCTTGACCATCTCTTGCACCTGTTCTTTTTGCGCATGGCCATTACCCACGACCGATTGCTTCACTTGCAGCGCCGTATATTCGGCCACCGGCAGTTGACGGATCACCGCCGCAGAAATGGCGGCACCGCGCGCCTGACCCAATAATAGCGTGGACTGGGGGTTGACATTAACAAACACTTTTTCAATCGCCACTTGCGTGGGCTGGTAGGTTGAAATCACCTCAAACAAGCCATCCAGAATGACCTTCAGGCGCTCGGGCAAGGCCTCTTTTTCTGACTCGCCCTCTGCGGTTTTTTTGGCTGATGCGGTTTTAATCACGCCACTGGTCACGTAGGACAATTTGCTATCCACGGCTTCTATCACACCGAAACCCGTAATTCTCAGGCCGGGGTCTATGCCCAAAATACGCTGACTACTCACGTCAAGACACCCAGTTCAAGTCGGTTGGCAAGAAAGGCGTGCACCGCCAATCGCGCCATTTAATCTTCTTCAATCACGGCAGAAGTGTAGACCTCTTGCACGTCATCGAGGTCTTCGAGCATGTCGAGAATTTTTTGCATTTTGACCGCATCCTCGCCAGTGAACACCACTTCATTCAGCGGCTTCATGGTCACTTGCGCCATCACCGCCTTCAGGCCCGCAGCCTCAAGCGCTTCTTTCACCGTGACAAAATCGCTAGGGGCCGTGATCACTTCTATGCTGCCATCCTCATCGGCAATCACATCTTCCGCACCGGCTTCCAGTGCCGCTTCCATGACGGCATCTTCTGACACACCAGGCTCAAACACCAGCTGACCACAGTGCTTGAACATAAAAGCCACGCTACCATCAGTGCCGAGGTTGCCACCATGCTTGGTTAGGGCATGGCGCACGTCCATCACCGCACGCTGACGGTTATCGGTCAGACAATCAATAATGATGGCCGCACCATTGATGCCATAGCCTTCATAACGAATTTCTTCGTAGTTAACACCCTCGAGCTCACCCGTGCCTTTTTTGATGGCACGCGTGATATTGTCTGAAGGCATATTCTCTTCTTTGGCCGCTGCCACGGCTGCCCGCAAACGCGGGTTCATGGCTGTATCACCGCCCCCCATACGCGCAGAAACCGTGATCTCTTTAATCAGCTTGGTGAAGATTTTGCCGCGCTTGGCATCCTGACGACCTTTGCGATGTTGGATATTGGCCCATTTACTATGTCCAGCCATATGACTTCCTTGTATTTTTTAACAACGGGATGAAATGTTTTAACTGGCGGATTTTACCACAGGCGCAAGCAGGCTTGGCGGCGGCTTGATTGAAGGCAGATAGGCAAGATCAATAAAAACAGGGCCTGATTTACGCAAGCCCTGCGCAATGAAAAAACCGGGAGAACAGCGAAAAATGGCGCTAAACGTTGGCACTCGCCGGCGGGATACCGTGATAGGCAGGCCGCATCATCAGAATGGAAATCAGGCTGAGGGAAAACAGAATCAGTGCCATGCCGATCATCTCCATGCCATCCGGCACTTCATGCAACTGTATCCAGGCCGCAATCACCCCAATCACGGGTGCCAGCATGGAGACCATACTGGCCACCCCGGCGGGCAACCGCTGCAAGGCAAACAGCCAGAGCAACCAGGCCAACGCGCCACATAACACCACATTAAACAATACCGCGCCGATCAGATAACCCGACCATTGCATACTCGGCGCAGGGACCAGAAAGGCAATCAGCACCATAGGCAGCGAACCCAGCAACATTGGCCAGGCGGTCAGATTGATCAGGTCTAGCGTTGGATGACGTCTGTGCAATTGCTTGGTCATAATCGCAGACACCGCCCACGACACACCAGACAACACTGCCAACAGCATGCTGAAGCTGTCTGCACGCAAATGCAAAGGATCAAAAATAAACAACATGCCCAACACAGCCGAAATCACCGCCAGCCATTGCCAGCCGTGGATACGCTCACCGAGCATGGGCCAGGCAAACAGCAAGGTCCAGAAAGGCATGGTATAAGTCAGCACCGCCGTCTTGCCCGCGCCGCCTTGCACCAGCGCCCACATAAGCACGCCGGTAAACCCCACATTCTGCAAAATGCCGAGCAGCAGCATGGTTGGAAACTCGGTCAAGCCCATTGGCCGCCGCGTCACATACAGCACCAAAAACAACACCAGCGCGCCAAAAAAGGTACGCATGGCGGCAAACTGGAACGGCCCCGCATATTGCAATGCACTTTTCATCACCACCCAGTTATAGCCCCAGATCAGCGTCAGCACCAGCAGTGCTGTCAGTGCCTGTGAACGCTGTTTAACCAATTGATCCATGCCGTTATCCGCTGATTTAGTTCCAGATATGGGTCACAGCCAGCCACCGCCCATCGGGTTGCTTTTGAAACACCACTTGCACATTGCCACCAAACTGCTGCTTGACGCCATCCTCAGCCATCATGGCTGCTGCCCAATGTCCGGTTTGAGTGACCAGCGTTTCGCTGACCACCGCCTCGTTCATCGTCAGCGCATGTTCAATGACCCCAGCCTGAATCAGGCCAGCAAAAAAATCTGCAACCGCCTGACGGCCCTTCACGACCTGGCCAGCGGGCGCAGGCATCACGATCGCCTGCTCTGCATATAAGGCCGCAATCGCCTGTGGTTTTTTGCTGTTAAAGGCAGCATCAAACTGCTGGTTTAACGCTATGAAGTGATCAACATTAGTCATACAAAACTCCTGAATTAAAGACACATTACTATTTAAAATCCCAGGCTGAGATGCCATGGTCTATCACCCCTAACAGCGCTTGCAAATCCTGGCGCTGCTGCTCGTTTAACCCTTGCATAGACTGGCGCAGCCGCGTGTAATAATCCGGCATCACGGCATCCAGCCGGGCTTGCCCGGCTTCAGTCAGACGCACTTTGACACTGCGCCTGTCTTTTGGCACCAAGATACGCTGGACCAGGCCACCTTGCTCCAGGCCATCCAACAACCCAGTCATGGTGGCGCGCGTCACCCCCAGCTTTTCTGCCAACACCGAGGGCGTAGAAGTCAGGTCAACTTCGCGCATCAACAAAATCAACACCCACCAGCGCCCCTGCAACAAATCGTGTTTACTCAGGCAGGCATCCAGCGCCACTGACAAATCGGTGGCCACACGCAGCAACATCAAGAAGCTCGCAATGGCCGTGACATCGGCTTCCGGATAGCGCTGGGCAAACCGTTGCAGGACTTCTGGGGTAGGAAGATCTCTAAGTTGTAACATAATTAGCCACATTATAGTTAGCCGGCTAATTATGTCAATAAAAATCTGAGGTTTTACTCCACGACACATCGGTGTATATTTAGACGCTCGTGCCCTATGAAAGGAGGAAGTCATGAAGACGCTTCAGCAAGTACTCACTCATAAAACACATCAAGGCATCATTAGTATTGCGCCCAACCGACCGGTGTTTGACGCACTGGTGATTCTGGCGGAATACCAGATTGGTGCACTGGCTGTGATCAAAGACGGCGAACTGGTGGGAATCTTCTCGGAACGCGATTATGCGCGCGAGATTATCCTGAAAGGCCGCTCATCCAAAACCACGCAAGTCAGTGAAGTGATGACGGAAAAAGTCATCACAGGCAAACCGGGTGACCTGGTCGAGTCGGCCATGAACACCATGCTGGAAAAACGTATCCGCCACTTGCCCGTGGTCGATCATGGCAAACTGCTAGGTATGCTTTCGATCGGGGATATTCTCAAAGAGACGATCGACTATCAGCAATCACTGATCAAGCAACTGGAAAGCTATATTCATAGCTGATGCATTTCAGCAGACAACAAAAAAGGGGAGCTCACTCCCCTTTTTTGATTGCCCAGATTGATTCGCACTTACAGATATTTGGCAACCATGGCATTATCCAGGGCAGATGCGGCAATCGGCAGTTTGACAAAATGCCCGCTGCCAGCGGCCTGCTGCACGGCTTCGCCCCGCTTATCAAAAAGCTGCTCCACCACAATGTCGCGGTTACCACTGGGGTGTATCAGTTGCAATTTGTCACCTACAGCAAATTTGTTACGCGCCTGAATGGAAGCCAGCCCCTGCTCTGCATCATAGGCCACCACATCGCCGACATACTGGCTGCGATTGGCACTCGAGTGCCCCTGGACGTAATTTTGGTGCTCGGCGGTATGGTGACGCTGGTAAAAACCATCGGTGTAGCCCCGGTTGGCCAGGTTCTCCAACTCGCCCAGCAAACGCCAGTCAAACGGACGCCCGGCTACGGCATCATCAATCGCCTGGCGGTAATTCTGGCTGGTACGCGCCACGTAGTAGCGCGACTTGGTACGTCCTTCAATCTTGAGCGAATCGACGCCAATGGCAATTAGCTTCTCCACGTGCTCAATCGCCCGCAAGTCCTTGCTATTCATGATATAGGTGCCGTGTTCGTCTTCCATGATAGGCAAAAGCTCGCCAGGACGGCCTTTTTCCTCGATCAGGTAAACCTGGTCTGCCGCCGGATGGCGCGGTAATGAGCCACAGGAAGACAGATTGGATTGTTCCAGCTCGGCCTGAAAATCAAACTCTTTTAAACGGATCACGCCTGCGGCATCGGGCTGGGCATCATGCACCTTGTAATCCCAGCGGCAACTGTTAGTACAGGTCCCCTGATTAGGATCGCGCGAATTGAAATAGCCTGACAGCAGGCAACGACCGGAATAAGCGATACACAAGGCACCGTGAATAAACACCTCAAGCTCCATATCCGGACACTCCTGGCGGATTTCGGCAATCTCGTCCAGCGATAACTCACGTGACAAAATCACCCGTGTCAGGCCCATGCGCTGCCAGAACTTAACCGAAGCGTAATTGACCGCATTGGCCTGCACCGACAGATGGACAGGCATGTCCGGCCATTGCTCGCGTACCATCATGATCAGGCCAGGGTCGGCCATAATCAATGCGTCGGGCTGCATTTCAATCACCGGCGCCATATCGCGCATATAGGTTTTCACTTTGGCGTTATGCGGTGAAATATTGCTGGCGACAAAAAACTTTTTGCCGCGTGCATGCGCCTCCTGAATGCCAATTGCCAAGTTTTGCATTGAAAAATCATTTTCACGCACGCGCAAGCTGTAGCGCGGCTGTCCGGCGTAGACCGCGTCTGCACCGTAATCAAACGCCGTACGCATGCGATCAAGATCACCGGCGGGCGCTAACAATTCAGGGGATTTCATTTCAATTTAGTCCATTAAAAAGCTTATAGCTCAATCACTTGCAGCGAATGCCATTTATTCGCCGATAATTTTCACCAGTACACGCTTGTTACGGCGGCCATCAAACTCACCGTAAAAAATCTGTTCCCATGGGCCGAAATCCAGCTTGCCTTCAGTAATCGCCACCACCACTTCGCGGCCCATGATCTGGCGCTTGATATGCGCATCTGCATTATCCTCACCAGTATCGTTATGGCGGTAGCCACTCACCGGCTCGTGCGGCGCCAACTTTTCCAGCCATATTTTGTAATCATGGTGCAGGCCGCGCTCATCGTCGTTGATAAACACGCTGGCAGAAATATGCATGGCGTTAATCAGCACCAGGCCTTCTTGCACGCCACTTTCACGCACACACGCAACCACGTCACTGGTGATATTCTTGAAATCCATGCGTGCCGGAATGTTAAACCACAGCTCTTTACGAAAACTTTTCATGCTTTCCCTTTCCCCAAATAATGTTATTTTAACATTGACGGTGAGCAGGCCAAACGCGCCCACGCAGCGCAAATAAAAAAGGCCTCCTGAGAGACCTTTTTATGCATGCATCACGATTAACTATGGACATCCAGGCTCTGGCTAAACGTCTTGCCTTCATTATCCGTGGCGACCACTTCGAGCTTGCCCGGTGCATCGGGGATAAAACTAAATTTCATGTAAGGATCTTCACTGGTGCCCACACCGACATCGACTGTCATCAACTCCTTGCCGTTGTAGGTAAAGGTGGTTTTGTTGATATAAAATGCAGGCACATAGCCTTGTGAAACCAGGTCGCGCTGCAAGCCGGTCCGCATCACATGTTTAATGTTGAACGTGGCCGTGGCGGGCTCGCCAAATTTTGGCGCATCCACACTCATTTTGATCTTGCCCGCCGCCGCCCGCACTTCGGATTCATTATTATCGACGGTACCGCCACAGCCGCCCGCCGCACGAATCTCGCGCTTACCCATATACAGCTTGCCATCTGCAGTTTCACCAATCAGGCGCACATAAGAATCGGTTTCCTGACGAATACGGGTCGCCATCTGAAAGCCGTTCAAGCTGTCGGTTAAATGATAAGTGGACGCCAATTGTATCGGGTTGGCATCGACGATCACATACAGTTTCTTTAACTGGATGCCGTTGGCCGCCGCCTTATCGTAAATGAAAGTGACGGGCACCTGTGCGCCGCTCTCGGCGCGGCGTGGCCCCTCCACTTTCAGGAAGTCAACTTCCTGAATCTCCCGCTTGTGGAAAAAAGCCTCTTTCACTACTGACCATAACTTGGGATCCGCCTCTGCATGCACCACACTTGCCGCACAGAAAGCCAACACCCCTAGGATCATCATCCATGTTTTTTTCATACGATTCCCCATCTTCCATTTTTTATCTTAGATTGCATGAAAAGGATTTTCTTATGCTTTGACAAATACAATATGTGATACGCATCACATTGACCCTCACATTTTGCTCGGGTCGCCAGATGGCCGCATCACATACGCAGGGTCACGGTACTCTTCAAAATTCAGCTCCACGCCATTACCGGCCGGATCCCGCAAGTTGATCTGGCGAACCCCATTGGCCAAGATGCGCGTGGTGTAAGTGATGCCGTGCGCCTGCAAGTGCGCCTCCATGGCAGGCATGTCTGTGCAGGTGAATGAAACATGGTCATAGGTGCCATGCACATGCAACTGCGGCGCTTCTGCCGTTTTGTACTCGGCCAGATGAATCACATCGTTATCACCGATATACAGCCAATAGCCATAGGTGGTACTCGCCACCCGCTTGCCCACCGTCAGCCCAAGCACCTCGCAATAAAAATCGCGCAGTTTGTGCATGGTTTCGCGGTCAGAGCGAAAATTGACATGATTGATTTCGGTCAGTGGCATAGTAATCCTGTGAGGTCCCGTGTGTTAAGTGGCATGCAAGTCGGCCACTATAGTACAAAACTTAATCGCCCTCAAATTGATACAAGGCAAAGCCTTGGACGCCAGCATTGGCTAAATGTTGCATCCCGCCCAAATCGGGCAGATCAATGATAAAAGCAGCCTGCGTTACCAGCCCGCCCAGCTGCCGAATCAACGCGACCGCGGCCAGTGCGGTGCCACCGGTAGCGATCAGATCATCCACCAGCAAAATGCGCTCATTTGCCTGAATCGCATCGGCATGAAGCTCCAGTGTATCGGTGCCATATTCGAGACTGTAAGACTGCTTGATGGTCTGCGCTGGCAATTTGCCCGGTTTGCGCACAGGCACAAAGCCTGCTCCCAGGCGTGCAGCCAATGCTGCGCCAATAATAAAGCCCCGCGCCTCCACGGCGACCACCTTATCTACCGGCATCTGGGAACAATGTGCTGCCAGCGCATCCAGCACCGCTGCAAACCCCTGCTTATCCTGCAACAAAGGCGTGATATCCCGAAACTGAATGCCGGGTTTTGGGTAATCGGGAATCGTGCGTATCAGTGACAACATACTCTAAACATCCAATAAAAAACGCGCCCGTCTGGGCGCGTTGATCACAAAACAGAGACCTGCAACAATCTCGTGGCAAGTCGCCCGCATGTTAGCTGCCAGCAGCGTTTTGCTGACGTACGCGAATATGCAATTCACGCAATTGCTTCTCGTCCACCTCGTTAGGCGCATTGGTCATCAGACATTGTGCGCGCTGGGTTTTCGGGAAGGCAATCACATCACGGATTGATTCGGCGCCAGCCATCAGGGTAACCAAACGATCCAGACCAAATGCCAAGCCGCCATGCGGTGGCGCACCGTATTGCAGTGCATCCAGCAAGAAGCCAAATTTCTCTTGCGCTTCTTCCTTGCTGATCTTCAATGCATCAAACACCTTGGACTGCACCTCTTGCTTGTGGATACGCACGGAACCACCACCCACTTCCCAACCGTTGAGCACCATGTCATACGCTTTAGACAAGCAAGCGCCTGGATTGCTGACCAACAGGTCTTCATGACCATCTTTCGGTGCAGTAAACGGGTGATGCAAGGCGACCCAACGGTCTGCATCTTCGTCGTGCTCAAACATCGGGAAATCCACCACCCACAATGGCGCCCACTGACGACCATCGACATGGCCTTTTTCATGGCCAACCTTGGTGCGTAGTGCGCCCAGGGCTTCATTGACGATCTTGGCTTTATCGGCGCCAAAGAATACGATGTCCCCGTTTTGCGCACCCGTGCGCTCAAGCACGGCTTGCAAGGCATTCACGTGAATGTTCTTCACAATCGGGCTTTGCAGACCTTCTTCGTTCAGTTTGGTAATGTCGTTGATCTTGATATAAGCCAGACCTTTGGCGCCATAAATTTTGACGAATTCGGTATAGGCATCAATCTCAGAGCGGCTGATGGCCGCACCGTTAGGCACGCGAATCCCAGCCACGCGGCCACCGGCCATATTGGCAGCACCGGCAAACACTTTAAAATCCACATCCTTCATCACATCGGTGAGCTCAGTGATTTCCAGTGTCACGCGCATATCAGGCTTGTCAGAACCGTATTTGTTCATCGCCTCAGAGAAGGGCATGCGCGGGAATTTGGCGGGCAGGTCGATATCCTGCACCTTTTTCATCATGCGACGAATCATCTCTTCGACGATGTCCATGATGTCGTTTTCTTCCAGGAAAGAAGTTTCAATATCCACCTGGGTAAATTCTGGCTGACGGTCTGCGCGCAGGTCTTCGTCACGGAAACATTTGGTGATCTGGAAGTAACGGTCAAAACCGGACACCATCAGCAATTGTTTGAACAATTGTGGTGACTGTGGCAGTGCAAAAAACATGCCGTGGTGTACGCGTGAAGGCACCAGGTAATCACGTGCGCCTTCTGGCGTCGAACGGGTCAGCATTGGCGTTTCTACTTCGATAAAGCCATTTTCATCGAGGTAGTCACGCAGGTTTTTCGCCACTTTGTAACGCAACATGAGGTTTTTCTGCATGGCCGGGCGGCGCAGATCGATATAGCGATGCTCCAGACGAACGGTCTCGGTCAGATTGTCGTCATCCAGCATGAACGGCGGTGTCAGTGAAGCATTCAGTACTTCGATCTCTGTCGCCAGCATCTCCACTTCGCCGGTTGGCAGGTTGGGATTCACGGTGCCTTCAGGACGGGCACGCACTTTACAGACCACACGCAACACAAATTCATTACGTACGGTTTCTGCGATGGCAAATGCGTCTTTGGTATCCGGGTCAATCACGATTTGCGCCAGACCTTCGCGGTCCCGCAAATCAATAAAAATCACCCCCCCGTGGTCGCGACGACGGTGAGCCCAGCCACACAGGGTCACGGTTTGTCCAATATGTTCGCGGTTCAAGTGACCGCAGTAATGTGTACGCATCATAATAATTTTATAAAGTTTAAAGTGGTGTTGCGGTTAATGTTGTTTAGGCAAGGGCGCCACTGTACCCATGCTGATGATGTATTTCAAGGCCTGATCTACGCTCATATCCAGCTCGATCACATCTGCCTTGGGCAGCATCAAAAAGAATCCTGAGGTCGGATTCGGCGTGGTCGGCACATACACACTGACATATTCTCCCTGCAAGTGCTTGCTCACATCGCCACCCGGCGTGCCGGTTAAAAAAGCGATGGTCCAGACGCCCTGCCGTGGGTACTGAATCAACAACGCCTGGCGGAATGCGTTACCGGAGTCAGAAAACAAAGTGTCTGATACTTGCTTGACGCTGGAATAAATAGACTTGACCACAGGCACGCGGACCAGCAAGCCTTCCCATAACACAATCAGTTGCTGGCCAAAAATGTTGGTCGCTACCAGACCGGTCGCCAAAATAATGCCCACGGTCAGAATCACGCCAAAGCCTGGAATATCTACGCCCAGCCAGGCTTCTGGCCGCCAGGCGACGGGCAACAACAGCAGACTCTGGTCCAGCGTTTGCACTAAAGTTTTTAGCACCCACACCGTAATGAACAGTGGAACCAGTACCAACAACCCTGTAATAAAGTATTTTTTCATGCTTGTCTTTTTAGTGGCAGGCGCAACCCGGTGAGCACTTGGCAGAGTCTCCGGCACTGGCAGATTCAGATGAAGAGCTGCTCTTGGCTGACTGGTTATTTTTGAAATCGGTGGCATACCAGCCACTGCCGGTCAGCTGAAAATTGGGCGCCGACACTTGCTTGCTAAAGGTTTGCTGCTGGCATTGCGGACAAGCCTCCACTGCAGGCGCAGAGACCTTACGCATCAACTCTTGCTGGTAACCACAGACGGTACATTGAAAATCGTAGATAGGCATTTTGAACGTCAACCGGAAAGATAACTTGCTTAAAAACTAAACAAAGACAAATTATACCCGATTCGCGTTACAAATCATAAAAAGCAGCGCGATGTATTTGAATTAAAAAGACTTTAAGGAACCCGCCATGCAATCACTGTCACTTAAAATACCCCTTAGCCTGATCGCACTATTTTTTCTGAGCTTAGCCAGCCGCGATTTGAACATCCATCACACAATCTTATCGCTAGATCAAAAAGCCGACACAGTGATAGTGGCCGCCCTCACGCCAGCCGAATTGGCAGCCACCAAGCGCCCGCTCAGGATCAAACAGGCGGACTAAGCAGCCCCCCAGCCAAACAATCAAACACTACAGTTGAGACTCATAAGCTGATTGATCAAGCAACGCTTCTGCACCACTGGCAGTCGCTGCCAGCTTGAACAACCACGTGTCATAAGGATGATCATTAATGCGCTCAGGTGAAGACAATGCCTGTTCATTGATGGCGTCCACGACCCCGGTCAAGGGCGCATAGAGATCAGAACCGGTCTTGACTGACTCAATCAGGCCGCACACAGCCCCTTGCTCAACAGACTGCCCCACTTTGGGCGGGTCGACAAACACCACATCCCCCAGCATATTTTGGGCGTAGTCAGTAACCCCAACCAGCCATAATCCATCTTCGCCTTGCGCTGCCCAGGTGTGGTCTTTGGAAAAGAAGTATTTCAAGCCTGCTGACATAGAATTTAAAAATCAAAAGTTTAGTAGATAATTATTGTGCCATAGTCTGCACAACGCGCCAAAACTTATTCAGACAGGCAAGCAAATTGCTTAACTTTTCACACGAAAAAATTGCGATAAGTGATTGACGCTGAATAATTACTGGGCAATAATGAGGCGGGTTTCAGGAAGGTTGATTATGAGTTTTTACAAGCACTGTTTTAAAGTTTTACTAATGTGTTCAATTGCTTTTGCACCTGCGGGTCAAGCCATTGCCAAATCATCCTCCAAGAAACAAACCGTTTCTGCGAGCAAAAGTAAAAAATACAGCGCGCGCGTTTCTTCACAGTACCGCGTTAACCCTGAAAAAACCAAAGGGATGCGCCCGGTGAAATTACACTCGCATGCCAGAAAAGCGGCGCGACCGACAGTCGATGCCGAGATGTTTGATTCGTTCCAAGGCAAATCGCTCAACAATGGCAATTTGTCCATCGCCTCCACCAAGGCGCTGGTCATGAACCAGAACACGCACGAGATCATTTACTCCAAAAACCTCGATACGCCGACGCCGATTGCCTCCGTCACCAAACTCATGACTGCCATGGTCGTGCTGGATGCAAAACTTAACCTGAATGAAGAAGTATCCATTACTGAAATGGACGTTGACTACCTGAAAGGCACTTCTTCACGCCTGCCAGTCGGCACCACCATGACACGTGCCGACCTGTTGAACCTGGCTTTGATTGCCTCCGAAAACCGTGCGGCTTCTGCGCTGGCAACCCACTATCCAGGTGGTAAGGCCCGTTTTATCCAGGAAATGAACGCCAAAGCAGCCAGCCTGGGCATGATGAATACGCATTTTGAAGACTCCACCGGCCTGACCAGCAACAATGTCTCAACCGCCATGGACTTGGCCAAAATGGTTCACGCCGCGTATCAGTACCCATTAATACGCCAGATTACGACCACGTCTGACTACGACTTATATGTGAATAGCAGACGCCAGCCGATACACTTTCACAATACCAATGCCTTGGTGCGTGACAGCTCCAACAGCAGCTGGGAAATTGGCCTCTCCAAAACAGGGTATATCAGTGAAGCAGGCCGCTGCCTGGTCATGCAGGCAACCATTGCGGGTGAACCGCTCATCATGGTGTTGCTGGACTCCGTTGGTAAATTGACCCGAATTGGCGACGCCAAACGCATCAAAAAATGGATGGAACACAACTACAGCACCCTGACCTCCCAGAGTGCTGGCTCCGGCATTGTGCTGACCGGCCTGTCGATGAGCAAGTCTTTGAATGAAGAAGCCAACTAATCCTGAACTCTCATAAAAAAGGCCCGCATCCAGCGGGCCTTTTTTATGAGAGAAAGTTTAATGCTCTGCGCCATCAAACTCAGGATCATAGCCTTCACTGATCGCCGATTTTTGCTTGTGCTGCTGCCACTGTTTGCGCAAAGCTTCTTTTTTCTCGGGACTCAAGCTTTGAAACTGCTGGTAACGTTTGCGTGCATTCTCGCGCTCGTAGGGCGTCATGCGGCTCCATTTCACCAGTTGATGCTGGATGCGCTGCTGCTTCTGCGCATCCATTTTTGGATACTCCTTGGCAATATCGAGCATTTTTTCACGCTGCCAGGGCCGCAAGCTATCCCACTCACTGGCCAAAGGCGCCAACACGGCTTTCTGCTGTTCCGTCAACTGTGCCCAAGTCACATTGGCCGCAGGATCGGCCGGGGCCAGGTCATTCTTGATCGCCCCGATATCGGCCATCGCCATCACGTTCGAGGCAGCGGCCTCGCCCGGGAACGCTTCTGCAGCCACAAAACTCGGCAACGAAGTGCCGAAACAGAATATCCACCCTATCCACAAAGAATGATTTCGTATCATTTCTCATTATTCCATGAAAGCATTTTGTATCGCCCGGCGCACAACCCTACCCAAAGCGCCATCAAATATCTTTTGAATACTGCCAGGCAGCAAACCCGTTATCGACAAATGCCTCGACAGGCATATCATCGCTGAGCAACAGCGCATCATCATTCTGGCTGTTAGAGATAAACATCAAGCCCACCGCAAAAAAGATAGAGAACGCGGCCATCCCGGCGACACGGGGATGCCCCCATGAAGCCCATGACAACACATCCGACCAACCGGAACGGGCCTGATGCGCAGCTGCATGTTGCGCCAAAGCAGCCTGACGGGCCTTCGCCAACCGGTCTTGCACTGCGGCAGACAGCGGCCGATCATCCTGCTTGAGTGCCTGCACCCCTTCGCGCAGAGGGGTGGGCAAGTCATCATCCACGTGACGTTGTATCCTCATGCCTTACTCCTTGTTTGGCAGTTTCCGGCGACCAATGCCGGCCTGCTCCATTAACGTTGATAACGCACTGACTGCTCTGGAGCAGTGCGTTTTAACACTTCCTTCTGAACATCCCATCACCGACGCTGTTTCAGCAACGTCTAATTCCTCCCAATAACGCAGGACGAAGGCTTCCCGTTGACGTGCCGGTAATTTTGCCAGGGCTTTTTCAATCAGGCGCATCACTTGTGACCGCTCGAGTTGCTCGGCAGGATCCCCTTCCTGGGTTTCCACCTCTATCGTTTCAAGTGGGTCATAGTCTTCATCCTCTTGCGAGCCGAGTGACGAAAACAGGCTGGTCCACAAGTTACGCACTTTCTGCCGCCGCCAGTAGTCGCGCATGGTATTTTGCAAAATGCGCTGAAACAGCAAAGGATATTCTTCAATCGGCTTGCTGGCGTATTTTTCAGCCAGCTTCATCATGGCATCCTGCACAATATCCAGTGCGGCATGATCGTCACGCACCGCATACGCCGTTTGCCTGAAGGCCCGTTTTTCAACCTGGCGTAAAAAATCCGATAGTTCTTGCGCACTCGCCACTACAAATTCCCATTCCCGCGATCGTCAGTTTCTCATGCTGACAAAGGTGCCATTTTTGCGACATTGTTGTGAGTGTTTATCCGTCTAAAACAAATATGCACGGTTTTATCTCCCTCTGGCAGGGAGTATATCAGTTTTAAATTTAATTACTGTTAGAATAAGCCTGCGAATTGCCACGTGATAACGGCCACAAGCTCAATAGCAAAAGCACACTATTTATGCTCACAATTAAAAAATAATGTTTATGCCTTGTCCAGTAAATTGCCAAGTAGTGCACGCCGCCGCTCGGCAACCCTCCGTTCTTTCTGAGTGCACCTTATGATGATCAGCACCATTGAAAGAACCCCTGATATCCAGCACTTGCGCCTGTATACGCTCTTCAGGCTGGGGGCCTCGGGCATGCTGTTTGGCAGCCAGCTATGGCCATTTTTTCGCAATGCCCCGGCAGAACCCTCACTCACTTTTTGGGCATTGCTGTTATTCTTTTTGTACGCGATTGCCGTCAGTGTCAGCTTTGAGTCCCTGCAATGCAAGCAAGGGCTAGCCGTCAAGATCCAGACCAGCCTCGACATTGTTTTTATCGTGCTCATGCTGCATTTTTTACCTGGCAACCAGAGTGCGATTGGGTTGCTGCTCATCATCAATATCATCTTTGCCGGGCTGATCAGCGATGGCCGCTTTGCCATGTTTTATGCCGCCATTGCCACCATAGGCATTCTGCTCGAGAACACTTTTCAGCTGTTAAACCGCAACGTGCCCATGAACGATTACAGCAATGCAGTGCTATTGTCATTGAGTTGCTTTGCCACGGCCTGGCTGGCACAAACGCTGACTGCACGCATGCAAAGCAGTGAAAAGCTGGCCAGCCAGCGTGGGCGTGATATTGAACATTTAGCCAAAACTAACGCCCTGATCACGCAAGAAATGCCTAACGGGGTGCTGGTGATAGACCAGCACCAACAGCTCAAACACTACAACCTGCAAGCCTGCAAGCTGCTGGGGTTGGAAGAATCACAAATGCTGGCAGCGCTGGAACTCTCCACCCCGGTGGAGCAACTGATTCCGGCAATCATGCAATTATTGCGTACGACGCCCTCGGCCAAACTGGCCTCGCCAGATGCCACCAAACTCAGTATCAACAATCGCGACCTCGGTATCCGCTTTCACGCCATCTCAGAAAATGCAGACAATGGTGTGGTGATTTTTATTGAGGACTGGTCACAAATACAAACCCAGGCCCACCAGGTAAAACTGGCAGCACTGGGCAGGCTGACAGCGAATATCGCGCACGAGATCCGCAATCCGCTGAGTGCGATTAGCCATGCGACACAACTCATGCAAGAAGACTCGCAGCAGCCTGGCACGCAGCGCATGCTGCAAATTATTTCTGACAACGTGCAGCGGCTGGACCAGATTATCAAGGATGTGCTGGAGTTGAATCGGCGCGACCGCACCAATCAGGAAAAATTAAATATCAACAGCTTTGTGCTGGAGTTTTATCAGCAGTTTTGTGCGGTAGAAAAGATTGCCCTGAGTGATTTCACACTCAGTTTGCCTGCAGCAGAGACCGGCATTATTTTTGATCGTCGGCACATCAACCAGATTTTATGGAATCTGTGTAAAAATGGATGGCGGCACAGTCAGCAACAGGTACAAAGCCTGCAACTGAACGTCGTGAGCGATAAAAGCGGACAGTTTATTCACCTGCTGGTCAAAGACGATGGCCAAGGCGTGGACCCGAAAATTCAACCCCACTTGTTCGAACCGTTCATGACCACGGAGAAAACCGGGACCGGGCTGGGCTTGTTTATCGCAAGAGAGCTGGCTGAGGCCAATGGCGCAAAATTAAGTTATACCACGGGAGCCGGTGGCACCCAATTTTCACTGACAGTTAAAAAGGCAATTGTTTAAATGGCAAACACTTATCGTTGTCTGGTAGTTGATGACGAAACCGATATTCGCGAACTGGTCGTCCTGACACTGGAACGTATGGGCATACAGGCCGAGAGCGCCAGTACCGTCACAGATGCAAAACATATGCTGCAGTCTTTCAGCTATGACTTGTGCCTAACCGATATGCGCCTGCCGGATGGCTTGGGCCTGGAACTGGTACAGCACATCAATGCACAATTTCCGGGGCTGCCCGTCGCGGTAATTACGGCTTATGGCAGTGCAGAAAATGCGGTTTCTGCGCTCAAGGCCGGGGCCTACGACTACATCACCAAACCGATTTCACTCAAACAGTTGCGGCCATTGGTCGAGTCTGCGCTCAAGCTTTCCTCGCAAAAAGAATCTCAAGGAGCCAACACCGTCGATTTGATTGGGGCGTCTCCGGCCATGGGCTATGTCAGGACCATGATTGCCAAGCTGGCACGTAGCCAGGCCCCTGTTTACATCAGCGGGGAGTCTGGCAGTGGTAAGGAGCTGGCCGCACGCCTCATCCACCAGAACAGCGCCCGCAAGGACCAGTCTTTTGTCGCAGTTAACTGTGGCGCCATCCCCGAGAACCTGATGGAAAGCGAATTCTTTGGCTATAAAAAAGGGGCTTTTACCGGCGCCGTTCAGGATACGCAAGGCCTGTTTCAAGCCGCCAGTGGGGGCACCTTGTTTCTGGATGAAGTAGCCGACTTGCCACTGGCCATGCAAGTCAAACTGCTGCGCGCGATTCAGGAGAAAAAAGTCCGCGTGGTGGGGAGCACCATTGAAGAGGCCGTAGATGTACGCATCATTTCTGCCACGCACAAAAACCTTAATGCCATGATGGAAAAAGGCGAATTCCGGCAGGATTTGTATTACCGGCTCAATGTGATTCAGCTCAAAATGCCGGCCTTGCGTGAGCGCCCCGAAGACATTCCGGAGCTGACAGAACGTTTGCTGACCAAGTTGTGCCAGACACAAGGCATAGACATCCCGGTGATTGCCGATGATGCCAAAGTGTTTATTCAGCAACTGCCCTTTCATGGCAATGTCCGTGAACTCGAAAACATGCTGGAACGCGCACTGGCGCTATGCGATGGCCAGACCATTACGGTAGAGGACTTGTCGCTGGAGGACATGCCTGCGCAACTGAGTGATCGCCCGGTGTTGCCCTGGAAGGCCCCTGTATTGGAGCGCGCCAACGAACCCGTGGCGAAAGCGGCTGAGGTGGTCCCGCCAGCCAGCGCCGCACCCGCGACGGCCCCCGGGACCATGTTACCGATGGATGTGAGCTTGTCTGATTATCTGGAAGACATTGAAAAGCGCACGATTCTGCAAGCCCTGGAGAAAACCAACAACAATAAAACTGCGGCGGCCAAATTACTGGGCATCAGTTTCCGCACTTTGCGCTACCGTTTATCCAAGCTAGGATTATCGAAAGAGCAAGACGCGGACCTGGAGGACGCAGACGGCGACGAAGAGTAAAACAAAAAGGCGACCAGAAGGTCGCCTTTTTTCATCCAGTCAGGGTTAGCTTAATACAATCGCCAGATAGGCCAGGTAGAACAGGCCGTTGACAAGCAGGTGCCATACCAGCAAACCACCTTTGGCAATGCGGTAACGCACCCAGATGGCCGCCAGCAAGGTGATCAGGATGCCCAGCGCGACCTCTTGTCGCGGAGACCAGTCAGTCAACATAATGCCGATTGCCGGCAACAAAGTGCCTTGAAACACCATGGCACCGGTAATATTGCCAAACGCCAGCGTGTCTTTGCCTTTGCGTATCCACAAAATGCTGTTTACTTTTTCGGGCAGCTCGGTGGCAATCGGGATAATCAGCAAAGACAGCAACAAGGCTGACACACCCAAAATGGCAGCCGCGGTTTCCACCTCGTTAATAAAGCCTTTGGCACCGACGATAAGCAAGCCCAAGCCAAGCAACAATTGCAGCAGAATGGTGACCATGTTGGTGGGCAAGCCCAGCCGGGATAACATCATGACATCCTCGGCCTCGGTCGCGTGCCCCTCCTCCACCAGGCCTTTAGACGCCTTGATGGTCATCAACACATACACAAAGTAGATCAGAATCATGAGGATACTGATACCGTAGCGCACCATGGGGACGGTGTGCGGAATAAACATGGCCACCGTGGCAAAGATAAACGCCAGAATAAAGAAATTCAGATCACGGATCAGGCCGGTACGCTCGGGACGGATATGACCGTGTGCGCCACGACGCTTTAAGACTGAAAAAGCCATCAAACTGATAGATAAGGTTGCCAGCATCAAGGGCGCGCCCAAAATGGCACCCACCCCGATGTCATTGCCGGCATGGCTATCGCCCGTGGAGGACGTATACGAAAAAATCGCCAGCAATGGCACCAGCGTCTCTGGCAACGCAGTCCCCACCGCCGCAAAAATTGAGCCTGTCACGCCTTCAGAAATCCCCAGGCGCTCCCCCAAATGTTCCAGCGCGTTGGTAAACACCTCTGCTGCCACTAAAATCAACACCAGCATCAGCAATAATTGTAAAAAAACCATACCTGTCCCTGTCTGGCGGTCATCAATCCTGCATGCGTCCACCGCCCGATCCGCATGTGCATGCCAAAGGTGTGCACGCGGGCGAAATCATAACGCAATTCGGTCAAATTCACCTACAATGTTTATATGTCGCGCTACTTGTCACCCATGATAGAAATTGATCATGCTGGCTTTGCCAGTCATGCGCGCATCATCACCTCGCCCAATCAGGACGACAGGCCGGAGCATGCGGCCATCGACATGATCGTGATCCACAATATCAGCTTGCCACCGCAACAATATGGCGGCGAGGGCATTACACAGTTATTCACCAACCGGCTGAATGCGGATGAACACCCTTACTACGCAGAAATTGCGCAGCTCAAAGTGTCTTCACATTTTCTGATCCGCCGAACCGGTGAGCTATTGCAGTATGTGAGTTGCGCGCAGCGGGCCTGGCATGCCGGCGCTTCACAATGGCAAGGCCGCGAACGATGCAACGACTTTTCAGTTGGCATTGAACTGGAAGGCTGTGATATTGAGGCGTTTGAAGATGCGCAATATGTCACCTTGCAAGCCTTGGTAACGGCGCTACAGCAACGCTATCCCATCCAGCATATTGTCGGCCACGCAGACATTGCACCGGGGCGAAAAACCGACCCCGGCCCGTTTTTTGACTGGCAGCGCCTCTCTACGAATGCTTAAGCCTTCGTAGCCTTATCTAGGCTCACTGCCATCACCCCGGCCAACACCAGCAGGGTACCCAGCCCCTGTACCCATGAAAGATGCTCGCCCAGGAACAGGTAAGCAAGCAAAATGGTAGAGACCGGACCAATCGCACTGATCAGCGAGACTTTGCGGCTCCCCAATTGCTGGATGCCGAGATTCATCAACATCGAAGGTAGAACAGTCGCCACCAGCGCCATCAACAAAGCCAACCAGTAAACGGCCTGCGGGAATGAGACCACCTTTTCGTACGAACCATTGCAGGCAAAATGTGTAGCGCTAGCGAGCGCGGCCAGCCCCATGGTCAACGCAGTAAAGCGGCTGGCACCCAACCTGGGAATCAGTTGCCCGCTCACCAGTAAATAACCGGCATAGACAATCGCACTAAGTAACACCAGCCCAGCGCCATACAAGGTGTCTGTAGAATCGAATCCCGCCAGCGCCACATCATGCCAGACCACCAGCACGACACCTGCATAGCTGGTCACCATGGCAAACCACTCACGCCGGGTAATCTGGTGTTTAAGAAAAATCGCACTCATCACAACGACCAAGGTTGGGTATAGGAATAAAATGACTCGTTCCAGCCCGGCAGAGACATAACGCAAGCCTTCAAAATTAAGCCACATCGACCCATACCCGCCAGCCATCGCTAACAATGCCAGCTTCCACCAGTCGTGGCGCGCCATACGCACAGGCGTGCCTTGGCGCATAGCCCACCAGCCAAGTGCAGCGAAGAAAGGAATAGCAAACGCCATCCGCAAGGAGATCAAGGTCGCTGCATCTACATGATAGGCATAGGCCAGCTTGACCATAATCGCTTTTGACGAAAAGGCCACGGAGGATAACAGTACCAACATGGCACCGTAATAGGGGTGTGTCGCGTCTTTCATATGTGCCCTAAATAAAAGGGCTCGCCGGGAGTGAGGAACAACAGATCAACCGCGGAGAGCCCGCGGTTGCATGAGATTTACGACAAGCAGCAACCGCGGCACGCTGTGGCGACCAGCCACAATGCCTTTCGGTGCATTGCCAACACAATAGTTGAGAAAAATTGCTTGTTCATAAGGTTGGGCAATTTACGTGGATTGGCAAAAATGGTCAAGCGTCTTGTAATACACGGATGATCGTTGCCTGATGTTGGATGATTGTCGCGATAGCCTCAACTCAACCCAAGCGGCTTTTGCAAGGTGATCAGCTGCATGTTTTCAACCTTGGCCTGCCACATCTCTGGCTGGTAGGGAAAAGGCCTGACCTCCCCGGTCGGCTGATAACCCAGCCGCTGATAAAACGCGATTAACGCCTGCCGCAGACTGACAACCGCCATTTGGCTGGCCCGCACCTGCCAATGCTCCACCGCCCATTGCTCAGCCGCCAGAATCACTGTTTTGCCATACCCGCGGTTCTGCGCAGTCGGCTCTACGGCAATCATGCCCAGATGCACGGTCTGCTGTGCAGCATGCCATTCAGCACACAGCGTCACCCTCAATTGTGACGCCACCCAACCGGTGAGTATCTGAATATCATCCCGAGCGAGCAAACTCAGCACCTCCTTTGGTGTGGTACGCTTGCCATCGAGCAAATCAGCCTCCGTGGTCCATCCTGCCCGGCTGCTCTCGCCGCGATACGCACGATTCACCAGTGCCGCGATGATATCGGCCTCCTGCGCTTGCGCAGGCTTAATCACTAACTCAGGCATGCCCCTATTTCGCTAATTGTTCAATGCGATGTTGTACCACCAAACTGCCTATCATATCGCCCTCGACATTGACGGCAGTACGGACGGTATCGAGCAAGCGGTCTATAGGCAACAAAATGGCAATGGCTTCAGCCGGCAATCCCACGCTTTGTAACACCATCACCATGGTCACCATGCCCGCACTGGGAATCCCCGGGGCCCCCATGGCCGCGATCATGGTGGTTAAACACACCACCAACTGCTGCCCCAGCGACAAATCAATCCCGGCCAGTTGTGCCACAAACAAGGCCGCTGCCGCCTCATACAGGGCCGTGCCATCCATATTCATGGTTGCCCCTAGCGGCACCACAAACCCGGCAATCTCAGGCTTCACATGCATGTTTTGCGTCGCACAACGCATCGTCACCGGCATGGTCGCATTGCTAGAACTGGTGGCAAAGGCCGTCACCAATGCCTCCCTGGCTTGCCGCAAAAACCACACGGGATGTTTGCCTGTAAACAGAAACAACAAGACCGGTAAAACAATCACGCCATGAAACAAGGTCGTCCCGGTCACCACCAGCATAAACTTGGTCAAAGAGGCAAACAGGCTCACATCCTGCGTTGCGACCAGCTTGAATAACAGTGCAGCAATCCCCCATGGTGCCAGCCGCATGATCCAACCAATCATCTGCATGCTTAGACCCATGCCCTCTTCAAACAACGCCAGCCATTGCGGATAGCGCTCGGACGCCATCACCAGCGCAATGCCCAAACACATGGCATAAGCAACAATCGCCAGAATATTACCCTCGGCCAGCGCCTTGAAGGGATTCATGAATATGCCGTGCAAAAACTGTGTGAAAAACTCGGGCAGGCTCATCTGCCTGGATTCAAACTGCTGCATGGCATGCGAAAACATTTCCAGATGCAGCCCTGCCCCCGGTTTAAAAAGATGACTTGCAGTCAACCCAATTACCACCGCGATGATGGTCGTGGTAGCAAAAAACAGCAAGGTTGTTTTCCACACCACATCAATCTGACGATGCTGGCGCAGATTGGCGATGCCAGTCACAATCGCGCAAAACACCAATGGGATCATCACCATTTTCAACAAATCAATGAACAAAGTACCCACTAAGTTCGCCGCATATAACACACCCTCTGGCGCTTTTCCCTGCGCAAATAACCCCAGCGTTACAGCCACTACAACAGCCAGTAGAATTTGTCCGTTCAGTCCAAGCTTACTCATGTGCGTACCCTAAAATTGTCGGCTGAGGTTGCAATAAACAAAGAGGCAGCCAAAGCTGCCTCATCAATGGCATTAAGCAAACTCGTTACAGTGAATACCTAAAAATGAACTTGTCTCGTATATTGCAAAGATGGATGGCCGCAGTGACAGCGAGGAGCCTAACTCAATCTACCGCCATAACGTTACACTTCAGTAAGCGCCGATGTTTTGATCTCTACTTTACCAAACTTCGATATAAATCAACGTAAGATTTAACCATTTGGTCCGCTGTAAAATGCTCCCAATATCTTTCTTCAGCCCGCCTTCCCATTTCAGCCGCCTGATCAGGATGCTCCCATAAATACTGCATCGCTTGACGTAAAGCCGCAGGATCACTTGGGGGCACAACCAAACCCGTTTCATTTGCAATATTAATAAAAGTGGTGCCGGTGCCGATCTCACTAGAGATCATCGGTTTGCCATACATGGCCCCCTCCAGCAATGAAATGCCAAACGCTTCCGACCTTAAGTGAGAAGGAAAAAGAACGCCATAACACAAAGTTAGCAGTGCAACTTTATCTTCGTCCGGCAATTGCCCCAAAAAGTGTATATTGCGCAGCCCCAGTTTGATCGCCTGCTGCTTTAGCTCGCCCTCAATGGGGCCTGCACCGACAATGACAATCGGATAATCTAGCCCTTTTGCGGCCTCTAACAAAATGTGCAGGCCTTTGTAATAACGGATAACACCTACAAACAAAAAGAATTTTTGGCCAACCCTGCCCTGCCAGTAGTTCAGCCTTTCGGCTGATGGCACTGGATAAGTTGCCTTATCTAATCCAATCGGAATAACACTGACTTTATTCTTGTACTTTGTGAGTACATCACTGGTCGCCAAATAATTAGGGGATGTTGCGACAATACTGTTGACCGCGCCAAGAAACTTCCTCTTCAAAGGCCGATAAAACTTGAGGAGATGCTTCTGGCGAATAATATCCGAATGATAGGTTAATACTGTCGGCTTTTTCACCATGGTCGCAAAGTGAACAACATCCATGAACGGCCAAGGAAAATGGTAATGAATCACGTCAGCCTTTTTGGCTAGTTGCGCAAAACGCAAAAACGCTGACACTGAAAATCCTGTCGATGCAATTTGCAAGTCTAACTTTGCACGATGCGCCCAATAACCATCCATCTCAATCACACGAGGCACTCGCTTTGGCGTCAGAGACAACACATCAGTCTGCACACCCCACCTATTTGCACCTCTTGCGATCTGATTGATCACTTGCTCAACCCCTCCCATGGTATCTGGGAAAGATGTTTTATAAAAATGCAGTACTCTCATACCCTTAACCTGTAACAGTTATCTCGCGATTGATTTAAACCATACAGCATAAGGCTGAGCCAACCACCACTTTAATGGCACACTTCCATGATATTTGCGCACAACTGATATCGCCTCCTGATAATGGCGACGTCGCAACGTTTTGGTCTTGGTAGCCTCATGCTCTCGATTCACTGCTACGTAGTGATCTACAAATGCCAGTGCCCCCACATGTTTAAAAAGGCGCCACCATAAATCATAATCCATGACCATGTGTAACTTATTATCTACCCCACCAACCGCATCCCATGCTGAACGGCGGATAAGTGTTGCAGGTTGCGAAATAATACAGCGTAAAGCCAGTCGATCTTCATCAAATGGCTCTACCCATACAGGCTTACGCTTACCTGTGTGCTCTATCACGTTCCACGCCCGTCCATACACTGCAGGAGCATCAGGATTTGCCTGCAAAGCACAGATCAAAGTCGATAACGCATTCGATAAAAACCAATCATCACTGTTTAACCAACAGACAAATGGAGCCTTACCCAAGCTGATGCCTTCATTAATAGCAGCTGCTTGACCATCATCTTTGGCGCTACGCCAACCAGCTAGACGGTCTGACCACTTATGGATAACATCGATGGAGTTGTCTGACGATCCCCCATCCATCACAAACACTTCAACAGGGACATTCTGCTCAAAAATTGAAGTCAATGCATCATTCAGAAAGCGCCCTTGATTAAAAGACGGTACAACGACTGTCACCAGAGGATTAACTTCTGAACGCGCTGAGGACATAGAACTATTCGAAAGATTTGGTCAGAAAATTGGCATATGACATTGCAATCCCTGCACGCAATGAAGTTTGTGCACGCCATCCAAGTTCAGCGAGTTTATTAACATTCAATAACTTACGTGGCGTACCATCGGGTTTACTGGCATCAAACACAATTTCCCCTTGAAACCCGACGACATCCATTACTGTCTCGGCTAACTCACGAATCGTCACATCCTGCCCTGTACCAACATTAAACAACCCCTCCTTGATATCATCGCGCTCCATTAAGAACACGCATGCATCTGCCATATCATCCACATACAAAAACTCGCGCATGGGCTTACCAGACCCCCAAACCACATAACTGGCATCATTGCGTAATTTAGCTTCATGCGCTTTACGGATCAATGCAGGTAATACATGGCTATTGTTGAGGTCGTAGTTGTCATTCGGGCCATACAAATTTGTGGGCATCACCGAGACATATTGTGTGTTGTACTGGCGATTATAACTTTCACATAACTTGATCCCTGCAATTTTTGCGATTGCATAAGGCTCGTTCGTCTGCTCCAAAGGGCCGGTCAGCAAGTACTCTTCTTTAATGGGCTGCGGACAGTCACGTGGATAGATACAACTAGATCCGAGGAAAAGCAATCTTTGCACACCAGACTGCCAAGCAGCATGCACAATATTTGCTTCCATCATTAAGTTCTGATAGATGAACTCTGCACGGTAGGTATTGTTGGCATGTATACCACCAACCTTTGCCGCGGCTAAAAATACATAGTCTGGTCGCTCCTGTTGAAAGAACTCTACAACCTTAGGCTGGTATGTTAAGTCCAGTTCCGCATGTGAGCGCGTAATCACATTTGTATAGCCTGCTGATTGAAGGCGTCGAACGATGGCAGAGCCCACCATCCCGCGGTGACCTGCTACGAAAATCTTCGCATTCTTATCCATAGCATTACTCATGGTAGTCTGGAGTACTGAAACCATGTCGTCGTACCAACTCGTCACGCTCGGCTGACTTCATGTCTTCCCTCATCATTTCACTCACCAATGCTTCAAAGCTGATTTTTGGTGTCCACCCTAACTTTTGTTTGGCTTTACTTGCATCCCCAAGCAATGTCTCCACCTCTGTTGGGCGGAAATAACGAGGGTCAATCGCGACGATGCATTTACCCGTGGAATCAAAGCCTTTCTCATCAACACCCTGACCCGACCAACGAATCGAAATGCCAATCTCCTTTGCAGCAGCATTCACAAACTCTCTTACGCTATACTGAACACCTGTTGCAATCACAAAATCCTCAGCAACCTCCTGCTGGAGCATCAACCACTGCATCTCTACATAATCCTTTGCATGCCCCCAGTCACGCTTTGCATCCAGATTGCCCAAAAACAAACAATCTTGCAGGCCCAACTTGATACGCGCAAGCGCACGTGTGATCTTGCGCGTCACAAACGTCTCACCACGTACGGGACTTTCATGGTTAAAAAGAATGCCGTTACACGCGTAAATACCATAAGCCTCACGATAGTTTACTGTGATCCAATATGCATATAATTTTGCCACTGCATAAGGCGACCGAGGATAAAACGGCGTTGTCTCCTTTTGCGGAATCTCCTGCACCAAACCGTAAAGTTCTGAGGTCGACGCCTGATAAAAGCGTGTTTTTTTCTCAAGTTTGAGAATACGGATTGCCTCTAAAATACGCAAAGCACCTAATGCATCTGAGTTGGCCGTATATTCTGGCTCTTCAAACGAAACAGCCACATGCGACTGCGCCGCGAGGTTATAAATCTCATCAGGTTGCACTTGTTGAATAATACGGATCAAACTTGACGAATCCGTCATATCGCCATAATGAAGTACAAATCGACGATCTGTATCATGCGGATCTTGATAAAGATGATCAATACGATCTGTATTGAACAACGAAGCACGGCGCTTTATGCCGTGTACCTCATACCCTTTTTCTAACAATAGCTCTGCGAGATACGAGCCATCCTGCCCTGTTACACCAGTAATTAGTGCTTTTTTTATCATTTTCAACTTTCAATTTCTTTATTTAAATATTAGATATTGCATCATTTCAATTTGTTTTTATATATAGATATAGTCTCAGCGTTTGATATCTTGATTGGTTCAGAAACTCTCTCAAAGTTACCTGTGTTAATCAACATGTCTCGAAACTGAAATTCATATGGTGTAATCGCGTGATGTTGTATTAGCTTAGTCCCATCTTCTGGCAGAATTAAATAATTAGCATTTTGATTTGCTTCATTTACTAAATAAGTTAGCTTATCCTCGGGCTTATCACCTGGTAAATCAAGCCATTCTCTGTGATTTGCAAGTCCAGATGGTTGTAGCGCCTGTAAAGATAAGTTGTTTTTGGCAACAATATTATTTATTGAAACTGTAAAACCCTGATCATAGATGAGTGAATTTAAAATAGCTACGGAATCTAATCCGCCTATAAAGGTCATTTCAAATGTTGCATGTTTTCTTGAAGATCTTTGCATGTCACTTTGAATAGCAGTAGTAATTTTGCTTATACCATCCCCGGATGCAATCCACTCTGAATTAATATCTAAGTGTTTTTTATATCCATTCAGTATGTTTACAGCTATAGCTAGAATACTAAAAAATATTATTACTTTATCTAGCGGCTTTTTAGATCGACTATTTTCAAATGGCCCCAAAAAAAACATTAGCAGCCCTGGTACGGATGCCATAGAAACATAAGGGTTAATTGCAGTTCCAAATAATATGAGAAATGCAACAGGAACCACGCCGCCATATAGCATTACCCAGTTAACGGTAGAGTGCTTAAAATTGAAATTCAAAAATAGTTGAAATAAGAAAACTCCCATTCCCAGAATTACAAAGGGTATTCCAATATTATTTTTAAATAAGAAGCGCAAATGTTTAACACTTTCTGAAATGGGTAATGATGCATTTGCATCATCATTCCAAATAAAATAATAATAATGAAGGTAATCAAAATTTAAGATAAAAAACCATATAGTTAACCCAATCACAATTGCTAATGCTAACAGGTACGGTTTTAGTAATTTCAAATAGCTTTTTTGCCCCCCAAATAAATCTAGCAAAAATATCGGTCCAAATATAAGTAATGCGTAAACAGGAGTAGTAGCTCTTACAAGAAATGAAACGCTTAGCATCACGCTGAACAAAATCCAGAATCTCAACTTTTGAGTATGTCTGGCAATAACAAAAAAAGCTAACGCTGAGCCAATCGATAAGGCTTGTGACAAATCCATTCTGAAGTCGGAAAGGCCTCCATTATAGAAAAAAATGGCTGTATAACTTACCAGAACAAATGAAAAAATCAGTGATAGCTTGGCTGAATAATTTGTAATTAGTCTGAAATAAAGAAATGCAGAAAAAGACTGGGCAAAAACAAGTGGCAATTGAATAAATATTGCATCCGCACGTGCCGGAGAGCAAAAAACACCAAGTAGCGCAGCCTCAAACCATGGAAAGAAAACAGTACCCCCTATCGCTGCCTGTCCAATACCGGCTAAAAACCCTTGGCTATTGGATGTATGCATTACGATTGCAAGTTGATTCAAATACGACATTGAATCGTAAAAAGGGCTGTATTTAGAGTAGTAAAGGTGGTTTAGATAAACTGCATAAAATCCCAAAAGAGATACATATATAGCAATAGCTGCAATTGATAAAAACAGTGGTGAAGCAGGGTTGAACCGTTTCAAAATCAAACCTTACGTTAACATTATTATTTAATAAAGCCTTGCTTATATAAGCTCTTGTAATAAGTTTGCAATGCGCATGCCAACTTTTCGTCCTTCTCTAATGGCATAGTTAGTACCTCTATCTTCGGGATAGATTTGTGCCATAGAGCAAATATGCATGCCCTCCTCATAGGCATCTTCTGATGGAATTAACTGACTGTAGTTTTTTTCAACTACAGGCTGAGACCATCTAGCTCGCCATAAATAATGCTTAAGTATCCAATCAGTGTTAAAAGCCGGAAACATTCGTTTCAGGTAAGGAAGTGCATACTCCATAAATTGATCGGCATTCATGGAGTATAAAGGATCAGTATGCGGCAAATATTTGGATAGATATACAATATGGCGTCCGTCGTAAGTTTCAGGCTTTTCAAAGTTGGTATGCTCAATAACGCCAACAAAAGGAAAGTCCGGATCATTTACATTTAACCAATATGTTTTAGACAATGGCTGTGTTAACTCTAAAACCAAACAGACATTGCCGATGTATTCAATTCGATTTAAAGATGCCACGTAAGCAGGGGTTGCCCATGAAGAAATCATATCAGCAATCAAAGGCAATGCAGGGGTTGCAATTACTCTGTCACAGTGAAAAGAAGTTGAATTGGTGACAACCTCCCATCTCCCATCATGAGGCTGAAAGCGATTAACTGGCGAGTTAAGCTCGATTCTTCCTCCGTATTCAACAATTCGCTTTGCTAGTGTTTCGGCCAATAAAGCAAAGCTACCTTTCAAGTACGCTAAACGCTCCTCACCCCCTTTGCCCCTGCTACCCCCCCTCAGCTTAAGCTTATTCCAGAACCAAACAGCAGATACCTTTTCAGCGTATGGTCCAAACTTTCCCTTTAAGAGAGGCTGCCAAATCACCTTATAAACTTGCTCCCCACCCAACTCTCTCAACCACTCTTCAGCAGTTTTACTTTCTAAAACTTTCCAATTCTTGATACGTCTTGCCTTCAAGGCAAGTAAGCCTAAACGAATTCTGTCAAGAAATGCTAACGGAGTAAAATTAAGCAGATCCCTTGGAGTTGATAACTTAAAAAAATTGTTTGCGTAATAGACACCTGTATTAGTTGGGTTAATTTTGACGTTATCAGCAAGGCCAAGCTCACTGATTAAGCTCATAACTTCCAAATCGTTTGTAAACCAATGATGATAGAACTTGTCAAGACGTTCGCCGCCCACTTCAAATGCAGAAGCCAAACCACCAATGTCATTTGAAGCCTCTAACACAGTTACGGCAATGCCCCTTTTTGTTAATTCATACGCCGCTGCAAGTCCAGAAAAACCTGCCCCAATGATGATTACTTCTTTACTGTTAGTATTAGGCATGCATTTCCATATTCTTTTATTTAATCTTTAGTTTTGATAAATGCTCTATTTCTTGGAGCATTTATTCCCCATTTGCTTTTAGCTTACAATTGCTTTTTACTATAAAAAAATTTTAAACAACGATTTTCTGACAGGCGTACTGATTCGCGAAACTATCATTTAAGCAATGAAATATACTATTAACCATTCTTATTCTATTACAAAATCTAACACATAGAGTACTATGACAAACTTACAGACCAAAACCTCCAAAAGCTAGATTAAACAAGTTTCTACTTGCTTGCTTTAAAGGTAATTTTTCTATTGATTGAATACTGAATAATTACTATTACAGGCAATAAAATCAGCTTTGCAATTTCTGCTTTTAGCAATGCCATATCAACTAGTAGCCATAACATAATTACCGAACTGAAATATCCTGCAGCACCTACCATTAAAAACTTTATTAGACGCAAATAAACTTTATCTTTAATAGCAAAAGTAAATTTTCTATTAAGAAAAAAACTGACAAATGTACCGGACAAATACCCCAAAAAATTTGCTGATTGATACCACAAGTCCAACTTTAATAAATATAAAAATACAATATAATCAGTAGTAACACCAACAACACCACAAAAGCAATAAAGAATAAACTCCCTCAATTTAGCCATATTCCTAAAGATATCCCTCATTTCAATCCTGTAGGGCTTCTTGTTAAAGCTGGAGGATTTTTTTCAAATCCTATGTATTCCTGAACAACGTACAACGGTCTGCTTTTTATTTGGTTATATATTCGCCCTACATACTCACCCAAAATGCCAGTACAAATCAATTGAACACCGCCAATAAATAAAACAGAAATCATGATCGCTGCCCATCCCTCAACCCAGATATTTGTAAATAGCCGGAGAAACAAAACGTATAGAATTGCAAATAGAGAGATTAGGGAACACATAACACCCAGCGCTACAGACATTTTCAACGGTTTCGTTGAAAATGACATAATGCCGTCGGTTGCAAATTTAATCATTTTTCTTAAAGGATACTTGCTAACCCCAGCAAATCTCTCTGCGCGTTTATAAGGCAAGCTTATTTGGTTAAAACCAACCCAGCTTACCATCCCTCTGATAAATCGCTCTTGCTCAGGCATTGCTCTTAATGTATTGACAACGTTTCGACTCATCAATCTAAAGTCGCCAGTGTCTAACGGAATAGGCACATCAGATAAACGATTGAGTAATCTATAGAATGCTCTAGCAGTCACTAATTTAAATGCTGACTCGCCAGCCCTTTCACTACGCGTGCCATAAACAACATCATATCCTTCAGCCCACTTATCAAGCATTTGATGTATAAGTTCTGGGGGATCCTGTAAATCCGCATCAATAAGAACTACAGCGTCGCCATTTGCAGCATCTATCCCAGCAGTAACAGCAATCTGGTGTCCAAAATTACGAGCAAAAGCAATTAATTTGATGTGTTTATTATTAATGGCATACTCTTTCAGAATGTTACGAGTTTTATCTTTACTACCATCATCCACAAAAATTAGTTCTACACTGATACTAGAGCTTGCGAGTTCACCAATCAATCTTTCCAAACGACCAACTGTTTCTTTTATAACCTCTTCTTCGTTGTAGCACGGTATGACAATAGATAATAGTTTTTTACCGTCAATCATTTGAAACTCCCTCAACATTCGCTCTCAATGAAAAATAACTTTTTTACGCCTTGATACCAAACCTAGTTTTAAGCCTGTAAATCATGTCGACGAAAATATGCTTAAGTAAGTAAGGCAACACTGCCTTACGAATTTGTTTGCACTCAGGTAAATACCCCAAAGTTCGCTCTCGAATTCGCCCCATCTCTTGATATCCAATTTGATTTATCGCAGCTGATGTTTTTTGATGCTCATGAATTCGAAATGCTCCAAGAAACTGCGGAATATGTCCAAACTTGGCACCTGCATCCCTAAAGCGTACGAGCAAATCCCAATCCATAGCAAAGCGGAATGACTCATCAATTTTCCCACCAGCTTTTTCCCAGATGCGACGACGCCAGAATAGAGTTTCTTGCGGCACGTAATCGACCCATGAAAGAATGGCACTATCATGTCCGGGAAGAATCCAGCGTCCAATTTCCATATCATTTACATCAATCAGCAACCGATTACCATAAACTACATCAACCTCGGGATGCCGATTAAAATAATCAGAAACAATATGCAAAGCACCTGGTAAAAGTAAATCGTCTGAGTTCAGCCATGCCATAATCTCACCATTGAGTTGATTAAATCCGCGATTAATCGCTTGAGACTGCCCAGAGTCTTTTTCAGACACCCAACCAGACAAGCTATTTTCATATCGCCGCAACACCAAAGTTGTGGTGTCACTAGATCCTCCATCTTGAACAAAATATTGAAGATTAGGATACGCCTGATCAATAACACTTTTTATCGTGCGCTCAATATATTCGCCTTGCTGATAAGAAGGGGTGACAATTGATATGCATGGATAAGCAGATAGCTTAGATATGCATGGGCTTGCTAGGCGACTCATTGGTCGCGGAGAGTATTGAGAAAGTTGCCCCAATCGAGGTCGGATCACATTATAAAATGCTCGAACCAATCTTGCGATAGGGGCAAATGGACTTAACCCACCATATGCCAAATGATATGCCCGCAACGCACCTGCATGTTGGCCTAATTCTTGACGATAGTTGATCAGTTGAGCATTCTGCTCTTGAATAACACGCTCTTTCTCAACCAATTGAGCCTCGAACTCAGCCAGCTTTTTATCCTGTAAGGTAATAGTAGCAGCTTGATGTAACGACTTTTGACTGGGGCTCTTAATTTTTTCCTGAAGATATTTAAGGGCCACATGAGTATTATTTTTAAAAGCGACCAGATATCCACCCTCAAGATACAGGTAGTCTAGTCCAGATTCAAAGAAGCCATGTAACGCATCTTTTGGTGAGCAAACGATAGGCTCTTCATGTATGTTAAAAGAAGTATTCACCAAACTTGGACGGTTAGTCTTTTTCAGATAACTCGTGAGTATGGCGTGTATAAGTGGATTGGATTCAGGGCGGACCAATTGTGGGCGGGCAGTGCCATCAACATGCACAACTGCAGGACATGCGTTGATCATTGTTGAAGTACAGTTAACAGTAACTGTCATAAACTCTGCAGTATGTAAAACTTTATCGATATCAAGATAACAGTCTTGTGCATCCTCAATACGGGTTATCGGTGCAAAAGGCATGAACTCAGTCCTATTCAGACGATCATTCAGACTCTGATTAATATCGCTTTTGGTCGCTTGTGCAATAATCGATCGATTACCTAATGAGCGAGGCCCAAATTCCATTCCCCCCTGAAATATCGCGACCACTTGACCCTCTGAAAGAAGGTCTGAAAGCGTCTCTGCAGCATTTGGCAATCGCTCAAACTCTATACACTCATTTGTCAACAAAGTCTCTATTTCGCGAGGATCATAAGACGGCCCGAGGTACATAGATTTTATTTTTTGTGGTTCAAACTGAGACTGCCCCACAAGCGCATGCCAGGCAGCTCCCAAAGCCGTTCCATCATCCGTCATAGGAGGAGCAACGAAAAGTTTACTGAATCCCGACTCAACGACTCTCTGATTAATTTTTACGTTAGCAAATAATCCGCCTGCCAAACATATATTTTCACTCGTCCATCCAATTTTTTTGGCACGATCTAATATTTCCAATATATGTTGTTCAGCCATCTCTTGAACAGTGGCAGCAAGCTCTTCTTTGCTAAAAGCTTCCGCGGCCTGCCTGTAAACGTCCATTTTTCCGTCTCGAACGTTAAGTGCGGGGACTTGATCAACAGAATAAACAGAACTCCACTCAACAGTCGATTCTATTGATAAGAAATCTGCATCAAATAAATTCTTCAGAAAATAACGACAAGCATCTGAAGCTTTACCATATGCCGCCAAGCCCGTGATTTTCCCCTCATGTTTATTAGGGGTAAACCCCAACAATCCAGTAACAAAGGTATAAAGGGAAGTTATTTTGGCGTAATGTAGCGCGCTGAACTGATCTAAAGCCTGTATTCCCTTTTCACGATCACAAAGGTATAACCCTCCAAACCAAGGGCTATTACACATACCCCCGTCGTAAGTTAAGCAAAGCGCTGACTCAAATCCACTTGCCCAAAATGCTGATGCAGCGTGCGCCATTTGATGACATACAAATACCTTTTCAGCAGGAAGTGATTTAATAAAATCATAAAAAGGTTCTTCATGAACCAACCCAGCCTCACGCACTTGCGGCAGAGGCGTGGCAAGCAACTTACTTTCATAATTAGCGGGGAACGAAAAATACTGATCCGTTGAGATAGCAATTTTGGCTATGCGATCCCAGGGCATTTTTTCTAGCAGTGCAAATGGAGGGCGACCATCTTGCTTGACACGGCTCAAGCGCTCTAAAGAACATGCAAAAATGGGCGATCCATCTGGGGCAGTAACCGCAATTGCCGTATCGTGCATACCACTATAATTAATTCCTAATATGCTATTAGTAGGAATACTTTCAGGCATTACACTTTTCATCAGTTCAATTCTCTATTTATTAATTTGCAACTCTTAGCTATCGCATATAAGTTTCTTTTACCTTGAGGCTCTATTATTCCACCATGAAATGCAGCCTGAACAGTGGTTACTTTACCGGAGCTGAGAGGTATTAAAAGCTTATTTATGCCAGGTACAAGTGCCATATACTCATCGCATTGATCAACAATCAACCTTAAGTAGGATGACTCTAAAGAAGGAAAAACATCTAGATTTATTTCCAATAAACATGTTTTATCAGAAAAAATCGAAAAGTACCATTCACGCTTCACCCAACCATCAGAGTAACAGCCCCCCCAAGCACTTGATCCATTTTTCAAAACATCTTCTAACCCAAGATTCTGCATAAGAGCTTTAGTCTCAGGCTGAAGCAAAATCCGTCCAAACTCTCGAACTTGCGCATCGAGCAGGAACTCACGCATCTTGTCTTCTGCTAACTCCCAATGCGACCAGAAGACACATACCTTCGATAATGAGGAGTCAGTCAGACGACAATCGGGACTCAGAACCATATATGATGGCGGTTGCTGATTTACCTTATATATCAATGAGTTTACGTTTTCTATTGAAGAATTTTTCCACGCATAATAGTCATGAAAAAATTTATATGCGAAAGCCCCATAAACGATAAATTCGCTGGGAGATTCACGGGAAGTAAGGATTTTTGTTAAAGAGACCTTCGAGCGAAACATACTAAGAATTTTTTTATTCAGTATGTATAACGGCTCATCCATAAAAAGATAAGGAATATCAAACTTAATAAAGCCTTCTGATGGCAATCGCCAGTTCTTTTCTGGAATCTCAACCCATGGCCTGTAAAACCACTTTGGCTTATCAGATTCAAAAAAATCACGGTACGTTATGATTGATGTAATGAGAAAATCTGCATCAACAACCCAAAACCAAGGAGTATCTACAAAACTGTCACCAATAAGCTTAATGTACATTTGGTTACGAAAATCATCTTCGACCAATTCAGGAATATCATCCTTGTAATGGATTACCAAATTTTCTGGGCACAGCACTTCAGATAGAGCTTGCGCGTCTTTTCTCCAAATGACGACATGAATATTGCCTCTGATTTTAAAAAAAAGTTTATAGCTTAATAAAAAATGTCTTAATAATTTAATATCTTGACCATTTGAGACAATTAAAACATCCAGCCTATCCTCTTGATTCATAATATTTTTATTAGTAACTCACTTGAGAATTTAGGATCTTCATTGAAAAGTGGGTTGTAAAAAACCTCCTCTTTATCTCCAGCAGAATGCGGAGCTTTATAAAAACCTTTAAAGCCCCGTTGCTCAAACCATCTATAGATTGCTAGATCATCTCCAGCCTTACCTAAATTTGAAAGCTCAACAACAAATACTACATGACTCATAAACTCAATAGAGGACTCCATACCTTTTAAAATATCGAGTTCAGCCCCCTCACAATCAATTTTTACTACCTTTAAATTTGATAAGAACTCTCTACATTTAAACAAATCATCAAATCTCGTAGCTAGTACCTCTTGCTTTAACGGCTCCACTGTATTACCGACAAAAATACTATTTTTTCCAGGATTCAAAGAGTTACTCAAATAAAAACTCTCAAAACGAATAGAAGCAGAGCCTAATGCTATATTTAGCAACGCAATATTCTGCTCTTTGTTAGCATTGACGTTCTTTAGAAGCTTTGCAGACTCCCTTATGGAGGGCTCGACACTAAGGCAAAATTTTGCACCATTTTTAATGGCTAATAGAGATAACACACCGTGATTTGCTCCAATATCCATCACCACGCCATTTCTTGCGTACTGGGCAACAGCACTCAAAAAAAACGGATTAATATTTCGACCAAGCAAAACAAATCGATCTAGCAATGAGAGTGGCGATATATAAAGCAAAACAGGGCCATATTTTACTTTTAAATTAAGAATTGAGAAGAAACTCAAAAATAATCTTCCCCAAAACCCCAATGATGCTTCCGGCGGGAAGAAACGGGCAACAATTCTTCTGATCACAAAAATCATAACTCTACCGACCCGACTTCAACAGGCAGCCCAAACATTCCGACAAAAGGAGCTTCATCTTCTTGATAATTCCAAAATACTGATATCGGACCTAAATTTGGCGTTTGATCGAACGTACCACCACTATTTGGTCCAGTTTTATATCCAAGAGTGACTACAATTGAATATTTCCCGGACTCTAAAAGCATGGGCAAAGTGAAATTAAATTGTTTCAAACCAATCGTTGTCACTCCAGCCGAAATAAGCTTATTAGAGTTAAAACAAGTCACTAACTGACCATACTTGTTAACTATACCGACCGAGATAGTTTCCGTGTCACTACCAAAGCTTTTAAAAATCACTTTCAATGTAACGCTGCAACCTATTCTGATAGAGCTAACATTCAAGTCGTTTTCATCATGAAGCGCAACTTGAAACAATGATGGCGACGAAACCGAATCTAAATCTTTATCAGTTTGCCAAAGAGGCATTATCAAGCCCGCAACCGGTGGATTAAGCTTGCCTGGTAAGGAAGACTCAACACGCTCAACAGAATTAGGCGTATCCTGCTGATCATTTCGCACAAAGTAGTAGCTGACGACCCTTGCTGAATCGCCGTCTTTCTCAACCGAGCCATTGCGTAAATAAATTGCACGACTACATACATCTCTTACTGTACCCATATCATGAGATACAAATAAAAGAGTCACTCCCTTTGCACACAAAGTACGAATGTAGCTCAAGCATTTCTGCTGAAAGAAAAAATCTCCGACACTTAAAGCTTCATCTATAATTAGAATCTCCGGCTCACACAAAACCTGTACAGCAAAAGCCAACCGCATCATCATTCCGCTGGAGTATGTTTTCACAGGACGATCTATTGCTGTTCCAATTTCAGCAAACGCCTCAATCTCATTGAATCTACTTAATATTTCCGCTTTACTCAGTCCTAACAGCAACCCGTTTAAAATGACATTGTCGCGCCCAGAGTACTCTGGATTAAATCCGCTCCCAAGCTCCAAAAGGGCGGACACACGGCCATTCACTTTGAGGTTGCCAGTTGTGGGAGTCAATGTACCAGTTAATATCTCAAGCAGCGTACTTTTACCGCCACCATTTCGGCCAATGATTGCAACAGCTTCTCCACGCTTTATGTCAAAGTTAACATCCTTCAGCGCCCACAGCTCTTGCATTCCTCTCTTGTAGCTTGGCCAAAACATGTGAAGGAAGCGATCACGCTGACTATCAAATACCTTGTAACACTTACTTAGGTTACTTACTGAAATTGCGATATCACTCATAAGTTATAAAATATCCGCAAAACTTGGACGTACCCATCTGAACAATAAAAAGGTAAGAACAGCAAACAAAGAGGCAATCACAAAATATAAAATCAACCCAGTGAAATTAGGGATACCTCCATAAAACAGCACCAATCGAAGCTGCTCAACAATAAAACTTAACGGATTAAGCATCAAAGCCTTTTGAATCATCGAAGGCGCAGATTCGATACTATAAAAAATAGGAGTTAAAAATAATAATGTATGATTCAACAAACCTGTAAGCTGACTGATATCTTTTACCAAGACCCCAATACTGGAAAGTAGCCAGCCTAACCCCAAAACTACAGGCACAAAACTTACCAAGACTAATGGAAAAAAAATCAGCGTCCAATGCGGAAATCCTATAAGTAGCGCATAGCCTACAGCCCAAACACCTAAGGCGATAAATGCATGCAATAGTGCTGTCGCCACAACAACAACTGGTAATAACTCTAATGGGAAAACCACTTTTTTAACGAAATTGGGATTTGTCGTAACAAGAGTTGCAGCTTTAGAAAGCACTTCAGAGAAAATATTGAACACAATCAAACCAGCAAAAAGCAATAGTGCATACTCTGAAGTGCTTCCAACTCCGCCCCATCGTGCTTGAAGAATTACTCCAAAAGCAACAGTGTATACGGCCAACATGAATAGTGGCTGCGCGAAAGACCAAAAAATGCCACCGAAAGAGCCGCGATATTTGCCTGAAAACTCACGCTTGGTAAGCTCAATAAATAAGCTGCGTTGACGCCAAAAAGAAAATAACAAGCTAGATTACCCCTACCAGGCATTTAGCTGCTACCAAATGCTCACTATAATGACTAATTAACTCAACAAAAACTTGTAACCCCTGCCGAGTTTTGGAAGCCCTAAAAACATTGAAAGCTGCACCAGCAGAGCAGCTTTCAATAGCAATGTTAGAGAGTTGCTCAATCAACCCGCTGCCACCCCTAAACATAATCACATACTACATCCAGATATACCGCTTTATGAATAAAAGCCGGAGGGATGCTATTGCTTTCATTGCTAAAAATTAATTTACAATTATAGCTTGTGTCAGCAATTGTTGACAATGCGACGCATGAGTAATGTGGTGAAGTAATAAGTAGTTAAAATGAAAAAAGGCTAAACTTTTTCAAACACCGCCGCAAAAAAACCATCAGTACCATGCAGATGAGGCAATAATTTCAGATAATCACCTGTATCCATCGCAATATTTTGCTGGGCTAAAACTTCATTGGCAGGTATGAGTTTGAAGTCAGGGTGTGCAGCAAGAAAGGCTTCGGCGATGGCCTCATTTTCTTCACGTAACAAGCTACAGGTCGCATACACCACGCGGCCACCGGCTTTGCATAGCTTGGCGGCGCGGGCGAGGATATTGGTTTGCTTCACATTGAGTTCAGCCACATCTTCTTCAGCTTGGCGCCATTTTAAATCCGGATTGCGGCGCAGGGTGCCGAGACCGCTACAAGGGGCGTCGACCAGCACGCGGTCAAACTTGCCGTTGAGGCGTTTGAGCTTGAGGTCGTTTTCATTGTTAATCAGTTGCGCTTGCAGGTTGGATAAGCCGCTGCGCTTGAGGCGCTGGCCCAGATTATTCAAGCGTTTTTCCGAGACATCAAAGGCATAGAGGCGACCGGTGTTTTTCATGAGTGCGCCAAGAGCTAGGGTTTTTCCGCCTGCCCCTGCGCACAAATCTGCCACCATCTGGCCGCGTTTGGGGGCAACCAGATAGCTGAGCAACTGGCTACCTTCATCTTGCACCTCGATTTTGCCTTCGGTAAACAGGATGTGTTTGCCGATATTGAGGCGCGAACCCATGCGGATGCCGACGGGGGAGTATGGCGTGGGCGTGATCACATTATCTTTAACTGTGTTTTCCGCCAGCATGCGGGCCAGTACTTCTTCGCGGCTGGCCTTGATGGTGTTGACGCGCAAATCCAGACTGGCTTGCTCAAACATGCTGCGGCAGATGGTCATGGCTTCTGTCTCGCCATATTGTTCAACCAGCTTTTGCCAGAACCAGTCGCGCACATCGGCCAGCACTGCTGGCGCAAAGCCTTCACTGTTTTTGGCTTTGATGGTGACGGCCCATTCTTTTTGACGCTCGTCGAGCATCTCATCCAAATCACGGATACTTTTGCCTTCGACTTTAAGTAGCCAGGCGATAATGAGCTTGCGTGTGTCTTCTTGCTCATCTGGCTCGCTGACACTCACTTCACGCAAATAACGATAGCGACGCAAGACGCCGTAGGCGGTTTCAGCCACCCAAGCGCGGTCTTTGGTGCCCAGCTCGCGATGCTGACGGAAAAATTCGCCGAGCTTGGCATCGGCCGGACTTTCAAATTTCAGCAGGTCGTTTAACAGCATCGCCGTCTGGCGCATCAGGGATTGGTTCATCAGGTTCTTTCAATACTTACGATAGTTGCAATATTTGCGTTATTCGGCGCTCAAGCGCGTGGCCACTTGCTCAATCACCATGCCGTTTTTCTCGAGCTTTTTGATTTTAACCGGCACATAGCGATAGCCGCTGGCCAGCCATAATTCCACTTTTTCATCTGTGTCACCACGGGTGTGCGCAATATGCAGGGTAGACACAGACCGCTCGGCAATCTCTAACGTCTCCTCACCTTCAAACACATACTCATATTCGCCAAGCCGGCGGCCATTGGTTAATGTCACGCGCATTTCTTGCAGCGGCGGTACAAACATAAACTGATACATAAAACTCAGAATGTCTTGCGTATTGGCGGGCAACTCGCGCTTTTGCTCACCCTTGCTGGTTTTGAGGGTCACTTCACCGATCGCCCAGTTAAAGGTCGCCTCATAGGTTTTACTTTCACGGCTACCAAACGCATAACGGTAATAGCTAGGCCTGAGCCCAGCGGGCCCTACCTCACCGCGACTTTGCTGTTCAAGGGAGGGATACAACAATTTTAACAGGCCCTTGCCCTCAACCAGCCAGCGCAAGGAATAACTTCCTGCAGTCTCGCGCACATATTCAATGCTGGCACTGCCGGCCGGGCGCGACTCGCCATTCACATACACCGCATACTCGGTCAGCACATGCCGATATGGCGGGGCAGGCCGCTCATCGTCCGTTGCCTCTGGATGATCACTGGCATGCCACTCGGCAATTTGTTCTGCCACCGCCTCAGCCTCAGGCACAGCAGGCGCATCCTGAGCTGGCTGACTCACATCTGCTGACGATGACTCGCTTGAAGCATCCGGCGCGACACGATCAACCTGATCAGTCGCCGGTTCTGAAAGTGGCTGCGCGGAAGAACGCTTTTTCGCCGCAGGCGCAGGGCGAGAGGCCGGCGCCTCAACCTTGGAAGCGACTGGCGCGGACTTGGTTGGCAACACAAGGCGTGCTTGCAATCGTGCTGGCTGTTCCGCTTCTGCCGGTAACCAGCTCCGCCAATTGACCTCACTCAACACCAGCACATGCAACAACAAAGAAACACAGAAAGCGAGAAACAACGGCCACGAAAAATGCTGCGTGATCTTTTCTCGTAACCCTGACGCTGGCATGTTTAAGTTCCCAGCATTGACGGCATCACTGGCCGGTGATGCTGGTGATCACCTGCTCCATCTGTTTGCCATCATCTTGCACAATCAGCTTGACTGGCAGATAGCCTTTTTCTTTGGCCAGGTATAACGTTTTCTCACCCTCGGTATCCGCCAGTTTGATCACATTAAACGTCCCTGCCTCGGTGACAAGCGGTGTTTTTTCTTCGGTGATCACAAAGGCGTGGGGCGAGAGTTTTTTACCAGTTGCCACGTCCAGGCTGATTTGTTTACCTTTAGGGGGCTGCCACATCCAGCAATACATCACACTTAGCAAATCCTGTACGTTTTTGGTCAACGGCACGGTTTCCTGCTCGTCTTTGATTTGCATATTGAGGATTTTTTTCGCCCAGTCAAACTCACTGATCAAGACTTTATTCGGATGTTTGGACTGGCGTGACTCAAAATGTGCCGGACGTAAAGCATTCGAGATAACCTGGCCTTGACTGGAGAGTGTGCGCTCACCCATCAGCTTGTAAATGCCTTTACCTTCCGCCAGGGAGTTGATCTCGTAACGCCCTGCGGAGACATTGAGCTGATCTTTGATGGTGCCAATACTGACGCCTTGCTGCAACAAATCATAGGTGACGGTCAGTTGCTTGGGCGCAGCAGACAGGCACGGTGCGGCCAACAAGCCTGCAATCGCCAGACAGAACGCTAGATGGCGGCAAAAACGCTGCATGCCAGCCATTACACCACCACGGTTGGGGCTTCGCCCGCTTGCTGTGCGCGAATCTGACCAATCCGGTAAACCGTCTCCCCTGCGGAGGCCAGCACGGCTTGCGCCTGGTCTGCGTGCTCTGCCGCCACAATCACGGCCATGCCAATACCGCAGTTAAACGTGCGATACATTTCAATCGGTTCGATATTGCCTTGTGCCTGCAACCATTGGAACAAGGGTGGCAACGTCCAGCTGGCTTTCTGGATTTCTGCAGTCAGGCCTTCAGGCAACACGCGCGGGATATTTTCGGTGATACCGCCACCCGTAATATGCGCCATGCCTTTGACTGGCAAAGTTTCCAGCAATTTGAGAATAGACTTCACATACAGCTTGGTCGGTGCCATCACTACATCTTTGAACTTGCGGCCATGGAAATCTGACTCCATATCAATCCCGGATGTTTCGATCAGTTTGCGGATCAAGGAGTAGCCATTGGAGTGCGCGCCACTGGAAGCCAGGCCCAGCACCACATCTCCGGCTCTAATGGTAGATCCATCAATAATATTGGCTTTATCGACACAGCCAACAGCAAAGCCAGCCAAATCATATTCACCGGCAGGATACATGCCAGGCATTTCAGCGGTTTCACCGCCCACCAGCGCACAACCGGACTCTTCACAGCCTTGCGCAATGCCTTTGATCACCGCAGCCGCAGTGCCGACTTCGAGTTTGCCACAGGCAAAGTAATCGAGGAAAAACAGTGGCTCGGCGCCTTGCACCAGAATATCGTTCACGCTCATGGCCACCAGGTCTATACCCACAGTGTCATGCTTGTTCAACTGAAATGCCAATTTAAGCTTGGTCCCCACGCCGTCGGTGCCCGAAACCAGCACAGGCTCCTTGAATTTTTTTGGCATGGCAAACAATGACCCAAAGCCACCAATCCCGCCCATGACTTCAGGACGTAGCGTGCGCTTAGCAAAGGGCTTGATTTGTTCGACCAGGGCATCGCCCGCCTCAATGTCTACACCGGCATCGCGGTAGGTAATGGAAGTTTTATCAGAAGAAGTCGTCAAGATACTCTCGTTTCTTTCAATGCGATTAATTGTGTGACGCACTACCGGCAATGTGCAGATGTTTGCAACAAAGCGTAAGACCGCGTCGAAATTCAGTATAATTTTAAAATAATCATTATTTTAACGCATCTTGCCAGTTCGACCTACGCCGGATTCGCGCATGCGCCCTACCCATGTCAGACCAAGACCATCACAAGTCCATTGCTACCCAGTTTGTCAGTGATCATCGCTGGTGGATTGTGATCGGCATTTTCATTTACCTTTTTTACCTGCTCGAGCCCATCCTCACGCCTTTTCTGGCCGCTGCCGTGATTGCCTATATGCTGGACCCCATGGTGGACAAACTGAGCGAAGCGGGCCTGGGTCGCTGGCAGTTTGGCCGTACCGTCGCCACTTTGCTGGTGATGACTGGCGTCATTTTGGCGTTGATTGGTCTGTTGCTGATCTTGATTCCGCTCTTGCAACAGCAGTCGCAGTTAATCGCGCAACGCTTACCGGTCGTGGTCGATCACTTCCATCAGCAGGTAGAGCCCTGGTTACGCGACAAATTTGGCATCCACCTTGATATTGACAGCAACGTTGTCCAAAAACTGATCAGCGAGCACTGGCAAACCGCAGGCAGTATGCTGGGGAGTTTCTTGCTCAGCGCCGGGCAAAAAGGCCTTAACCTGATTGGCATGTTTGCCAACATTTGCCTGTTGCCCGTGGTGTTGTTTTATTTTCTGCGCGACTGGGATCACATGGTGGCTGAAACCGGCAACCTGATCCCGCGCAACTGGATCGCGCGGGTAAAGCATATCTGTAAAGACGTAGACAGCGTGGTCGCAGAGTTCTTGCGTGGCCAGCTTTCCGTCATGCTGTCGCTATGCGTGTTTTACAGCGTCGGCCTGTGGCTGGTGGGGCTGGATATGGCGCTCTCCATCGGCATGATTGCCGGCTTGTTAAGCTTTGTCCCCTACCTGGGTTTTGCATTGGCCTTTGTGATGGCAGTCTTGCTCGCCTTGTTACAGTTTGCCTCGCTACCAGAAGTTGTCCCGGTCCTGCTAGTATTTGGCGTCGGCCAGTTTGTAGAAAGCTTTCTGCTTACGCCTATTTTGGTGGGCGACCGCATCGGATTGCACCCGGTCATCGTGATTCTCGCATTAATGGCTGGTGGGCAATTATTTGGGTTTGCCGGCGTATTGCTGGCGTTGCCGGTGAGTGCCGCAATTGCCGTAGGCTTGCGCCATACCAAACAAAGTTATTTGCGTAGCGAAACCTATTTGAATAGCGAGCCGAATCTGATCCAAACCCTGGATGAGTGATCCCTCGCGATAAGACTGCCGTGAAACAACTGCTACTGAATATCCAGCCGCCGGCCGCGCCCGGTTTTGACAACTTTATTGTGGGCCAAAACCAAGAGGCGCTGGCCAGCTTACATGCCGTGCTGGCCGCACAAGCCCCCAGCCGATTTCTTTACCTCTGGGGAGAGTCTGGCAGTGGTAAAAGCCATTTATTGCTGGCCGCACAAGCCCTGGGAGCGCATATTGCCGATGATGTGCACCTGCTGGATGAAGAGTCACAAATCATTTTGTTTGATACCTTTAACCAGATCAAGGCGGAAGGCGGCATGCTGGTGACCGCTGGCAGCCATGCGCCCACCCAGATGGGCTTGCGTGATGACCTCGCGACCAGGCTGGCCTGGGGCTTGGTTTATCAACTACATTCGCTGAGTGACAGTGAAAAAGCGGAGGCCTTGCGTGCTCATGCGCATGAGCGTGGCATGAAATTACCCGAAGAGGTGATTGCTTACTGCTTGCGCTATTTGCGCCGGGATTTGCCGACACTGATGGCCGTGCTGGACGCGCTGGATAAATGGTCGTTGACCACCAAAAAGCCCGTCACCGTTGCCATGCTCAAAAAAATGCGTCAGTTGCAGACGGGGCTGTAATCAAACGCACGACGAGCGCTCCCTCATTCAGCCATCGGCCTACTCGCCAAAACTGAAACGATTCTTGCCATTTTTCTTGGAGTCGTACATGGCTTTATCTGCCACATGCAACAACTGTTTCACGTTTTTGCCATGATGTGGGTATTCGGCAATGCCGATACTCACCCCGATTTCCAATGGAATCCCGCGCACAATGACAGGTTGTGCAAACAAGTGGATCAGGCGCTGCGCCAGCTGCGTCAACTCCAGCCGATGTAAGTAGTTGCTCACCACCAATACAAACTCGTCTCCGCCCTGACGGGCCAGAAAGTCAGACTGTCTCAGCACTCTTTTAAACATATTTGCCACTTCAATCAGCAAGGCATCGCCCACATCATGCCCATAGGCATCGTTCACCCGTTTAAACCCGTCCAGATCCATAAAAAAGACAGCAAACTGCTTGGAGCCTATCCTGGCCATTTCGTAAGTGCTTTCCAGATACACATTCACACTGCGGCGGTTTGGCAGGCTGGTGAGCAAATCGTGATCCGCCTGATGGCTAAGCTGTTTAGCTACGGCCTGATTTTCCATGACCTGTTCCAGCAAAAGGGTGGTACTGCGGTAAGAAAAGACCAAGACGCTGATAATGACAATACTCAATAGAATCGCCACCGTGACTGAAGCCAGGATACGATTGCGGATCGCTTGCTCAAAGCCTTGACGCTGTAATACCAGTTGCTCGTCAATCTGCGCCATATGCCCATCAATCAACTTCATCAATTCACGCCCGCGATCTCTGCTTAATGAAAGATGTGGCGCATATTCACCCGCATGCATCTGTACCTGCACGCTTTTATCCATGACATTAAATTTTTGTTGCACCAACTGTTTGATTTTGTTTAACAAGGGACGCGCAGCACAGTCTATTGCCAAACTATTTTCTAGCTGTGCGATGACTTTAGAGGCTTCATCACGTCCTTGTTCCAGCGCATCCAAAAACAAGGTGTGCCCAGTGAGCAAATAACCGCGCTGCCCACTTTCGGCATTGGTGATCGCCTTACCCAAGGTCACCACCTGGTAGCGCTGCCTGTCTACCAGATCTTTTTGCTCTGAGTAATCAACGAGCTGATACATGGCAACAAACAACCCCGCCATTGAGATGCACAATAATGCAGCCGCAATGATTAGTGGGATAAGTATTCGTCGCTTGTAATTAAACATACAGACTTTATATCGTCACAATCTCACATATTTTTTAGGGAAAATTTCCAACTAATTGATGATAAAGCCTTACCGAATAGAATAAAATAGCCTTTTGATAGATAACCACTATCCCATTATGCTCAGAATCACAGAAATCAAACTACCGATTGAGCTTGCAGATACGCTCAAACACCAGGATGACCAAATCAAGGCCGCGCTGCTCAGACGCCTTGAAATCCCCGAAAGCGAACTGATCCGCTTTGAGATCTTTAAGCGCGGCGTGGATGCACGCAAGTCACATGCCATATTGTATGTGTACAACCTAGATGTCGAGGTCAAAAACGAAGCCAAAATACTGGCACGGTTTAAAAAAGACCCGCACATCAAACCGGCACCGGATACCAGCTACCACTTTGTCGCACAATCTAATCAGACCAAGACACACCGGCCTGTTGTGGTGGGATTTGGTCCAGCCGGGATTTTTGCCGCGCTGATTCTCGCGCAAGCCGGCTTCAATCCGATTGTGCTCGAACGCGGCAAAGAAGTGCGCAAACGGACCCAAGACACCTGGGGACTCTGGCGCAAACGCACATTAAACCCTGAATCCAACGTACAGTTTGGTGAAGGCGGAGCCGGCACCTTTTCAGATGGCAAGCTCTACAGCCAGATCAAGGATCCCAAACATTACGGCCGCAAGGTCTTGCAGGAATTCGTCAAGGCCGGGGCGCCAGAAGAAATTCTTTATGTCAGCCATCCGCACATCGGAACGTTCAGGCTGGTCGGCATGGTTGAAGAAATGCGCAATACCATTATTAGCCTGGGCGGCGAGATCCGCTTTGAAAGTCGGGTGACCGATATTGCGATTGAAAATGAACAGGTACAAGGCGTAACCTTGCATAGTGGTGAGTTCATTCAAACTAACCACCTGGTGCTCGCCGTCGGCCACAGCGCACGGGACACGTTTGAGATGGTCTATGAGAGAGGCATTTATGTTGAAGCCAAGCCGTTCTCGATTGGCTTCCGCATTGAACATCCACAAAGCCTGATAGATCGCGCACGCTATGGCAAAAGCTATAGCGACGATATCCTTAAAAAACTGGGTGCAGCTGATTACCGGCTGGTGCATCACGCGCAAAATGGCCGTAGCGTGTATAGCTTTTGTATGTGCCCGGGCGGCACGGTAGTTGCCGCCACCTCAGAACCCAACCGCGTGGTGACCAATGGCATGAGCCAATATAGCCGCAACGAGCGTAACGCCAATGCCGGCATTGTGGTTGGCATCACGCCGGAAGTGGATTATCCCGGCCATCCGCTGGCCGGGGTCGAATTCCAGCGCCAGCTTGAAAGCCAGGCCTACGTGCTCGGCGGCAGTAATTACTCAGCCCCCGGCCAACTGATAGGCGACTTTTTAGCTAACCGCCCTTCGACCCAATTTGGTGAAGTGACGCCGTCTTACACGCCCGGTGTGCACTTGACCAACCTGGATACGGCATTGCCTGAATTCGCGATTAGCGCCATGCGTGAAGCGATCCCGGCTTTTGCCAAACAAGTTACCGGGTTTGACCTGGCCGATGGCGTCCTCACTGGCGTGGAAACCCGCACCTCCAGCCCGATCCGCATCAAACGCAACGACGATACCTTGCAAAGCATCAACACCAAAGGCTTGTTTCCCTGTGGTGAAGGCGCAGGCTACGCAGGCGGCATTCTGTCAGCCGCGGTAGATGGGATTAAGGTGGCAGAAGCCGTTTCGCTGTCGCTGACTTCCTGATCAGTTTTTCAAAATAGACCACATAAAAAAACCTGCCGAGGCAGGTTTTTTTATTGCCAACACAATTACTGACGAATCAGGTAATCAAACGCCCCCAGTGCCGCATTCGAGCCCTCACCCATGGCAATGATGATTTGCTTGTAGGGAATCGTTGTGACATCCCCTGCCGCAAACACGCCTGGCAACGAAGTGGCATTGTGGTGGTTAATTTCAATTTCACCATATTTGCTCAGATCCAGGGTGCCTTTCAGCCAGTCACTGTTAGGGACCAGGCCAATCTGGATAAACACGCCTTCCAGTGCGATATGCTTGCTCTCGCCAGAGACGCGGTCGGTGTATGTCAAGCCATTGACGCGTGTCCCATCCCCCGTGATTTCGGTGGTCTGCGCGCTGGTTAAAATCGTCACGTTTTCAAGTGAGCGCAGTTTGCGTTGCAATACCGCATCTGCCTTCAGCTCAGTATCAAACTGCAGCAAGGTGACATGACCAACCACACCAGCAAGGTCAATTGCGGCTTCCACACCAGAGTTACCACCACCAATCACTGCGACATGCTTGCCTTTAAACAACGGGCCATCGCAGTGTGGGCAGTAGGCCACGCCTTTGTTTTTATAGGCTTCTTCGCCAGGCACATTCAGATTTCTCCAGCGTGCACCGGTGGCCAGAATCACAGACTTGCTGCGCAAAATCGCCCCGCTTTCTAGCTTCACTTCAATCAAGCCAGCATGTTTGCTGTCGGTTTTGCTAGGCTCGGCCAATCCTACGGCACGTTGCAATGGCATGATATCCACGTCGTAGGTTTTCACGTGTTCTTCAAGCGCCGCGACCAGTTTAGGGCCCTCGGTCTCTTTGACTGAAATAAAGTTTTCAATCGCCAGGGTATCGTTAACCTGGCCACCGAAACGCTCAGCGACGATGCCGGTGCGTATGCCTTTACGGGCTGCATAAATTGCTGCTGAAGCACCCGCCGGGCCACCGCCAACCACCAGCACATCAAACGCTTCTTTAGCGTTGAGCTTTTCGGCCTCTCTGGCAACAACGCCCGTATCCACCTTGGCCAGAATTTCTTCGACCAGCATACGGCCTGAGGCAAACATCTCGCCATTGAGAAAAGTGGCGGGTACCGCCATGATGTTGCGCTCGTTGACTTCGTCCTGAAACAGCGCGCCGTCAATCACGGTGGTCTGGATGCGTGGGTTGAACACAGTCATCAGTGTGGTCGCCTGCACGACATCCGGGCAGTTATGGCAAGACAAGCTCATATAGACTTCAAAATTCAAGTCGCTGTCGAGCGCCTTGATCTGGTCTAGCACTTCCTGCTCCACCTTTGGTGGATGGCCACCGGTCCACAACAAGGCCAGTACCAGTGAAGTGAATTCATGCCCCAGGGGAATCGCCGCAAAGCGCACACCATGGGTTTCTCCTTCTTTGGCAATCACAAATGAAGGTTTGCGTGCATCATCGCCAGTCTCGTCCAGGCTGACCTTGTCTGACAAAGCGGCAATTTCTTGCAACAGTTCACGCATTTCTGCGGCACGCTCGCTGCTATCCAGCGAAGCAATCAAACGGATAGGTTGGCGCAACATGCCAAGGTAAGTCTGCAGTTGGGTTTTTAAGGTGTCATCTAACATATTCATTCTCCAAAATCACGGCTGGTGCATTTCTTCAGGCAACAACACGCCGTGGCCATCACGCATGGCACTCAAAAATGGTTGGGGGGGAAACTCGCTCAGGAAAAACCACAGTGACAACACATCCACTCAGTGACTTTTCCTGAGCGCCCTGCTGGCGCAGGGCTTTGCTCATACCAATCTCAACGAGATTAGATCTTGCCTACCAAGTCCAAAGATGGCGTCAAGGTTTTTGCACCTTCGTTCCACTTGGCTGGGCACACCTGGCCTGGGTTAGCAGCGGTGTATTGCGCAGCCTTCAATTTGCGCAAGGTTTCTTTTACATCACGGGCAATTTCGTTGCTGTGTACTTCAACAGTCTTGATCACGCCGTCTGGGTTGATCACGAAGGTACCGCGCAATGCCAAACCTTCTTCATCAATATGCACGTCAAATGCACGGGTTAATTGGTGCGTTGGGTCGCCAACCAATGGGAATTTCGCCTTGCCTACTGCAGGTGAAGTCTCGTGCCAAACCTTGTGGGAGAAGTGGGTATCGGTGGTCACGATGTACACTTCAGCACCAGCCTTCTGGAATTCCGCATAATTGTCAGCCGCATCTTCAACTTCGGTTGGGCAGTTGAAAGTGAACGCTGCTGGCATGAAAATCAACACAGACCATTTGCCTTTCAAAGACTCGTCAGTCACTTCGATAAATTTACCGTTGTGAAAAGCTTGCGCCTTGAATGGTTGTACTTGTGTGTTAATCAATGACATGTAGTTCTCCTTTATGATTTAGAACGTGGGTTAATTAAACAGACTTCATTAAAAATTGCTGCATTTCAACAGCGAATGAGTGCATTGTAGACACACACATTCAATATGTAAAATTGATTATTTTAATTTTATCAATAAATTATTTTTATCAAACTATATAGTCACCGTGACTTGTCCATGCCCTTCAAAGCCACGGTTATCCTGCCAGTTTACCGTAATCACATCGCCGACCTTGGCATCCTGTATATAAAAGGTGAAATAGGGATTGCGTGAAATCGCGGTGCCCGTCTGGGCATCTACAATCACCTGCCCATTCATCACCACTTGCATCAGTTGCATAAAGTGCGCGGGCATTAACTGGCCATCTTCATTTTTGCTACGACCCGTACGCATGGGATGCACAATAATGATTTTAAGTTCAGTGACATGGTTCCCCAACGGGCTGCTCTCCAGCATGCGCGCCCGCATTTTCATGCTGCTGGCAAACGGCTCTTCACGTTCGCTGCTGGCGCAACCATCTTCGAGCACGATGACCTGACGCCGCTGCTGCGTAAACTGGCCATTCCCCTGTTCTGCCAACGCGATCACCTCCCCCGATTGCGCGAGCTTGACGCGTGTCACCAGCCTCGGCAATACCTGCTTGCCTAACTCAAAACTTGCAATCAAAGGGGTAGGATTGGCATCTGCCAGCAAACGCAAGCTACGCAGTTTGCCCGCCGCCTGCGTGCTACTCAGCTCAATTTGCACCACGGCACCGTTTTCAGCTTTTTGCGGTGCGTCAATACTGAGATCACTGGCGACAGGCACCGCGGCGGCTTTGAGCGCCGCCAACACTTGTGCCGTTTGCTTGGCCTCAAAGGCAGAAGCAAACCAGGTGGCCGCTTGCACTTTGCGGGCGATGACCCATAATGGTAGCGCTGCCAGCAGCACACTGTTTTTTAACCAGCGACGTCTGTCCATCCTGCCCTCCTATCCATTTTTGTCATCCCCTTGTTCCAGCTTGAGCTGCACCCTGAGCGCTTTCAATCTGGCCTCGACTTTGGATTGCAGGTAAAAATCGCCATCCTTGGCCTTGCTGGCAATTTCAAACTGCTCAATCGCCCGCGGCAAGTCATATTTGCGCACATAAGACTCCCCTAGCGCCTGATGCCGCAACATCTGTTTGTCCTGGCCCTGATATGCGGCAGCCAGCCAGTCATACAGTTTTGGGTCCTCAGGGAAGGCCTCCAGCTGTTTCTGGATAAAGCTGACTGCCGGCGCCCAATGATTGCTGCGGATCAATAACTCAGCCTCGCCTTGCGCCAGCGCACGATGTTGCGGATATTGCTGCAAGCCCTGAACAAAACGGTTTTGCGCCTGTGCCACCTGCCCCGACTTGGCCAGGGTCAAGCCTTGCAAAGTCACCAGATAAGGGCTGGAAAGGCCATGCTTAACCAGCCAGTCGACCTCGGCCTGTGCTTTTTGCGGCTGATTGACACGCAGCCAAGCGTAAGCCAGGCCATAGTGTTCAGCCAGCTCATTCTGGTAGCGGCCCTCGTTAATATTGTTCTGAAACTCTTCTACCATTTGCTGGGGCGCGCCTTGAAAAGCCCGGATTTTTGCCCGCATCATAAAAAAGGGCAGACTTTCATTCACCTGCTTATAAGGCAGGTTTTGTACACGGTTGCCTATATCGGCAATCCGCTCGCTGGTCAGCGGGTGGGTACGCAAATAGCTGGGCATATTGCCATCCGAAAAGCGCGTCGCCCGCTGCATGGTGGTAAAAAAGGCCGGCATGGCGCGCACATCAAAGCCTGCATCCTGCAAAATGGTCAAGCCGACCCGATCTGCTTCGCGCTCGTGCTCACGCGTGTAATCCAGCTGCTTTTGTATCCCGGCAGCAGAGGCCGCAGTCATCGCGCCCATGCCCACTTGCGGGTTAGAGCGTGCCACCAGCAAGGCCAGGGCCGTTGCAGCGATATTCTTGAACATATCGTACTTTTGAGAGGCCAGCATACGCGCCAGGTGATGCTGCGTGACATGGCCGATTTCGTGCCCCAGCACACTGGCCAACTCAGACTCACTGTTGGCCGCAATGAATAAACCGGTATGGACGCCAATGACGCCGCCCGGCATGGCAAAAGCGTTAATCGACTTGTCCTGTACCACAAAAAAATAAAACTTTTGAGCGCGGTCCGGGCTACTCGCCCCCAGCCGCGTCCCCAATGCCTGCAGGTAATCCGTCACCTCGGCATCATCGAACACATCTTCATCGGTAGCGACTTGCTTTAAAATCTGGTGCGCAATTTTTTCTTCATCACGTAATGACAATACGGTTTGCGAAGCGTCACCCAACTCAGGCAGCTGGTTAGATGAATCGGCAGGCAGGGTGACATCCAGATCGCCAGGCTCATAAGGCTTGCCAGAAAAAATACCAGTCGCGTTATTCGCCAACAAGGACGCCTCGGGCACGATGAACAGTGCGCACAAACACAACCCGCGCAACAGCCGCGCACAATGTATACGCAGATTGCCAGATTGAAATACCATGTGGAGTGGTTTAAAACGCATGTGCCCTGTGCTAAAGACCCAAACTTGTTATGATAACGACTTCACTGCCCGAGTTCATCCTTTTTCACTCGCACTGATTTCACTCAAACTGAGCTCAAGACCACTTATGTCAACTGCCAACAACGGACTCACCCACTTTAACGCCCAAGGCCATGCCCATATGGTCGATATCGGTGACAAAGCACACACCAAACGCATCGCCATCGCTGAAGGCCAGATTCAAATGCAGGCAGCCACGCTGCAAACCATCCTGCAAGGCACCGCCAAAAAAGGCGACGTCCTCGGCATTGCCCGCATTGCCGCCATCCAGGCCAGCAAAAAAACCAGCGACCTGATCCCCCTCTGCCACCCGCTTAGCCTAAGCCGCGTAGATGTCAGTTTTATGGCGAATGAAACGCAACACAGTATTACTTGCCGAGTGCAATGTGAGACCACCGGGCAAACCGGGGTGGAAATGGAAGCCTTGACTGCTGTACAGGTTGGCCTGCTGACAATTTATGATATGTGCAAGGCGATTGATCGCGGCATGACAATACAAAGTGTTCGCGTACTGGAAAAACATGGTGGGAAGAGTGGGGATTGGGTGGCAGAGTAAGCCTTTATAAGGGTTTAGCGCCCTTTTGGTTATTCAAGAATCCGCCCTGTTTTGATTAGTCCCGCGATTAGTTGAGCAGTATAGAACAAGCCTAAAAACACGTTTTGTCCAATTTTTGTCCAAGTGAGGCGAAAAATGGCATCTATTAGAAAGCGTGGCGAGCGTTGGCAAGCTCGAATTACTCGTAAGGGATTTCCTCCCGAAGTTAAATCATTTGAAACACGAACAGGCGCGGAACAGTGGGCGCGTAGTATCGAATCCGAAATGGATAGAGGTGTTTACGTAAGTCGCTCACCCGCCGAACAAATCAGTTTCTCAGAAATTCTTGACCTCTATATGAAAGAGGTTAGCCCGACCCACAAGGGCTACTTAACCGAAATTGCAAAACTAAAAGCCGTGCAGCGTTTACGCATGGGGCAGATGATGCTTGCGAATGTCACCCCAAAAGTTATGGCCGAATATCGTGACGAACGACTAAAGACCTGCAAGGCAAACACGGTTATACGGGACTTAGCGGCGCTCTCGTCTGTTTTTAACTACTGTATAAAAGAGTGGCGGTATGCCATTGTTAACCCAGTGATGGCTATCAGGAAGCCAACTATGCCCCCTGGGCGAAACCGTGTTTTAGAAATGGAAGAAGAAGCAAGACTATTAGAGGCTATGCGCCCTGTAAGAAACAGAAATATATACATGCGCCCATTGGTTATTGTCGCGCTTGAGACTGCTATGCGTCGGGGAGAACTATTAGGTCTTGAATGGCGTAATGTGGATTTAATCAAGCGGACAGCATTTTTGCCCGACACGAAGAATGGTACGTCACGAACAGTACCTTTATCAGAACGAGCAGTAAACGAATTAGCCGTATTACCGCGCAGTATTGGGGGCTTAGTGTTTCCGATTAAGTGGCCTGCAATGGAGTACTGCTTTCAACGGGCGATTAAACGGGCTGGGCTAGTAAACCTACACTTTCATGATCTTAGGCACACCGCAACGACTAGACTGTCAGAAAAACTACCAAATCTCATTGAGTTGGCCGCAGTAACCGGGCATAAAAACGTGCAGATGTTGGCTAGATATTACCATCCAAAAGCCGAGGATTTAGCTAGAAAGATTGGATAACACACCTAGGGATTTTACAAGTATACACTTTAAAATCAATTAGTTACGCAATATTTACCTTGACTTCTGGCAGTTTCCGTGGTTATAATCACATATAGCTTGCTAAAGTGAATCAGGTAAGCGCCCACGGAATTATGACTGGTGGGTTAAATCCTGACCCTAGCCGACCCAGCGAATGGTGATGCAGAAATGCATTTTCTGTTGGCCCGGTCGGTTTTTTCATTTCTATCGACCGGATTCGTGAGGATTTTACGATGATGGCTGATTTATCAAATCAATTCTGGGATGCCCACCCACAAGCGTTCGTGACACGCCAACAAGTCGCAGCAGCACTAAACCATACAGTTCGATGGCTTCACAATGAAGAAGCCGCAGGAAAGACGCCCCAATCTTTTCGAGTGGGCATCCGAGTGCTTTACCGTAAGTCGGACATTATCGCTCAATATTTTCCAGATTCAAAAAACACAGGTTAGTCATGCATGAAGCTGACTTTCAAGCTTTGCTTGATCTATTACGGGAAGTAATAGCAGAGGTTGAAGCCGAATCGTTGCGTTTCGACCAAGAAGAATTAGAAGCAGAGCAGTTCTAAAAATAAAAAGGTCGGCTGGGCCGACCTAAAGGAATATTTCAGAATGGATTATACCACAATTCATGCTACTGCGCCCGCAGTAGCACCTCCACAACATTTTGAACACCTGCCAGTAAACACGGGTGAAGCCCTCAAATTTTTATCCACTTTGGCGCCGCACGCTAAAGAGTTTCATACAAGAACAATTGACGACAAAAAACCTCGTCGAGGACATCTAGCAGGCAACCACAAAATATCAAACTCACTCGACTCGTTTAAACGGTTAATCGAACTAAACCATGCCGGTGCAGGTGTTTTTGTTGTAATCAACGAAGGAGGTCAGCAAGGCCATGACATTACTCGCATTCGCGCCGTGTTTGCAGATACTGATGGCGCACCATTGGAGCCGCTTCTTGTTCTTAAACCGCATATTATTGTTGAGAGTAGCCCAGGTAACTACCATGTTTATTGGCTTGTAGATGGCGCATTTCCGCTTGGCAGATTTACTGAAATTCAAACCGCGATTGCCACACAATATGAGACTGACCCCCGTGTAAAGGATTTACCGCGGGTGTTGAGACTACCCGGTTTTTATCATCAAAAAGGTGCGCCATTTCTTGTGCGAGTGGTTGAATCTAATCCTGAGTTACCAAGATACTCAATCGACCAAATCATTAGCGGCTTGGGTGTGCAGCCAGATGCGGCTAATTCTACGAGTAGCGACGAAACTCAATTGGGGGAAATTCCGCGACATATCGCGGCAATGTTCCCATCTGGTGAAGTGTTGGGAAAACAAACAACTCACAATCTCCCATACACAAAAGAGAACCGCGAAATGGTGTTATCTGCGGCACGAGCTGCATGGCCTGATGGTATACCAGACCGTGAAAGTTTCTACCAGTTAGGTAATTCTCTAGCCTCATTGGTTATCGTCAATGATTGGCCCGAAACCGTGGCAAGGGAGATTTTAGACGATGTTGCAAGCAGACCTGCCGGAGCTAATAGAGAGAATAACGACAGCGAGTGGGCTAGTTACCTTTTGGGCACCAGCGCAAAGTATAAAAACGGTGAGTCGTTTTTAGGGATTGGATCACTATTTAAACGTGCAAAAGATAATGGCTGGGCGCGTCCTGACACTGCGACTGAGAAACTAAAAGGCCTCTCATGCTTTGGGCTAATTAGACTTGGGTCAAAGGTTGGAATTGTTGACCTTGAGCAGGCCAAAGAGGTGAGCACTCTTAAACCCTTAAACATTTATTCCCGTGATGATGGCGGCTTTTTAATTCAGCGTGCTATTGCCGCATCAAATCCGCAAGCAGATTCAGCTAAAGAGTTTCGGTCATGGTGGAAAGCACCCCAAACCAAGATGTTTTACGGCGTGGAGTTGAACCCCTCTGGCACTACGCCTGGCTATTTAAATATTTTTCGAGGTTTGTCGGTTACACCAAAACAGGGTAATTACCCATTGATTTCGTCCTTCCTAAAAGACATCGTTTGCGCTGGTTCGACGGAGTACTTTAATTACCTTTGGGGATGGATGGCGCACCTAATCCAGAAGCCAGCTGAGAAGCCCGGCGTATCGATTTTGCTCTTAGGTGGGCAAGGGACCGGTAAAGGAACATTTGCCGCAAAGATCGTTGGCGGGTTGTATGCACATCACTTCTTACACTTGCAGTCCGATGCGGCTTTAACTGGAACCTTTAACGAGGCTTTGGAAAGTTCACTTGTGGTTTTTGCCGATGAGGCGTTTTTCTCGGGGGACCGTAAAGCTGCAAACATTCTCAAAGCAGTGGAAACCGAATCGCGCCTTCAAATTAATGCGAAATTTCAACCTGGGCGACAAATCACTAGTTACCACCGAATTATTGCAGCCTCAAATAACACCCATGCTGCACACGTTGAAGAAGATGACCGCCGTAAATTTGTTCTTAGACTTTCAGAGGCCCGGAAAGGCGATTTCGCATACTGGAAGGCACTGGATACGGAAATAAAAGGAGGCGGGCTTGAAGCTTTAGCTTTCGATTTGCAACACCATGACCTATCCTCCTTTGAAGTTAGGCAGCGGCCAAAATCCTCTGAACTGATGCGTCAAAAGCTCGCGTCTCTCGATGCTGTGCCTAAATGGTGGTTAGACCGTTTGACCGATGGGCGCCAACTATGTACTTCTAATGATTGGCAAGAATGGATAGCAACAGACATTCTTTATCCTGATTTCCTAGAGAGCGCGAAAAAAAGTGGTGCCAAACTTTTTGCAATAACCCAACGCGATTTTATTTCGGCATTAAAGCAATTAACCCCCTCTATGTCTCCTGAGAGACGAGGGAATGCCTACTCTAAGCAAAGGGGACACCGTTTCTCTGGTCTCTCAGAATGCAAAGCCGAGTTTGAACGGTTTTGTGGTGGTGAAATAGACTGGGGGTACGATTAGTGACCAAAAGGGACCAGGGAGTGGCCCCGTGTGGTGGTCATCGAAGACCCGCAGAATATAAGACTCGGTCGATTGTTTTTTCAGTGGCCATATACCTCTAGAGACCAGAGAGAAAAAACCCACAACGTCGGTATTAAAAATAGTACCAGCCCCGCAGAGGTAACTGCTGGTTTAGTCGATAGGTGGTGGCCACTAACCAAAAAATCGCTGCAACCCGCGCCAGGATTAGAGTTTCGATGACCACCGAGGTGGTCACTGGGGGGGCTAAATGGCCACCAACCCACGTACTACTAGGACGTAAAACCATGACACTAATACACCGTTTCAAAAAACACTTAGAAAAGTCCGAATCAGACGCACGTAAAACCATAACACCATCAAACGATGCCCCGGCGGTGTCCGAAAAAGTCATTCTACTGGCTGACAGGTTTGTTATGTGGCATCGGTTACAACCCTTGCCCGAAAGATGGGAACCCCAACAACTTGGACGGATTGCAGCTGTGTTTGGTGTCTCTAGGGAGTTAATGGCAGCAGCTTTGCATTATGCAGGCTGGGTCGAACATAGAACAGGTACCACTAGTTACTGGCAAAGGGGCAGATGAATGCAACAACATCAAACAATCGAAACGTCGGTAGATTGGAATCAGCTAATGCGCTCGCAATTGTCTTGCAGCCTGGCACACCATCGGGCAATCGGGATAACGCAAACGGAAGCAGCCTATCAAGTTATGACGGCGATTCATGAAGCAATACATGTTTTTTTCGAGGTGCTGCAAGGGCGAAAACTAGTAGGCGGTCGCGTATCAACCCGACCATATCAAGCAGGAGTTAGTGATTGCTATGGCGCAATCGAGGCGGAAAACGGTGCGCACGGAAAGTGGCTGTCAATGCTAGGGAATGTTGGAACTGATTATTTTGAGTTTTGCGTTAATGGGTTTGAGGTTAGCCCTGATTGCGATAACGACATGAAAACAGCTTATACGATTGCAAAATATTTACCCTGTTCCGAGCAACCTACGCCAAACGGCTTTCTGCATCCAGTCGCAGAGAGATTTAAGGGAAAAGTCCTTGACGATGCCGGTGTTCTACTTCTTTTAGAGGAAGCAGCACAAATAGTATCTGACGCATTCAAGGACATAAGATGGTGGTCGACGATAAGAACCGTGGCGCTTTATATGCTGAAGCATAGACGCATGGAAGACGGGTTTATCAGTTATGAACACATGCAGCAGATTCAGGCATTCGTAAAAGAGCAAGAGAAAACACTAAACCACGGTAACACGGCAGAACTATCAGACGTTCCGGCATTCCGCGATGACGTTGCGTGGCTAATGCTTAGTTTTAACGTGTGGCCTGAGCGGCCACTATCAATTGAAAAGGTCGTTACCGCATATAAACAAGCGAGGCTGTCACCTGACGGCATAGCAGAACTTAGTAAATCAGATATCAAATTCGTCGACGTAACACTATAGGAGAATTATTCTTATGAAACCTACCGCAACAGCTAAAAGAGTTTTTTATACCCCACCATGCGAACCTGACAGCGGAGCAGTAGTACATCCGAATGATGAAGCACTTACTTATGACTGTTGGCACGTCGAAATGGAATCAATCGACGGTGGATATGCTTGGGTCTCGTCCGCCGGGTCTTTCAAAACAGAAGCGGAAGCCAAGGGCTTTATGGCGGGCTGGAACGCCCATAGGACCCAAGTCGCAGAAACTCTATTTAAAGAGAAATTCAGAGGTCGTAAGTGACAGCCCTTATTGGTTGCACTTAACGAACATACTTCTGCGAACTAATGGCCCGTAGGGGGTTGGGGTACTTGATTCTGACTTATCTGAAATCTCATACGGGCCTTTACATACCTTATGCGCAGCATCGTAGCACTCAGTCCAATCATGACCAGATAGATCACAAGTTACAAAATATCCACTTGAACCAGATGGCAGAGTAACAGGTTTTACTTTGGGGCCGTCTGCGCAAGATGTTAAGACCAGTGCGATTAATGGAAAGATTAGATTGATTCGTTTCATTATTTGCTCCAAGTTGTTTTTGAGTTTTTAATAAATGAGCTTAATTTTCTTCGTAACCCAATCGCCTAAGAGCCGCAAAGCATTAAAGACAACATGCTAGGTTCTGGAACTACACTAGTTGAAACTAAAACGATGTTATCTATTTGAAGATTACCGTTTATGCTGAAAGATCGTAGACCCGCTTTATTAATTATGAATTTCTCAAGGAAGCTTTGTTTGGAGGAGTTACTAATATCGTAGTTAAGGTAAGTAGTTTCTGAGGGGGCATTGAAAAAGTTAAATACAACTTTTGCCTCTAATACATTTCCTCTTACATCAGGAGCAAGGTCTAACGATACCAAATCAAATGCTCCACCATCTGTTCGAAAAAGCTCTATAGTTTTCGAGTAATTCAGCAATAGTGCCGCATTACCAAAGTCAGCTTGGTTTGGGTCTGATTTAGACCATGTAGCAATATTATCTGCCCCGCATGATCCAAAACAAGAAGTTATTTGATAATCACCTATTTCTAACGAAGGTCCTACACTTAAGAGCCTAGACCCATCATGTGCATAGGAGTTGAAATCCAGCGAAAAAGATTGAGCCGTTGATATAGAACTAATCAACGTGAAAAAAACAAATAGCACAACCCTCGAAAAATGCATTTAACCCTCTCCAGAAGTTAAAAAATTGTATTTTAGTTTACAAGTATAAAAGGCTTCAAAAAATAGGGGCGCGATAAACGGCCTACATTAGGCCCCGGCACCCATGTCACCCTCGTGGTCCCATCCCCTCCCCAGGGGTATACCCAGCTAATTAAAAGCCCGCTTACCTATTGGAAAGCGTCAACCTACCACCGGGAAAACTTGTCGACATGAACACAAGTTATTGATTTAAAACATATTTTTTAAATAACACCATCAAAATGTTATATAATTTCAGTGTTGATACAACCTCAACAAAAGCGGCGGCAAGGGTGCAGCAACACCCAAACCGCCTGACCAAAATCGAAACTACAAAGGAGTTTTAATCATGGCTGAATTGGATATTACACGAGTAGATGACTTGATTGTTATGGCGCAATCAGTTGATGCGTCCGGCATGGGCGAAGTGTTTAAAAAGTGCGAAACAGAAACCGAGGAATCGATATTGGGGTGGGTAAACCGTTTGTGGTCTGCTGACCCTCTAGCCGCTTCAATTGACGATTTAGTAGTAAACGCCAGCGAATTTATCCAAGGTCTATCTTGGGGGCTTTCTGCACGTGAGAGCGAGCTACTTAGCTGGCTAGATACTATTACAGAAACAGTTTAACCCTCATCGAACTACACCACTAGCCCCGTAATTGCGGGGCTTTTTTATTGTCCATACCCCTCAACCCTGCGCAGCATTCCCCTTCCCCGTTTCAGGTTGACGCCTTCCCATCTATGACATTATCGATTTTGTGATAGTGTCCAATTTCTGTCCAATTTGTTTAACCCTTTTTGGACAAGATGTGTTTTTATGATCTTACCGTTTTATATAAATCAACTACTTAACGCGCCCAAAAGTGACCTCAATGATATGTGTAAGGCGATTGATCGCGGCATGACAATACAAAGTGTTCGCGTACTGGAAAAACATGGTGGGAAGAGTGGGGATTGGGTGGCAAACTAAGCAAATAAACCCTGAGATTAGAAAATACACCCAATGAGAGTCTTAACTTGGAATTGTAACGGTGCATTTCGTAAGAAGTTCCAGCTAGTTTCAGAATACGATGCAGACATTCTGGTTATTCAAGAGTGTGAAGATCCCCATCAATCCAAGGGTAAACATTACCAAGCTTTTGCCGCCAACTTTCTATGGCATGGTAAGACCAAAAATAAAGGTTTGGGAGTATTCGCAAAACATGGCATCTCACTTGAACAGATCAAACTTAACCTTAAACCATTAGAGCTTTTTCTACCTTGCATGGTGGATGGTCACATACCTCTACTTGCTACTTGGACTAAGCAGGCAAACTCTCCAAATTTTGCATATATAGGCCAGCTCTGGAAGTTCTTACAGCAACATAAGTTTTTTTTAAATAACCCTTTCGCGATGCTTGTGGGCGACCTCAATAGCAACAAGCGCTGGGATGAATGGGATAGGTGGTGGAACCATACAGACGTTGTAAGAGAGTTGTCTGAACTCGGTCTGGAAAGCGCCTATCACTCATATTTTGCAGAAGCTCAAGGAGATGAGACAAGACCTACGCTTTACCTGCATCGCAACCACTCAAAGTCGTACCATATTGACTATGGCTTCTTTGGTAACGCGTGGAAGATAGTCACTGTAGAGGTAGGAAGTGCAGACAAATGGCTAGCACAAAGCGATCACATGCCGATGTTGTTTGAGATAACATGAAATATCCCAGACTAAATTACAAAACCGAGTCCACCACTTGCTGTAGGAAAATTTGCTAATTGGTTTTTTAATTTTCTCGCATCAAGATAATAACGCCGCAATCCGTCGCGCACATGCTGGTGCCATCGTTACACCATAGCGAAAATGCCCTGTATTCAAATACAGATTCTCAATGTTTGGATGACGGCCTATAGTCGGGATATTGTGCGGCGTGCCGGGACGCAACCCGCTCCAGTGTTTGATCACTGGCTGCCCACGTAAAGCTGGCAGAATCGCCTCGGCTTTTTGCAGCATTTCCTGACGCATGCTTTCAGTCACCCCGGTATCAAAACCGACATCTTCCAGACTACTGCCGGCTAGCAAGTGCCCATCGCGGCGTTGCAGCATGTAAAACCCTTCACGGTAAAGAATATGCGGTAGCAGGCCAGGGGACATCTGATACAACAGCATTTGCCCGCGCATGGGTTTGATCTCCAGACTCAGCGCGGTTTGTTTGAGTAGCTCAAAACTCCAGGCGCCGGAGGTGACGACAAAATGGTCGGCCGACAAGGTGTCGCCCGTTGTGGTTTGCCAGGTGTGGATGCTGGAAGCACCTTCTTGCAAGGGCATGAGTTGTGTTTGTTCGCGCAGAGTGACGCCATGCTTGATCAACCACGCTTTGAGCGATTGTAGCAGGCGCGGGTTACGGATTTGCACCACTTCTGGAATTAGCAGGTTATCTCCTTGCAACTCTGCTTGCAGTCCATAGCGCTGGCACCAGTCCAGGGCTGCCTGCTGGTCAAACGGCGGCTGGATCAGCATGCCGCTACGCGTGCATTCGGGGTCTATACCGGTTTCGGCAAGGAGCTCTGCACTGACGGCTGGATAGGCGCGCGCACCAGCCAGCGCCAGCTCGTTGACAATCTCCTGATAAAACCATGGCAACAGCGGAAAAGCGATGCCCGCCCCAGCCCACGAAGACTCCCCTGACGTTTGCGCAGCGACGATATTGCGCTCAACCAGCGTGACGGTGTGCCCTTGTTTCTTTAACTGCATGGCAGTGAGGCAGCCTACGATGCCACCGCCGACCACGACCACTGAAGTGTTTGCCATAAGACCCGGTATTTAAAATGAAAAAGCCTGAGGCCCCGAGCTGCAACAGTCAGGGCCTCAGGCCTCTATTGTCTTACGGTTTACGGCCAGAAATCAAATAGACTTCCATGGCGATCAGGGCGGCATTGCTACCGAGCAGGACCAGAATATCGCCTTCGTTGAGAATAATATCCGGTCTGGGTGCAATCGGTTCTGGCATATTGGTACGCCTGAGCTGTTTGACCTCGACCGCAAAATCCTCAAACGGGATATGGTCCAGGCGCAAACCATGCGCATAAAAGTTTTTATACATCTCTACCGAATGCAGTTGTGGCAGAGCGGCGGTGGTCGTATCCGCATCACTCACGCCGCGGAAGTAACCTTTGAACATTTTGTAACGCTCTTCGCGGAACAGACGGATACGTTTGACCACGCGGTTAAGCGGAATCCCCAGCGTGACCAGTGCATGCGAGGCCAGCATGAGGCTACCCTCCAAGATTTCCGGCACCACTTCTGCCGCCCCGGCATCTCGCAGCAAATCCATTTCACTGTCATCATGGGTGCGCACAATCACGGGCAGGGTTGGATATTTCTCCTGGATCACATGCAGAACCTTCATGGTGCCACGCGTTTCTGCATAGCTGACAATCACCGCTTTGGCCCTGGCCAGCCCGGCCGCCTCAAGCACTGAGCGACGGCCTGCATCGCCGTAAATCACATTTTCACCGGCGGCGGCGGCTTCCTGAACGCGGCTGGCATCCATATCCAGGGCCACATAGGGGATATTTTCTTCGCGCAAAAAGCGGCCCAGATACTGACCACTGCGGCCATAGCCGCAGATGATGACATGGTCGCGCAAATCGAGGCTGTGCTCCTGAATAGTCTCCACCACCTTGTAGCTATTTCGCGTATAACTCTTGACCAGTTTGCGCGCAATCCTGCCGTTATATTGAATAATGAATGGCGCCACCAGCATGGAAAGCACGGCCACGGACAGCACCAGCTGTAGGGAGTCGCCGTCGATCAAATGCGTTTGCAAGCCCAGGGCCAGCACCACAAAACTGAACTCCCCCGCCTGGCCAAGAATAATGCCGGTACGGACACCCACGCCCATCTCAAAGCCATACAACTTGGTTAAAAAGGCAATCAGGCCAATCTTGAACACCAGGAACAGGGCTAACAGGAAAACAATCAATACAATATGATTGATCAATACGGAAACGTCGAGCAGCATGCCGACGCTGATAAAAAACAGACCCAGCAAGATATCGCGGAAAGGCGCAATATCTGATTCGACCTGATAACGGTATTTGGTCTCAGAAATCAGCATCCCGGCCACAAAGGCCCCCAGCGCAAAGGACAAGCCGACATAGTTGGTGGCTGCCGCCATCAGCAGGGTCACCATCAGCACATTGAGCACAAACAACTCGCGTGAGCGCTGTTTGGCCACCAGCTCAAACCAGAAGTTAAGGATGTTTTTCCCGAACTTGAACAGTAAAAACAGCAGTACAGACGACTTGAACAGCGTCAGCCCCAACACATCCAGCCAATTGTCGCTATGCGAGCCTAGCGTCTGGATCAACACCAGAATCGGAATCACGGCCAGATCCTGGAAAAGCAGCACGCCGATACTGAGACGACCATGTCTGGAGTTAAGGTCTACACGCTCCATCAGAATTTTGGACACAATCGCGGTCGAGGACATGGTGATGGCCGCACCAATGATAAAAGCAGAAGTCAGGCTGAGCCCGGCCACTTTGCCCAGCACCAGACTGGCCAGCAAGGTCAGCACGACCTGTCCGCCCCCTAGCCCGAACAGCGTTTTTCGCATGGCATACAGCTTAGGCAGACTAAACTCGAGACCGATGCTAAACATCAAAAACACGATACCAAACTCGGCCACCTGGCGACCGGACTCTTCATCCTCCAGCAAGCCCAGGGCGTGCGGGCCCAGCACGATGCCGATGACAAAATAGGCCAGCATGGCAGGCAAGCCGAGGATGCGGAACAAGCCCACGGCGAAGACCGAGCTGGTCAGCAGTAATAAAAGATGTATCAGGGAATCAAACATGCAAAGCTCTAACGCATTTATACCAAGCCGGTCAAACAGGGGTTTGATCGCCATCAGCCAGCGCTGAAGGGTCAAGGTCTATTATGAAACGCAATTGTTTCAGGATGATGCATCGTGCCACAAAACTTTGTTTTATGCAAAAAATGTGCCTGAGAATAAAAAAACCGTAAAAAAAGGGTGTTTTACTTTATTGTCAGGCAACTCGCTTGTTATACTTACCCGCCATGATGACAGCAAATTCCGGCATCCATCTTGTTAAAACACCCGATATCGTGTCGCGCGCACGAGGGGTGTTGTTGCACGAAGCCGATGAGATCAGGCATCTGGCAGACCGCATTGGCTCGGCTTTTGAGGCCGCCGTGCATATGCTTCTGGCCTGCAAGGGCCGGGTGGTGGTCACGGGCATGGGCAAATCTGGCCATATCGGCGGCAAAATTGCGGCCACCTTGGCCAGTACCGGCACACCGGCGTTTTTCATGCACCCGGCCGAGGCCAGCCACGGCGACTTGGGCATGATTACGGCAGAAGATGTGGTGATCGCGCTGTCCAATTCTGGCGAGAGTGATGAAATTATTAATATTTTACCGGCGATCCGCCGCATCGGTGCTCGGGTGTTGAGCATCACGGGCAGCGAAGACTCCACCTTGTCACGTGAGTCGGAAGTGCATTTGAGTGCTGCCGTGAGCCATGAGGCTTGCCCACTCGGCTTGGCTCCCACAGCCAGCACGACAGCGGCCTTGGCCCTTGGCGATGCTTTAGCACTCTGCGTGCTGGATTTGCGTGAGTTCACTGCGGAAGACTTCGCCCGTTCGCATCCCGGTGGCAGCTTGGGCAGACGGCTACTGGTGCGCATCAGGGATGTCATGCGCACCGGCGAGGCCGTGCCCCAAATTGATCAACACGCCTCCATTCAGGAAGCCATCACGCAAATTTCACTCAAGGGCATGGGCTTCACGGCTATTGTGGACCACGCGCAACGCCCAATAGGCATTTTTACCGATGGCGATTTGCGCCGCTTGTTTATGCAGGGCAAGAACAATCCACAGGCATCCATTGATACCGTGATGAACAAACAGCCGTATTTGCTGGAGACGAATCAGATGGCGGTTGAAGCAGTTAACATGATGGAGCAGCACAAAATAAATGGCTTTTTGGCAGTCGATGCCCAAGGGCAGTTGGTAGGGGCATTCAATATGCATGACTTATTGAAAGCCAAAGTCGTTTAGCTTATACAGGCATTAGAATTCAGGCATGCTTAAACACCCCATTTTGTTGCCGATTGCGTTAATGCTGTTGCTGGCGCTGCTGACCTTCTGGATTAACCAGAATGTGCAAGAGCAAGCACTCAAAATGAACATACTTAATCGCCAAGCGCCGGACTACATGTTGTACAACTTTGTGAGTACCCGCACGGATGCGTCCGGTAATACCAAATATGTGCTGGCGGCCGCAAAAATGCGCCACTTTCCTGCCAATGACTATACAGAATTGCAGCGGCCACGCTTTACCCAGTTTGGCCTGAACAAGCCTTACACGCAAATTTATGGTCAGCAAGGACGTGTTTCCGCCAATGGTAAACTGGTCGAGTTTAGCAAACAGGTCAAGGTGATCCGCCAAGCCTCCGCCACCAAGCCAGAAACACAAATGCAAACCGAGCGGCTTTGGCTGGAGCCGGATACCGAGGTGGCACACACAGACCAGCCGGTGGTCATCCGCCAAAAACCGGCGACAGTGATTACAGGCACGGGCATGCGTTTTGATAACCGGGCTGATACCATGCAATTGTTTAACCGGGTACATGTGCATTATGAGCGTCCACCCGTCGCCAGCAATTTGGCAAGCCCGGCCCAGGCGTCAAACACAGAACGCCAATGACCGTTGATTATGGAGAAATGAGTTGAACACGCACAAGCCCTTATTTTTAGCGATCTGCATGAGCGTATGGGCGCTATTGTCCATGCCGCTGAGTGTGCTGGCCGAAGAATCCGACCGAGATCAACCGATAGAGCTTGAGGCGGATACCGTGACCGTGAACGATGCTAAAAAAATCAGTATCTACACGGGCAACGTGATTCTTAATCAGGGCACTTTGCAAATCAAGGCGGACAAAATGATCGTACGCGAGGATCAGGACGGCTTTCAACATAGCACCTGTACCGGCAACCCCACCACATTCAAGCAAAAACGTACCGGTAAAGACGAGTGGATGCAAGGCAGTGGTCAACGTATCGAATACAACGCCCGCATGGATAAAGTGCAACTGTATACCAATGCCTGGGTTAAACGTGGTGAAGACATCGTGACCGGGGACTACATCAGCTACGACGCCAACGCCGAGTATGCCGAGGTGATTGGCGGCACCAAAGCCAACCCGAACGGGACGGCTGGCAGCCGCGTCAAGGCCACCATACAGCCTAAAAATAAAACCACACCACCTGTCATTGACAACAAGCCAACCTCTCAACAGGGGTTACGGATGAATCGCTCCTTGCAACTCAAGGTCGAACCTGCCCCTGCCGAAAACACTGGTGAGCAAGGCAAAGAGTAAGCATAAAGATGGAAACCATGGCAGCAGATCAGAACCATTTGCAGGTTAACCGCCTGAAAAAAACCTATCAGGGCCGTACCGTGGTCAAAAACACGACGCTTGAGTTACGCAGTGGCGAAGTGATCGGCTTGCTGGGTCCCAACGGGGCAGGCAAAACCACCAGCTTTTACATGATTGTCGGGTTGGTTGCGCTGGATGAAGGCAACATTACGCTGAATGGCGCCGACGTGAGCCGCGCGCCCATGCATGAGCGCGCGCGCATGGGCCTGGCTTATCTGCCCCAAGAAGCATCCATTTTCCGCAAGCTCAGCGTAACCGACAACATACTCGCCATTCTTGAAACCCGTCCCTATACGGAAGAGCAGCGTGAGGCGAGGCTTGAGTCCTTGCTGGATCAATTGCATATCCAGCACATCCGCAACAGTCAGGCCGTCAGCTTGTCTGGCGGCGAACGTCGACGCGTTGAAATTGCGCGCTGCCTGGCCACTGACCCTAAATTTATTTTGCTGGATGAACCGTTCGCCGGGATTGATCCGATTGCGGTGATCGAAATCCAGAAAATCATCCGCTACCTGAGCAGTCAGAATATTGGTATTTTAATCACCGACCACAATGTGCGCGAAACGCTGGATATCTGTGACCGCGCTTATATTGTCAATGAAGGCGCTGTGTTTGCAGCAGGCACGCCCGATGAAATCATTCAGAATGAAGGTGTGCGTGAAGTGTATCTGGGCAAGAATTTTAGGCTGTAATCCGTCATGAAACAGAACCTGCAATTACGTATTTCGCAAAATCTGGCGCTGACGCCGCAGCTGCAGCAATCGATCCGTTTGCTGCAACTTTCCACGCTGGAACTGAACCAGGAACTGGAAACCATCCTGCAGGAAAACCCGTTACTGGAAATGTCAGACGGTGAAGAAGGCGAGTTTGAAGATAACACACCGCCTCCCCCCACTGTAGAAGCTGAGCCGACAGATGCCAGCTCGTTTGACATGGCAACGCAGCAAGAGATCACCGCACCGGCAGAAAGTCTGCGTGAAGACTTGCACGATGAGCTGGGCGGGAGCGAGAGCGACCTGCCCAATTTAAACGAGGAATTCACGCCGCCAGAGTTTGAAGATGATTATGAAGAGTTTGGCAGCACCAGCAACTGGGACGAAGCCGGACGCAATCATCAGGAAGACGAAGACAGTGACTTTTCCAGACAGGAAACCACCAGCATCAGTTTGCGCGAGCATCTGATTGATCAGATACAACTGGCACATTTATCGCAACGTGACATGAGCCTGGTCAAACTGCTACTGGATAGCATCACTGATGATGGCTATCTGGAGCAAGATCTGCAGGAGATTGTGGAGCACTTGCCACTCGAACTTGAGGTCGAGCTGCTGGAACTGGAAACCGCCCTCAAGCTGATCCAGAATCTGGACCCTGTAGGCGTAGGTGCGCGCGATTTACGCGAGTGCCTGCTCTTGCAACTGACGCGTTTGCCGCAAGAAACGCCACACTTGCAAACCGCCATTGCCATTGCCAAAGACCACCTGGCGCTGCTGGCCAACAAAGACTTTGTCAAACTGCGCAAGGTGCTTGGTTGCGATGAAGCGGTACTCAAGGCGGCGCAGCACCTGATCCGCCAGCAAAACCCCAGACCCGGCAGCGAGTTTTCCAGCTTTAGTCACGATCACTTTATCCAGCACGATGTGGTGGTTAAAAAAATCAAGGGCATTTGGGTCGCCTCTTTAAATGATGGCGTGATCCCCAAACTGCGCATCAACCAGATGTATGCGGACATCCTCAAGCGCAACCGCGAGAGTTCAGGCCAATACCTGCAAAGCCAGATGCAGGAAGCCAAGTGGATGATTAAAAATATCCAGCAGCGCTTCTCGACCATTTTGCGCGTGTCACAAGCCATTGTAGATCGCCAGCGCAACTTCTTTGAACATGGTGAAATTGCCATGCGGCCACTGGTGCTGCGTGAAATCGCCGAAGAACTCGACTTGCATGAAAGCACAGTTTCCCGCGTCACCACGCATAAGTATATGCTCACACCGCGTGGCGTCTATGAACTCAAATACTTCTTTGGCAGCTCGGTGGCCACAGATGCAGGCGGCTCCTGCTCTGCCACCGCTATCCGCGCCTTGATCAAGCAAATGGTGGCCGAAGAAAACCCGAAAAAGCCTTTGTCGGACAACCAGATCACCGACACACTGGCACAACAAGGTATCGTCGTTGCCCGCCGTACCATAGCCAAATATCGCGAGTCCCTGAATATTCCGCCCGCGAACTTGCGCAAAACGCTCTAAACAAAAAAGGCCGCAGATGCGGCCTTTTTTGTTTCTCAGCTCAAATCACCTGATTGTGATCTTGGCAAATTTACGTTTACCCACCTGTGCGATCACTGTCACACCTTTAGTCAAAGGCAGATTCTTATCATCCACCTTGACGCTGTCGAGCTTGACGCCTCCTTGCTGCACTGCGCGCATGGCTTCACTGGTGCTTTCAACCAAGCCCGCCTGTTTTAACAATTGGCTAATGCCGATGCTCTCGCCTTCAATGGTCACTTCAACTTCGGGCACGTCATCCGGGATGCCGCCTTTGGCACGGGTCTGGAAGTCCTGCAAGGCTTTTTCAGCCGCGGCTTGACCATGGAAACGCGCCACAATTTCTTGGGCAAAGCCGACCTTGATATTGCGGGGGTTTGCGCCACTGGCGACTTGCGCCTTCCATTCGGCAATGGTTTCCAGCGTCGCAAAAGAGAGCAAATCAATATAGCGCCACATCAGTTCATCTGAAATCGACATGATCTTGGCAAAAATAGTCTCTGGCGCCTCGCTAATGCCAATGTAGTTACCGAGTGATTTAGACATTTTATTGACGCCATCCAACCCTTCCAGCAACGGCATCATCAGCACACATTGCTGCGACTGGCCGGCCTGCTTTTGCAACTCACGCCCCATGAGCAGGTTAAACTTCTGGTCGGTACCACCGAGCTCAAGATCCGCTTGCAGGGCGACCGAATCATATCCTTGCAGTAACGGGTACAGAAACTCGTGAATCGCAATCGGTTGATTACCCTTGAAGCGTTTGGAGAAGTCATCGCGCTCCAGCATGCGGGCCACGGTATGGCTGGCAGCCAGCTTGATCATCCCCGCCGCACCGAGTTCACTTAACCAGTTGGAGTTAAAAACAATCTCGGTTTTGGTGGGATCCAGTATTTTGAAGACTTGTGCGGCATAGGTATCGGCGTTGGCCTTGACCTGCTCCACGGTTAAGGGTGGACGAGTGGCGCTTTTGCCCGTTGGGTCACCAATCATGCCGGTAAAGTCACCGATCAGGAATAAAATCTGATGGCCCAGATCCTGCAACTGGCGCAATTTATTAATGAGGACGGTATGACCCAGGTGCAAGTCGGGCGCGGTAGGGTCAAAGCCTGCTTTCACACGTAACGGCTTGCCTGTTTTCAGTTTCTCGACCAGCTCCTGCTCGATCAGTAACTCATCTGCGCCACGCTTGATAATGGCCAACGCCTTGGCAATTTCTGGGCTCAATGCTGGCACTTCAGATGAGGGTTGTTTGGTATCGGTCATGCGGGTATCCGTCAAATACAACGATGCGCACTGATGGCACCGTCTCAAATAAGTAAAACAGCTATTTTAACGTAATCCCATGCATTTCTGTAAGCGCGGCTGGAGCAGTGTTAAAATGACACCCATGCAAGTTTCTGCCGATCGCTCCCAGCCACGTTTGTTTATTGGACTGATGTCCGGTACCAGCCTGGACGGGGTGGATGCCGTGCTCACCTCGCAACGGGGCGAGCAACTGACACAAACGGCCACCTATTTTCTGCCCTACCCTGACGCGCTTAAACAGCGCCTACTGGCCTTGCACACGCCCGCCAATAACGAGTTACACGAGGCCGCAGTGGTTGCTAACCAGCTCGCAGAACTCTACGCGCAAGCCGTCAAGCAACTGCTTAAGCTCGCCGACATCCGTGCCGAGGCCGTGACAGCCATCGGTTGCCATGGCCAGACCATCCGGCACTGTCCGACACTGGCAGAGGGCATGGCATACACCATACAATTGGGCAACCATGCCCGCTTGGCAGAATTAACAGGGATCACGGTCATTGGCGACTTCAGAAGTCGCGATATTGCCGCCGGCGGCCAAGGTGCACCGTTAGTGCCGGCCTTCCACCAGGCGGTGTTTACGAGTGCAGATAGGCATCGCGTCGTCATTAATATCGGCGGCATTGCCAACTTGAGTGATCTGCCAGCACACGGACAAGTCACAGGCTTTGACTCGGGACCCGGCAACCTGCTCATGGATGCCTGGACGCAGCAACACACAGGCCAACCCTATGATGCGGGCGGGCACTGGGCAGCGGGCGGGAAAATTAATCCAGACTTGCTCAATGCCATGTTGGCAGATCCTTATTTTGCACTGGCCGCACCTAAAAGTACGGGACGCGACCTGTTTAACGACACCTGGTTAATGCAACTGCTGCATCAGTATCCCGACAGTGCACAAAATGTGGCGCGTACTTTGCTTGAGTTAACAGCAGTGAGCATCACCGATGCACTGACGCGATTCTGCCCAGGGGCTCAGGAAGTCTACGTCTGTGGGGGTGGTGCCCATAATCTGGCCTTGCTGAATAGACTGCAGGCGCTGTCTGGCCAGTCCATACAGCTGACGGATCAATTGGGCGTTGGCGTGGACTGGGTGGAAGCGGTCGCCTTTGCCTGGCTGGCGCAACGCTGTGTAGATCATTTGCCAGGCAATTTGGCCGCTGTCACCGGCGCGGCGGGGCCACGCATTCTGGGTGCCGTTTACCCCAACTAAGCACCGGCAACGACGCGTAGCAATGATTCCCAAAAGCAGTGCAAACGCACCAGTGACTTGATTACATCTGGTGCAGGCTTTTGATTGTTTTTTTAACTTTTCCGCGACAGTCACCGCACAAGCGGTGATAAAACAAAACGATTGCGTATAATTTAACCAACTTGATTAAAGACTGAGTACGTTATGGCTACCAAGGCGACCATTACATTTGACAACGATAGTAGCGCAATTGAGCTACCAGTATTAAAAGGCTCACTGGGCACGGATGTGATTGATATCCGCAGCTTGGGCAAACATGGTTATTTCACGTTTGATCCTGGCTTCATGTCTACCGCATCGTGTACATCTGGCATTACCTTTATTGATGGTGAAAAAGGGTTGCTTTACTACCGTGGCTATCCGATTGAGCAACTGGCCGAGAACTGTGACTTCCTTGAGGTCTCGCACCTGTTGCTGCACGGCGAACTGCCGGATAACAATCAACGTGAGGAATTCGTGAGCACCATCAGCGAACACACCATGCTGCACGACCAGATGAGCAATGTATTCCGTGGGTTCCGCCGCGATGCGCACCCGATGGCGGTCATGATCGCGGTCGTAGGCGCCATGGCGGCCTTCTATCCAGACAACAACAATGTGGCCGACCCGGAATCACGGAAAGTGGCCGCCATGCGCCTGCTGGCCAAAGTCCCCACCATTGCCGCCTGGAGCTACAAGTACAACATTGGCCAGCCATTCATGTATCCCAAAAACAAATTGGGCTACGCCGAAAACTTTATGCACATGATGTTCGCCACGCCCTGTGAAGACTATGTGCCCAACCCGATTCTGGCCCGTGCGTTTGAGCGGATTCTGATTCTGCACGCAGATCACGAGCAAAATGCTTCTACCTCTACCGTGCGTCTGGTCGGCTCCAGCGGCGCCAACCCGTTTGCCTGCATCGCAGCCGGCATCGCCTCGCTATGGGGCCCCTCACACGGTGGCGCCAACGAAGCCACACTTAACATGCTGGAAGAAATCGGCGACGTCAGCCGCATCGGCGAATTTATCAAACGCGCCAAAGACAAAACCGACAGCTTCCGCCTGATGGGCTTTGGCCACCGCGTTTACCGCAACATGGACCCCCGCGCTTCTATCATGCGCAAAACCTGCCATGAAGTGCTCAACGAACTGGGCCTGCACGATGACCCGATGTTCAAACTGGCGATGGAACTGGAAAAAATTGCGCTTGAGGACGAATACTTCGTTTCCCGCAAACTCTATCCAAACGTGGACTTCTACAGCGGCATCGTCATGCGCGCCATGGGCATCCCCAATTCGATGTTTACGGCGATTTTTGCCCTGGCCCGCACTGCAGGCTGGATTTCACAATGGTGTGAAATGAACGCCGACCCCGAACAGAAAATTGGCCGCCCTCGCCAGTTGTATGTGGGGTCTGAACGTCGGGAATTCGTTCCTTTGCATCAGCGTTAGTTTCGCGATGCAAATAGTGAAGAAATAAAAAAACGCCAGATATCATCTGGCGTTTTTTTATTTTGAGTTACGCTAGTTTTAAACCGAGAACGAGCTACCGCACCCACAAGTGGTGGTCGCATTCGGATTACGAATGACAAATTGCGAGCCTTGCAGGCTATCGGTATAGTCGATTTCTGCGCCCATGAGATATTGCAGGCTCATCGGGTCAATCAACAAGGTCACGCCGTCCTTGTCCACCTGGGTATCGTCGTCGTTAACTTCTTCTTCAAAGGTGAAGCCATACTGAAAGCCGGAACAACCACCACCGCTCACAAACACACGCAGTTTCAGCTCTGGCGTACCTTCCTCATCAATCAGCTCTTTGACCTTTTTGGCAGCATTATCGGTAAATACCAAAGGACTAGGCATTTCAAGGGTGGCTTCTGTGGTCATCATAGACTCCTGTAAAATTCGTATTCAGTATATGGCGGTAATCCGCCGGATTTCAAGTGGCTGCGTTTAACTGTCTTCTGTCGTTGATGTTTCTGTTGGGCTCGCTTCGGCCTGCTCACCCAGATAAATCAGTTTTCCTTCAATCACGGCACCGGTGTGCATTTCGAGCGATTTGTAATACAGGTCGCCGATAATACGCGCCTTGCTTTGCAACTCGATAAAGACGGAAGACCGCACCGGCCCGCGTATCATGCCGTTCAGTACAATTTTGGAGGCCTCGACACTGCCAGTCACGGCTCCGTTTTCACTGATAATCAGTGTACTGGGATGGGTTTGCTTTTCAATGACATTACCGACAATCAAGCCATCTACTCTTAAACCACCTGCAAACTGCATATTGCCATTTAACTGCGTTTCATGCCCGATCAGGGTATCAATGTGACTGTCAATTTGAACACTTTTCTTGAAAAACATGCGACTTCCTGTTCCGATATACTTAAATGGCAATCCTGATTGCGTCAGTGCTGCTCACACAGACTCAATGCTTGGTCATGTTTTTGTAAAACACCAGCTCCTCTTTGAGCTTGATATTTTCGTCCTGTTGCGCAGTCAGTGTTTTGGCCAGGTTGTTGCTCGTTGCCAATTCCACCTGTAACTCACGCTGGGAAGCGATCAGTTTCTTCTGCAACTCTATATTTTCCGTCGTGACCTGGCGCAGGCGATGCCGAATATTTTCACTATCATCATCATGCAACACCCAGTAGGCCAATGCAAACCCAATCACCACATAGGAAACCGCCAATATCCCTTGAAAGTACCAGGGGCGATGTGAACGCACAGCCACCTGTTTGGCAGTCAGGCCAAAGTGATTCCTGAGTCTTCTGCGGATAGGCCTGATCATTATGGCAACAATGGCAACACTTGCAAACCAGCCTCAGGGGCCAGATTGAACATCAGGTTCATGTTCTGCACCGCTTGACCAGAGGCGCCTTTAACCAGGTTGTCCTGCACGACAATGATTGTGACATAATCATCCGCCTGTGGGTACACCGCCATCCTTAAAACATTCGATCCACGGACCGAGCGTGTCTCGGGAAGCGCACCGGCCGGCATCACATCGACAAAAGTCGACCCCTGGTAGCGTTGCTCATACACCTGCTGGATGGATGCCCGCGGCGCTTGCCTATTGAGTTTGACATGGAGCGTACTGAGCATGCCACGTATCATCGGGATCAAATGCGGCACAAAGATGAGCTGGACAGCTTCATTGCCAGACAGTTTTTTGAGTTGTGCCAGAATCTCGGGATGATGCCTGTGCCCTGCCACACCATAGGCTCTGAGGTTATCACTCGCTTCAGAGAACAGCGTAGACACTTCGGCTTTTCTGCCGGCGCCGGAGACACCCGACTTCGCATCCGCGATAATTGGCACCGAGAAATCAATCCAGCCTTGCTCAAGTAAGGGCGCCAACCCCAGCAACACGGTGGTGGGGTAACACCCTGGATTGCCAATCACTTGCGCCTGCTGCACCTCTTCGCCATATAGCTCTGGCAAGCCGTAGACGGCATCTTGCAAAATATCGGTACAGCTATGGGGGAGTTTGTACCATTTTTCAAAGACAGCGGCATCCTGCAACCGGAAATCTGCTGCCAGATCAATCACCTTCACGCCAGCAGCTACCAGCGCAGGCGCTTGCGCCATGGCCACACCATGGGGCGTGGCGAAGAACACCACATCACATTGGGTCAGATCAACGGTCGCTGGGTCACTAAAGGCAAGCTCAACGACGCCACGCAAACTGGGAAACATCTCTGCCACAGGCAGGCCTGCTTCACCCCGTGAAGTAATGACCTGCAATTGCACATTGGGATGACGCGCCAGCAAGCGCAATAACTCTACACCGGTATATCCTGTGCCGCCAACGATGCCTACCTTAATCTTTTCCATCTGCCTTACCCAGTTGAGGAGTTAAAACGCACACTGCGTAAAAAGTTAATTAATATAAATGAAAAAGGCCGCCAATGCGACCTTTTTGCACAACAGGTTTGTAACAAACGTTGAAAAATTAACGTTTGGAGAACTGTTTCCGACGACGTGCTTTACGCAGACCGACTTTCTTACGTTCAACTTCACGTGCATCACGTGTTACGAAACCAGCGTGGGACAATGCGCTCTTCAGGGCAGCATCATAGTCAATCAATGCACGGGTAATGCCGTGACGAACTGCACCAGCTTGACCGGATTCACCACCACCATGCACATTGACCAGAATGTCAAAGCTCGCAGTGTTGTTGGTCAATTCCAGAGGTTGACGCAAAATCATGCGAGAAGTCTCGCGTGAGAAGTACACGTCAGCTGGCTTGTCGTTTACAACGATATTGCCGCTACCGGACTTGATGAACACACGTGCCACTGAACTTTTGCGGCGGCCTGTGCCGTAGTTGTATTTACCGATCATGTTTTATCCTAATCGTCTTGAATTAGATGGTTAATGGTTGCGGTTGTTGCGCAGTATGCTCGTGCTTGTCACCCGCATACACTTTCATTTTTTTGATCATGGCATAGCCCAAAGGACCTTTTGGCAACATGCCTTTCACTGCTTTTTCCAATGCACGGCCTGGGAAACGGTCTTGCATTTTGGAGAATGAAGTGGTTGTAATACCGCCTGGATAACCAGAGTGACGGTGGTACAGCTTGTCACCAGCCTTATTGCCGGTTACTTTAATTTTGTCCGCATTGACTACGATGATGTAGTCGCCTGTATCCACGTGCGGTGTGTAAATAGCTTTATGCTTACCACGCAGACGATGAGCGATTGCGCTGGCCAGACGACCCAATACCAAGTCAGTGGCGTCAATCACGAACCAGTCACGTTGTACTTCATGCGATTTTGCTGAAAAAGTTTTCATTTTATAACTACCGAGTTATAGCGTATAAATTAAGAGGGCGGATTATATGCTAGCTTGAGAAAGCTTGTCAACGGATTATTCTAAAATAATCCCTGACCAATGCCGCGAGCCTTGATGATTTTATCAGGCTGCAGATTTGGGGCTGTTTACCATCAATTTTGCAAATAAGTTGAAGTAAAGTATGCTTTTTAAGCAAAAGATCTTTGTTTTATCAGGAATAATTGCAAACAGATGCTATATTAGCTCAAGTTTCGACTTGATGCACTGAATCATTTCAACCGCAGAGATTAAAAAATAATATTTTCATGCGCTCAGGCCATTCACAGACGCGAGAGTCCACGATCACAACAGCATTGCGCTGCATGGCGTTGCCATTGTTGCTTTTGTTAGCGCCAACCTCACTCGTGCAGGCCGCGGATTTATCCGCATTCCGCTTTGAGTCTGAACCTGGCCAACCCCTGCTGGCACAAGTGCCGATCACGCATGCCACATCCAGTACGGACATCAGCTGTTTTCAACTGCAGCAATCTGTGGCTGATTTTGTGCATCTGGAATACACCACACTGAGCGCGGATCAAGGCATGCTCATGCTATGGTCCGACCGCGCAATGAGCAGCCCGGTCAAAGTCACCCTAACAGATACATGCCAGCGCACCGCGCAGACCTTTACCCTGCACCCGGACATGAAGGTGTCGTTTGAAGTAGAGGCGCCTCAGCAAACAGCGACCCAGCCAATTACTGCAGAGGCGCCCACCTCGACCCCACAGGCACCCTCTCAACCGGTACAGGAGGGCATCCCGCTGGAGGCCTACGACAAGTTACAGGAACAAATCAATGAATTGCAGCAGGCATTTAACACCTTGCAAAGCAAATCCGATGCCCTTTATGCCAGTTCACTGGCGCAAACGAATTTACTCGCCTCTCTGAAATCGCAATTGGTCCATGTGCAGAATGAAAACCACCTGCTGCGCACACTGGTGATGACGCTAGGCCTGGCCTTGATCGCCAGCGGCTTTTTCTTTGCCGACTGGCTCAGGCGGCATGCGGCAGTACCCAAGCGCGCCAAAGGCCGCCAACCAGCCTCAGCCACGGAAGAATCCACCGGTCCGGCGACCCAGCCGCAAACCAGCCAGCGATTCACAACCACTTTGTCGCCACTCACCAGCTCACCAAGTCCTGCACAACCAGTCTCTGGTGCGACGCAACCGCCCTATACCCAACGAACCGGAAGTCGCTTGAAGTCGGTTCCTATCCACGCCAATGATGATGTGCTCGGGCTCGAAGCGGTTCCACAAAAACTCAGCTCACAAAAAAGCACGCAGTCCGTGATGCAAGATGCTTCCAGACTCTTCACACATGGTCGAGTGAATCAGGCCATTGAGCACTTGCAACAACACCTGGCCAAACACCCGAAATGCTCCCCCTGGATGTGGCTGTATTTACTGGATTTATTATCCAAAGAAGGCAAGCACCAGGAGTTTGACATGATGGCCAGCGAGTGCCGCAAGCACTTCAACTTGAATGTAGAGCACGCGCCAGACCTCAAACAACAAGGCATCGAATCTTTCCCGCGCGTGATGAAAGCCTTGCAGCAGGCCTGGGGCACGCCGCAGGTGATTGCGCTGATTGACGACCTGGTTTACAACACCCGCCTTGTGCCGCGTATGGGTTTTGAGCGTAGCGTCTTTGAAGACCTCATGCTATTGAAAGAAATTGCCTGCCAGACACAAAACCTGCCTGCAATGCCCCCTGCGCCAAAAGCCCCGGACGAAGAGACGTCCATCAATGGTAACTTGCGCGAGTTGCAGCAACTCTCTGAAGACATCTATATCCTCGCTCCGGCAGAACAAGCACCCTTCCAGTATTGGACCGACTTCACCTTTGAGCTGGCTGAGCCCGCTGGTGGACGCAAATCAGCCTAACCAATAGGCACCAGCGATGCCTGCGGTTAATGCCGCGCCTATCCAGATATTCTCCAAAAATGCCTTGAAACACTGCGCACGCTGACGCGTACGGATCAGTCCATATTGCCTGAATAACTGTAAGGCAGCGGCCACCCAACCCAGCCAGAATGGCCAGCCCAGCCTGAGCTGAATGGCGACCCAGGCCATCATGGCCAGCGTGGCAATCAGGCACAGCATAATCGCGAATACCTCACGGTGACCAAAGGTAATCGCAGATGAACGGATGCCGATCTTAAGGTCATCCTCACGGTCCACCATGGCATAAGCCGTATCATAGGCCACTGACCACGAGACATTCGCCAGCAACAACCACCAGGCAGTTGCCGGCACAGCCCCTTGTAAGGCAACAAATGCCATCAGGATACCAAAGCCAAACGCAATGCCCAAATAGGCCTGTGGAATGGCAAAAAAGCGTTTGGTGTACGGGTAGCTAACCGCCAGAAACAAAGCTGGGACGGACCACAGCACCACTTGCATGCCCAGCGTACACACCAGCACAAACGCTATCAAAGATAGCGCTACCGCCACGGCATAAGCCTCTTTCACAGAAATCTCCCCGGTCGCCAACGGCCGGCGTTGGGTGCGCGCCACCGCGCCATCCCAGTACCGGTCGGCAATGTCATTCAATGCGCAGCCGGCTGAGCGCATCAGTATCGTACCCAACACAAACACGGTTACCACCCATAGATCAGGGTGCCCTGCGCCTGCAATCAACAGCCCCCACAATGTGGGCCAGAGTAGCAACCAAATCCCGACCGGCTTATCCAGGCGGGTTAAGCGATAATACGCATGCCAGTTGATGGTTGACTGCATTACAAAAGCTTTCCGATTAAAAAATTAATCATGGGGATGGTCCACACAAGCAGGCAAAAACACTTCTGTCACCAGCAAAAGGTGATGATGCAGACGGAACAAGGAGCGTCTTGCCCAAAGGGGATGTTGCTGCAACTGCGGATGATAGCGGCATACCGCCTGATGCAAGGGATGCTGTGCGTACAATTTGCGGAACTGCAACGGCCCACGTGTGACTTTAGGATTGGCAAACAGCGCTGCCCCGAGCGGCACCCGCCCGATTGCACGCAAGCGGCACCATGGTCCGCGCAAATCCTGACGCGCGATGACACTATGCGCAAACACGCGCGGCTGGCCGTTTCCGCGCAACATGACTTCTCGCACCCATGCATGGGACATCGCATGCAGGCGCAACATGGCCTGTTCGTCTACATGCGGCTTGCGCCAGGCTTGTGCCAACAGCTCCACCGAAAACGCCGGATAATGTTTTTTCAGGCGGGCAGTTAATGAACCCCTTTCCTGCAACCAGGACCTGAAGGGGGTTTGACCAACAACAGCGCGTTGCCAGGCCCGCTCAGAAGATTGCTTCAGCTGCCGCATCTCGGTCAATGTGGCAACGGGAACGTTTTGGGCAACCACACCCATAATTTCCCTTGTTGGCGCATGGCCCCCGCCAGCTTGCCAGCAGCATCGCCTTCTCCCCAGTACACATCGGCACGCACGCCGCCCTTGATCGCCCCCCCCGTATCCTGAGCGTGCATCAATTGCTGCAAAGGTGCCACATCATTGGGGTAAGTGGTCGCCAGATAGACAGGGGCGCCCAGGGGAATGTAAAACGGATCGACCGCAACACTACGTTCAGCTGTGAGCGGCACCCCTAATGCGCCTAATGGGCCGGACAACCCCGGTGGCAGCAACTTGAAAAACACATAGCTGGGATTCGCATCCAGCAAACCGCGTAACTGCTCGGGATGCTGCTGTGCCCAAGCCTTGATTCCCTGCATGGAAGCCTCGCTGGCGGTCATTTCTCCGCGCTCCACCAGGATCTTGCCAATAGACTGGTAAGGGTGCCCATTCTGGTCGGCGTAACCTACGGGAACACGCTCGCCGTTTTCAAGCGCAATGATGCCCGACCCCTGTACCTGCAGAAAAAATGCTTCTACCGGATCGCTGACCCAGATTAACTCACTGCCATTCAACGGCGATTGCGGCTGCTCAATTTCTGCCCGTGTGTAATAGGGAATCAGCGTTTGGCCCTGCAAGCGGCCACGCACGCGTTTATACTTGAGCTCGGGAAACAATGCCGACAAATTCACGGTAATCAAATCCGACGGCACTTGATAAAGCGGGACGCGGTAACGCGGACTTGCTTGCCTAGCCCCTTGCAACACAGGCTGATAATAGCCGGTGATCAAGCCCTGCGAGGCGCCATCCGCCTGCCGCGTGGCATACACATTAAAATATTGTTGCCAGTAGGCCTGAATGGCAGACACATCCTCAGCCTGCACCAAGAGCGCGGCAGCACAAACCGCTTTCCAGTCCGCTTTGTTTTTGAGCCCCTGACATCCTTGTAGCCATGCCTTCCAGCTGGCGATCCAGTCTTCTTTTTCCAACCCTGGCAGGTCTGCCCACTGCGCAGGCTGGAGCAAGGCAAAGGCTTGTGATGGCGTAACAGGCGGGACACTGCTACTCGTACCGGGCCTTTCAACCGCAGGCTTGCTCGGAGCTGGCGATGTTCTGCCCGAGGTGTCCGGCGTTGGCACCGTTTGACATCCTGCCAGCCATAGCAGACTGGAAAGGACAAGACATAGACGGATGACAGAACTGTTTTTGATGGTTAACACGTTTGTGACTTCAACTTAAAGACCATTGATAGGTCTGCGGCCTCATGCAGCAGACAGCAGACGAGGCAAATGTTTGCGCGTGCGGTTTAATGCAGCCCGGCTGCCTGATGCAACCAGAACGTCGGGATATCGACTTCAAACCAGTGACCATCGACGGCCACCATCTGATAAGTGCCATACATTTCCCCACTGGGTGTACTGAACATGACGCTACTGGTATAGCGGTATTCTGCATCGGGCGCCAGCAAGGGCTGCTCGCCGACCACCCCCAGCCCTTTGACTTCCCGTACCTGTTGCATGGCATCGGTAATCACCCAATGTCGACTAATCAGCTGCGCAGGCGTTTGCCCGGTATTGCGGATCGTAATCGTATAGGCATAGATGTACTGCCCCGTTTCTGGCGAAGACTGATCAGGCAAGTACTCTGTCTCGACAGACACCTGACAGGCATAGAGGGCGCGTTCGGTCACATTTATCCTATCATGCCAGTGGTTGGTGAACTAGGGCTGGCAGAATACAGTTTTTTCGCCATACGTCCGGCTAAAAAGGATTCCCGGCCAGCCTCAATGGCTTTTTTCATGGCGCCTGCCATCAACACCGGGTCACGCGCAGCCGCAATGGCAGTATTCATCAACACGCCGGCACAGCCTAACTCCATCGCAATCGCCGCATCAGACGCACAGCCTACGCCAGCATCCACCAAGACCGGGATCTTGGCATTTTCGATGATAATTTGCAGATTCCATGGATTTAAAATCCCCATGCCGGAACCAATCAGCGAGGCCAACGGCATCACTGCCACACAGCCAATATCCTCCAGTTGCTTGGCGATGATCGGGTCATCCGAGGTATACACCATGACCTCAAAGCCTTCTTTGACCAGCGTTTTGGCTGCAGCAATGGTTTCGGTCACATTCGGATACAAGGTATTCGGATCACCCAATACCTCCAGCTTGACCAGGCGGTGATCATCCAGCAACTCACGCGCCAGACGCAAGGTGCGCACGGCTTCTTCAGCACTGTAACAACCCGCGGTATTCGGCAGATAAGTAAATTCGTTCGGCGGCAAATACTCCAGCAGAGAAGGTTCGCTTGCATGTTGACCGATATTGGTCCGGCGGATGGCCACGGTAATAATTTCAGCGCCACTGGCGTCTATCGCAGCGCGTGTCTGCGTAAAGTCCTGGTATTTGCCGGTGCCAACCAACAGTCTGGATTGATAAGATTGACCGGCAATCACTAAAGCATCATTCATCATTAAACTTTCTATTCCATTCTTAGCTGCATAACGCTGATGAGATCGCGCTTAACCGCCACCGACCGCACCGACGATTTCCAGCTTGTCATCCGCGTGCAACTGCACGTGGGCAAACTGGCTACGCGGCACAATATCGCCATTACGCTCAATCGCAATGCGCTTACCTGTCAGTTGCATCTGCTCGACCAACGCTTGCACACTCATGGCCTCTGCGGCAAGTTGCATGGCTTTACCATTGACGAAAATTTGCATGCTGCTTTTAAAGGTTTTATTAAACAAGCCGATATTCTACGAAAAATCAGCGGATTTGGCTTTCAGTTTTTACGTCACATGGTTTCAAGCCATCTTCAACACGTGTCATCCAACCTTGAGGAGTATGCGTTATTTTAAGCGTGAACATGGCACCATGTTTGCTTTAATGTTGTAGCGATACAAATATGCCTGAAGAATTTGACAAGTTTGGTCACTACGGCAAATTCCGCATTGCTGCAGAATGAACTTTTTGTTAATTTTGGCGCCACAAGCACGGCGAACACAATTCGTTGTTTTGTGTAATGAATATTGAGAATCCCAAAAGGAAGAGTAAAAATGCAAATCGTAGAATCCTACCAAGCCGTTTCATCACAACATTTTTTGATTGATGAAATTTACGCCCCCAGCCTCAACAATGCTGCTCCCAACGCTAAAGCGTTTGCCGAAGAACAGCAACACCTGAAAGCAATCAACGAGCTTCATCGCTTTTTGGAATCGAGTTGCGACTGCGTTTAATACGCAGGGCGTTTCAAACCGACCCCGCAATGGGTCACTGATTTTCAGGTTGGATGCTTGAATCCAATCTAGGGTTAGCCGGAAATATGTGAAAATTCACTTCGGGCGCCCTTTACCCAAAAATTGCGCAACGACTGCGATATCGAAGTCCCTGCGTTAAAGTAGAGGTAATGATGAGACAAATAAAAAAGATGGCTTTTATCGCCATCTTTTTTATTTTCAGCGGTTGATTCAGAAGCAGCGACGACCCGTAAGAGCGGTCACTGCTATCCTAAGAAACTGCAGACTATTCAACCGACAGCTGTGGACGACCAGCTTCTGGCCAATCTAAGTGGAAGAACTGACCACGTGGCTGATCTTTGCGCTCATAGGTATGTGCGCCAAAGTAGTCACGCTGGCCTTGCAGCAGGTTGGCTGGCAAGTCAGCACTTCTGTAGCCATCATAGTAAGCCAATGCCGCCGCGAAGCCTTGTGCAGGAATCCCATTGGTCACGGCCAACGCAATCACTTTACGCCAGCCTGCCTGACCTTCGTTCATCGCATTGGTGAAGTATGGATCCAGCATCAGGTTTTTCAGGCGTGAGTTCAATGCATAAGCATCGGTGATTTTTTGCAGGAAGCGCGCACGGATGATACAACCGCCACGCCAGATCTGGGCAATTTCACCGAAGTTGAGTTTCCAGTTATAAGCCACTTGTGCCTTATCAATCAACTGGAAGCCTTGTGCGTAGGCGCAGATTTTGGAGCAATACAAGGCATTTTTGATCGCCTCAATGGTTGCAACTTTGTCTTTCTCTTGCACAATCACTGGACCTTTGAGGATCTTGCTGGCTTCAACACGCTCCTCTTTAAGGCTGGATAATGCACGCGCATAGACGGCAGCTGCAATCGCATTGGCGGGCGCACCCAGTTCGAGCGCATTGGCCGCCGTCCACTGGCCGGTGCCTTTTTGGCCTGCCGTATCGAGAATCTGGTCAACCAGGAAGCCTTTGCCAGCGGGATCTTTTTGCTGCAGGATATCGGCCGTAATTTCAATCAGGAAGCTGGACAGCTCACCTTTGTTCCACTCGGCAAACACTTTGCCGATTTCATCGGCCGGCATGCCCAGCAGATTTTTCATTAGCCAGTAGGCTTCGCAAATCAACTGCATATCGATGTACTCGATACCGTTGTGCACCATTTTTACATAGTGACCTGCACCATCCGGGCCGATATATTCCGCGCAAGAGAACCCACCCTGAACTGGTTTGCCAGGTGCGCCACCTTCTAACGGGGCACCTGTCACAGGATCCACTTTGGCTGCAATATCGCGCCAGATGGGCTCCAGACTAGCCCAGGCCTTGCGTGTACCTGAAGGCATCAACGATGGACCAAAGCGGGCACCGGTTTCACCACCAGACACGCCGGAACCAATAAACTCAATGCCTTTGGCAGCAAGCTCTTTTTCGCGACGGATGGTGTCCGTCCACAGCGCATTACCGCCATCAATAATAATGTCCCCTTGCTCCAAGAAAGGCAACAGAGCGTTAATGGTCACATCGGTCGCGCTCCCGGCTTTCACCAACAACACAATCTTGCGTGGACGCTTGATGCTCAGTACAAAAGAGGCCAAATCAGCATGCCCCACCACACGTTCGTGTGAGGGCTCATTCTTTTTACACTCCTCGATGAAGTTCAGCATTTTCTTCGGGTCACGGTTATAGACCGCAATGGTATAGCCGTGATCAGCAATGTTAAGCGCCAGGTTTTGGCCCATCACTGCCAATCCTACCAATCCAATATCCGCATTTTTTATAGTCATAGTTCTCTCTAAACAATGGTTAATTTAGTTGAAAAAAAGCACAGGCTTTTGGCCTGTGCTTGGACTAGGGTATGTATTGAATATCCCATGCAAGTTGTTTTGAGAATCGCAACTGGCATAACATTTTCAGCACCTTAGTTTTCTTTCGCTCAAGTGTTCCAGTCGGTTACTTGAGTACGTTACCGAACATCTGCAAGGTCAATTGATATCCAATGTTGACCAGCTGCGCATCGTAACGTTCCCCTTCATCGCGCATGAAGGCATGTTGTCCATTAAATTCATGCCAGGTGTAATGCAGTCCGGGCACCGCGGCAAAGCGGTTATACAGCTCTGCACGCTTATCTCCCGGGATATGAGGGTCTTGCTTGCCCCAGATCATAAGCAACTCGCCCTTGATTTCGCCGACACGGTCCATGCTGTGCTGACCAGGCTGGTTCGGGATAATGTTGGTGTGCAAATCGGTAGCGTAGAAACAGGCCGTCGCTTTCACTTCTGGCTGCAAAGCTGCACGGAAAGCCAGGTGACCACCGATACAAAAACCGGCCGCACCCAAATTGCCGTCATACCAGGCTTGCTTGTTCAGATAGTCAATCATGGCGCGGTTATCCGTGTCGTAGGCCTGCACATCTTTGGCCATTTTGTCCGCATTGCCTTTGTCGCGGCCAGCATCGTCATAGCCCAATACCGTGCCAATCGGATTCAACTCATGGAACACTTCCGGCACCAGCACGGCATAACCATGCCCTGCTAAAAAGCGCGCTGCGCGCTCAATCGGACCGGTCTGCTGAAAAATTTCAGAGTAAAACAAAACCGCAGGCACTTTGCCATCGTGTTTTGGACGATGAACATAAGTACGCATCACCCCGGTCGGGGTGTCCAAATCAACGATTTCGCTCGTAATCAGCATGATAAATCCTTAAACAATCAAAAAATACCGGCTATTCTAGCGCTGTTTGCATGGCTTTTCACAGATATTGTGTCAGGGCAAGCAGAATTTTTTGCAATTCCGGCTGACAAAGTCTGAGGTAGCTTGCCTTCATCACCAACCATGGGAGTTTGTATGCGCCCCTCATCCAATCTTGTTTGCTTCATGCTCTTCAGCACGGGCGCTTTGGTGGCCCATGCCGAGCTCGACCATGAGCTGGTTTACCGACTGAAAGCCTCGGTGGTAAAAGTGCACAGCATGACGCAAACGGGCGGTCACGGCGTCGGCAGCGGCGTGGTTGTGGCGCCAGATACAGTGGCTACCAATTGCCATGTGCTGGCGAACAGCAGCGGCGTCAGCGTTTCCAAATTCGGTGATAGCGTCAGCCCGGTTGGCATGGTCGCGGACTGGAAGCACGATATCTGCCTGTTGAAATTTCAATATCTGGAACTGCCGCCAGTCAAGCTGGGCACAACCGCCGCCTTACATTATGGTGATGCCGTCTTTTCCATCGGCTTTCCAGGTGGACCGCCCAAGCCACAAACCATCGCAGGCCATGTGAAAGCCTTGTACCACTATGATGACAGCCTGATTGTGCGCACCGATGCCGCGTTTATCATGGGCGCCAGTGGCAGCCCGACCTTTAACCAGACAGGCGAACTGGTTGCTTTAAGCACTTTTAAAAGTCCCGGCAAACAGGCCTACTTTTATAGTGTGCCGGTCGAGTGGATACAAACGCTGCTTGGCAAACAAGCCAGCAACAGCATTCAGGCCGACGCCACTCCCTTTTGGGACTTACCGCTGAATGAGCGCCCATTCTGGATGCAAGTGGTGATTCCTTACCAAAACAGCGACTGGCCGGCCGTAGAGCAGATCGCGCGCACTTGGTTAAGCCAGCAAGCAGAGGCCGCAGAAGCACACTTTTATTTAGCCAGTGCGCTACATGGGCAAGGGCACCTCGCCGCAGCCCAACAAGCCTATTTACAGGCCACCACGCTGGAGCCGAATTATCTGGAAGCTTGGTCAGGACTGGCCTTGCTCGCTCAACAATCCGCGCAGCCAAGCTTGCAGGCGGAGGCTGAGCGCCACCTTCAACAGCTCGCCAGCCAGACTCAATAGCTTGGGCATCCTCGCTAACCACAAGCCATCCGGCCAAGCGTACGCATGATCAACCCCAGAGGCTCTGCTAGAATAGCGTTTTTAATGTTTATCCGATTGCTCCGTCATGACCTCTCGCAACCAGCAACTGTTTGAAAAATCCCAGCAACTGATTCCAGGCGGCGTCAACTCGCCGGTACGCGCGTTTCGTAGCGTCGGTGGCACGCCCATCTTTTTCAAAAAGGGCCTCGGCTCCAAGCTCTGGGATGCGGATGGTAAAGAATACATTGACTACATCAACTCCTGGGGCCCCATGATTTTGGGACATGCCCACCCGGAAGTTGTTGCAGCCGTGCAGCAAGCGGCCGCCAACAGCCTGAGTTTCGGCGCGCCAACCGGCCTCGAGCTCGAAATGGCTGAATTAATTAATCAACTTGTGCCCAGTATGGAACAAGTACGCCTGGTCAGCAGCGGGACCGAAGCGACCATGAGCGCCATTCGCGTGGCCCGTGGCTTTACCAAGCGCAATAAAATCATCAAATTTGAAGGCTGTTACCACGGCCATGCCGATGCCTTGCTCGTGAAGGCTGGCTCCGGCTTGCTCACCTTTGGCGAACCCAGCTCCGCCGGTGTCCCGCCAGAAGTCGCTGCGCACACCCTGACGCTCGATTACAACAACTCGCAAATGCTCAAAGACACCTTTGCCAGCATGGGGGACGAGATTGCCTGCGTGATTCTGGAGCCGGTAGTCGGCAATATGAACCTGATTGTGCCTCACCGCGAGTTCTTAACCACTTTGCGTGAACTGTGCACTCAGCATGGCACGGTGCTGATTTTTGATGAAGTCATGACCGGCTTCCGCGTGGCACTGGGCGGTGCACAGGCACTATATGGCATTAGACCGGACATGACGACCCTGGGCAAAGTCATTGGAGGCGGCCTGCCCGTAGGCGCCTTTGGTGGCCGCAAAGACATCATGAGCGTACTGGCACCACTAGGGCCGGTTTACCAGGCCGGCACCCTATCAGGCAATCCCGTGGCAGTGACCGCCGGGCTGACCACCCTCAAACTGATCCAGGCACCCGGCTTTTATGAGGCACTGACGGCAAAAACAGCGCAGTTAATGGACGGCATGAAGCAGGCAGCACGCAAAGCGGGCGTCACCTTTAGCGCACAAAGCGTAGGCGGCATGTTTGGCCTCTATTTTAGCGCCAGCAACCCCACCAGCTACGCCGACATGATGCAGGCAGATAAAAATGCCTTTAATCACTTCTTCCACAGCATGCTGAACAGCGGCATTTATCTGGGGCCATCTGCATTTGAGGCGGGCTTTGTCTCGGCGGCACATACCGATGCCGATATCGCCCAAACCGTACAGGCGGCCGAACAAGCCTTTGCCAGCCTGTAAGCCAGACGTTTGCGTGGCGATTGCCACTCAGACTCGCCACGCAAACGAATCCCCACATCCTTGACCATCCCGGATAACGCCCCCTGAGCGGCCTGACACCTTCTGGCAGGCCGTCTATATAAAGACAATCCAATCGCAATCTCTGATCAACGGACTCGCCAGGAGTGCTCTATTCAGGGATAAACCGCCTCACAAGCGTGACAGATTCAACTGAGCCCACCATTTTAAAACCCTGCTAGCTCTCTGGTATTTGTGTAAATTAAAGCGCAATTAATTGGTAAATAAAAACCATTCTCAACTAAAAAATAAAATGCCTTTATCCGTTATTTAACGCAGGCTAAACAATTGAAATTGCTAAACTTTAACGGTATCATTGAAGGTTCCTCCAAATGTTTTGTAAGTGAAGAATCTGGCAATGGACATGCAGTCTGACAACAACCTGATGAGTGCTTCTCAAGATACCGCAACCGCCCGGGACGACCAATTCGGTTTAGCTCCGCAATCCCAGGGTTTATATGACAGACGCCACGAGAAAGATAGCTGTGGCGTGGGCTTTGTCGCCCATATTAAAGGCCAGAAAAGCCACGACATTGTCGCTAAAGGCCTGCAACTGCTGGACAACCTGACCCATCGCGGCGCGACCGGTTACGACCCTAAACTGGGTGACGGCGCGGGCTTGCTGATGCAGATGCCAGATACCTTTATGCGCGAAGAGGCTGCCAAGCTGGGCATGACCTTGCCAGCAGCCGGACAATACGCCGTCGGTCAGGCATTTCTGCCACAAAACGCAGACAACCGCGCGCAATGCGAAGCCATCTTTGCCAAAATCATTGCAGAAGAAAATCAAACCCTGCTGGGCTGGCGTGATGTGCCGGTCGACAACAGCAATATTGCCGACGCCGCCCGCGCGGTTGAGCCTGTGATGCGCCAGGTGTTTATTGCCAGCACCGTGACCGACAGCAACACCTTTGAACGCAAATGCTTTGTGATCCGCAAACGCATTGAACACGCGATTCGCGCACTAAACCTACAAGACAAGGCACAGTTTTACATGCCGTCCTTCTCTTCCCGCACCATCGTCTACAAAGGCATGCTGCTGGCTAATGAAGTGGGCGTGTACTACAAAGATTTGAGAGATGAGCGCGTGATTTCAGCGCTTGCACTGGTACACCAGCGTTTCTCTACCAACACCTTCCCAGCCTGGGATCTGGCCCACCCCTTCCGCATGATTGCACACAACGGTGAAATCAATACCGTTCAAGGCAACGTGAACTGGATGGCCGCCCGTCATGAGACCATGAAATCTGCGGTGCTGGGTGAAGACTTGGAAAAACTGTGGCCACTGATTGCAGAAGGCCAGTCCGACTCCGCCTGCTTTGATAACTGTCTTGAGCTGCTGGTGGCTGGTGGCTATAGCCTGCCACACGCCATGATGATGCTGATCCCGGAAGCCTGGGCAGGCAACCCATTAATGGACGAAGACCGCCGTGCGTTCTATGAATACCACGCGGCACTGATGGAGCCATGGGACGGCCCGGCTGCAGTCGCGTTTACCGATGGCAAAATGATTGGTGCCACGCTTGACCGTAATGGCTTGCGTCCAGCCCGCTACCTGGTGACCGAAGACGACATCGTCATGATGGCGTCTGAAATGGGCGTGATCACTTTCCCACAAGAAAAAATCGTTAAAAAATGGCGTTTGCAGCCAGGCAAAATGTTGCTGATCGACATGGAGCAAGGCCGCATTATCGACGACGAAGAAGTCAAAACTGAACTGGCACAAGCCAAACCTTATCGCCAGTGGATTGAACAGACCCGCTTCCATTTGACCGACTTGCCTGGCGTAGGCAATGGCGAAGTCAGCCTGAAAGCGGATTTGCTGGATACCCAACAAGCCTTTGGTTACTCTCAGGAAGACTTGAAGTTTGTCTTGCAACCCATGATAGACAACGGCGAAGAGGGCTCAGGCTCCATGGGGAACGACGCGGCCTTGCCCGTGCTGTCCAACAAAGCCAAGACGCTGTACAACTACTTTAAACAGTTGTTTGCACAAGTGACCAACCCGCCGATTGACCCGATCCGTGAAGAGCTGGTGATGTCACTGGTGACATTTATCGGCCCTAAACCCAATCTGTTGGCGATTGATGAGACCAACCCGCCATTGCGTTTGGAAAGCGGCCAGCCAGTGTTGAGCCTGGAAGGCCTGGAAAAACTCAAACAGATTGAGTCTTTGACCAAAGGCCAGTTCAAGTCCATCGTCCTTGACCTGACTTATGATGCCGCCTTAGGTAAAACCGGCATGAAACAGGCCCTGGACGTCTTGCACGACCAAGCCGAAAAAGCCGTGCATGACGGCTATAACGTACTGATCCTCTCGGACCGTGCCGTCGCAGCGAACCGCATTGCCATTCCAGCCCTGCTGGCCTGCTCGGCCACGCATGAGTTTCTGGTCAAAGCCGGCTTGCGTACCAGCACCGGTCTGGTGATTGATACAGGCTCAGCCCGTGAAGTACACCATTTTGCCCTGCTGGCAGGCTATGGTGCGGAAGCTGTTTGCCCATGGCTGGTGTACGAAACCATCAAGACCCTGACCGGCGATGTTGAAAAAGCCGGCAAAAACTTCGTCAAGGCGATCGGCAAAGGCTTGTACAAAGTCATGTCCAAAATGGGCATCTCGACCTACCAGTCTTACTGCGGCGCACAGATTTTTGAAGCGATCGGCCTCAATAGCCAGTTTGTGAATGACTATTTCACTGGCACGGTCAGCCAGATTGAAGGCATCGGTCTGGAGCAAGTTGCCGAAGAAACTGTACGCATGCACATGCAAGCATTTGGGAATGACCCCGTGCTCTCCAATGCGCTGGAAGCGGGCGGTGAGTACGCCTTCCGTGTACGCGGTGAAGAGCACTTGTGGACGCCGATGTCGATCAGCAAATTGCAGAACGCGACTCGGACTGGCAAATACGAAACTTACAAAGAGTACGCCGCACTGATCAACGATCAGACACGTCGCCACATGACCTTGCGCGGACTGTTTGAAATCAAACCGGCGGGTAAAGCGATCCCATTGGATCAGGTGGAATCGGCCAAAGAGATTGTTAAACGCTTTGCCACTGGCGCCATGTCTTTGGGCTCCATTTCAACCGAAGCGCACGCCACCTTGGCGATTGCCATGAACCGGATTGGCGGCAAGTCCAATACTGGCGAAGGCGGTGAAGACGTCAAACGCTTTATTCCAGTCCAAACAGAATCCAGCCTGGCCACCGTATTGGGCAGTGATTTGATTGAAGCAGATGTGCCAATGCAAGCGGGTGACTCTTTGCGCTCACGCATCAAGCAGGTTGCCTCTGGCCGCTTTGGCGTGACTGCCGAATACCTGAGCAGCGCTGACCAGATCCAGATCAAAATGGCACAAGGTGCCAAGCCTGGGGAAGGCGGTCAGTTGCCTGGCCATAAAGTGTCCCCCTACATTGCGAAACTGCGTTTCTCGGTGCCTGGCGTCGGCTTGATCTCTCCACCACCACATCACGACATTTACTCGATTGAAGATTTGGCACAGCTGATTCATGATCTGAAAAACGCCAATCCAAAAGCCTCGATTTCGGTCAAACTGGTGTCAGAAACCGGCATCGGTACCGTGGCAGCGGGTGTGGCCAAGGCCAAGTCTGATCACATCGTGGTCGCTGGTCATGATGGCGGGACAGGTGCCTCACCAATTTCTTCGATCAAACACGCAGGCACGCCATGGGAGCTTGGTCTGGCTGAAACGCAGCAGACGCTGGTACTCAACCAGTTGCGTGGTCGCGTGGTGCTGCAAGTCGATGGCCAGATGAAAACCGGCCGTGACGTACTGATTGGCGCCCTGCTGGGTGCGGACGAATTTGGCTTTGCCACTGCACCGCTGGTGGTTGAAGGCTGTATCATGATGCGTAAGTGTCACTTGAACACTTGCCCGGTCGGTGTTGCCACCCAAGATCCAGAACTGCGTAAGAAGTTTACCGGCCAGCCTGAGCATGTCGTGAATTACTTCTTCTTTGTCGCTGAAGAAGTGCGTGAACTGATGGCCAGCATGGGCATTGCCAAGTTTGATGACTTGATCGGCCGTGCCGATTTGCTGGACATGAAAGCCGGTATCGAGCACTGGAAGATCAATGGCCTGGACTTCAGCAAAGTGTTCCATCTGCCAGACATGCCAGCCAGTGTGGCACGCAAAAACAATGACGTGCAAGATCACGGCATCGCCAAAGCATTGGATAACCAATTGATCGCATTGGCTAAACCGGCGTTGGAAAAAGGCGAAAAAGTCACGCTTGAGTTGCCAATTGTGAACACTAACCGTACAGCAGGTACCATGCTGTCACACGAAGTGGCGAGCCGTTATGGCAACGCCGGTCTGCCTGACGGTACCATCCACGTCAAATTCACTGGCACCTCCGGTCAGAGTTTTGCGGCATTCCTGGCCAAGGGTATTACCTTTGAGCTGACAGGTGAAGGCAACGACTACGTGGGTAAAGGCCTGTGTGGTGGTCAGATCATTATCAAACCACCCGCAACCTTCCGTGGCTTATCCTATGAAAATATCATCGTTGGTAACACCGTGATGTACGGTGCGACCACAGGCAGCAGCTTCTTGAGCGGTGTGGCGGGTGAGCGCTTCTGCGTGCGTAACTCAGGCGCAACTGCCGTGGTTGAAGGCGTAGGCAACCATGGTTGCGAATACATGACCGGTGGGACCGTGGTGGTACTGGGTCAGACCGGCCAGAACTTTGCTGCCGGGATGAGTGGCGGCATTGCCTATGTCTACGACATTGACGGCCAGTTTGCCAAACGCTGCAATATGAGCATGGTGTCACTGGAAAAAGTCGAAGCGGCGGAAGCAGATGTTGGCAAAGTACAACACCTAGGCCAGCCAGACGAAGTGATTCTTAAAGGCTTGATCGAGCAGCACCTGGCGTTGACAGGCAGCCCTCGAGCAAAAGAACTGTTGGCCGACTGGTCAGCCGCGCGTGCAAAATTTGTTAAAGTATTCCCGAACGAATACAAACGCGCACTGACCGAAATGGCTGCAGCCTCCGCCAAGCAAGCCGCATAATCGTTTTTGTTAATTGAATGCCCCGCGTGATTGGCGGGGCTGTTTAAAGTTGTGTCTGTCACGAGCAACTGGGAAGAGATGATTTCACATGGGTAAAGTCACAGGTTTTATGGAATTTGACCGACTGGCAGAAGAAAATCTGCCCGTTCAGGATCGCGTCAAGAACTACAAAGAGTTCGTCCTGCATTTGACAGACGACCAGGCCAAACAGCAAGGAGCACGCTGCATGGATTGCGGCATTCCATTTTGCACCACCGGCTGTCCAATCAATAACATCATTCCTGACTGGAATGACCTGGTCTATCATCAGGACTGGCGCAGCGCGATTGACGTGTTGCATTCCACCAACAACTTCCCGGACTTTACTGGCCGTATCTGCCCCGCCCCTTGCGAGGCAGCCTGCACCTTGAACATTAATAACGACGCCGTCGGGATTAAGTCCATCGAGCACGCCATCATCGACAAAGCTTGGGAAAACGGTTGGGTCACACCACAAATCAACCCGAACAAAACTGGCAAAACAGTGGCGATTGTGGGGTCTGGCCCCGCAGGCCTCGCCGCAGCACAACAATTGGCCCGCGCGGGCCATGCCGTGACCGTGTTTGAAAAAAATGACCGTATCGGCGGCTTGCTGCGCTATGGCATTCCTGACTTTAAACTGGATAAAGCAAACATTGACCGCCGGATGGCGCAAATGGAAGCCGAAGGCGTGACCTTCAAGGTGAATCAGCATGTCGGTGAAAACGTCAGCGCGGCCGATCTGGAGCGTGACTTTGATGCCGTCATCCTGGCAGGTGGCGCAGAACAGCCACGTGACCTGCCCGTGACAGGTCGTGAACTCGATGGTGTTCATTTCGCCATGGACTTCCTGACCCCTAACAACAAAATGGTGGCCGGCGACAACGTCCCTAACCAGATTAAAGCCACCGGCAAACATGTGGTGGTTATCGGCGGTGGCGATACCGGTTCTGACTGCGTAGGCACCTCCAACCGCCATGGGGCAGCCAGCATCACCCAGTTCGAGTTGATGCCTCAGCCGCCTGAAAAAGAAGACAAATTTATGGTGTGGCCAAACTGGCCACTCAAAATGCGCACCTCCAGCTCGCATGAAGAAGGAGCGAATCGTGACTGGTCGGTCACAACCAAAGAGCTGATCGGCGAGAACGGCAAGGTGAAAGCCCTTAAAGGTGCACGTGTGGAATGGAAAGATGGCAAAATGTCTGAAATTCCAGGTTCAGAGTTCACCATTCCTGCTGATCTGGTGTTTTTGGCCATGGGCTTTGTCTCACCGGTACAAAAAGTGCTGGATGCATTTGGCGTGGAAAAAGACAACCGCGGCAATGCCAAAGCCACGACCGATGGCGAAGGCTGTTACAAAACCAGCAAGGACAAAGTCTTTGCTGCCGGTGACATCCGTCGCGGCCAGTCTCTGGTAGTCTGGGCGATTCGTGAAGGCCGTCAGTGCGCACGCGAAGTCGATGCGTTCCTGATGGGCAGCTCTACTCTGCCACGCTAGTCCAGGTTGCCGTGAGACGCAAAATGCCGATGGTTTTCATCGGCGTTTTTATTTGTCATATCGCAAAAAAACCGCATTCTTTCAGGTGAAACAACGGCTTGGCCTTTATAATCATGCTTTCAGCTGATGTGCATACAACCACAGCAGCACAGGCAACCGAAACCAGAGCAAATGACCACTCTTCAAAATGACACCTTTCTGCGCGCCATGTTGCGCCAGCCTACTGAATATACCCCGGTGTGGATGATGCGCCAGGCAGGCCGCTACCTGCCTGAATACCGCGAAAGCCGCAAAACCGCGGGCAGCTTTATGCAACTGTGCCAGAGCCCGGCCTTTGCCACCGAAGTGACCCTGCAACCACTGGACCGCTATCCCCAACTGGATGCGGCCATTCTGTTCAGCGACATATTGACCGTCCCTGACGCCATGGGACTGGGCTTGTATTTTGAAGAAGGGGAAGGCCCCAAGTTTGAGCGGACTTTACAAGAAGAGGCAGACATCCTCAAACTAGAAGTGCCTGACATGGCCAAACTGCAATATGTGTTTGATGCTGTCAGCAGTATCCGTCAAGCCCTGAATGGCCGCGTCCCTTTGATCGGTTTTTCAGGCAGTCCATGGACACTGGCCACCTACATGGTGGAAGGCAAAGGCGGCACCGACTTTTTGAATACCAAAAAAATGGGCTATGCCAGACCCGAATTACTGCACCGCATTCTGGAGATTACGGCGCAAACGGTGACGCAATACCTCAATGCACAGATTGCGGCCGGTGCACAGGCTGTGATGATTTTTGACTCTTGGGGGGGTGCCTTATCGCATCAAGGCTATCAGGAGTTTTCACTGCAATACATGCAGAAAATTGTCGCTGGCCTCACTAAAACCGCAGAAGGCAAACCAGTGCCCAGCATCGTGTTTACCAAAGGCGGCGGGTTGTGGCTGGAGTCACAGGCAGCCATCGGTGCCGATGCCCTCGGATTAGACTGGAGCGTGGATCTCGGCCAGGCACGGGCACGCGTGGGGGACAAAGTGGCGTTGCAAGGCAATATGGACCCGGCGATCCTGTTGAGCTCTCCTGCCGCCATCGAAAAAGAAGTCGCACAGATTCTGGCCAGCTACGGCCATGGTCACGGCCATGTGTTTAACCTGGGCCATGGCATCACGCAATGGACACCCCCGGAGCATGCGGCCTTCATGCTGGAAACCCTGCGCAAGCTGAGTCCACAGTATCACCTGTAAACGCCGTCACCGCACGAGCTTATTGCGGTCAGACTGGGCGGTGATGCTCTCACGAGGCCTTGTTTGGGCGAGGCAAAAACGTGAGACTTGCGCGGGACTGAATCGCCACAAATAGTGATCTCGCACAGTGGCGATCGGCGCGATGCCGGCGAGTATGGGTAAATGGTTGGCGTTACCAGGGTCGCCCGCCACCCAAACGGCCTGCTGCGGCCCTAGCTGGCAAACGTGTTGTGTCAACATACTTTCGGTTAACAACTGGTTTGCCGCTGTTTGCGGGTCAAAATGCTTGGCCTCTATCAGCTCCTTTTCCCAACTGTCGTCCAACACCTCATACTCAGCAGTGCGCCAATCAGCCACCATCCAGGCGGGATGCGATAACCGCAGATAAAACATCAAGTCAAACTGGTATTTATTGAGCAGAATCAATTGATCCTGTTTGCTAACCAAGGGCTTGACCTTGGTTGCCAGCAGGAAAGAAGCTGTTTTTTGCGCGTGCTGAATCACCATCCCCATGGCTATCACACAGGTCACGGCCGCCGCCAAAAATGTGACCCACAACCGCTTAGGGAAGCGGTACTGCCAGGCTTGCCGCATACCCATGGCTGTCAAAACCGCCATCGCCGGCAAAACTGGCATGATGTAGCCCAGTGGTTTGGAAACCGGGATCGAAAAAAATAGCAGGATCAATGCCAGCCAACATACCATCAGCCACGCCACATCCTGCTGCCGTGAACTCCAGAGCTGGACTTCGTGCTTGCGCAAGCGGGTCAACCACAGAGAAGCGGGCAAGGTCAGCGCCAATAGCACGGGCAGATAAAACCAGAACGGCTGCTGATTGTTAAAGTGCGTGCCGGTGAAGCGCTGCACATGGTGATGAATAAAAAAGTACTCCAGAAAGCCCTTAAACTGCGATTCCATGCATAAAAACCAGGGACTGGCCATCAGAAAAAACAATACCAGCGCTGGCCACCATAAGAAATACTTGAGAGACGCAAGACGGCGACTCACCAGCAGCCAGCCACCAGCGACCAGCACTGGCAAGACCATGCCAATCAGGCCCTTGGCCAGAACGCCTCCGGCAGCAAACACCATCGCCATATACAGATATTTCCGCTCCGGCTGGCCTTGTTCAATACTCCAGGTAAATTCTGCCGCCAGCATGATCGTCATGGCAATCATGCTGGCAACCAACATATCCAGATTGGCAAACTGGGCACTGGCAAAAAAGAATGGCTGCGTCACGAGCGCGACAAAAGCCAGTACCGCAGTTTTTTTGTCCAGATGCCTGGCTGTAAACCAATATAGCGCGATCGCCATCAATAAGGCAGCCAGCAAGGAGGCCAGCCTGCTCGCAAGCAGCGAGGGGCCAAAAAGTTTGAAACTGGCCGCCGTGATCCAGTAAAACAAAGGCGGTTTATGAAAATATGGCAAGCCATCCAAATGAGGGATCGCCCAATTTCCAGAGGTCAACATCTCCCAGGCAATGCCGACATAGCGGCCTTCATCCGGCAGGGTGAGTGGCCGACAAACGGCGGCCATGCCTAACCAAAGCAGGGTGACCGCTAACCACAGGAAGTGACTCAAATGACTGTTTTGTTTTATTTGTACTGGCGACATGCCTGTCCGCTTGTGATTGATGAACGACTGAGTGGCGAGTCAGGATTCATCACACGCTGATAGGCGCCATGTTAATTCCCGACATCCATCACTCACCAGCAAGGCGCATGCCAAATAAAATCACATTTAAAATCAATCACCTGCAATCAAAACCAATTTACTCTGTGCATTTTTTGCAGAGCGATACATGCCTTTAACCGGCCAAGTGCACTTTTTGCAGTGCGCTTGGGCACCATCAGCTGAAAAAGGAAAATAAAAAAGCCTGCAATCGCAGGCTTTTTTTAGGCAAACCGCTCTCTACTTCAGAGACATGCGCGACATAGTCTCGTCTTTATCTTTCCATTGATGTTTGAGTGCCCCAAGCACATGCACGATAAATGCAGCCAGCATCAGGTTGGCGAACAACTCGTGAGACTCTTTAAACACATCGCGCAAATCGGCATTATCCAGCCCGCCGAACACCTCCAGCCCAAACCACTTCAAGCCGAACTTGCTGTAAAGCGTCATGAGTACGCCGCTCAGTGGGATCAAGACCATCAGCAAATACAGCATGTGATGCACGGCTGTCGCCAGCTTACGCTCCAGCACTGAATAGCTGGCCAGCATGGCAGGCGGGGTATGTGTCACACGCCAGTAGACGCGAAAAATCACCAGCCAGAGCAAGGTAAAGCCGATGGACTTGTGCAGATTAAAATACAGGGTCCGGGCTGTGGCCGGCTCGTCCATCTGCCAGGTGACGATCCCCAGATCGAACAGATCAAAGGCCGTTTGTTTTGGCCCGTCTTTTGGCAACTCGCCCATGTACCAGCCTAGGGCAAACATGCCAATAATGACCAGTGCGATGAGCCAGTGCAGAATAATCGCCACCTTGGTATAACGCAGGGTTGAACTCATTGAATCTCCTTTGTAGATGGATGTGACCAGCCTGTGACAGCGGTCACTATGACTGCATGCATGAATTGTTTATGATGCATGAATCATTCATGGGTAAGCCGTCATGTTATCAAAAATCAACCGCTTTGGTGTGCGTCTTGTATACGTATTTGTAACGCTGTGTAGCCAGGCCTGGGCCGACGACTTTGAATTTAAACAGGTGGCGGACGGCATCTATGTGCACCATGGCAAGCATCTGGATATTGATGATGGCTATCAGGGCGACATCTGCAATCTGGGCGTCATTATTGGCCAAGAGGCCATTGCCGTGATTGACAGTGGCGGCAGCAAACATACCGGTGACCAATTACTCGCCGCCATTCGCCGCATCAGCCCCTTGCCTATCCGATATGTCATCAATACCCATGTCCATCCAGACCACACCTATGGCAACGCCGCTTTTCAAAATGGCACTACCCACTTTGTCGGTCACGAAAAGCTGGCCACCAACATGCTGCTGCGCAAGGAGCAATATGAAAAACTGAATGCGCTCCTACTGGGGGCTGACGGTGCGGCAAGCCCGACCATCCCCCCGGATACCCTTGTGCATGCCGAGCAGACGCTGGACCTGGGGCACCGCATCCTGCAACTACAAGCGCGCAAGGTAGCCCACACCCACACTGACCTCACCATTCTAGACACGCAAACCAATACCCTGTTTGCGGGCGACTTGCTGTTTGCGCAACGGACGCCAGTGGTAGAAGGCGACCTCAAAGGCTTGATCGCCGTGCTGGAGCAAATCAACCAGCAACCATACTCGCTCATTGTCCCCGGCCATGGGTTAGAGAGCAGCGACCAGAAAACCATCATTGGCAACGAGTTACGCTATCTCAACTTGTTATTAAGCGATATCAGAACCAGCATCAAAAAAGGCATCAGCATGGAACAAACCATGGACACCGCTGCCGCCTCTGAGCATGACAACTGGGTATTGTTCGACATCGCCAACCGGCGCAATGTCAATGTGGTTTACCCACAACTGGAATGGGAATAAGCCAGGCTACAAAAACCGCTTTGCCAGCCGAGCTTGTTGCTTCAAGCCCAGATTCACCAGCCTGGGCGCAACACCATTCAGCCAGGCAAAGAAGCTTTGCGGTTGCCCGATATACAGCTCTTGCTGGTCTTTGAGCAGCGCCTGGATGATTTTATCCGCAACAAATGGCGGCTCATCAATGGCTTGGCCGGACGCTTGCCACATGGCATTGGTGCGGTCGTCATTCATGGGGGTGGCAATAGCGCGTGGCGCGATATAGGTGACCCCGATGTTGCTATCGATGAGCTCGCGTCGCAAGGCCTGGCTAAAGCCATGAATGGCAAACTTGCTGGCGCAGTAGGTGGCAAAATGCGGGAACCCCAGCGAACCAAAAATAGAGCCGACAAATGCCAGATGCCCGCGGCCGCGCTGGCTAAAATAGGTGACAAATTCACGGCTTAATACCAAGGTCGCCGTGACATTGGTATGAATCATGTTGTCAATGTTCACTTCGGCCTGCTTGGCAAACTCGGTGAACTCAATGATGCCAGCATTGTTCATCAGCAAATCGACATGCCCCATCTCGCGCAAAGACTGCGTGAGCACTTGACTGGCCATATTCAGCTGCGCCAGATCGGCAACGATAATGTGCGCCTTGCCACCCTGACTGGTAATTCTTTTTTGCAAGACATGCAGTTTAACCGGATCTCGGCCAACGAGCCCGACGACGGCCCCTCTTGCACTCAACGCAAGCGCAAGCACCGAACCGAGGCCACCGGTCGCACCGGTCAATACCACATGTAAATTACGCAACTCCATGACTGATGGCTCCTAAGCTGCTTGTTGCAGCGTGTGATTGATCGCCGCTTGTGCCGCGACATGTTTAAAGATCTCGCCATACAAGCGGTAAAACCGTTTGGCCGCATGAATGATCGCTTGCTGGTCTTCTGCTTTGGTCACTTGATTCATGAGACTTTCGTAGAAAGTGACATGGCTAATATCCAGCGACCCATGCGAAAACAGATAGCTAAAGGCTTTTTTGGGCAACTGCAGGGCCTGCATGATTTTTTCGCCGGCCTGGGTGGCCACCGCTGTGCTCGTGCCTTCAAGCACTAACACCATGCCAAAAAAGCCCAGTGGATTCACGCGGTGTATCATGTCGTAGGCATAAGCCACCATCACCTCGGTTGCATGGCAAGCGGCATCTTGCTCGGTTGCACTGTGACGCACAGACTCCTTGTCGCCACCGCAGGCTTCAATATCATTCAGCACCCATTCCTGATGCCCCATTTCTTCTTCGATATATTCACCAATCGCGGTCCGCAACCATTCATACTCACCGCTCAACCGGCCGCCGCAGGCCATCAGTAACGGCGTGGTGTGCTTAACATGATGATAGGCTTGCGTCAGAAAAGCACGATAGGTTTCCAGGGTGATGTTGCCCTGTGCGCCTTGTTGAATCAAGGGCAAAGTCATTAAGGCGTTGCGCTCCTGCTCAGTGGCGCTCAATAATTGCTGATAAAAACTCATGCGGAAATTCCTTCATAAAGGGCGTTGATTTCTGCGGCATACGCGGCAGCAATCACATCGCGTTTTAAACGGCCATTGGCCGTCAGTTGTCCGTTTTGTGGGGTAAAGGGCTGCTTGGCATATATCACATCGCCCACTTGCGCATAATCAGGCAAGCCCTGATTCGCCCGTGCAATGCCTTGCGCCACTTGCGCCTGACTTGCCTGTGGTGCAAGCACCACCACCGCCACGTTATACGGCCTCGCTTCTCCAAACACACAAGCCTGTAACAATCCGGCCTGCTGAATCAATGTCGTTTCGACCCACTCTGGCGACACGTTGCGCCCGAATGAAGTAATAAACAGATTTTTTTTGCGGCCAGACAGGATCCAGTGACCTTCGGCATCCTGGTAGGCCAAATCGCCGGTCGGCAAGTAACCGTCCACATCAAGCGCTGGTTCAGTGATCGTCCCATCTGCCGCCATATACCCAGCGTAAATGGCTCCTTTGACCCACAACTCGCCGTGGCTATCCACGCGCAATTGCACGTGCGGCAAGGGCTGACCAATACTGCCGGGCTGATTGGCCAGTGGGGTATTCAGTGTGACCACCGAGGCACATTCGGACAAGCCATAGCCTTCGTATACCGGCAACCCCAGTGCATGTGCCTGTAACAGCAGCGCTGGCGCTACCTTGGCGCCCCCCACTGCGACAAAGCGCAACTGAGCCAGGGCCGACTGACCGGCTTGCAGGCAAGCCACCAGCGCACGCAACAACTCTGGAATCAAAATGGCCGTGGTGGCCTGGCTGGCTTGCAGGCCAAGGTAGAGCTTGAAGATATCAAACTGGCTACCGCTAAAGCCAACGGCCTCGCAGCTGTAGACCACGACGGCGGTGCCAGAGATCAGGCTGGCATAAACGCCGGCGACATTTTCCAACAAGGTGGCCAGTGGCAACACGCAAAAATGGCAGTCATCGTGGCCTGGTTTGACCTGTGTGCGAATCGAACTGGCAACTTGCCACATGTGGTCTTCGCTCAGGCAAACGCCTTTGGGCGCGCCGGTCGTGCCAGAGGTATAAGTAATTTTGGCCACAGGCGCCGCCCTGTCATGCGCCTGCACGCGAAGCAGCGTGACCATCTTGTCGGCCACCTGCCATTCAGCAACTAGCGCAGCCTCGGGGAACAGGCCTAGCCAGACTGCGGGCGTATCAGTCAACACCAGGCTGACGCCCGCATCCAGAATGGCATGCTGCTTTTGCGTCGCAGAGAAAAAGGCGGGCACCGGTACATTGGTCCAGCCCGCCGCCAGTATCGCCAGATCCAGCACGATCCAGGCCGGGCTATTATCAAGCGCCAAGGCGACACTGGCTTGCGGTGTCAACGTCATCAACGCCGAAGACACGCGCGTGATTTCTTTGGCAAGGGCAGCATAGCTCAGTTGCGTCTGTGCGCCCTGTAAGGCAATCTGCCCGGGAACTTGAGCCGCCTGCGCTTGAATTTCGTTCAGTATCATGATCGTGGCTTATAAAGGATCAGCCACACCGCGAATCGCCACAATTTGTGGGATATGTTTGTAGTAGCTGCCCCATTTTGCACGTTCTTGCGCATCCAGACGATCAGGATTCGCCGCCGCTAATGGATATAAGTCTCGCCCGCCCTTGATCAGGCCATTTTGCAAACTGTGATGTGCGGTCGCAACGCCCCATGGTAAATTCATACTCAGGCTATGTTGAATCACATGCGCAATCAGCACGCCGGCATTACGCGGATTGGCCACCGCCAGGTTACCAAAATAGGTGATTTCCTCACGTGCAATGTCGCGGCCAAGCTGGCGCGACATCAACTGCTCAATCGGCTCATCAATATACTGCTCGAGAAACAGACGGCCATAGGCGGCATTATGCAAACCAAAGGCGGCCATCAGCACACCACTGGCATCCCGCAAGGCCACCAGTTGCGGCATAAACTGGCTGACTTCTGCACCATAAATCTGTTTAAACACCGCAGCAATAAAGGCCTCCACCTCCTGACGGCAGGGGGCACCCTGCTCGACCAGGTGTCCGGTAATTTCATTGACCTGATAACGCTTGGCCTGGGCAAAGTCTCTCAGCTCATAGGCAGAGGCCGCGTGATAAAATGCTGTGTTTGGTTCTGAATGTAACATGTCAACCGTCTCGCAAAGAATGCTCTTGGGCTTTCATTTGCAATCCTTATGCCAGATCAATTTATACTTATAAATCATCATCTTAATCAAAAGCCACCCCGCAAAACCCTGCATATTTTGCAGACTATTAAAGGCTGTGTATTCAGCTTCTGCACATTTTGCAGAGGCTGATCGTCTATGAGCTGGCGCAGCCCTGTCAAGGATACAGTGTTTTCCCAATGCAAATCAGTCGTTTATCTTAGTATTAACGACGCGTACGGGAATGTGGCACACGGTTTGCATTTCATGTCCACGTTTTTGAAAACAAGAGACGCACCTCCTGTTAATCGTGCGAATATGGATAAAAACAGGCATACACACTGAGCGATGAATACTCAAACAATAACGCAACCCTGGTTACCTGAACCGACCTTGGCCATGCTGTGGAAAGCGTGGCTGCTCTCCGCCATGGTGATTGTCTGGCTGGCCAATGGCACGGGCATAGATCTCTATCTGGCCGACCAGCACTTTGACTTTGCTCAACAGGCCTTTAGCCAAAAGCATGCTTTTTTTTACGAAACCATCATGCATGAATATGCCAAGCATCTGCTGACCTTGCTCTGGCTCACCCTGTTGTTGATCAGCAGTGTGCCTGAACGCTGGGTCGGCAAGCGGCTGACAGCCTCCATGCGCTATAAATTACGCTGGATTCTTTTTTTGGCCTTGCTCAATGCGCTGCTGGTCTCTGGCCTCAAACATCAAATGCCGCATGCTTGCCCCTGGGATGTTGTGCGTTATGGCGGCGAGCTACAGTGGGCGCCTACATTCAGCAGCCATGCCGGGATTGAAGAGGGACACTGCTTTCCAGCCGGACATACCACCAGTGGCGTCTGGCTGTCGGCGCTCTGTTTGTTGTGGCTGCCGCACGCCCCGCGTAAAGCTCTGCTGGTGGCGCTATCTGGCCTGGCCGTCGGCTTAATGCTGGGTTGGACGCAACAAGTCAGAGGTGCCCACTTTTTATCGCATACCCTGACATCGCTTTGGCTGATGTGCAGTTGGCTATTGCTGGTCCTTACTTATACCAAGAGTCGTATTGAATGAAACTATTTGCAAACCTCAAGCGTGCTTTGTACGTACTGTTTACCCCCCAAATCTGCCTGATTTGGGCCGTCAGCCTGTGGTTGATGCTTACCAGCAACCATGCGCTGTTTAGCCACATCCTGAATCTCTACCCCTGGAATGCAGAAAATGCAGGCTTTATTATCAGCTTGAGCCTGTTTTTCACGTTTAGCATTACCTGGTGGCTGATGCTGTTGAGCCATGGCAAATCTGCTCGCTGGGTGTTGGCGGTGATTGTATTGTCTGCCGCCTGGGCCGCGTTTTATATGGATGAATTCGGCGTGATTATTGACCATGTCATGCTGGACAACGCCGTCAAAACAGATGCACGTGAAGTCATGGGACTGTTATCGTGGGGCTTTTTCATCAAAATGCTGTTGCTGGGTGTGATACCGGCACTGGTATTGATCAAAGCCGTGCCTGCCCGTTTTTTTGTGCGGGATGCGCTTAGCATTCGCCTCAAACAGATCGGCCTGTTGATGTTGGGCATGGTCCTGGTAGTGATCCCCTGTAGTGCAGATTACGCGACCTTTATCCGCGAACACAAACTGGTACGCATGTATGCCAACCCCACCTTCTTTCATTACTCGCTGGTGAAGTGGGCCTCGAAAAAAGTGTTTACCAGCAGTATTACCGGCTTGCAGAAAACCGCGGTAGATGCGGTCAATGTAGGGGAGCCGCGTCACCATGAACTGATTATTATGGTGGTCGGTGAAACCGCCAGGTTCGATCGCTTTTCATTGAACGGCTACCATAGGCTGACCAATCCCAGACTGAGCAAGGAAACCGTACTGAGCTTTAAGCAGGTGACCTCTTGCGGGACGTCCACCGCGGTTTCCGTACCGTGTATGTTTTCTTTGCTGACGCGCAAGCAATATGACGAGGAGAAAGCCTTGCATATGGAAAATGCACTGGACGTCCTGCAAGCGCATGGCGTAAGCGTACTTTGGCGTGACAATAACTCGGATTCAAAAGGGGTGGCGTTGCGCGTACCGTATGAGGATTTCAAATCACCGATACACAATCCGGTCTGCAATGACAACGAGTGCCGTGACATCGGCATGCTGAGCGGCCTGGACAAATTTGTCGCAAAAAACAAAGACAAGGATATTCTGATCGTGCTGCATCAGATGGGCAATCACGGGCCGGAGTATTACCGCCGCTATCCCGATGAATTCAAACGGTTTACGCCCGTGTGTAAAACCGGTCGCCTGTCGGAATGTACACAAGAAGAAATTGACAACTCTTACGACAATGCCATTTTATACACCGATTATTTCTTATCTGAAGTAATTCAGTTTCTGAAAAAATACGACGCCCAACGTGAAACAGCAATGCTCTATGTCTCTGACCATGGTGAGTCATTAGGCGAACACGGGATTTACCTGCATGCGGCGCCCTACATGATTGCGCCGCAGCAGCAAACACATGTGCCGGCCATTTTGTGGCTGGGGCAGCACTTTGACTATCAGCTGTCGCAAGTGACCCCTTATGAAAACTACCCGCTCAGCCACGACGATGTGTTCTGCACACTGCTCACCGCCTACGAGCTGAAATCAGAAGTCTGTCATGCCGAATTTAGCTGGTTGGCACAAAACCGTGAATTGATCGAGGAGCAAAGAAAGCACCTGATCCCACAACCGGGGCAAGCTGCCATCCCGGCAAACTAATTCGTATCACACCTCATCGTGGGCGCATCCGCGCTCACTTTGCCGGAGGACAGCCACAACACGGGTTTGACACGCTCATCCACATGGCAGGCATCAATGTAGCCGACGGCGCCATCGGTTTCAGCCACGTAACGAATCATCGCTTCTTCGGATTGCACCGTGTATGGCGGCTGCACCCCGTGGAAGTAGAGCCCGTTCCAGTAGTTGATTTGTGAGCGCGGCGTACTATGCAATACCCATTGTGAAAACTTGAGCCGCAGTGGGTGCTCACTGTGCAGATTGACAGGATGCAGCGCCTGCCCATGCTCGGCATACAGTTTCTTGCGCCAGAAAATCAGGCCCAGCTCATCGGCATGGATGCTGGGGGCCAGCCCCGCTTGTGCAGGCACAATCACGGCAATGGGACGGTTGTCGTCTGCCGCCTGAACGCTTGCCGCCATGAGCATTAGCATGCTCAGCAGACTGACGAGTCTACGCAGGCGATGATGTCTTTGCTGTAACAACATTAAAACATCACCGCAAAAGAGGTTACAAAACCGCGCGGCACATCGCTGTACTCCCCGCTGCCCCCAATAAACTCAAACTTGAGCAACTGGTTGGGTTTGACGCGCTTGGTCATGCCTAATACCCAGCGGTCTGCATTTTTGCTTTCCACTTCATGCAGCGTTTCCAGGCGGGTGATCCAGTACCACTCCTGACCTAGCGCATAGGCACTCTGCACGTAGCCGCCGCTGCCACCGTCATCGCCCGCCGTGGTTCTGCGCTCATACACTTCACCGCTAAACTCCCAGCGGTTGAGTTCAAGCAAAAAATCCAGGCCAAAGACATGATACGTGGGTGAGCCAGCATAGTTTTTCTGATAGCTCATCACATTGAGGCCCAAAGTATTTAAACCAGCATTGGCGCCGGTCAGGCCTAAAATATTGTTGAAGGCGACGCGGGCTCCCATGACATCGCGAAAGATGATTTCGTCGCCATCCTGATGCTGATCCTTGAGGGCTTCTGCATATACCTGATACTCAAGATCCACTTGCTTGACCGGCAAACTGCCAAACAACATGGCACCGTTGATGCCATAAGGGAACATGCGGCGTGTGACCAAGGGCCGGCTGGCGGTCCATACCAGCGGCGGCGCATGCAGTTGGTTCCAGCGTCCGGCAGGGGTTAGAAAACGTCCCAGCCTGACATTGGCTTTGTCATTCAGGTTGTAATCAAAATAAAAACGCTCGAGGTCCACGTAGCTTTTTTTGGTATTGACGCCCTGATGATGGTCGTAAGAAAGCGGGTCTTCCAGCTCCAGCTCGCTAAAAAACTTGACGCGGCCCCCCTGGTCCCAAGTGGTGATCATGCTGATTTGATTCAGCGTAAACTGGGTGGATTGCGTGCGAGGGACGCGAATGTCAGCACTGGTGTAGCCACCCACATGAAACGCATTCCAGAATGCATCCAGGTCTTCGGCGGCCACCGGCTTGCATAGCATACTCAGGCTGATTACACTGAGCATGACTCGAATACTGAGCACAACCCGACTGAAGCTGTTTAACATATCTGACCCATGATGATCGTCCCGGCTAAAACCATTTGATGCGTATTTTCTCACATCTGCCGCGCTTGCAAACGCCACTCACCATCCGCAAAATGCTTTTAATTGTATTTTTGCTGGCGGGCCTGTTGCCGGCACTCATGGTTAGCCTGATCAGTTTTTACCAGGCAAGGCAGGCGCTACGCGTAGAAATCAAGCACGACCTGCAAACCACAGGTAAAGCGGTTGCCGAGCACGTCGACCGGGTGTTGAACGAGCGTGTACAGAACGTCCGCAGCTGGAGCCAGCTTGGCATCATGCAAGACTTGCTGATAGAAGACATTGATAAACGCTTGTCGATGTTTTTGGCCGAGACGCGTAAAAGCTACGCCGAGCAATACCTCAGTCTGGATGTCATTAACCTCAAAGGGCATATCGCGGCCTCCAGCGAACCCGCGCATATCGGCCAGCCCCTGGCAATTCCGCCTGAGTGGATGCGGTTCCAGGATGATGACCAGGTGATCACGCTTTACCGGCTGGATCATCAGCAGCTCATGGTTTCGGCCCCCATCCTGTCGCAGAATACCCTGCAACCGCTTGGCACCCTGGTCGTCACCTTTAACTGGCGCGTGATTGAAAATCTGCTCGACCATGCAGCCCAACACAGCACCGAGCTGGCCTTGTTTGATCAAAAATTAAACCTGTTGGCTCAATCCAGCCACTGGTCCGATCAACAGCATAGCCTGCATGCACAGGCACCGCTGATCAGCCGTCTGCCGTTACAGGGCTGGCAGGTACATCTGAATAAAGATCACGATGAAGCCGTCGCGCCTGTGCATAGGCTGGGCATGATTTTTATTGTGGTGCTGGGCGTGACGCTGGTCTGCTCCATCCTGCTGGTACGCCCGATCGCGCAAAACATCAGCCGACCGCTGGAAGCCTTGACCCGTTATGTACAACGCTTTCGCCAACTCGACGCCATTGCACCGGTATCCAGCGGGCCGGTCGAGGTGCAGTCCTTGCACCAGGCGTTTACCGACATGGTGGCAGAGCTCGCCGCCTCGGAACAGCAACTGACACGCGCGGCCAAGCTGGCGGTGGTCGGTGAAATGGCAGCGGCCATGAGCCATGAAGTCCGCACCCCCTTGGGTATCATGCGTTCGTCCGCCGATGTCTTGTTACGCGAACCGAATCTTTCAGAAGATGGCCGAGAAGTGCTGGGCTTCATTATTTCTGAAACCGAGCGCCTGAACAAACTGGTCAGCACGCTCATAGACTCGGCCCGTCCGCGCGCACCCAGTAAAATCCCGCTCGACCTGCAAGCACATTTGCAGCATGTGATCGCCCTGCTGCAGGCGCAGGCACAATCCAAACAATTGACCCTGTCGCTCTCTGCCTCAGCGGCCGTGGTGGTGGAGGCGGACCAGGACCAGATGACGCAGGTCCTGCTCAACCTGCTCATGAACGCCATCCAGATTCTGCCCAAGGGGGGCCACATCGCCCTCAGCTTATGGTCAGATGCGACACATGCCCATATTTCGGTCGCAGATGACGGTCCCGGGGTGCCCCCTGCACAACAAACCCATCTGTTTGAAGCCTTTTTTACGCAACGCGCGGGCGGCGTCGGGCTGGGCCTGGCGGTGGTCAAACAAATCATGGAGACCCACGGTGGTACAATCCAATACTCAACCAGCCCCTGGCAAGGGGCGCAGTTTAACCTGACCTTGCCACTCGCAAACCCTTAATTATGTCCAGTCCACAACACACCATTTTAGCCGTTGACGATGAACCCCACATGCGCAGGCTGCTCGAAATCAGCTTGCGGCAAGCCGGCTACAAAGCGCTTTCGGCAGGCAACGGCCGCGAAGCGCTCGAGCTTGTCCAGCAACAGCAGATTGACTTGGTCGTGAGCGACCTGCATATGCCGGGCATGAGCGGTTTGCAGTTGCTTGAGGCCTTGCGCAAGCAATTTGAGCGCCTGCCATTCATCATGGTCACCGCCCAGGGCGAAATCAAAACCGCCGTCGAAGCCATGAAGCTGGGCGCCAGTGATTATATTTTGCGTCCCTTTGAGCTCGAAACATTGGAAATCGCGATTCAGAAGGCACTGGCAATCAACCGGATTCAACTGGAAAACTCGTTTTTCAAGGAGAGCAGACAACCCACGGTCACCGGCCTCATCGGCGATAGCGCGCCCATGCAGTCGCTGAAACAAATGATCCAGCAAGTGGCGCCGGAAAGAGCCACTGTGTTTATTGTGGGTGAAACCGGTACCGGCAAAGAGCTGGTCGCTAAAGCCCTGCATGATGCTTCGCCCAGAAAAACCGAATTGTTTGTTGCGGTGAACTGCGCAGCGATCCCGGCAGACATTCTTGAGTCAGAATTATTTGGTCATGAAAAAGGCGCATTTACCGGGGCGGTGAAAGAGCGTGTCGGCAAGTTTGAGCTGGCCAATGGCGGCACGCTGTTTCTGGATGAAATCACCGAAATGCCGATTCAACTGCAGTCGAAACTGTTGCGCGTATTGCAGGAGAATGTGGTGGAAAAACTGGGCGGCAACCGCCAAATCGCGCTTGATGTGCGCGTGGTGGCGGCGACCAACCGCGACCCCATGCAAGCCGTCAAAGAAGGCAAACTGCGCGAGGATTTGTATTACCGGCTCAACGTGATTCAACTGCAAGTGCCGCCATTGCGCGAGCGGGGAGAAGATGTCGGCTTGCTGGCAGCGTATTTTTTGGCTAAACGCCACGGCCAGCTCAGCGAAAGCGCACGCCTGTGTTTGCATCAATATCGCTGGCCGGGCAATGTCCGTGAGCTGGAAAATATTCTGGAGCGCGCCGCGATTCTGGCAGGCAGCCAAACCATCCAGCCCCAGCACTTACCGGCGGACATTGCGCAATCGCCCGGCCTTGGCCCGGCTTCGTCTACCGCCAATCTAGACACGTCCGCGACATCGGTAGAAAATGACCTCTCGATTCCGCGTGCCACGGAAGCCATTGAACGCCGCTTAATTCTCAAGGCACTTGAAGCCTGCCAGGGCAACAAAACCAAAGCCGCCAAGCAGTTAGAGATTAGCGAGCGCTCACTGTGGAACAAACTGAACCAGTACGGCCTGCGTTAATCGGCCATCCTCAACCCTGAGCGGTCCACATATAGGCATCCATGGCCAGAATGCCATAGGTGGTTTCGGGCGTGTAGCGTTGCCTGGCTCCAAACACCGTTCCAGGTGCCGTGCCTGACACACTGCCTGCGGCGACGAACAGCGGCATCAAATGATCTTCGGTAGGATGCGCTTGTCGTGCCCAGACACATTCATTGCGGTAATTGCACAGCGAGTCCCATTGCTGTTGCGCAATGCGTGCCGCCATCCAGTCGGCAAATGCATGCACATAAGCCAGCGGCGGTGCATTGCGATCTGCGCTAAAAAAATCCGACAAATTATGCGTGATGGCGCCGGAGGCGAGGATCAGGATATTTTGCGCATGCAGCGCTTGCAGGGCCTGACCCAGCGCAAACTGGGCAGCAGGCGAGCTGCGGCTCTGGATTGAAAGCTGCGTCACCGGAATATCGGCTTGCGGATACATGAGCATCAAAGGCACCCAGGCGCCGTGATCCAGCCCCCGGTCAGGATGCGCTTGTACAGGTAGATCATGCGCCTGCAGCAAAGCGAGCACTTGCTCCGCCAACCAAGGCGCGCCAGGTGCCGGATAGGTTTGTGTATACATGGCCGGGGGAAAGCCCGCAAAGTCATAAATGGTCTTTGGCTGGTTGGCCAGGCTCAGCGTTGGCACACGCGTATCCCAATGCGCAGACACCACCAGAATCGCCTCAGGCCGGGGCAAACTGGCAGCGAGCGCGGCCAGCATTTGCCCGGTCAGCCCCGGCGCTAGCGCCAGCGATGGCGCGCCATGCGAAACAAACAAAGTGCTCATATCAACCTTGACAGCAACCTAGCGGCGACGATGATCAACACTCAACGCCCCTGGCCCGAACGCAATAACCATCAACAAGCCACCGACAATGGTCAGGTTTTTCAAAAACATGATCTGCTGGATTTGGTCTGCCATATTGTTGTGAAACATGAACGCGGTTGCCACGGTAAATACGGCAATCCCCGCTGCGGCCAGACGGGTTTGATAGCCAACCAGCAAGGCGATGCCCAGTACCAGTTCGACAAACAAGGCAATCGCATAAGCCACTTCAGGCATAGGCGCGCCGACACTTTGAATATAGCCGATGGTTCCGGCGGGATTAGCAGCTTTGCTCAAGCCACTGATGATAAAAATATGTGACAACAAAATACGGCCGGTCACACTGGCGGCGGATTGCAAAGCATTCATGGGTAGGCTCCTAAAAGCGTGTGCAGGGGGAATCTGCCAGCACGCATCTGATTAAAAAAGTCGGGTTCATCCGGCTCACTGACAAAACGCATTGTATGCCTGCGCCATAAAAATGATAATTACCCTATAATGCGTAAAACTGTCTCATTAAAGTTGACAATAGATGACCTCTTTTGAAGATTTGCATTTCTTTGTCGAAGTGGTGAAGCATGGCAATTTCACCACCGCGGCGCACTCGCTGGGGATTTCCAAACAGCTGGTGAGCCGGCGCATTATTGCGCTGGAAGCGAGATTGGGCATGCGACTGCTGCAACGCACCACCCGCAAACTGTCTGCCACCGAAACCGGCAAAGTGTTTTTTCAGCGTGCGCAAACAATTCTGCAAGCACTGCATGAAGCGGAGCTGGAGGTCAGTAACCGCTCAGGCGATCTGCGCGGCCTGCTAAAAATTTCCGTGCCCCTGTCTTACGCCAGCTTGCGCCTGGCGCCGGCTTTAACCGCATTTATGCAGCAACACCCGCAACTGGAAATCTGGCTGGATGCCGATAATAGGCATGTGGATATGGTCAGCGAAGGCTATGATATGGTGATACGCGTGACTGACCAGCCAGAGGAAGGCATGGTGGCACGCAAGCTGGAAGACGCCGCGATGTGCTATTGCTGCAGCCCGGCGTATATTGCGCAGCATGGCATCCCATCGACCCCGCAGGCGCTGGCCAAGCACATTTGCCTCACCCATCGCGCCAGCGAGTGGCAGTTTGCCGAGCATGACCAGATCCACCGCATTCCCATCCAGCCCAGGCTCAAGTCCAACCACGGCGAAGTCTTGCGTGATGCTGCCCTGGCCGGACTCGGGATCACCGGGCTGCCCGCGTTTTATGTGGCAGCCGACCTGCAAGCAGGCCGCCTGGTAGAAGTGCTGGCCGACTACCGGCGGCCGCAGGGGGGTATTTACGCCATGTACCCTTATCACAAACAGGTCTCAGCCAACACGCTGGCCTTGATTGAGCATTTGCGTCAATGGCTGCAAGCACCGCCTGCGGGGACAGCGATCACTGCGGCAACATAATGCGCTTACCGCCATCCACACTGTAGCCGCCTGGACCAAAGGCAATCACAATCAGCAAACCACCGACGATGGTCATGTTTTTAAGAAACATAATGACTTGCAGCGGGTCGGCCATATTGCTGTGAAACACCAGCGCAGTGACAAAGGTAAACAGCGCAATGCCAGCCGCAGCCAGCTGTGCACGAAACCCCAGCAGCAAGGCAAAACCCAAGCCAAGCTCAACCACCAGCGCTACTGCATAAGCCAGCTGCGGCATCGGCAAATGCGCACTTTCGATATAGGCCAGCGTGCCCGCAGGATCCAGCACCTTGCCCACCCCACTCACAATAAACACCAACGATAACAACACACGCCCCAACAAACTGATCCACCGTTGCCGTACATTCATCTTGATCGCTCCTTGTCATTATTTGGATTGCGCAAGCGTCGCCCGCCCCCATGATTCCACCGGCCAGTGCATTGCGGCAATCTTAACCCGCTAATCAGCTCAAAACCGAATACCGGTGTATCACATTTGTTACTCTGCACCATTCAGCCCAGAATTACCAGCACCCATTGACATTAAATAATTACAGTGTTAACTTAACATTGTTACATTTAATTTCAGTGGTCAGCCATGCCCCCCAAGGTGAAGACAGAAGTCGAGAAGCAAGCGATCAGGATGCTGATCATGGATGCTGCGCGCGAACTGTTTATTCACCAGGGGATAGAAGCGGTCACCATGCGCGCGGTCGCCCAACGGGTGGGCTATACCGCCACCAGCCTCTATCTGTATTTCAGTGACAAAGAAGCCCTGATCCGGGCGGTGGTCGATGCCGACTTCCTCAAACTGGCGCAGGCACTCAAAAGCACCTTTGAAATCAGCGACCCCTTGCAGCGATTTCTGCAATTTGGCCAACACTACATCGAGTTTGCACTGAAGTATCCCAATCATTACCGCATGATGTTCATGACGCCTCATCCGCCTTTGGCCCCAGAACTGTCCAGCATCGAGCGTCACAACCCGGAGCAGGATGCTTACGCGCAGCTGATTGAAGTGGTGACCAGCGCCTGGCAGGCGGGCATCTTCCGACCGACACTGACTGACCCGGTGCTGATTGCGCAGACGGTATGGTCCGCCATGCATGGTCTCTGCGCCTTACAAATCAATATGTGCCATGACACCTGGGTCAACTGGCGGCCTCTAGAATCGCGCATGCAGGCCATGGTACAGATGTGGACGAATGGTTTTTTGAAAGCCCCTACCCATGAATAACGCTCGCCTTTATTTATACAGCCTGGCCCTCATGACCGTATTGAGCGGCTGCCAACCTGAGACAGAGGCGCCAGCTGCGCCGCGCCCGGTGTGGGTGATGACCATCGCAGACAGCGCAGTCGCAACCACCGCCCGTTACACCGGCGAAGTGAAGTCGCGCTATGAGTCGAATATTGGCTTCAGAATTAGCGGCAAAATCATTACGCGTGCTGTCAATGTCGGTGAGCTGGTTAAAAAAGGGCAACTCATTGCGCAACTGGATCCGAGCGATACCCGTTTGAATGCCCAATCGGCCAGCGCCGAAGTGCAAACCGCACAGGCCAACCTGGCGCTGGCGCAAACTGAGCTGGCCAGACGCCAGCAACTTTACCGCCAGCAATTTATTTCAAAATCGGCCCTGGACAGCTACGAGACACAAGTGAAAACCAGTGCAGCGCGGCTAGAGCAGGCCAAATCGCAAGCCGCAGTCAGCCAGCATCAAACAGGCTACACCCAACTACTGGCAGACCGTAGCGGTGCCATCGGCATGATACAGGCCGAGCCGGGACAGGTGGTGGCCGCCGGACAAACCATTGCCCGGATTTACGACTTGCAAACGCTGGAAATCCAGATTGCCGTCCCCGAAACCGTGATTGATACCCTGCACCCCGGTGATCAGGCCAGCGTAATGCTGCAAGGCCTGCCCCACGCCTATCAGGGCCGTATTCGCGAAATTGCGCCGGCAGCCAATAGCCAGACCCACGCCTTCGATCTGCGCATCCAGTTGCTGGATGCTGATGCCAAAGTCAAACTGGGCATGACCGCAGACGTGCGCTTTTTATCAGGTGCAGCCAGGCAAACTATCTTGGTCCCGAGCACGGCGGTCACCCAATTTGCCGACCACCCCAGCGTCTGGGTGATCGACGCGCAACAGCAGGCGCATCGACGAGCGGTGACCACCGGCAACGTCACTGAAGCGGGCGTAGAAATCACCTCAGGCTTGCAAGCCAACGAGACCATTGCCACCATCGGCGTGCACACCCTGACAGAGGGCATGCGCGTGCAAGCCGTCACTCCTGGCCCGGAGGTATTGCGCTAATGAGCGAACACACCACACCAGCGCATACAGCCACCAGCCCCTCGCTGTCGCAGCGCTTCAACCTCTCGACCTGGGCCCTCAAAAACCAGGCCCTGGTGCTGTATTTCATTTTGCTGACCTTGCTCGCCGGCAGCTTTGCCTATACCCACCTCGGGCAATCAGAAGACCCGCCCTTTACCTTTAAAGTCATGCTGGTGCGCGCCAGCTGGCCGGGCGCCTCTGCGCAAGAGGTTGAGCAGCAGATCACGGATAAAATTGAAGAAAAACTGCAAGAAATCCCGTCCATCGATTACACCAGCAGCTATTCGCGCCCGGGTGAGTCGGTGGTGTTTATTGTCATTCGCGATAATACCTTCTCCGAAAAAATCCCCGAGCTCTGGTATCAGGTACGCAAAAAAATTGGCGACATCCGCCACACCTTTCCACGCGACCTGCAAAGCCTGACCTTTAACGATGAGTTCAGCGACGTCTATGGCAGCATGTATGCCATCACCGCCGACGGCCTCAACCCGCAACAACTGAAAAGACAAGCCGAATGGGTAAGAGCGCGTCTGCTCAAACTGCCCGATGTGGAAAAAGTTGATTTGTTTGGTGAGCAACCACAAAAAATCATCATCGAAATTTCCAATCAAAAACTCACTTCCCTGGGCATCACGCCGGCACAACTGGTGCAAATCCTGCAGCAGCAAAACAGTGTCGTTGGCGCCGGGACCTTTGATGCAGGCCCGGAAAGAATCCGTCTGGATGTCAGTGGTCGCTTGCAAACACTGGAGAATTTACGCCAGTTTCCGATTCGGGCAGGGAATCAGAACCTTAGGCTGGGCGAGATTGCCACCATTAAACGCGGCTACGCCAATCCGCCGGCAGAGCGCATTCACTTCAATGGCACGCCCACCTTGCTGATCGGGGTCAGCATGCAGGCCGGCGGTGACGTCATTGCCTTGGGCAAGGCCATGCAAAGCACCATACGCAGCGTGCAAACACAATTACCGGTCGGGGTGCAATTACATCTGGTCACCTCGCAGCCCGAGATCGTACAACACTCGGTGCATGATTTTGTCCGCTCCCTCATTGAAGCCTTGCTGATTGTGCTGGCGGTGAGCCTGCTCTCTCTGGGCTGGCGGACCGGCATTGTGGTCGCCGTCGCCATCCCGATTGTGCTGGCCGGGACATTTCTGCTCATGGACTGGTTTCAGATTGGCCTGCACAAAATTTCGCTGGGCGCACTGATTTTAGCGCTAGGCTTGCTGGTCGATGATGCGATTATTGCGGTCGAAATGATGGCGGCCAAAATGGAACAAGGCTGGGAGCGTATGCAAGCCGCTTCCTTTGCCTTCACCTCCACCGCCATGCCCATGCTGACCGGCACGCTGGTTACAGTGGCAGGCTTTCTGCCGATTGCCACCGCGGTCTCCTCAACCGGCGAATATACCCGCTCCATCTTCCAGGTCTCGGCCATTGCACTGAGTCTGTCCTGGATTGCCGCGGTGATTGTGGTGCCCTTTTTAGGCTATCACTTGCTGCCAGATGCCGCTGCACATGCCCAACCTTCACTCTGGCGCCGGCTCAAGCAAACATTAGGCTTTAAAAGCGATGATCAAGAAGCGAGCGCTCACAACGAAGAGACACTGTATGCCACGCCGTTTTACCAGCGCCTGCAAGGTACGGTCAGCTGGTGTGTCCAGCACAAGGGCCTGGTGATTCTGGCAACCATCGCCTTGTTTGTGGTTGCCATGCTGAGTTTTGGCAAAGTGCAGCAACAGTTTTTCCCCGACTCGACCCGTCTCGAAATCGTGGTCGATTTGCGTCTGGCCGAGAATGCCAGCGACCAGTCCACCGAAGCGGCCGTGACCAAACTCGAGCGCTGGCTCAACGATTGGCAAGCAAAACATGGCAAGGTGGAGAATGTCGTGTCCTACCTGGGCTCAGGTGCACCCCGCTACTACTTGCCGCTAGACGTGCAATTGCCACACCGCGCCTTTGCCCAACTGGTGATTTTGACTAAAGACCTGCCACAGCGTGAAGCCTTGCGCACAGATCTGCTGAACTTGTTTCAACACGATTTTCCACAACTCCGCGCTTCGGTATTGCGGCTGGAAAATGGGCCACCAGTCGGCTTTCCGGTGCAGTTCCGCGTCGACGGCAAAAACCTGAAAGCGATCCGTGAGGTGGCGCACCAGATTGCAGACGCGATGCGCGCCAACCCGCACCTGATCAATGTGCAACTTGGCTGGGAAGAACCGAGCAAAGTGATCCACATTGAGGTGGACCAGCACAAGGCACGCCTGCTCGGCATCAATACACCAGACATCGCGCAGTTGCTCAACACGCAGTATTACGAACAGGTGGTCAGCGAGTTCAGGGAGGCGAATGAGCGCATAGACCTGGTCATGCGTAGTCCGGTCGATGAGCATGCGCAACTGTCGCAAATCGGCCAATTAACGGTATTGAGCCAGAATGGCGAACGCGTGCCGCTGGCGCAAGTGGCCACCATTGAATATGGCTTTGAAGAAGGCGTGATCTGGCGTCGCAACCGCGTGCCTTCACTCACGGTGCGTGCGCATTTACGCGGCAAAATGCAGGCACCGGTGGTCTCCGGCCAGGTGCAACAAGCCATTGCCCCGATTTTGCAGCACTTGCCGGCAGGTGTCACGGTAGAAACCGGTGGCGCGATTGAAGAGTCCGCCAAAGGCGCCAGCTCGGTGGTTAAAGGCGTCCCGCTGTTTTTAGCCGCTGTATTCACGTTGCTGATGCTGCAACTGCGCAGCTTGGCTAATGTCTTTCTGGTGGTATTGACCGCGCCCTTGGGCATGATAGGCATTAGCTTTGCCCTGCTGATTTTTAATATGCCGTTTGGCTTTGTCGCCATGCTGGGCAGCATTGCGCTCTCCGGCATGATCATGCGTAACTCGGTCATTCTGGTCGACCAGATCAATCAGGACATTGCCGAGGGCGCCTCGCTGGAGCAAGCGGTGGTGCAATCGACCGTGCGCCGCTTCCGGCCGATTGTACTCACGGCCGCTGCGGCCATTCTGGCCATGATTCCGCTGACGCGCAGCGTGTTCTTCGGGCCGATGGCAGTCGCGATTATGGGCGGGCTGGCCGCCGCCACCTTGCTGACCATTTTGTTTGTGCCAGCACTGTATGCGTTCTGGGCCCGTTTGACCGACAGAACCATGCAATCATGGCGCAATCAATGATAGGGCGCGATTAAAAAATTTCGACGCCGCATAGATTGAATAGGTAAGGCGCAATTTTTTATGCGCAACGCAGTATCGCAACGAAAGTTGAATGAATAGAAGTGCCCTATAATGTTTTTTCTCTTTAACCGGATAGTGGGATTCAAAAATGACAGACCAGGCAACCGCACGTTTTAACATGATTGAGCAACAAATCCGCACCTGGGAGGTGCTGGACCCGCAAGTATTGGCCACGCTGAGCAACACGCCGCGTGAAGCATTTGTGCCAGACGCCTACCGTGGCCTGGCGTTTGCCGATATTGAAATCCCGCTGGACATGGGTCAGCACATGCTGAGCCCAAAAATCGAAGGGCGTTTTTTGCAAGCGCTGCAACTGCAAGCCAAAGACAAAGTGCTACTGGTCGGCGCTGGCAGCGGCCATCTGGCCGCACTGATGGCGCAACACTGCGCACAAGTCACTGCGCTGGAGATTTTCCCGGAGCTGTGCGCGCTGACCGCGAAAAATCTGGCCAAACAAGGCATCCAGAATGTACAGCTGATTGAGGCCGATGGTCACAATGGCTATGAAGCTAAAGCCCCTTATGACGCCATCGTATTTACCGCCTCCAGCCCGGTTGAACCCGAAGGCGTGCGCTACCAGTTGAGCATTGGTGGCCGTATGCTCATCGTGCTGGGCAAAGCCCCGGTCATGCAGGCGACGCTGGTACAACGTCTGGCCGAGCACAGCTTCAAACAAGACGTCCTGTTTGAAACCAGCCTGACTGAAATGCAAAACGCACCCCAGGCCCTGGCCTTTACTTTTTAACATCTCATGTCTGTTTAATGCCTTATGTCTAGCCCTGCCTATTTGAGAGTAGTGATGCTGATTGCCAGCCTGTGGTGGTCGGCACACGCCAGTGCTGCCGCGCAAAGCCTGGTAGACGTGTATCAGGAAGCCCTCGCCAGTGATCCGGTGCTGGCCTCGGCGGGTAGTGCCAATCAGGCTGCGCAAGAAGTGATAGAACAGGCCAAAGCTGGCTACCGTCCTTCAGTGAATTTCACGGCGGGCGCGAATGCCAACCGCACCGATTTAAAAATCGTCGGTAGCCAGGCGCCCTTCCCCGGCGGGCGCAACAACTACGAAGCTTATCAGGCACAGCTACAAGCCAGACAACCGCTTTTCCGCAAAGAGGCCCTGGAGCGCATAGACCAAAGCAAGGTGCAGGTGAGCATCGCTGACAAGCAATATCACCTGGCGCAACAAAACCTGATGTTACGCACCACGCAGGCCTATTTTGAGGTGCTGCTGGCGCAAGACCGCAACATGCTGATCACCGCGCAAAAAGAAGCCATTCAGCGCCAGTTGCAACAGGCCAAGGCCAATTTTGAGGTGGGCACCACCACCATTACCGACGTCAATGAAGCGCAAGCGCGCTATGACCTGATCGTGGCGCAAGAGCTGGCCGCACTCAATGACATTGATATTGCCAAACGCAGCCTACAGGCGATCACCGGCAAATTGCCAGAACGCCTGGCCAGTGTGCGCGAAGATATCCAGATCAGCCCCAGCCTCAAGCCCATGCAAGAATGGCAAGAGGTCGCCCATGCCAGCAACCTGAACATCCAGATTCAGCAAGAAACGGTACAGGTGAATGAAAAAGATATCGAAATCGCGCGCGCCGGGCATTACCCCACCGTAGATGCCGTCGCCAACTATCAGGACAGCTACGCCAATGGCGGCCAGTACGGGTTTGGTGCCGACCTGAAAAGTGCCAGTATAGGCGTGGAAGTCTCTGTGCCGCTCTATCAAGGGGGGGCCGTGAATTCACGCGTGCGCCAGGCCGCCTACAATCGGCAAAAAGCCCTAGATGACTTGCAAAACGTCATGCGCCAGACCACTCTGGAAACCCAACGCGCCTACCTCAACCTGAACACCAGCATCGCCCAGGTGAGAGCGCTTGAGCAAGCGCTCAAGAGCAGCCAAAGCCAGCTCGACTCCACCAAGCTCGGTTACGAAGTCGGCATACGCACCAGCGTAGATGTACTCAACGCCCAGCAGCAATATTACAGCGCCAACCGTGATTTATTGCAGGCCCGCTATAACTACCTGGTGAATATCATTCGCCTCAAAACCGCCAGCGGCATCGTCTCCGAAGCCGACCTGCAAGACATAGACCAACAACTAGCCAAGAGATAAGCCCATGAAGCCAGTCATTGCCACCACAGATGCCGTTTGGATGCTGATTGATATACAAACCCGGCTCTGTGACGCGATGCAACCTGAGCCCATGGCCGCCGTCATCAAAAACATTCAGCGCCTGATTCAAGGCGCCCAGCTCCTGAATATCCCGCTCTGGGTGACTGAACAATACCCGGAAAAACTCGGCGCAACCCTGCCCGCGCTGCAAACCCTCTTGCCCGATTACACCCCGCGCACCGCAAAACTCGCCTTCTCCGCCTGGCACGAGTCCAGCTTTCAGGAATCCTCCGTCAGCGTCGCCCCTCAAGTCGTGCTGTTCGGCTTAGAGGCCCATATTTGCGTGCAACAAACCGCCCTAGATGCACTCGCCGCAGGCAAGCAAGTGTTTGTGGTAGAAGACGCCGTCATCTCACGCGCAGAAAGTAACCGCCACAACGCCATAGAGAGAATGCGCAATGCCGGTTGCATCATCACCAATACAGAATCCATGCTGTTTGAGCCCATGCAAGGCGCCACGCATGCGCAATTCAAGGCGGTGTCGGCACTGATTCGCTAGCTAGCTGGGTGCACCAACGCCTTTAGCGTATTTGGATGTGGGAAATAAATACTTCGTTACCATTTTTCAGGCTTAGTCAGAGATGAAAATATATTCGTTGAGATATATTTTCATCTCCTCCTCTCTAAAATCATAAAATATATGCGTTCCGATATATTCCTTTATTTTGAAAAAGATCTGGAATAGAATATATGCGATCATATACTTTTGGGGAATTCGCATGAAGGTTCCGATTAACTCGCCAGCAGATTTGGGCGAAGTCATTCGCGCTACACGCAAATCAAATAATCTTCGTATGGATGATTTGGCTGGTATTGCTGGCGTGGGGCATGTTTTCGTGGGCGATGTCGAATACGGAAAAGAAACCGCCCAAATCGGCAGAGTCATGCGGCTTTTAGGAGAGCTGGGAATAAAACTGTCTGCCGAGGTTCCAGCTTCTGCAGAAGCCTATCTGGGCAAGATTCGTGACCAGAACGGCTTGGTACGTCCCAGCCAACGCAAGTCCCAAAAAGGTACTCAATGAAGCGAATATTGCTCGCTTACATCAACGATGCCCATGTCGGCACATTGGTCGCTGAAGACAATATCTGGAGGTTTGAATACACAGATACCTGGGCCACGGATAACAAGGGATACGATCTTTCTCCAAATCTACCCAGAGTAGATGCTGAAGGCAAACCCAGCATTCACATTGACGGTAGCACGACAAGACCTGTGCAATGGTATTTTGATAATTTGCTTCCTGAGGAAACGTTACGAACGATCCTAGCTAAGGAAGCCAAAGTAGCCATAGAAGATGCGTTTGGATTATTAGAAGCTTATGGTCGAGAATCTGCGGGATCGTTAACGCTCCTTCCTGAGGGAGTACTTCCAGAACAGGGAGGAAAGAGAAAGCTCTCCCTAAAAGAGCTATCTGATCGCATTAAAGCGATGCCCAGAATTCCCTTGAACGCAGATTCACCGAAGAAAATGTCCCTAGCCGGTGCTCAACATAAGCTAGCAGTCATCTATCAAGATGGGGAAATTTATGAGCCAGATGGCCAGGCAGCCTCAACACACATCTTAAAACCTGAGCATCCAGAAAAAACCCGCTACCCGTCGACCGTTATCAATGAGTACTTCACCATGCGCGTTGCAAACCTGGCAGGATTGGATGTGCCTAAAGTATATCGACTGTTTTGCCCAGAGCCGGTGTATCTCATTGAGCGTTTTGACAGGGCTATACATCAAGATGGCAGAGTCGACAGGCTCCATGTGATTGATGGATGCCAACTCCTCAACATAGACCGAGTATTTAAATATGATGCAGCCAGTACTGAATCACTTGCAAAGTTAGCTCAGCGCCTTTCAGTACCGGCTGTCGGAAGGCTATGGTTTTTCGATTGGATCGTCTTTAACATTCTGATGGGTAACGGAGATAACCACCTCAAAAACATCTCTTTCATGGTTTCCCACGATGGCATTCAAATTTCACCATGTTATGACCTTTTGAGTACAGCCGCTTACGACACGCAAGCCATAGATAAAGAACATGCTAGCTGGCCTAAAACAGATTTCCCCATCAGACTGGACCAAACACAAAAGTTTTTTTCAGAGATTACACGTGAAGATATTATCGAAACCGGTAAAAAACTGGGATTAAGTGGAGACACTGCCACCCGCAGATTAAATAATCTGCTCAAGAAAGTGCCGCTGGCATTCAGTCATCTGAAAAGTGAAATTACCAACGAAAACGCTAAACTACCTGAGGACGCACGCTGGAAAGTAGAGGGTGATGGCCGCATGATAGGGATTATGGAAAAATACATCATGCATCCGATGGTGAACCAACTCAGCGGGATGGATGGCAGAAACTAACCGAAAAATGCCGTCGAAAGAATATGCCATCCAAGGCAGTGATGGCATTGCTTCGCTCGCTCCTGATTAAAGTCTTCTGCGATAATGCCCAGTCACTTTAGAAGGCTGGGCATATGAATCAAATCGAATGGACTGACTTTACCAAGGTTGAGTTACGCGTTGGCCGGGTGATTTCAGCAGAGGTATTTGCAGAAGCGCGCAAGCCAGCCTACAAATTGCAAATCGACTTTGGCCCAGAGATTGGCCTGCGTAAATCCAGCGCCCAGATTACAGCGCACTACACGCCAGAAAACATGATCGGAAAACTGGTGGTCGCCGTGGTTAACTTTCCGCCCAAACAAATCGGGCCATTGATGTCAGAATGCCTGGTGACGGGTTTTCATGATGCTGAAGGAAGAGTGACTTTATGTGTGCCTGAACATGAGGTGCCGCTGGGAGCCAAACTGCTGTAACTGTTTACAGCTTAATAAATAATACCACGCTGGCCCCAGTACTCAGTTCTTGATTACAATGCTGAAACATTTCTGATATTATCAGTTGAAACAAATTACTCCGCTAAACTGGATATAACCATAATGGCTGATCGCCTTCCAATTAAGCTTGGCAAAGAACCCTTAGTTGACGCTATTTTTGAGTTTCGTTTCTCAAGCGCCATACCAGCTGCAGCAGTTTTACCCGGTATCCTTTATGGGCGTCTTTCTGGATTTAGTCAATTTCAAGAATTGCCTCAGGCACAGATACCCAAACCTGTTAGAGAGTCCGATCCGTTCTTAGCAAACGCCCCCATATTAACTACGGAATGGCGCAACTTTCACATAAACATTGGCGACAGCGTCCTTTCAATTAGCAATAAATATCCTTATCAAGGCTGGTCAAGCTTCAAGCCTGCAATCATGGAAATTGCTAATACCTTAGCCGATTACGATTTCATTCAAACACTAAATCGTTTCTCGATAAAATATATCGATATTTTTGATAAGAGTTTAATCCCCCAGAATACAACTGCATTGAACATGAATTTGGCCATTGCGAATCATTCAATTGTTAATGAAACAATGCAGTTTCGTGTGGAGATTCCAAGAGATGGATTCATTCATGCTGTACAAGTAATCAGCAGTGCGAATGCTACCCTCCCTAATGGTAAAACATTCAATGGGTTGCTGATTGACGTAGATACTATTGCAAACCTTCCTCCTGGAACCCATTTTAGAAAAGCCATGGAAAATTTTGAAACAAGTGTGGAGTCTATACACACTTCGAATAAATCAGTTTTCTTCGATTGCTTAACTGAACAAACCTTAGAGTTATTAGAGCCAAAATATGCATAGAGTTGAAATAACAACTGATTTGCCAAGATCCTATAGCCCAGTGGTTGTTATAGGTGCAGCTTTATTTCTAGGTGCTCCCGTACTTACTGACACACCTGCAACTGATGCGACCCATGTTAAACCTGTAATTAGAAATCTCAGCTCGGGGCAGAGGGTCTATGTGGATGAGCAAAACTCGACATACTATAACTTTAGCAAAAGCCCAACTGGTCAGGTAAAAATTACTAATGAGCCTACGTTCGAACATACAGTCCAGCAGTTTTATACTACGTTGCTTTCAGGGCAGGAGCCTCTAGGTAAGGAGTTTGAGCAAGTATTATTCGATAATCTTATTGATCTGTATGAAAGTTAGATCAACAAATGGATACGAGTAAAGATAGTTTAGAAAAGCATCTACCGTATTATTTAACTCAAGATGCAAAAGACAATCTAACTGCAGCTCTAAAAGCATTTCCTAATGTAAATTACTACCTTGATGCTTACAACGACACAGTACTTCAAGGAGATTGCTGGAACTGTCTAGAAGTTATCGACTTTAAATCACTAACTAAGCGCTCAGTGAAGGGTATTGTTTTATCAAATACTTGTGACGTTTCTCCTGAGAACTCACGTGATTTACCCGTCAGATTAACTTTCGTACCAATTATCAAGCTCTCAAGCTATAGTCAATTGCTGCAAAAACAGGGTGTAGCAGGAGAAAAGTTGGCCTCTAAGATTCAAGCAATCACTGGTCAAAAAATAACTTCGATGATTTACTTCCCTAAAGGCGGGGGTTTAGATGAGGACTATGTTGCCCTACTAGATGATATGCACTCAATCCCTTCAGATGTATTTTTCAAGCAGCAAGAGCGGAAGAAAATATTCACATTAAGCCAAATTGGTTATTATTTATTCATCTTCAAATTATCAATTCATTTTTGCAGATTTCACGACAAGGTGATTAGAGACGAAGGCGATCTCAAATCTACCCAGCAACAAGCTGCTTCTACAAGCTAAGCCACCTCGGAATAATATGCACCTTCGCATGCGTCACCCCCTTCTGTGACGAGATCGCATTCACACACGCTTCTACCTCGGCAATTTTGCCTCTGAGAATCACTGTTTCCATACAGTTGTCATGATCCAAATGCACATGCTGAGCCGTAACAATCACGTCATGGTGGTCGTGCTGTAACTGGTTCACACGGCTGGCAAGCTGGCGTTCGTGATGGTCATACACATAACTGAGCGAGGCAACGCACTCGGCCTGCGCGTGATCCGCATCTTCAATCACAGCTTCATCGAGTGCTTTACGGACGAGGTCACGGAAAGCTTCTGAGCGGTTGACGTAGGCTTTGACGGCGATAAGGTGCTCAAAGGCATCTGCGAGTGCGTCGTCTACTGAAATGGTGATGCGGCGCATGAGGTACGTCCTTGATTAAAACTGGTACGTGAGTGTGAGCCGTGCGGCGCGAGGCTCTACCGGGTGAAAGTGAATATCGCTGACCGGTGCAGCCTCGCCTTTGAGTTGTGATTCGTAGTAGTAGTCGATGTCACTGGCTTTGCGGTTAAACAGGTTAAATATGTCTAACGTCATGGTGGTTTTCGGGTTAAAGCGGTAGCCGACGCGGGCATAGGTGAGCAAGGTGGCGTTTGACTGGACGGTATTATCCGCCACCAGTGGCCGTGGGCCAAAGTAGCGAAGTTGCACGGCGCCAAACCAGTGACCCCATTGGGTTACGGTGGCGCCTAGCGAGGCCACTTTATTGATGGATCCGGGAATAAAGTGGCCTGGGTCATTGGGGTCTTGTTGGGTAAAGCGTGCTTTGGAGAGCGCAATATCCATATCCAGCAGTAGCCAGTCATTCACCACATAATGGTTGTTCCACTCCACGCCATAGCGACGGCTGGCCAGGCTGGGTTCGGTTTCACCAGCGTCGCCGACAAAAACCAGCTCAGAATTAATATCGAGTTGCCACACCGCCAGCGAGCTTTGCAAGCCGGGCATCCATTCGCTGCGGATGCCTACCTCACTACCGCGGGTGCCGACCAGGGGCGTGACAGGAGAGGCCGGGTTGCCGTCGGGCAAGCGGGTTTGCGTGGTGCCGCGGGCATCATTACTGTGAAAGCCCTTGCCGAGATTATAGAAAAACTCGGTATGGGCCCACGGCCCGAAAATCACAGATAATTTTGGCGAGACGATGCCATCACTGACACGGCCTGAATTACCCTGAAGTGAGCTGTTAACGTCGAACTGGTAGCGGTCATAACGCAGGCCAGCGACCGTGCGCAGTTTGTCGTGCCACCAGACGGTGTTTTCGGCATATAGGCCCGCGCTGCTTTCTTCTACTTTGTCTGAGCGGATCAGCGACAAGCGCTGTTTTTGTTCCGTGTTGTATAGCGCAACCGGTGACAGTTTGTCGTAACGCGTCTGCAGCCCCAGCTTGTTTTCGACAGGCAGGCCAGCAAGCTCACCGAACCAGGTCTTGCTGAGATGCGCGCCCAGCATGGTGCGTTTTTCACTTTGGTTAAACTGGTCGCCATTGACCGGATCATTGAGAAAGTAGGTGAAATTGCTATATAAATCGAGCGCGGAGCGCACGGCATAGGCATTGATTTGCCAGCCGCCTTGCGCGTCACGGTGCTGCTTGCTAAACGACAGGCTGTAACGCGATGAATCGCCACCATCGGTCGGGTCTATGGCATCAAAACGGCTGATCTGCCCGGCGTGGACGGCGCGCAGCGGAATCTGGTCGGTGCTGTTCCAGCGGTTGTGATAGGCCATGGCGGTCAGGCTCATGTTGTCGTGCGCATCCCCTGTACTAAACCGCAGGACGCCATTGTATTTTTTGACGCCTTCGGCCACTTGCCAGGGGCCGTCATAGCGATTGAGTTCCAGCGCATAGAGGAGCAGGCCATTGTGCATGGCCTGCGAATCTGCCACCAGCATACGTTGATAGTCGTAACTGCCCAGCGTGAGACTGGCGATGCCTTGCGGCAGTCGATTGACCAGGTGCAAATGCGCAGCACCGGCAGAGGAAAAGTCCCCCTCCTCTGCTGAGTAAGTGCCCTTTTTATAGTGGATATGGCTGACCAGCTCGGGGATCAGGAAATTCAAATCCGTGTAGCCTTGCCCGTGTGCATGGGTGCGCATATTGACTGGCATCTCGTCCACATAGGTGGCAAAGTCGGTGCCGTGATCGAGGTTAAAGCCACGCAAAAAGTACTGGTTGGCCTTGCCACTGCCGCTATGCTGGGTGACGATCATGCCGGGGACAAACTCGAGCACCTCCCCCACCCGTGAAATGGGGCGGTTTTGAATCAGGCTGGCATTCACGCGCCCTTCACTGGCGGCATCGGACGAACCGACCGCGTTGTCATAATGCGCACGCACGGGCACGTCATCGAGCGTGAGCGCCTCACTGGCGACACTCAACCGGGATAACAGTGCCGCAACCACGCCGACACTTATCCGTATGATCTTTTTGTTATTTTTCATACGGCGGCATTATGCGCGAAAACAGAGTGACACCCTATAAGTAAATTAACTCAAGAAGCGGTGCGCTGACGCCAATAAAAAAGCCCGCTGGCGCGGGCTTTTTTAGATCAGAGCGGGCAACTTATTCAGCTGCTGGCGCTTCTTCTCTTGCTGGTGGATCGATCAGGGCTTTCATGCTCAAACGCACTTTACCTTTGTCGTCCAGCTCAACCACTTTCACTTTCACAATGTCACCCTCTTTGAGGTAGTCGCTGACCGCTTTCACGCGCTCGTGGGCAATTTGTGAAATGTGTACCAGACCATCTTTACCTGGCATCAAAGTCACCACTGCACCGAAGTCCAGAATCTTGACCACTGGGCCTTCGTAGATCTGGCCGACTTCCACTTCAGCGGTGATCTGTGCGATACGGCGTTGTGCTTCAGCGCCTTCGTCCGCATTGGTACAAGCGATCTTCACGGTACCGTCATCTTCGATGTCGATGCTGGTGTTGGTTTCTTTGGTCAGTGCCTGAATCACGGCGCCACCTTTACCGATCACGTCACGGATTTTGTCCGGATTGATCTTCATGGTGATGATACGTGGGGCAAACTGTGACATTTCGGTGTTTACGCCAGACACGGCTTGCTTCATCAGGCCCAGAATATGCGCGCGGCCTTCTTTAGCTTGTGCCAGGGCCACTTGCATGATCTGTGCCGTAATACCAGTGATCTTGATGTCCATTTGCAGGGCGGTCACGCCTTTGTCGGTCCCGGCCACTTTAAAGTCCATGTCACCCAGGTGATCTTCGTCACCCAGAATGTCGGTCAGCACCGCAACGCGGTTGCCTTCCTTGATCAGGCCCATGGCCACACCTGCCACGTGGGCAGTCAATGGCACGCCGGCGTCCAGCATGGAGAGGCAGCCACCACAGACAGACGCCATGGAACTGGAACCGTTAGACTCAGTGATCTCGGACACCACACGCAGGGTGTAGTCGAAGTCTTCTTTCTTAGGCAATACGGCTTTCAATGCGCGCTTAGCCAGGTTACCGTGGCCGATTTCGCGCCGTTTTGGTGAACCGACACGGCCCGTTTCGCCAGTGGCGAACGGAGGCATGTTGTAGTGCAGCATGAAGTTTTCGTAGTATTCGCCAGCCAGTGCGTCAATGATTTGCTCATCTTTGCCTGTACCTAAGGTGGTCACGACCAATGCCTGTGTTTCACCACGGGTAAACAGCGCAGAACCGTGGGTACGTGGCAGTACGCCGGAACGGATGGTGATTGGACGCACGGTACGTGTGTCACGGCCATCAATCCGTGGTTCGCCGTTCAAAATCTGGCTACGTACGGTTTTCGCTTCGAGCTTAAAGAACTCGTCTTTAATCTTGTTGGCTTCCAAGGTAGAGGTTTCTTCAGTGATCAAGGTGCTCATGACGCGGGACTTGATTTCGTCCAGCTTGGCAGAGCGCTCGCCTTTGGATTTGATTTTGAAGGCGGCGTTGATGTCTTCAGCCGCAATCGCTTCAATTTTTGCAATCAGCGCAGTGTCTGGCTCTGGCGGTGTCCAGTCCCAGGCATCTTTACCGGCTTCAGCAGCCAGTTCGTTGATCATTTTGATCACAGGTTGCATTTGCTCGTGACCGAACACAACCGCACCCAGCATCACGTCTTCTGGCAATTCTTTGGCTTCGGATTCCACCATCATCACAGCGGTTTCAGTCGCAGCCACGACCAAGTCCAGCGCGGACTCTTTCAGTTGTGTCGCAGTTGGGTTCAAGACGTATTCGCCATTGATATAACCCACTTTTACCGCACCCATTGGGCCGTAGAACGGGATACCTGCCAGCGCAACCGCAGCAGACGCACCGATCATGGCCGGGATGTCAGCATCAATTTCCGGATCCAGGGACAACACGGTCGCCACAATCTGCACTTCGTTATAAAACGCATCCGGGAACAGTGGACGCATAGGACGGTCGATCAAACGTGCCGTCAGGGTTTCTTTTTCGCTAGGACGGCCTTCACGCTTGAAGTAGCCGCCTGGAATGCGGCCAGCCGCATAGGTTTTTTCCTGATAATCCACAGTCAATGGAAAGAAATCCTGACCTTCTTTGACTTCGGTTTTTGCAGTTGCAGCCACCAGTACTACTGTATCGCCATAGCTCACCATGACGGCGCCATCTGCCTGGCGTGCGACTTCCCCGGTTTCAATAGTCAGGGTATGCGCACCAAGCTGGAGGCTTTTTCTCGTAATTTCAAACATTGTTTTTCCTTTATCTACCATGGCTATTCACTACCTAATAGCCAATCTCAACAATGAAAACCAGGCTGACAGTGCCGACACTCCACGCTTATGCATAGCATTGTGCGCGACAACTGACGCCCGGTTTCCCGATTTGCGGTGACTTCCATCAGCACGCTTTTTGTACAAACCCTGCACAAAACGCACTCACAGAAGCCACCCGAGTTGGTGATATGAAAATCCCGAATATCAGCAATCTCAGGATTTTTAAAGCAAAAAAGCCGAGGCAGTCACCATGCCATCGGCTTTTATTTCGTTAAAAGTGAACTGGATTAAACGTCACTTTTAGCCAAATTATTTACGCAGGTTCAAGCGCTCGATCAGCGTTTGATAGCGGCTAACGTCTTTACCTTTGAGGTAGTCGAGCAAACGACGACGCTGGCTGACCAACGCCAACAGACCACGACGGGAGTGGTTGTCTTTTTTGTTGGATTTGAAGTGCTCGGTCAGGTAGCTGATACGGTATGTCAACAAAGCCACTTGTACTTCTGGGCTCGCTGTATCGTTAGCACTGCGTTGAAAATCTTTAATGATTTTTGCGGATTGTTCTGCGGTAATCGCCATCTTTATTGTCCTTGAGTTAGCGTCAATATCGTCGCAGCCAGACAACCCATTTGCCTACCGCACCGACATTCAATTTACACGAAACGCGCATTATAGCGGCAAGCGCCAGCCTTGCATAGGTTTTTATCACATTAAGTTTCTGTTTTTATGAATTAATTTAAATATCGCAGCTCTTTGAAGGCTCTATAAAAAGTCATCATAAAAATCGGCAGCCGCTGGTACCGCCCCGCGAATGCCGCAAATGGAGGCGGCGAAACTGGCCGCGCGGGTCAGGATGGTGGGGCGTGACCAGCCCGCCAGCAAGCCGCGAATCACCACCGAGGTATAAGCATCGCCAGCACCTACACTATCGACAAATGCCGTGCTCAAGCGCACCGGCGGCACGCGAAAGCCCTGACCAAACCGGTCCAGCCAGAAACTGCCCTCTTCACCACAGGTGACAAACATTTCAGTCAAGCCACACACCATCAACAAGCGCCGGGCCAGCTCATTCACATCTGCCGCACCCGGCAGTCCAAGCAATTTACAGACTTCTGGCAACTCTTCATGATTGATTTTGAGAATATCGGCGGCCTGCAAGGCCATGCGTACGCTCTCCGCGTCATACCATGGCGCACGCAGGTTGATGTCGCACAGCACCGTGGCGGGCTGGCACAGCGCCAACCACTGCGCGGCAAGCGCCTGCATGGGTGCATGGCGCAAAGCCAGTGACCCGAAATACACCAGCCTCGGGGGATGTTTCAATGTGAGCGCCTCGACCGGTGGCCATTGCAGGTCATCATAGGCCTGCTGATCCAGAATCTCGAAGCGATGACCATCGGGGCCCAGATGCACCTTGACTTGCCCGGTCGGCAAACGCTCAGAGTGCTGCACCCCTTCGGTAGGCACGCCACTCGCTTGCATTTCGGCCACAATACGTTCGCCCAGGGCATCCTGGCCGATGGCAGTGAGAAAGTGCACGGGCAAGCCAAACGCGTGACAATGGCGGGCAACATTATAAGGTGCGCCGCCGATGACCGTTTGCTCGGGAAACACATCCCCCAGCACCTCACCCAAAATCATGATCGAATCTGACATCTGTTTATCCTGCCTTTAATAACCAACCAATTGCCATACACGCTGGCAACAACCAAAGAATTGAAATCCGCTTGCCGACCAGCAACCACAGCGATAGCACCACCATGCAGGCAGCGGCGACATCTGGCGCATCGGGCCAGACCACGTGCCGACTCAACGTGAGGGCCAGCGCCACCATGCCCGCGATCACCGCCGCACTGATGGCCTGCAGCGGCGCAGTCCAACGCCATTGCTGGCGGGTACGCTCTATCCAGGGCGCGCCCAAAAACACCATGACAAAACTGGGTACAAACGTAAACCAGGTCACAATCGTCGCCCCGATCAACCCCGCCTGCCAATCAGGCAAGGCCAGCCCGGCCTGCCAGGCCGCAACAAAGCCAATATAGGTGACCACCATAATCAGCGGGCCCGGCGTACTTTCGCCCAAGGCCAGGCCATCCAGCATCTGCTCTGTCGTCAACCAGTGGTAATGCTGCACACTGGCATCAAACACATAGGGCAAAACGGCATAGGCGCCGCCAAAAGTAAGAAACGCAGCCTGGCTAAAAAAAGCTGCCAGGCGGGTAAATAGATGTGACGGCCCATAATAAAGCACTAAGGCCGCAGCGACACCTAAACCACATAGCGCGCCCCAGATCAGCACTGTCGCTGTCCACCGACGCAAATCAGCCAGCCCGGCCAGCGCCGTGTTGTCATCAATCACACTTGGCGCCGTCTGCATGGCCCTTGCCGCTGCATGGCCAACTGACGTTTCGACCCACTGCGGCCAATATTGTTGCACAGCAACGCCCAACACCGCGGCCAGCAGAATAATCACCGGGAAAGGCAGATGGACCGTTTGCATGACCAAGGCCAGCAAAAACACGCCCCACAACCAGCGGGCGATCAGCACTTTTTTAGCCAGGCGCCAGGCGGCACAGCAGACCAGCGCGACTACCAGCGGCTTAACCCCATACAACAAAGCCGCGACGGCGGGCTGACTGCCCCACTGCATATACCCCCACGCCAGCGAGACCAGCAAGCCAAACGCAGGCAACACAAACAAACTGCCAGCCACAATGCCACCCCAGGCACCATGCAATAGCCAGCCCATATAGACCGCCATTTGCTGCGCCTCGGGGCCGGGCAACAGCATGCAATAGTTCAAGGCATGCAAAAATCTGGCCTCTGAAATCCAGCGCTTTTCTACCACCAGCGCCTGGTGCATCAAGGCAATTTGTGCCGCAGGCCCACCAACACTAATACAGCCCAGGCGCAACCAGTAGGCCCAAAATGCCTGTGCAGAAGGCTTCGCTGGCGCCTGCATTTCAGGCGGTGTCTCGACAATAGACATCAACCATTCCTTTTAAAACAGCGGCCTCAAATACCGCCTCGCAAGCATATCAGGATTTTTTTTAACTTTTGTGTGCATTCTTGGCGTTCTTTGCTATAATGCGCGTCTTGCGATTCGGGACACACCCAAATTGCTGTTGGCCAGATAGCTCAGTCGGTAGAGCAGAGGATTGAAAATCCTCGTGTCGGCAGTTCGATTCTGCCTCTGGCCACCACTCCTCTTGCCTTTCGGCACATTTCTTTTTCTGGGTTTGTTGATGTCATTAAAACACTTAACACCGGATGAATTACAGCCATTACTCAATGATCCCTCATTGTTGCTGATTGATATCCGCAATGATCACGAGCTTGTTTCCGGTATCTTGCCTGGTGCCATGCATTTGCCATTAGGACATCTGGCGACGATGTTTGATCAACTGCCGCAAGACAAAAAAATCGTGTTTTACTGCCGTAGCGGTGTACGCTCCATTTCTGCAGGTGAGTTTGCCTTGGCGCAAGGCTGCCACGATGTCTCGCATTTGGCGGGCGGCATTCTGGCTTGGGCTCAACACGGCTTGCCCATCGAGCCCGCTTAATTCAGAGACTCAGGATTGTTTATGCAATACGACAAAGAAGTAGATGCCCGCCACCTGAATTGCCCCCTGCCCATTTTGCGCTGCAAAAAGGCCCTGAACGAGTTGCAAGCAAATCAGGTACTCAAAATCACGGCCACGGACCCTGGCTCTAAAAAAGATTTTGATGCCTTTTGCCGCCAAACCGGCCACACCCTGATCGAGATGCAAGAGACAGAAGGTGTTTTTACCTTCTGGCTACGCAAGCGCAGCCAGTAAACCCCTCTCCCGCGGACTGACACTCAGCCACTAACCGCACCCACCATCCATTCATCCGCTGCAGCGCAAAAAAAGGGCTTCCGAAGAAGCCCTGTGAGGAACGACGTTAACCCGTGGGTTAACGTGGTCTGCATGCCGAAACAACGATTGCCCCACTGGCGACTCAGGGACTCAACCTGACTTGCAGTTTGCCGGCATGGCTTCCGACAATCTGCACACTCCAGACGCAATCATTGTTATCTAAAGATGATTTCGGCAGCTTCACGCAAAACTTTAGGGCGCGCTCAAAAAAATTTAAATAAAAAAGCCCGCCGATGAGGGCGGGCTTGTTCAACCAATTGAAACGCGATTGGAAATAACGTTATTTGGCGTTTTCCAGACTACCCATGGCTTTAGGGAAGGTCACCACGCCCCATGGCATGTTTTTCACTTCAATCTGGTTCGTGACTTCAAGCTTATCTGCATCAATGACGAATACCGCATCAGACTTGCCGCAAGCCAACAGCACCTGCTTGTTGTCCGGGGTAAAACTAAAATGCCAGCACCGGTTACCGGTCGGCACTTCCTTGATTTTTTCAAAGGTCTTGGCATCAAACACCTGCAACAGTTTTGCCTTGTTGGTCGCCACAAAAATCCGCTCACCCTTGCTGTCGTAGGCTATGCCGTATGGGGTTTCAGCCGTGTCTACCGTGCGTACCACATTAAAGTCTTTGTCCATAACCATAAACTTGTTACCAAACTCCAGCGTGGCCAGATAGGTATTGCCATCCGGAGAGACTTTGATGCCGCGCGGACGATCTCCATATTGATGGGTGGAAATGGTTTTAACCAGCTCGCCAGTTTCGATGTTGTGTACAGTGACGGTATTGTCAGCTTCGTTCGTAATCACCAGCTGTTTGCCATCGGCCGAAAACTCCAGGCCTTCGGTTTCTGGCCCGCCGGTAATTTCGCGGACTTTTTCACCTTTGGTCAGATCAACAATCGCAATCTTGGCTGGGACTTTTTCTTCATCGTCGTCATCGTCTTCTTCTGGCTTGCTGCCCGGCTTGGGTGGCGGACCAGCTTTAGAGCTAGGCTCGGACGAAACAAAAGCATAATTACCACTCACCCGCACAAACTCAGGGTTTTTGCCGACCTCAATCTGCTTGACGACTTCGCCTGTGGCGGTATCAATCACGGACACACTGCCATTTTCACGTGTCGCCACCACCAGTTGCTTGCCATCGTCTGTCAGAGCCAGGCCACGCGGGCCCTTGGCTTTCACATCCAGCATGCTGGTCACTTGCATGGTCGCCAAGTCAATCACGTCGACGCCGGCATCCTGGGTGGACACATAAGCCAACGCCTTACCAGAAGAACTTTCGCTAACAGCGCTCGTGGCCGCTGGCGTTTCCGGGGTAGGTGCGGACTCTTCTTGCTTGTTACAAGCGGTAACGCCAGCGAGCAAGGCCAGCAACCACACGCTGGTGCGCGCACGACGCGCCAATGATGAATTCAACATTTGCATTTATCTCCTGATTATTATTTAAGTCTCATCGCTCTAAAGTGCAGGCATTCCCTGCAAGAATCGTTCTCAGCCAGCCAATCAGCGCCGTGGCTCGCATTCAGCTGACATCACCCACGGCGCTGGCTGCAAACAACCACCATCATGGCTGCTATCAGCCCAAAAATAAACGATACGCCGGATTATGGCTCTCATCCCAGTACGGGTAACCCAATTGCTGTAAAAACTGGGCAAAGGCGACCTGATCCTCGGGCGGTACCTGCATGCCCACCAATACCCGGCCAAAATCTGCCCCATGATTACGGTAGTGAAACAAACTGATGTTCCAGTTGTGACCCATGGATTCGAGAAAGTTCATTAAGGCGCCGGGTTTTTCAGGAAACTCAAAACGGTAAACTACCTCGTTTTGGACTTGTGGCGCATGCCCGCCCACCAGATGGCGCAAATGTAACTTGGCCATCTCGTTGTCGCTCAAATTAATGGTGGGCAAGCCAGCCGCCGCCAATTTGCTCGCGATAACATCGGCCTCGGTTGGGTGATGCACCGCCAACCCGACAAAAATATGCGCTTGCTCGGTGTCAGCAAAACGGTAATTGAATTCGGTAATATTGCGCTGCCCTAACAGGCGGCAAAAACGCTTAAACGCGCCGGGGGTCTCAGGAATGGTGACGGCAAAGACCGCCTCCCGGCGTTCCCCCAACTCCGCGCGCTCGGCAATAAAGCGCAAGCGGTCAAAGTTCATGTTGGCACCTGAAGCAACTGCGACCAGGGTTTTACCTTGACACTGTTCACGCTGACTGTAGGCCTTCAAGCCAGCCACGGCCAGCGCCCCGGCCGGCTCAAGAATGCTGCGCGTATCCTCAAACACGTCTTTGATAGCGGCGCAAATCGCATCGTTATCAACCACGATCATTTCATCGACATATTGCTGCACGAGCGCAAAGGTATGCTCGCCCACTTGCTTGACCGCAGCCCCATCTGCAAACAGGCCCACTTGTTCCAACATGACACGTTGGCCGAGCTTCAGTGATTCGGTCATGGCTTCGGCATCCTGCGCTTCGACGCCGATGACTTTGATTTCGGGGCGGACCGCTTTCAGATAGGCCGCCATCCCAGCCAGCAGACCACCACCGCCGACACAACAAAACACGGCTTCAATCGGCGCCGCATGATCCTGCACCAACTCCAGCGCAATGGTGCCCTGTCCGGCAATGACATCCGGATCATCGTAAGGATGCACAAAGTTCAAGCCTTCCCGTTGCTCGAGATCGAGCGCGTGCAAGTAGGCATCGGAATAACTGTCGCCAAACAACACCACTTCGGCACCGCGTGCGCGCACCGCATTGACCTTGATCGCTGGCGTGGTGGTCGGCATCACAATGACGGCACGGCAGCCCATTTTCTGCGCACTCAAGGCCACGCCCTGCGCATGGTTTCCGGCACTGGCGCAAATCACGCCACGTTGCAAAGCCTCAGCCGAGAGGTTGGCCATTTTGTTATAGGCACCGCGCAGCTTGAATGAAAATACCGGCTGCATATCTTCGCGCTTGAGCAATACCCGGTTATTCAGTCGCGAGGACAAGTTGGGCAATTCATCGAGCGGCGTATGTCTGGCAACGGCATAGACGTGGGAGTGTTCGATTTTTTCGCGGTAATTGATGGTCATGAAATGCGTGGAGATTTTAAAACCGCAAGGTTGCAGTGTATGATAGAGAATTGTTTGTATTATAAAGAATTAATCAAGGATTGAAGCACATGGCGATGGATAAAGCACAACAAGACGCATTGAAACTCGAAGTGGCAAAAGCAGCAGTCAATTATGTCAAGGATGGCATTATTGGTGTGGGCACCGGCTCAACCGCCAACTTTTTTATCGACGAACTGGCCAAAGTCAAACATAAAATCACCGGCGCAGTCGCCAGCTCCGAAGCCACAGCGCAACGCCTGCGTAACCACGGTATCGAGGTCTTTGACTTGAACAGCGTCGACAGCATGGATATTTATGTGGATGGCGCCGATGAAATCACCGAGCACATGCATATGCTCAAAGGCGGCGGCGGTGCATTGACCCGTGAAAAGATCGTGGCAGCTGTGGCCAAATCTTTCATCTGTATCTGCGACGAAAGCAAATTTGTACCCGTATTGGGCAAGTTTCCCCTGCCAGTAGAAGTATTACCAATGGCTCGCAGCCATGTGGCACGTGAACTGGTAAAACTGGGTGGTCAACCCCAATTGCGTGACTTCACGACTGACAACGGCAACTTGATCCTTGATGTGCATGGCTTGAGCATTACAGACCCGATTGCAATGGAAGCCAAGATCAACCAGATCGTAGGGGTGGTGACTAACGGCTTGTTCGCAGCACGCCCGGCCAATGTGTTGCTGCTGGCCACGCCAAACGGCGTTAAAACTCTGACCAAGTAATTGCAACTTCTGCACACTGAAAATTATCATACAGTTGTCATATTGGGCTGGTAATCTGCACCGGCACAATAATTAGGAAAAATTTGTCATGCAATTTGAACACACCTCTAAGCAATATGATGTTGAACTGGAGTCCGTCCGGGCTAAGGTTCTGGAAATGGGCGGGGTCGTTGAGCAGCAAATCGTCAATGCACTGGAGTCGCTGACCAACGCGGATGTCAATCTAGCCAAAGACGTCATGGAGCGCGATGCGCGTGTCAACGCTTTAGAGGTGCAGGTGGATGAAGACTGCAGCCATATTATTGCGCGCAGACAACCTGCAGCACGTGATTTGCGCATGATCATGATGATGGTGAAAACCATCACGGATCTGGAGCGGATTGGTGATGAAGCCACTAAAATTGCACGGACTGCCCAGCGTATCTACGAGCAAGACCGGATGTACAAACCACGGTTCAACGAGATCAAAACCATGGTTGGCATTGTGCGTGAAATGCTGCGTACAGCGCTGGATTCATTTGCACGCCTGGATGTCAGCCAGACCGTGGAAGTCGCCAGACAGGATGAGCAGGTGGATGAACAATTCCGCGCCGCCATGCGTCAGTTGATCACATTCATGCTCGAAGATCCACGTACGATCTCGATGTCACTTGAAGTACTGTTTGTGGCAAAAGCCATTGAGCGCATTGGTGACCATGCGAAGAACATCTCGGAGTACGTGGTCTATATGGTCAAAGGCAAAGATATCCGTCATACCAGCCTAGAAGATATTCAGCGCGAGACGCAGTCGTAATAGACCGCAAATAAAAAGCACTCCGAGGAGTGCTTTTTATTTTTGTTGGCCGGGATACGGTTATAGCCTCATCGCATTAACCATTTTCACTAGGCAGAAGGAGGCACATAGCCAGTGGCAACATCTGCGCCTTCGCCAAAAAAGTACTTTTCGGTTTGCTCGGATAGATATTTACGTGCACTCGGGTCCGCAAGGCTCAAGCGGTTTTCATTGACCAGCATGGTCTGCTGTTTTAACCAGCCTGCCCAAGCTTCTTTAGACACATGCATATAAATCTTTTTACCCAGTTCTCCCGGATAAGGCGGAAAATCCATGCCTTCGAGCTCTTTGCCCAGTTTCACACATTGCACCAATCTTGCCATGTTCGATCCTCACTACACTGCTAAAAGCGCTATCATAGCGCATGTTAAAATCTGATGTTCGCAATTTTAGAGATAAGCCATGCAAAACAACACCCCTTCAGGTCACCAGGAAAGTCCATTCAAAGGCAAAACCGGCCTCCGGCGCTTGATTAATGCCTTTGGCTACTCCATGGATGGCTTCAAAGCCGCTTACAAGCATGAAGATGCTTTCCGTCAGGAGGTCTGGCTCTCGCTGGTGCTGATTCCACTGGCATTTTACCTGGAGTCTGAAGCCCTGCACCGCATCCTGATGGTGGGCAGTGTGTTACTGGTCATGATTGTGGAGCTGCTGAATTCGGCGGTTGAAGCGGTAGTAGACCGCGTGTCGATTGAACGGCATGCGCTGGCCAAGCGAGCCAAAGATATTGGCAGTGCTGCCGTGTTGTTGGCATTGATCAACTTGACGGTAGTCTGGGGCTTGATTTTATTCAATTAAATGACAACAGGCTGACCAAGTCAGCCTGTTGCTTTGATCTGTCGCGCCTCTGCGCGCCTCGTAATGCGGCGTCCAGAGGCGCAGTTAGTCCCACCGCTTAAAAGTCAGCGCGGGCGCCCACCAATACCGCCCTCGCGCCTGACGGGGCAATATCCTTCAGAAAAGAAGCGTGCTCACGGATCTCTTCATTGAGCAGGTTATTCGCCTTGGCAAACAACTCCACATTGAATTTCACCGGCAACTTGTATGCGACCAATGCGCTAACATTAGTATACGCATTGGTTTTGAGCTCGTTCTCGGCCACGTTATTCTGCTTAAAGGCATGCAGCACATCGAGGCGAGCATTCCAGTGACCCAGGCGATAATCCAGCCCACCGCCCAAACGCAAGGGCGAGATCCTTGGCAAGTATTGATTATTACGCGTGTCTTTGGCATGCACGTAGTCACCGCGCATTTTTAATGTCCACTCGTCGTTCAAGGCAAACTTGCCTTCTAACTCCAAGCCCTTGAACAAGGCCGGAACCGCTCTAAACTGTGCTTCAGGCAACAGCTCGCCATCCACCGGCACCTCAATGCCTGTATTAAACAAGCCGATAAAGTTTTTAAATTTGGTGGCATACGCGCCTAGCGTCACACTGTGACCACCGGACTTCCATTTCAGCTGCGCATCAATACCGTTGGAGCGCTCTTTGCTGAGGTTAGTATTACCGACCTCCACCTGCCCAGTCGCAATATGTGGTCCATTCGCATACAGTTCAAAATAGCTAGGTGCACGCTCGTTATGCGACAAGTTGGTCGTCACACTCCAGGATTCATCAATGGTGTAAAGCCCCCCCAGCGCAAAGCTATTGGGGTTAAAGTGTTTGCTAAACGCCTGGGTGAATTTATCATCGACATGGGAGTCTATCGAGGTATCGCCAAACCGCCCGCCAAAGGTGACTTTGTGTTTATCGATTGCATACTCTTCGTAGACATAAGCCCCTTGGTCCACGGTGGTGACACTAGGCACAAATGCCTCTTCGCCTAAGGCCTGAAAACGGGTATTCTGGAACTGATACCCAACCACCCCATTCAAGCCCGCCAGTGGGACATGCGTGGCTTCCAGGCTACCCTGCAAACCACGGTTTTTAAAAGTGGTTCCAACCACCCCACTCTCAACTTCTACGTGCTGGTAATCGGTGTAAGCCATTCTCACCTTGATTTTTTGTACAGGTCCCTTGAGCTCTCTCACTTCACCTGCCAACTCCGTACGTTTGTTTTCCATATTGATTCTGACATTCTCTTCCGCCACGGTACCGTAGTGGTTGTTGGAGTCCGCATAGGAAATCCCCAGATAGCCTGTATCAAAGGTCCAGGAAGCACCCAATGCGCCGCCATTGGCCAGGGCAGAACTATTATTGAGCTTGTCCTTGCCGCGACTATCGCGCGCAGTACCATCGGCCAAACTCTTGCGCTTGGAAAGCGCATAGCCAGGAATCTCAAGATTGCTGGTTTCACGGCTGTAGATATCGGCATGCAATGCAAACAGGCCATTGCCCACATCGACCACCGCAGCGCCATTGCGCGTATTGTCTGGCCCGCCAAACCTGGTTTCAGCGCGGCCGGTATAGCCATTAAGGGATTCTTTAGGGATACGGTGGTCAATGGCGTTGACGACACCGCCCATGGCACTGCCGCCATACAGCAACGCTGCCGGGCCTCGCACCACATCAATTTGCTCAATAATCAATGGATCCACGCCCACTGCATGGTCAAAACTCAGTGACGAGGCATCCAGAATGCCGACACCGTTTTGCATGATACGCACACGCTCGCCGTCCAGGCCACGGATAATCGGACGCGAAGCATTTGGACCAAACTGCGTGGCCGTCACGCCCGGAATGCCATTCAGGGTTTCGCCCAGAGTCCCCTGACGACGCAAACTGAGCTCACGTCCGCCCAATACCGAGACCGGCACCACCATATCATCCGATGCCACGCCCAGGGGATTCCCCGTGACAGGCACATTATCAATATCAAGGGTTTTCGCGTCTTCTGCCGAGACCAGCATGGGCGAGCTCAACGCCGCCATCAATGCCAGCCATAATGATTTTTGCTGCCCACGTGCAGACATCCTCTTTTGTAACATTTTCATTGTTTTTTCCAGACAAGGTCAGGCAGTGCTGTGCGCACTGCATAAATAGCTCACTCCAGCCGCAAGCGCGACCTGGAGAATGTATCGTCAAGGGTTAAACAATGGCAGGAGGGGCGCGTGCGGCATAGGCCGCGAGCGTTGGGCGCTGTATGGCAATCGCCAGGGCGCTGATGACAGCAAGATAGCTAAGCTCTGGCAAGCTCCATTGCTGGGCCTGCGTCATCACCCCGACGAGATGCGCGTAGGCGACACAGAGCCTGCATTGGTCTTTGCTTTGATGTTTGTCAGATTGCGAGTGTTGCGTCAGCTCTTTGAGATGGGTAATTTCATGTGTGACAAGGCCTGTCTGCGTGATCGCAAACAACACTGCCAATAGAAAATACACATAAAAGCGCTTTAACATGTTGAATATACTAACATAAATTCCTACACACAGAATGCAACTCTATTGCATTTTTATGCAAAAGCCATGCGTTTTAGCGAGACGAGCAAGTGAAAAACTAGAGATTAACGACGCGTTTGGGGGCAATACGGCCATCGCGCTGCTGCTGGCCGACCCCAAGAAATAAACCGGAAGCACTGTAAATACGCAAATCGCCCGCTGGGATAACGCCAGCCAGCCAGACTGGATTGCCTTGTTTGAAATAATAGGCGGCATCCTCATGCAGCTCGACTTTAGGCAGGATTTGAATGGCACTATCGACAGGCAGCAGCAACGCATCGCGCTGCTCAATAGACATCTGCTCCAGAGCTTCTATCGTCACGGTCTCGGCGATTTGATAAGTGGCGGTTGCCGTACGGCGTAAAGCTGTGAGGTGCGCACCCACATTGAGTGCTTTACCAATATCCTCGCCTAAGGTACGGATATAAGTGCCTTTGCTACAACAGACTTCGATTTCTGCACTATTCTCAGCACAGGCCAAGACACGCAATGCATGAATGGTTACCTGACGCGGTGCACGTTCTAGCTCGACACCATTACGCGCGTATTCATACAAAGGCTTACCGTTTACCTTGAGCGCAGAATACATGGGAGGCACTTGTGTAATTGGCCCCATAAACTGCGGCAACACGCGCTCAATCTCTGCACGCGACACCTGGCAAGCCACCTCACTGACGACGTCTCCTTCTTTGTCTCCGGTAGTGGTGGTCACACCAAACTTGACGGTCGCCACATAGGTTTTGTTTTCATCCGTCAGGTGTTGTGCAAATTTGGTGGCTTCGCCCAAACAGATCGGCAACACGCCAGTTGCAAGAGGATCCAAGGTCCCGGTATGTCCGGCTTTTTGGGCCTGATATAACCATTTGACCTTTTGCAGGGCCTGATTGGATGAAAAGCCATAGGGCTTGTCCAGCAACAACACGCCACTGACGGCACGTTTAATGCGTTTGGTTTGCATAGCGCGAAAGGAGGTGAAAATTATTCTTGCGGAGGGGTATCAGACAAAGCGTCGCTGATCAGCTTGTCCATGTGCATCCCACGATCTATGGATTCATCATAGACAAAATGCAACTGCGGGACAGTACGGATCATCATGCGCTTGCCCAGCTGCGTACGCAAAAAGCCGGCGGCTTTCTCCAGGCCGGCTTGCAGGCCTTTGCTATTCTTCTGCGCGGTGTAAAAGACCTTGGCATGTGCCATATCACCCGCCACCTCAACCCCGGTCAAGGTGACCATCTGCACACGCGGGTCCTTGATCTCAAACATGAGCAAATCCGCCAGTTCACGGCGCATTTGCTCAGAGATGCGGTCATTTCTTGAAAATGCTTTAGCCATTAGAGTGTTCTGGCCACTTCAACGACTTCATAAACTTCAAGAATATCGCCGACTTCAATCTCATTGTAGTTCTTGAGAGACAAGCCGCACTCAAAGTTATTTTTAACTTCTTTAACGTCATCTTTGAAGCGCTTGAGGGAGTCGAGCTCACCCGTATGGATAATGACATTGTTACGCAGCAAACGGACTTTGGAGTTACGTTTAACCACGCCATCCTGTACATAACAACCGGCCACTGCACCCACTTTGGAGATCCGGTATACCTCGCGGATTTCTACCGTACCAATCATTTGCTCTTTCTGCTCTGGTGCAAGCATGCCACCCAACGCCGCTTTGATCTCGTCCACAGCTTCGTAAATGATGTTGTAGTAACGCAGGTCGACATCCAGATTCTCAACCAGCTTACGTGCGCCGGCATCTGCCCGGACGTTAAAGCCGATCAGTACCGCACTTGAAGCGGCGGCCAGGTTCACATCAGACTCACTGATAGCACCCACGCCGGTGTGAATAATATTCACACGTACTTCGCTGGTAGACAGTTTTTGCAGGCTGGTGGTCAAGGCTTCGTAAGAGCCCTGTACATCTGATTTGATAATCAGGTTCAGGGTTTGTACTTCGCCTTCAGCCATCTGCTCAAACATGTTTTCAAGTTTGGCCGCCTGCTGCTTGGCCAGTTTCACATCGCGGAACTTGCCCTGACGGAACAAGGCAATTTCACGCGCCTTGCGCTCGTCGTTCAAGACGATGGTTTCTTCACCAGCACTTGGCACATCAGACAAGCCCAGAACTTCTACCGGAATAGACGGGCCGGCTTCTTTAATGTCGTTGCCATTCTCGTCAAGCATGGCACGCACACGGCCATAAGCCGTACCTGCCAGCAGCATATCGCCGCGGCGCAGAATACCTGACTGCACCAGAACGGTAGACACCGGACCACGTCCTTTGTCCAGACGACCTTCAATGACCAGGCCTTTGGCTGGCGTATTGAGCGGGGCTTTCAACTCAAGCACTTCCGCTTGCAGCAACACGGCTTCCAACAACTCATCAATGCCTTTACCGGTTTTGGCAGACACTTCACGGAACATGGTATCGCCACCGTACTCTTCTGGCACCACCTCATGTGAGATCAGCTCGCTTTTCACGCGCTCTGGCTGGGCTTCCGGTTTATCAATCTTGTTAATCGCCACCACGATAGGCACATTACCTGCCTTGGCATGGTGTATCGCTTCAATCGTTTGTGGCATCACGCCATCATCAGCCGATACCACCAGAATCACGATATCGGTCGCCTTCGCACCACGGGCACGCATAGCGGTAAAAGCCTCGTGGCCAGGGGTATCCAGGAAGGTCACCATGCCGCGTGGCGTTTCCACGTGGTAAGCACCGATATGCTGGGTAATGCCGCCTGCTTCACCTGAAGCCACGCGACTGCGGCGGATATAGTCCAGCAAGGAGGTTTTACCATGGTCAACGTGACCCATGACCGTGACCACCGGTGGACGTGATTCCAGAATCGCTTCAACGCCTTCGGTTTCCTCCAGGAAGCTTTCAGGATCATTCGCAGCCGCGGCTTGCGCTTTGTGACCCATTTCTTCGACCAGAATAATCGCAGTGTCTTGATCCAGCACCTGGTTGATGGTCACCATCATGCCCATTTTCATTAAGGCCTTGATCACTTCCGCCGCTTTGACAGACATTTTGTGCGCCAAATCCGCAACCGAAATGGTCTCCGGCACCATCACCTCTTTGATGATAGGTTCGGTTGGTGCATTAAAGGCGTGCTGATCATCTTTATTGGATTTGTGATGCTTGCCCTTAGGGGTGCGCCAGCCTTGAGCGCCGCCAGCAGGTGCATCACCACGGGTTTTAATGCCGCGTTTTTTGTTCTCGTTTTCATTCCAGTCGCGGTTGTCGGTCTTGGCTTTTTTATCTTTATTTTCTGGCTTGTCTGTTGCTTTGGCAGCGGGCTTGTGTAGCGTCCCTTCAGACAACTTGGTGGCTGCGGGTTTATTCTTCGCAGCCTCGGCCTCTGCCTGGCGCTTGGCTTCCTCTTCTGCGCGACGTTGTGTCAACGCTTGCTTGCGCTTGATATCTTCTGCCTGCAAGGCAGCCAGCTTGGCCGCACGCGAAGCTTCTTGTTCACGTAAGGCAATCTCCTGCGCCGACAGAACCACGCCTTTTTTCACAGGGGCTGGGGCTTCTACGACTGGTGTAAGTGCTGGTGCCTCAACTACTGGCTCAGGTTCTGGCTCTGGCTCAGGTTCAGCCACGACCTCAACGATCTCTTCGATCACAGGTTCTTCCACCACGACCTGCTCAACCTCTACGGGCAAGCTCTCCAGAACTTCTGCTGGTACTGGCTCGGCTTCATCATAAGCAGCGGCATCCACAGGCGGCTCATAGCCCAGCTCAGGGCGCTCCAGCACGCGTTTTTTACGCACTTCCACCTGAATCGTACGGGCTTTACCTGAGCTATCCAGCTTTTTGATTTCGGTGTTCTGCTTACGGGTCAGTGTGATCTTGTTTTTAGGCGCGTTACCTGCCCCATGCTCTTTACGCAAGTAATCCAGCAAGGCAGCCTTGTCACCCTCTTCCAGGAAATCATCCACAGACGTTTTATGAACGCCTGCGCTTTTCAGTTGCTCGATAAGAAGAGTCGTTGGAAGACCCAGCTCGGCGGCAAATTGTGCGACGGTTGAAAGTGCCATGTACTGCTCCAGTTCAATTACTTTATTTTTTAATTAAGAGGTATGCATGATGTTTTAAACGCATAGGTTATTTAAAACGCCTGGTTACTTAAACCAGGGTGCTCGCGCCGTCATAATCAATGACTTCGCACGCTCTTCATCTATTCCGGTCAACTCAACCAGCTCATCGACTGCCAGTTCGGCCAGATCTTCGCTGGTATGAATCTCGCTGGCTGCCAGTTTATGGGCAGTGTCTGCATCCATACCGTCCAGCGTCATCAGGTCGTTGGTGTCTTCTTCAACTTTTTCTTCTTTGGCAATCGCCTCGGTTAACAAGGCAGCACGTGCGCGTGAACGTAACTCATTGATCGTGTCTTCATCAAAGGCCTCGATTTCAGCCATCTCTGCCAAAGGCACGTAGGCAATCTCTTCCAGTGTGCTAAAGCCTTCCTGCACCAGGATATCCGCCACTTCTTCGTCCACATCCAGCTTCTCGATAAACAATTGGCTGATTTTGGCATACTCGTCCTGACTCTTCTGCGCAGCCGCTTCTTCGGTCAGGATATTCAGGTTCCAGCCAGTCAGTTCCGACGCCAGACGCACGTTTTGACCGTTGCGCCCAATCGCTACCGCCAATTGCTCTTCGTTCACCACCACATCCATGCTGTGTGCATCTTCATCGACCACAATCGACGTCACTTCAGCTGGCGCCAAGGCATTAATGACAAACTGTGCCGGATCCATGCTCCACAATACGATATCCACGCGCTCGCCACCGAGCTCAGAAGTCACCGCTTGTACACGGGAGCCACGCATGCCCACGCAAGTCCCCACAGGATCCAGGCGCTGGTCATTGGTTTTAACCGCAATTTTGGAACGCAAGCCAGGATCACGCGCCGCAGAACGAATCTCCAGCAGGCCTTCTTCGATTTCAGGCACTTCCAGCTCAAACAAACGCTTGAGGAACTCGGGAGCGACACGCGACAGGATCAGTTGCGGCCCACGGCCACCACGGTCCACGCGTGACAGATAAGCACGCACACGGTCACCCACGCGCAGGTTTTCTTTTTGAATCATGGCTTCACGTGGTAGCAGGCACTCAATACGGCCCACTTCAATAATCGCATTGCCTTTTTCCATCCGCTTGATCACGCCAGTGACCAGGCTTTCGCCACGCGCCAAAAAGTCCTGGATCATTTGCTCACGTTCAGCTTCGCGCACCTTCTGCAAAATCACCTGTTTGGCTGCCTGTGCGCCAATGCGGCCAAACGAGATCGATTCTAATGGCTCTTCGTAATAGTCGCCAATTTGTCTGCCAGCAGCACGTTCGTCTTCTTCATCAAACTGGTAAGCCGAGCTTTCCAGCAGGTCATATTCTACATATTGCCAGCGTCTAAAGGTTTTGTAATCTCCGGTTTCACGGTCAATTTCGACACGAATATCAGCGCCTTCTTCATGGTTCTTTTTCGTCGCCGAAGCCAATGCCAGTTCCAGGGCAGTAAAGATTACCTCTTTATCCACGTTTTTTTCATGGGCCAGGGCATCAACCAACAACAATAATTCACGACTCATCGTAATCTCCAACTCACCGTACGGATTAGCTAAAACAAATTAATCAAAAACCGGGCTCAATCGAGCCTTATCTATATTATCCAGCGACAATCTATAAACCCAGCCATCGCACTCAATCAACACTTTCCCCTCGTCAACGCCTTGCAACTGTCCCAAAAAAGTCTTTCTGGGCAATGTGGTTGGAGTTGCTTTAGGGCCATCATCCGGAATTCCCACTCGCAATTTGATTTGTGCACGCTCACCAGTAAAACGCATAAAATCACGTTCCTTGCGCAACACACGATCCAGACCGGCAGAAGAGACTTCCAGGCGGTCATAATCAATATCCAGTTCTACCGTCAGCACGTTGCCAAGCTGGTTGCTCACCAGAACACAATCATCAATCGTAACGCTGTCCTTATTGTCTTTGGGTGTCAGCTTGTCGATGAACACGCGCAATAACTTGCCACGATTGGCTGCCTCAAAATCAACCAGCTCGTATCCTAACTGCGTGACTGTCTTTTCAACTACCGAATGCAAATTTTGCATACGCACCCTTAATTCAAAACGTTACGTCCAAAAACAAAAAATGGGCGTAACGCCCATCTATAGTTTTGATTATACCAAAATTCCTTTTAAATTCAAAGTAACAGATGGCGCAATGGCAGGGTCGGGCGGGTTTTGTTTGACGTCTACGGCCTGTAGTAGCCCGAACGGGTCAATGACATACGCCTGTGTATTTTTTAAGATGTTTGTAAAAGAGGGAGAAGCAACAGATCAACAACCGCTTGAGCGGTGTCAATTATATTTTACGCTGCAGTGCAGCGCTTAAGTTTTCATGGCAGTCTATTTTGAGTTGATCTTAATAGACACTTCAACCCGGTGCTTGCACCGGGTTTTTTTCTGCCTGAATTTCATTTGCCTGCCGGATACAGGCAATAAAAAAGCCCCCGACATTGCTGCCGAGGGCTTTTTAGAATAGGAGCTTGGGGATGACCTACTTTCGCATACGAAGAGTACACTATCATTGGCGCAAGTTCGTTTCACGGCCCTGTTCGAGATGGGAAGGGGTGGTTCCAAACTGCTATTGTCCCCAAACATAACTGGTAATGTTATGCATGGTGCTAAACATATGTTTAGCCTGCTTTAACAAATTGGAAGAAGTAAAGGATTTTTCTTTTTCAAGCATCAATGGGCAGGGTATGAAACAACTTGTGTTTCTTATTTCTAGATGATTGCCAAATCATATTGCTTTGAACTACACCTGGCTTAGATTTTAGTCTAAGTTTTAAGGTTATAGGATCAAGCCTCACGAGCAATTAGTATCAGTTAGCTTAATGCATTACTGCACTTCCACACCTGACCTATCAACGTCCTGGTCTTGAACGACTCTTTAGCTGGCTTAAAGCCAGAGGCAAGTCTCATCTCGAGGCGAGTTTCACGCTTAGATGCTTTCAGCGTTTATCTCTTCCGCACTTAGCTACCCAGCTATACCATTGGCATGATAACTGGTCCACCAGAGGTGCGTCCACTCCGGTCCTCTCGTACTAGGAGCAGGTCCCCTCAAACTTGCAGCGCCCACGGCAGATAGGGACCAAACTGTCTCACGACGTTTTAAACCCAGCTCACGTACCACTTTAAATGGCGAACAGCCATACCCTTGGGACCGGCTACAGCCCCAGGATGTGATGAGCCGACATCGAGGTGCCAAACTCCCCCGTCGATATGAACTCTTGGGAGGAATCAGCCTGTTATCCCCAGAGTACCTTTTATCCGTTGAGCGATGGCCCTTCCATACAGAACCACCGGATCACTATGACCTGCTTTCGCACCTGCTCGACCTGTCCGTCTCGCAGTCAAGCAACCTTTTGCCATTGCACTATCAGTACGATTTCCGACCGTACCTAGGTTACCTTCGCACTCCTCCGTTACTCTTTGGGAGGAGACCGCCCCAGTCAAACTGCCTACCATACACGGTCCCCAGTCCGGATTACGGACCTAGGTTAGAACCTCAACAACATCAGGGTGGTATTTCAAGGATGACTCCACGATATCTGGCGACACCGCTTCATAGTCTCCCACCTATCCTACACAAATCTTGTCAAAGTCCAATGTAAAGCTGCAGTAAAGGTTCATGGGGTCTTTCCGTCTAGCCGCGGGGAGATTGCATCTTCACAAACATTTCAACTTCGCTGAGTCCCGAGAGGAGACAGTGTGGCCATCGTTACGCCATTCGTGCGGGTCGGAACTTACCCGACAAGGAATTTCGCTACCTTAGGACCGTTATAGTTACGGCCGCCGTTTACTGGGACTTCAATCAAGAGCTTGCACCCCATCATTTAATCTTCCAGCACCGGGCAGGCGTCACACCCTATACGTCCACTTTCGTGTTTGCAGAGTGCTGTGTTTTTATTAAACAGTCGCAGCCACCTTTTCACTGCAACCCCATCACGCTTCTAGAGCAAGTCTATACACGTTACCGGGGCGCACCTTCTCCCGAAGTTACGGTGCTAATTTGCCGAGTTCCTTCTCCCGGGTTCTCTCAAGCGCCTTAGAATTCTCATCCTGCCCACCTGTGTCGGTTTGCGGTACGGTCTTATACAACTGAAGCTTAGTGGCTTTTCTTGGAAGCATGGTATCAATCACTTCGTCTGCAAGCAGACTCGTTATCACGTCTCAGTCTTAGCTCTCCGGATTTGCCTAAAGAACCAACCTACACGCTTGAACCGGGACATCCAACACCCGGCTGACCTAACCTTCTCCGTCCCCACATCGCATTGTATATAGGTACAGGAATATTAACCTGTTTCCCATCAGCTACGCATCTCTGCCTCACCTTAGGGGCCGACTCACCCTGCGCCGATGAACGTTGCGCAGGAAACCTTGGGCTTTCGGCGAGGGAGCTTTTCACTCCCTTTATCGCTACTCATGTCAGCATTCGCACTTCTGATACCTCCAGCATACCTCACAGTACACCTTCGCAGGCCTACAGAACGCTCTCCTACCATGCCAGTAAACTGGCATCCGAAGCTTCGGTTACGTGCTTAGCCCCGTTACATCTTCCGCGCAGGACGACTCGACCAGTGAGCTATTACGCTTTCTTTAAATGATGGCTGCTTCTAAGCCAACATCCTGGCTGTCTATGCCTTCCCACTTCGTTTTCCACTTAGCACGTCATTTGGGACCTTAGCTGTCGGTCTGGGTTGTTTCCCTCTTGTCCACGGACGTTAGCACCCATGGACTGTCTCCCGTAATTGAACTTCTCAGTATTCGGAGTTTGCAATGGTTTGGTAAGTTCTTATGAACCCCCTAGCCATAACAGTGCTCTACCCCCGAGAGTTATATACGAGGCACTACCTAAATAGTTTTCGGAGAGAACCAGCTATCTCCAAGTTTGTTTAGCCTTTCACCCCTATCCACAGCTCATCCCCAAATTTTTCAACATTTGTGGGTTCGGACCTCCAGTACCTGTTACGGCACCTTCATCCTGGCCATGGATAGATCACTTGGTTTCGGGTCTACACCCAGCGACTAAGACGCCCTATTCGGACTCGATTTCTCTACGCCTCCCCTATCGGTTAAGCTTGCCACTGAATGTAAGTCGCTGACCCATTATACAAAAGGTACGCAGTCACCCCTTACGAGGCTCCCACTGTTTGTATGCATACGGTTTCAGGATCTATTTCACTCCCCTCCCGGGGTTCTTTTCGCCTTTCCCTCACGGTACTGGTTCACTATCGGTCGATATCGAGTATTTAGCCTTGGAGGATGGTCCCCCCATGTTCAGACAGGGTTTCTCGTGCCCCGCCCTACTTGTCGTTACCCTAGTTCCACAAACGGGATTTCGTATACGGGACTATCACCCACTACGGTCGGACTTTCCATTCCGTTCTACTATCGCGTCTGCTAAAAGTAACAGGCTGTTCCATGTTCGCTCGCCACTACTTACGGAATCTCGGTTGATTTCTTTTCCTCTGGGTACTTAGATGTTTCAGTTCTCCAGGTTCGCTTTACTCTTCCTATATATTCAGAAGAGAATGACCTTACGGCCGGGTTTCCCCATTCGGACATCTCCGGATCAAAGCTTATTTGCCAGCTCCCCGAAGCTTTTCGCAGGCTATCACGTCCTTCATCGCCTGATATCGCCAAGGCATCCACCATATGCACTTATTCACTTGACCCTATAACGTTAAAACCTAAACCCTTTTTAAATCTAGATTTCGTCGTGCATGAGACACGCGTTACAGGTAATTCTAAAGCACTATCAAACCTCGTTAGATTTGCTTAGATTATTGATTACTCAACAATCTAAACGTCTCAACTTGCGTTTAATATATTTATGATTTTGCAATCAATCGATATTATTTCCGGTTAAAAAATAATATCGCCCATTGAATATAAGTTGTCATCACACAACCTATATTCCTTTACTTCTTCCATTTTGTTAAAGAGCAGTCTTAGTTTTTTAAACTAACGTTTAAAAACCAGAAGCAAACATTTAATCAAACATCAATTAATAACGCTTGCTTCTAATCTCTAAACCGCAACAAAGACACCAAGTCGTTGGTGGAGGATGACGGGATCGAACCGACGACCCCCTGCTTGCAAAGCAGGTGCTCTCCCAGCTGAGCTAATCCCCCAATATTCGGTGGTGGGTCTGGTTGGGCTCGAACCAACGACCCCCGCCTTATCAAGACGGTGCTCTAACCAGCTGAGCTACAGACCCTAAGGCGGTTTGCCTAAATCTTTGTTGCTGCTTATTTTTAAGATGACCGATAAGAGTGAATGCTTGTAGACAGGTGATCTTCTCTAGAAAGGAGGTGATCCAGCCGCACCTTCCGATACGGCTACCTTGTTACGACTTCACCCCAGTCATGAATACTACCGTGGTAATCGTCCCCCTTGCGGTTAGACTAACTACTTCTGGTAAAACCCACTCCCATGGTGTGACGGGCGGTGTGTACAAGGCCCGGGAACGTATTCACCGCGACATGCTGATCCGCGATTACTAGCGATTCCGACTTCATGCTCTCGAGTTGCAGAGAACAATCCGGACTACGATCGGCTTTCTGAGATTAGCTCCCCCTCGCGGGTTGGCAACTCTCTGTACCGACCATTGTATTACGTGTGAAGCCCTGGCCATAAGGGCCATGAGGACTTGACGTCATCCCCACCTTCCTCCGGTTTGTCACCGGCAGTCCCATTAAAGTGCCCAACTCAATGATGGCAATTAATGGCAAGGGTTGCGCTCGTTGCGGGACTTAACCCAACATCTCACGACACGAGCTGACGACAGCCATGCAGCACCTGTGTCCACTTTCCCTTACGGGCACCTAATGCATCTCTGCTTCGTTAGTGGCATGTCAAGGCCAGGTAAGGTTTTTCGCGTTGCATCGAATTAATCCACATAATCCACCGCTTGTGCGGGCCCCCGTCAATTCCTTTGAGTTTTAATCTTGCGACCGTACTCCCCAGGCGGTCTACTTCACGCGTTAGCTGCGTTACTCATGGATTTTACTCCACCAACAACTAGTAGACATCGTTTAGGGCGTGGACTACCAGGGTATCTAATCCTGTTTGCTCCCCACGCTTTCGTGCATGAGCGTCAATATTATCCCAGGGGGCTGCCTTCGCCATTGGTATTCCTCCACATCTCTACGCATTTCACTGCTACACGTGGAATTCTACCCCCCTCTGACATATTCTAGTCTTGTAGTTTCAAACGCAGTTCCCAAGTTGAGCTCGGGGATTTCACATCTGACTTACAAAACCGCCTGCGCACGCTTTACGCCCAGTAATTCCGATTAACGCTCGCACCCTACGTATTACCGCGGCTGCTGGCACGTAGTTAGCCGGTGCTTCTTATCAAGGTACCGTCAGCCTCACACAGTGTTATTGTGTAAGTTTTCTTCCCTTGCGAAAGAGCTTTACAACCCGAAGGCCTTCTTCACTCACGCGGAATGGCTGGATCAGGCTTGCGCCCATTGTCCAAAATTCCCCACTGCTGCCTCCCGTAGGAGTCTGGACCGTGTCTCAGTTCCAGTGTGGCTGGTCGTCCTCTCAGACCAGCTACTGATCGTCGCCTTGGTAGGCCATTACCCCACCAACTAGCTAATCAGATATCGGCCGCTCTTATAACGTAAGGTCCGAAGATCCCCTACTTTCCCCCTCAGGGCGTATGCGGTATTAGCTAATCTTTCGACTAGTTATCCCCCATTACAAGGTACGTTCCGATATATTACTCACCCGTTCGCCACTAATCCCCCTAGCAAGCTAAGGTTCATCGTTCGACTTGCATGTGTAAAGCATTCCGCCAGCGTTCAATCTGAGCCAGGATCAAACTCTTCAGTTTAATTCCTAACTATTACTTTTTACCTCAATTAAGAGGCGGTATTCGATTTCGCTATATCTCAAATTCATTTCAAGGTATGTGTGTAAACTACACTGTACATACTTGTCATAAATCTAAGCGTAAGCATTTGTATTTTCTGAGTTTTACGCATCAAATGCGTTCACACCCAACTACAAACACCCACACTTATCAGTCATCCTAATTTTTAAAGAACAGTGCCTCGAAGGCTTTTCGCTCTTCCGTTTTAACTTCCAACGTTTCAAGCGAAGCGCGCATTATACAGAGGTTTTTTACTTCGTCAACAACATTTATTCCGCTGCCAACTTAACGCTCAAACATACTGCGCTTTTTTATTTCTTCTCACCCAACTAAACAACCGTTTCGTTGAAGAGAGCCGCGCATTTTACAGCGCTGAAGATTTTCGTCAAGAGAAATATTTAGTTATCTTCACCAACAAAAATCGGTAGCTTACATAAAAATAGAGCCTCGCATCGACGAGGCTCTATTTAGAATAGGAGCTTGGGGATGACCTACTTTCGCATACGAAGAGTACACTATCATTGGCGCAAGTTCGTTTCACGGCCCTGTTCGAGATGGGAAGGGGTGGTTCCAAACTGCTATTGTCCCCAAACATAACTGGTAATGTTATGCATGGTGCTAAACATATGTTTAGCCTGCTTTAACAAATTGGAAGAAGTAAAGGATTTTTCTTTTTCAAGCATCAATGGGCAGGGTATGAAACAACTTGTGTTTCTTATTTCTAGATGATTGCCAAATCATATTGCTTTGAACTACACCTGGCTTAGATTTTAGTCTAAGTTTTAAGGTTATAGGATCAAGCCTCACGAGCAATTAGTATCAGTTAGCTTAATGCATTACTGCACTTCCACACCTGACCTATCAACGTCCTGGTCTTGAACGACTCTTTAGCTGGCTTAAAGCCAGAGGCAAGTCTCATCTCGAGGCGAGTTTCACGCTTAGATGCTTTCAGCGTTTATCTCTTCCGCACTTAGCTACCCAGCTATACCATTGGCATGATAACTGGTCCACCAGAGGTGCGTCCACTCCGGTCCTCTCGTACTAGGAGCAGGTCCCCTCAAACTTGCAGCGCCCACGGCAGATAGGGACCAAACTGTCTCACGACGTTTTAAACCCAGCTCACGTACCACTTTAAATGGCGAACAGCCATACCCTTGGGACCGGCTACAGCCCCAGGATGTGATGAGCCGACATCGAGGTGCCAAACTCCCCCGTCGATATGAACTCTTGGGAGGAATCAGCCTGTTATCCCCAGAGTACCTTTTATCCGTTGAGCGATGGCCCTTCCATACAGAACCACCGGATCACTATGACCTGCTTTCGCACCTGCTCGACCTGTCCGTCTCGCAGTCAAGCAACCTTTTGCCATTGCACTATCAGTACGATTTCCGACCGTACCTAGGTTACCTTCGCACTCCTCCGTTACTCTTTGGGAGGAGACCGCCCCAGTCAAACTGCCTACCATACACGGTCCCCAGTCCGGATTACGGACCTAGGTTAGAACCTCAACAACATCAGGGTGGTATTTCAAGGATGACTCCACGATATCTGGCGACACCGCTTCATAGTCTCCCACCTATCCTACACAAATCTTGTCAAAGTCCAATGTAAAGCTGCAGTAAAGGTTCATGGGGTCTTTCCGTCTAGCCGCGGGGAGATTGCATCTTCACAAACATTTCAACTTCGCTGAGTCCCGAGAGGAGACAGTGTGGCCATCGTTACGCCATTCGTGCGGGTCGGAACTTACCCGACAAGGAATTTCGCTACCTTAGGACCGTTATAGTTACGGCCGCCGTTTACTGGGACTTCAATCAAGAGCTTGCACCCCATCATTTAATCTTCCAGCACCGGGCAGGCGTCACACCCTATACGTCCACTTTCGTGTTTGCAGAGTGCTGTGTTTTTATTAAACAGTCGCAGCCACCTTTTCACTGCAACCCCATCACGCTTCTAGAGCAAGTCTATACACGTTACCGGGGCGCACCTTCTCCCGAAGTTACGGTGCTAATTTGCCGAGTTCCTTCTCCCGGGTTCTCTCAAGCGCCTTAGAATTCTCATCCTGCCCACCTGTGTCGGTTTGCGGTACGGTCTTATACAACTGAAGCTTAGTGGCTTTTCTTGGAAGCATGGTATCAATCACTTCGTCTGCAAGCAGACTCGTTATCACGTCTCAGTCTTAGCTCTCCGGATTTGCCTAAAGAACCAACCTACACGCTTGAACCGGGACATCCAACACCCGGCTGACCTAACCTTCTCCGTCCCCACATCGCATTGTATATAGGTACAGGAATATTAACCTGTTTCCCATCAGCTACGCATCTCTGCCTCACCTTAGGGGCCGACTCACCCTGCGCCGATGAACGTTGCGCAGGAAACCTTGGGCTTTCGGCGAGGGAGCTTTTCACTCCCTTTATCGCTACTCATGTCAGCATTCGCACTTCTGATACCTCCAGCATACCTCACAGTACACCTTCGCAGGCCTACAGAACGCTCTCCTACCATGCCAGTAAACTGGCATCCGAAGCTTCGGTTACGTGCTTAGCCCCGTTACATCTTCCGCGCAGGACGACTCGACCAGTGAGCTATTACGCTTTCTTTAAATGATGGCTGCTTCTAAGCCAACATCCTGGCTGTCTATGCCTTCCCACTTCGTTTTCCACTTAGCACGTCATTTGGGACCTTAGCTGTCGGTCTGGGTTGTTTCCCTCTTGTCCACGGACGTTAGCACCCATGGACTGTCTCCCGTAATTGAACTTCTCAGTATTCGGAGTTTGCAATGGTTTGGTAAGTTCTTATGAACCCCCTAGCCATAACAGTGCTCTACCCCCGAGAGTTATATACGAGGCACTACCTAAATAGTTTTCGGAGAGAACCAGCTATCTCCAAGTTTGTTTAGCCTTTCACCCCTATCCACAGCTCATCCCCAAATTTTTCAACATTTGTGGGTTCGGACCTCCAGTACCTGTTACGGCACCTTCATCCTGGCCATGGATAGATCACTTGGTTTCGGGTCTACACCCAGCGACTAAGACGCCCTATTCGGACTCGATTTCTCTACGCCTCCCCTATCGGTTAAGCTTGCCACTGAATGTAAGTCGCTGACCCATTATACAAAAGGTACGCAGTCACCCCTTACGAGGCTCCCACTGTTTGTATGCATACGGTTTCAGGATCTATTTCACTCCCCTCCCGGGGTTCTTTTCGCCTTTCCCTCACGGTACTGGTTCACTATCGGTCGATATCGAGTATTTAGCCTTGGAGGATGGTCCCCCCATGTTCAGACAGGGTTTCTCGTGCCCCGCCCTACTTGTCGTTACCCTAGTTCCACAAACGGGATTTCGTATACGGGACTATCACCCACTACGGTCGGACTTTCCATTCCGTTCTACTATCGCGTCTGCTAAAAGTAACAGGCTGTTCCATGTTCGCTCGCCACTACTTACGGAATCTCGGTTGATTTCTTTTCCTCTGGGTACTTAGATGTTTCAGTTCTCCAGGTTCGCTTTACTCTTCCTATATATTCAGAAGAGAATGACCTTACGGCCGGGTTTCCCCATTCGGACATCTCCGGATCAAAGCTTATTTGCCAGCTCCCCGAAGCTTTTCGCAGGCTATCACGTCCTTCATCGCCTGATATCGCCAAGGCATCCACCATATGCACTTATTCACTTGACCCTATAACGTTAAAACCTAAACCCTTTTTAAATCTAGATTTCGTCGTGCATGAGACACGCGTTACAGGTAATTCTAAAGCACTATCAAACCTCGTTAGATTTGCTTAGATTATTGATTACTCAACAATCTAAACGTCTCAACTTGCGTTTAATATATTTATGATTTTGCAATCAATCGATATTATTTCCGGTTAAAAAATAATATCGCCCATTGAATATAAGTTGTCATCACACAACCTATATTCCTTTACTTCTTCCATTTTGTTAAAGAGCAGTCTTAGTTTTTTAAACTAACGTTTAAAAACCAGAAGCAAACATTTAATCAAACATCAATTAATAACGCTTGCTTCTAATCTCTAAACCGCAACAAAGACACCAAGTCGTTGGTGGAGGATGACGGGATCGAACCGACGACCCCCTGCTTGCAAAGCAGGTGCTCTCCCAGCTGAGCTAATCCCCCAATATTCGGTGGTGGGTCTGGTTGGGCTCGAACCAACGACCCCCGCCTTATCAAGACGGTGCTCTAACCAGCTGAGCTACAGACCCTAAGGCGGTTTGCCTAAATCTTTGTTGCTGCTTATTTTTAAGATGACCGATAAGAGTGAATGCTTGTAGACAGGTGATCTTCTCTAGAAAGGAGGTGATCCAGCCGCACCTTCCGATACGGCTACCTTGTTACGACTTCACCCCAGTCATGAATACTACCGTGGTAATCGTCCCCCTTGCGGTTAGACTAACTACTTCTGGTAAAACCCACTCCCATGGTGTGACGGGCGGTGTGTACAAGGCCCGGGAACGTATTCACCGCGACATGCTGATCCGCGATTACTAGCGATTCCGACTTCATGCTCTCGAGTTGCAGAGAACAATCCGGACTACGATCGGCTTTCTGAGATTAGCTCCCCCTCGCGGGTTGGCAACTCTCTGTACCGACCATTGTATTACGTGTGAAGCCCTGGCCATAAGGGCCATGAGGACTTGACGTCATCCCCACCTTCCTCCGGTTTGTCACCGGCAGTCCCATTAAAGTGCCCAACTCAATGATGGCAATTAATGGCAAGGGTTGCGCTCGTTGCGGGACTTAACCCAACATCTCACGACACGAGCTGACGACAGCCATGCAGCACCTGTGTCCACTTTCCCTTACGGGCACCTAATGCATCTCTGCTTCGTTAGTGGCATGTCAAGGCCAGGTAAGGTTTTTCGCGTTGCATCGAATTAATCCACATAATCCACCGCTTGTGCGGGCCCCCGTCAATTCCTTTGAGTTTTAATCTTGCGACCGTACTCCCCAGGCGGTCTACTTCACGCGTTAGCTGCGTTACTCATGGATTTTACTCCACCAACAACTAGTAGACATCGTTTAGGGCGTGGACTACCAGGGTATCTAATCCTGTTTGCTCCCCACGCTTTCGTGCATGAGCGTCAATATTATCCCAGGGGGCTGCCTTCGCCATTGGTATTCCTCCACATCTCTACGCATTTCACTGCTACACGTGGAATTCTACCCCCCTCTGACATATTCTAGTCTTGTAGTTTCAAACGCAGTTCCCAAGTTGAGCTCGGGGATTTCACATCTGACTTACAAAACCGCCTGCGCACGCTTTACGCCCAGTAATTCCGATTAACGCTCGCACCCTACGTATTACCGCGGCTGCTGGCACGTAGTTAGCCGGTGCTTCTTATCAAGGTACCGTCAGCCTCACACAGTGTTATTGTGTAAGTTTTCTTCCCTTGCGAAAGAGCTTTACAACCCGAAGGCCTTCTTCACTCACGCGGAATGGCTGGATCAGGCTTGCGCCCATTGTCCAAAATTCCCCACTGCTGCCTCCCGTAGGAGTCTGGACCGTGTCTCAGTTCCAGTGTGGCTGGTCGTCCTCTCAGACCAGCTACTGATCGTCGCCTTGGTAGGCCATTACCCCACCAACTAGCTAATCAGATATCGGCCGCTCTTATAACGTAAGGTCCGAAGATCCCCTACTTTCCCCCTCAGGGCGTATGCGGTATTAGCTAATCTTTCGACTAGTTATCCCCCATTACAAGGTACGTTCCGATATATTACTCACCCGTTCGCCACTAATCCCCCTAGCAAGCTAAGGTTCATCGTTCGACTTGCATGTGTAAAGCATTCCGCCAGCGTTCAATCTGAGCCAGGATCAAACTCTTCAGTTTAATTCCTAACTATTACTTTTTACCTCAATTAAGAGGCGGTATTCGATTTCGCTATATCTCAAATTCATTTCAAGGTATGTGTGTAAACTACACTGTACATACTTGTCATAAATCTAAGCGTAAGCATTTGTATTTTCTGAGTTTTACGCATCAAATGCGTTCACACCCAACTACAAACACCCACACTTATCAGTCATCCTAATTTTTAAAGAACAGTGCCTCGAAGGCTTTTCGCTCTTCCGTTTTAACTTCCAACGTTTCAAGCGAAGCGCGCATTATACAGAGGTTTTTTACTTCGTCAACAACTTTTATTCCGCTGCCAACTTAACGCTCAAACATACTGCGCTTTTTTATTTCTTCTCACCCAACTAAACAACCGTTTCGTTGAAGAGAGCCGCGCATTTTACAGCGATAAGCGTTGCGGTCAACCCTTATTTGCCATTCTTACAATTTTGTTACAAATTGATGATTATTTCTTGAAAGCGGCCTTAATGCGCAACCAGGTTTGCGTCAAGACATTGCCATCCAGCTGATAATGCTTGTGCAAAGGTTGTTTGACTTCCCAACTCACCTTGAGGCCAGCAGGAAAGACCACAAAGTCTCCTTTACCAAAGCTGACCGGTGCGCCACCCACAGGCGTCACTACACATTGACCTTCTAGTATGTATGCCTGCTCTTGTTCGTGAAAAATCCAATCAAAGGTTGATACTTCTTTTTTCCAGGTAGGCCACTTGGACACACCCAAGTCCTTTAGTTGTGTTTCGGCAGGATTGTGCTGAACTTGAATTTGCATGTGTCGCTCCTTGAATCAAAGCGGGCATTTTATAGCAAGCCCGCTTTAGCCGTCAGGGTTTTACAGAGTAAAATACATTTTTTGATGATTTATATATATATAGAGTGCGCAATGCGGATCAACCAGGCAGAGGCGATAGAACGATTGCAACGGGGCGAAGTGGTCGCCATCCCGACCGAGACCGTCTATGGCCTGGCGGCAGATGCACGCAATGACTTAGCTGTTGCGAACATCTACGCCACCAAACAGCGACCTGCCAATAACCCATTGATCGTCCATATTGGACGCGCAGAGCAAGTGGCCGACTGGGCCAGCAGCTTTCCACCACTGGCACAAAGGCTGGCCGCGGCCTTCTGGCCGGGTCCGCTGACATTGGTATTGCCTGCGCGCGCGGAGGTCTCAGCGGCGGTGAGGGCTGGCGAGCCGACGGTGGCTTTACGGGTGCCGGCACACCCCGTGGCGCTGGCGCTGCTCAACGAAAGTGGCCTGGGCCTGGCAGCCCCTTCAGCGAATAAGTATACGCAACTGAGCCCCACCACGGCAGAGCATGTCGAAGCAGGACTGGGGACAGACATTCCGGTGCTGGATGGTGGCGCTTGCCAGGTAGGCATAGAGTCGACCATTGTCAGCGTGCATGAAGATGGCTGGCGATTGCTCAGACCCGGCATGATAGATGAGGCGGCGATTGCAGCCGTCGCAGGCACGCCGGCGTCTGTAGATGCATCGGCGCAGATTCCCAAGGCCCCCGGGCAGCATTTGCTGCATTATTCGCCACGAACACCCTGCCTGCTGTTTTCTTCCAGGCAAGCGATGACAGACTATGCACAGCAGCACCCTCATGCTGTCGCCTTGTTGTTTGGCGCCGGGGCGGCGGTCACGGCCAAAGATACACATTTGCCGGCCAGCCCTGCACAAGCTGCCGAACAGCTCTATGCAGCGCTGCACATATTGGATGCCGCACATGCTGACGTGATCTTAATAGAATCGCCGCCTAACACCGCGGCCTGGGACGCCGTGCGAGACCGGCTGCAACGGGCAGCCTACCAACCCAAGCGCCAAAACGATTGAGTCTGCCAAGCATGGCTGGCACAATAGCGTGCATCGTCGATTCCCTTATCTTAAATAAAGCCCAGATTTAAATCATGAAAAACATCTACTCCTTCATCCTATTGGTTGGCGCCAGCAGTCTATTGTTTGGCTGCAAAAGCGTTGAACTGCCGAGCGTGTTCGACAAAGGGACCAAGGAAGTTCCACGCTATGGCAAAGAAGCTTTGCATTACCAATGCGAAAATTATCAGTCGTTTGGCCTCAAACTCTCTGCCACTGGCGAAGAAGCATGGGTCATGCTGCCTGACCATGAGGTGGGGCTGTTACGTGATGCCGACGATAAGCAACACTACCATTATGGCACCATGGATTTGCGCCTGAATGGCGACCAGACCACGCTGGATGACAGTGACCACTTGCACCTAAAAGGTTGCAAGACCGCCGATACGTCCAAATAAACACTGATTCTCATCTATCCATGGCCACTGTTTACGGTGGTCATGTCCCCTGTTTGCCGAGTCCATTGGGTATCGCACCCGCTTCTGCGCATGCCGCGCGTTTTTTGTCATCGCACGTCATTCCGCCTAATCACATGCTGCGTTCGCCCTTTGCTGATTAAAAGACAGGCGAACAGCAGCTTGCGCCATCGCCAGCAAGCACACCCAGCCAATCAAAACATAAACCATTGATTTTCATAAAATAATTTTCTGGCACAGATTCTGCAAAAGCTCACTCTGGAAAGCAACCATTTCATCGTCATCCGGTTGCCTGATCTCCATTTATTGATAACTGATTATCACAGAGTGAACACATGAATATACAAACCATTAATCCTAAACTACGACAAATTTCTCTCTACACCAGCTTGGCCCTGCTGAGTACACAAGCTTTTGCCGAGGCCACGCTGCAACGCAACGAAAACCAATTTATCAATATCGGCATTGCCTCTCGCGTCAGCTTTAGCTCGGTGAAAGATGCCGCGCCGAATGGCAAAGACCGCTCGAATGACTTTGAGGTTGAAGAGGCACGTTTATATACCAACGGTAAGGTGCATGAGAACGTCTCCTTTGAGTTCAACTTCGCACGCAATTCAGCAGACAACAGAGTTGAGTTGCTGGATGGTCATCTGGGCTTGGAGTTTAACAACTACGCGCATGTTTGGGTGGGTCGCTTCTTACCGGCAGCGAGCCGCGCCTCCGCTGCTGCACCGATGTATTCCACCACGTTTGACTTCCCGATTGCCGAGTTAGGCTCTTACCAGTTTGCTGGTCGGGATAATGGTGCAGTCTTCTTCGGTACAGACAAGAGCGAGGCCTTCAAATACTACGTTTCGGCCACTAACGGTCGCCAGGGCGGCTCCAATCAGGCTGATAACTTGTCTTATGCCACCCGTCTGCAATATAACTTCTGGGATACCGAGCCAGGCTTTTATAACCTGGCCAGCTATGATGGCAAGAAATCGATTTTGTCTGTGGGCGGCTCTTACCGTTATCAAAAAGATGGCGCAGGGACGATCCTGAATAAAGGCGATTCCAAATACTGGAACCTGGATGCACGCCTGGAAAAACCATTGAGTGATGGCGCCGTGCTGGGGGCAGAAGCCTCCTATTACAACTATGACAATGACAATACCGGCGATACCGTCTTGCCAGAAGCCAAAGGCTTTTTTGTCAATGGCAGCTATACCTTTGCCGAAAAAGTGGGCATAGGCAAATTCCAGCCCAAAGTGATTTACCAAGAATTTAACAATGACACCACCGGCTTGGACCGCAAGCGCGTAGACATTGGTGTAGGGTATTTAATTGACGGTGACAGCAACAAGCGGATTGATGTGTTTTACTTCAGGGAAAACCGCAATACGCTACCGGATATTGACGGCATTAAAGCCATTTTCCATGTGGCACACTTTTTCTAAAAGTATCCTGCAATAAAAAACGGCCATGATGGCCGTTTTTTTATTAGCCGCCATTTTAACTTAACGGCTACCCAGATAAGAATCACTCAATGCCTGGCTATTGGCAATGGTCTGTGCATCGCCCTCTTGCGTGATATGGCCACTTTCAAGTACATAAGCATGGTTGGCGTAACGCAAAGCCACCGTGGCGTTCTGCTCCGCCAGCAAAAAGCTCAAGCCTTGCGTTTGCTGTAACTGGTGCACGATTTCAAAAATCTCTTCCACAATTTGCGGCGCCAGCCCCATGGAAGGCTCGTCGAGCAGAATCAGTTTGGGATTCGCCATCAACGCACGGCCGATCGCCACCATTTGCTGCTCGCCCCCGGAGGTATACCCGGCATAGTTTTTACGCAATAACTTCAGGCGTGGGAAAAAGGCATAGACTTTTTCCAGGTCTTGCGCCAGCCCTTTGCTCGACGGTCTGCGAATAAAGGCCCCGGTCAGCAGGTTTTCCTCAACCGTTAAATGGCCAAAGCAATGCCGACCTTCAAGCACCTGAACCAGACCCTGTGCCACCAGTTGGCCCGGTGTGGCCTTGGTCATGTCTTTACCGGCATATACAATCCGGCCTTGTACAATCTCACCGCGTTGTGCCGGGGCCAGGCCAGAAATCGCTTTCAGGATGGTACTTTTGCCAGCGCCATTCGCACCGAGCAAAGCCACAATAGACTGTGGTTTAACCTCTAAAGAAATATGTTTGATAGCAAAAATGACCTTTTCATAGATCACCTCAACATTGTCCAGCTGCAACAAGGGCTCAACCGCAGTGAGCGCTTGCACTGGGATCGTATTTAACTGTGCTTGTGTCATGTTTGACTCCTCAATTGACTGTCGTCGGCAAGGTGCAGGGCCTTGCCCACGGCAGCAAACTGTAAAGGCACACTGCCATGCGGTGTGCCCTGTGTATCGTTGTGCAACGAGTTTTTAGTTGGCAGCGACAACTTCTTTACTGCAATCCCGTGGCGTGATGCCTTTTTCCTTGGCATACTCATGGGAAGATTTTTCAATAATCGGACGCAACAACTGGCGGTCTGCCTGCACCCAGTCAGAAATCACTTTCCATTTGCTGCCATCCCACTGCTGGAAGCGGACTGCACCGCCGCCCTCATGGTCAGCGCAACTCAGTTTGAGCGGCTGTACCAGACCCAGAGCGCCCAACTCGTTAAGGCGCGCATCATCCAGTTTGAGGTTCTCAAAGCCCCAGCGTACCTCTTCACCGGTCAATGGGCGTTTGCCAAATTTGGCTTGCGCCACACGCACGGCTTCCACGTTGAGGATGCCATTGACCACGCCCAGGTTGTAATACACATTGCCAAAGCGTTTAGCGTCTTGCAGGTTGCCTTTACCGGGTTTGATCACGTATTGGTTGATGCCTTGCAATACCGGGAAACTGGTGCCGGAAGGATGTGTCGTGATTGAGATAAACCCCTTGGCGGCGTTGCCAGCAGGTGCCGCGTCATCTTCAGAGTTGCTCCAGATATTGCCGATGATATGGTCGGCCGGAAAACCGGTTTTTTGCGCAGTTTTCAACGCCACCGGGTTCATCACGCCCCAGCCACGTAAAATCACCCAGTCCGGCTTGATGCGACGTATCGTCAGCCATTGCGACTGTTGCTCGTTGCCTGGATGCGGCACTTCGAGCAAGGTCAGCTCAAAGCCGTATTTCTTAGCCAGCAGTTCCAGAATCGGACTGGTTTCCTTGCCGTAAGGGGAGCCATGATACAAGGTGACAATTTTTTTGCCTTTGAGCTTGTCCAGACCGCCAGATTGCTGGGCGATATAGTTCACAATCGCAGACACTTCGCTGTACGGGTTTAATTGCAGCGGGAAGGCATAAGGGAACACGCTGCCATCGGTCGAATCGGTGCGGCCGTGGTTAATCGTGATCAGCGGCAATTTGTCTGTGGTCGAGCGCTCCAAAGTCGCGTAGGCAATGCCAACTGACAGCGGATTGGTCGCTGCAGCGGGCGCGCCGTTCAGGCCTTTTTTCAGTCGCTCGTAGCACTCAACGCCTTTTTCCACCACGTATTCGGTTTCGCACTCGCTCCAGGTCAGCTTGACGCCATTCACGCCACCCTCTTTGGCATTGATGTATTGCAAATAGTCGATAAATCCACCAAAAAAGCCGGAACCACCTGCCGCATAAGGGCCAATCCGGTAACTTTGTAACGGAAAATATTGCTCATTGGCGGCTTGTACTTGTGTAGACAAACTGGCAACCCCCAAGCCCAATGCCAGCCACAGCCAGCGATGTTTACTTAAAAAGTTCACTTAAATACTCCTTATAAAAATATAGAAATCTCTCTTAATCGTTCTTGGTTATATAAAAGACCGTGTGAGGCTGTTTAACACATGGAAGTCTCCTTCAATCAATTCGTCAGGAACGGCCTAGAAACGTAGCGGCCAGACCCGCAACCGTTGTTTGGCGGTTTGCCAGACCTTGGCCAAACCGTTGGGCTCTTTGATCAGGAAAAAGATGATCAAGGCGCCAAAAATCATTTTCTGAAAATTCTCCAGCTGGCCAGGATCAATCGCTCCGGCCAACAGGCTGCTGGTCAGGTTGGAAAGCAGAATGGGGAACAGCACAATAAAAGCCGCGCCCAGAAAGTTGCCGAGGATACTACCCATGCCGCCAATAATAATGATGAACAGAATCTGGAAGGAGCGTGACAAATCAAAGCCATGTGGTTCGACGGTGCCCAGGTAAGTGAACGCCCACAGCGCACCCGCAACCCCCAGGTAAAACGAGCTGATGGCAAAGGCCAGCAATTTGGTTTTTGGCACCGAGATCCCGATCACGGCGGCAGCGGTGTCCATGTCGCGTACCGCCATCCACTTGCGTCCGAGCTCACCACTGACAATGGTTTTTGCCAGCCACCCCAGCGCCACGACGACGGTTAAGGTCAGCAGGTAGCGGCCCGCCGGTGTACTCAAATCAGTCCCTAATATCTGCAAAGGTGGCGCCGTAATAACACCAGAAGAGGAGTTGTTGGAAAACCAGGAGAATGTGGTGAACACCCATTGCACAAAAAACTGTGCAGCCAGTGTTGCCACAATCAGGTAAAAGCCCTTGATGCGCAAACTCGGCAGCCCAAACACCAGGCCGACGCCACCTGCCGTCAACCCGCCCAATATCAGGCTGGCAATCAATGGCAAGCCCTCTATCCGCAGGTGAAAGTTGTAGGTGGCAAACGCACCTACCGCCATAAAGGCCGCAGACCCCAAGGAGAGCTGACCCGCATAGCCAGTGAGCAAATTCAAGCCCAAGCCGGCCAGCGACAGCACCAGCACCGGGATGAGGATGGCGCTAAACCAGTAGTCGTTGCCAATGGCAGGGACGACCAGGTAGGCGAATGCCAGTAAGGCCGCAAATGCCCAGCGCTCCTGTTTGAGCCTGAAAAAGCGCTTGTCCAGCCGATACTCTGTGATGAATTGTCCTGCTTCTTTATATAACATGCTAACCCTGCCTGCTCTCTATTTTTTAAACACGTTCAATCGCTTTATCACCAAACAAGCCATAGGGGCGGACCAGCAGAAACAACATCGCCAACACATAGGGAAACCAGTTTTCAATGCCGCCGCCAATCAGCGGGCCGATGAAGACCTCAGCCAGTTTTTCGCTGGCGCCAACGATCAATCCGCCAACAATCGCACCTTCAATCGAGGTAAAGCCGCCAATAATCAGCACCGGCAAGGCTTTGAGTACAATCAGTGACAGCGAAAACTGCACACCGACGCGTGCACCCCACAACATGCCGGCGACCAGACCGACAAAACCAGCCACCGCCCAGACGATCAGCCACAAGCGTTGCAGATGGATGCCCACCGCCAAGGCCGCCAGTTGGTCATCTGCCACAGCGCGCAAGGCAATGCCAATACGGGTTTTATTGAAGAGGACACCGAGCAGCGCGACTAGGCCGCCCGCAATGGCCGCAGCAAACAAATCAAATTGCGACAGCAAAATACCGAACACCTCATAAGGCTCGTCGTTGATACCAATCTCCAGCGCGTGCACTTGTGCACCCCACACCGCTTGCGCCAGGCCTTCGACGATATAACTCAGGCCCAAGGTTGCCATGAACAAGGTAATCGGCGAACGGTTCACCAGCGGCCGCAACACCAGCCATTCAATCAGCCAGGCCAACACCGCCATGGTCAGCAAGGTCAACACAAAGGCGCCCCAGAACGGCACGCCTCGCTCGACTAGGCTGACAAAGGTCAATGCCGCAAACAGCACCATGGAGCCCTGGGCAAAATTAAACACGCCTGATGCCTTGTAAATCAGCACAAAGCCGATCGCGACCAGCGAATACATCACGCCCGCAAGCAAGCCACCAGTCAGAACTTCGAAAAAGAAACTCATCTCAATTGATCCTTGTATTGCCTCAGTGTTTGGTGCCCAGGTAGGCGGCAATCACCTCGGGGTTGGCGCGCACTTCATCCGGCGTGCCATCACCGATCTTCTTGCCATAATCCAGCACCACCACATGGTCTGACAGCGTCATCACCACGCCGATATCATGCTCAATCAGCACAATCGTGGTGCCAAACTCGCGGTTGGTTTCACGGATAAACCGGCTCATCTCCGCCTTTTCATCAGCGTTCATCCCAGCCATCGGTTCATCCAGCAACAGCAGTTGAGGCTCGGCAGCCAGTGCACGGGCAAGCTCGACGCGCTTTTGCAAGCCATAGGGCAAACTGCCCACAATGCTGTTACGCCAGGGTTGCAGTTTGAGAAAAGCAATCACGCGCTCTGCTTTCTGCCGTTGCGCCAAGGCATCCGCAGGCGCGCGGCCCACATTAAATACCTGCTCCAGCCAACTGCTTTTGACCTTGAGGTTGGTGCCGGTCAGTACGTTGTCGAGCACCGACATGCCTTTAAACAGGGCTATATTCTGAAACGTGCGCGCCACGCCGCGTCTGGCAGCCCATTGCGGATGCATGGCGCGACGCACCGCATCCTGGTAGCGGATACTGCCTTCATCAGGCTTGTAGACGCCATTAATCACGTTAAGCAATGAGCTTTTGCCGGCGCCATTGGGGCCGATCAAGGCACAAATTTCGCCCTCATTGACGGCAAAACTGATATTGGTAATGGCTTTCACGCCCTTAAACGACAATGAAATCCCGTCTAATGCCAGTAATGGCTGAGGTGCAGCAAGGGTGGTACTCATATCGCGGCCTTCCATGTCGCTAATCCCAAATAGCTGTGCAAGTCATTGGACTGATGTGGAATCACTTGCAGCTGGCTGGTCTGCCAGGCAGAAGCTTCTGGCCAGGCACGCACATCAATGCCAATGTCACTGAAAAACTGTGTGGCCTCGGGCGACAAGGGCTCGCCTACCAGTAATGGCACGCGCGTACGCCGCAGACCCAGCACATCCTGCAAGGGCAAAATCACCAGCCAGCGCGCCAGCGTTGCGATCAGCGGCAACCGGGCACGGGCTGCACGCAGTGCCCAACCCACCAGCCTATGCTGCCAACTGCCGGGTAAGGGCCAACGGGATTGTGTCAGCGCATACAGGCGCTGATAAGTGGTTGCCGTGCCAGCGACCAGCGTGGGGCCGAGTTCGCGCCTGTCGGTATCCCGGGTCGCCAGATTTTCTGGAAAATTCAGAGTAAAGCCCGCCAATAGCCACGGCGAAAGCAGATATTTGGCATGACCGCTGGCGGCAAATGCACGCGCCGCCAATGCCTCTTCATGCGCTGTGAGCACCTCTTGGCTGATCAGTTGGCGGCCATTTCTAAGCAGTTCGGCATGGCTTAATTCGCTGTACTCCAGCGCATAGGCGTCACTTAAGCGGTAAAAGCGGAAGGCGATTTCCGCAGTCTCAGCCACGGGTGAAATGTTCTGTGTCTCAGGCGTGGCCACAATCTGCGCATAAGCAACCAGCGCAGGATGCTGATAGCCCGCTAGCCCGCGCGCATCGGCATAAATCACCAGTGCGCTATCAGGCTTGGCTGCCAGGACTTGATCCACCTGCGCCTGCGCCTCGGCAAACACAAATTGCGGCCGCAAGGTATGCAATAAATCCAGTAACTGCGGTTGCGCAAAGGCCGGATCCAGTGGCGCTGCCACGCCGCCCAGCCAATGGGCAGCTAGCGACAACAGCAAGGCCTCTGGCCGTGGTTCACTGAGCAGGAACAAGGTATCGCCCTGGCGAAAGCCGTGTTGCTGTAAATAGTGCGCCGTGCGGGTGACGTCCTCTTGCACCGCAAGCCAGGAGGCCTGCTGCCAGAGGCCCAGCTGTTTATGCCGAATTGCAACACGATGCGGGCGCTCCACGGCCTGCAAAGCGAGCAAGTGAGGTAAAGTCTCTGCCATTGCCAATTTCCTGCCGGGTTGAGTTAAGCCGCTTTGGCCAAGGTTTTAGCTTCCAGCTCACGCACCAGTGGCAGTACTTTTTCACCAAAATAAGCGACCTCTTCCTGAAAGTGCAAAAAGCCCGCCAACACTAAATCTACGCCCACCGCCTTCAAAGCCACAATGCGCTCGGCAATTTGCTGTGGTGTACCAATCAAATTGGTTTTAAAGCCATCGTTATATTGCACCAGGTCTTCAAAGCTCGACTTCGCCCAGTTACCTTCACGCTCCGGGCTGGCAGCACCGGCATTTTTCACTTCATGGCCAAAGGCATTGACCGCTTCAGGGTTGGCTTTATCAATGATTTCCTTCAATACGGCTTTGGCTTCTTCTTCGGTATCGCGGGCAATCACAAAGGCATTGACCCCGATCTTGACCTGATGCTTATTGGCCGCCGCCTTGGCGCGAATATCGTCCACCTGGGTCTTGATCCCTTCCACGGTGTTACCGTTGGTGAAGTACCAGTCTGAGACCGCGGCCGCATTATCGCGCGCAGCACGTGAACTGCCGCCCTGGAAAATTTCTGGATGTGGCTGCTGCAAAGGTTTAGGTTTGAGTGAGTAGTTACTAAAGCGGTAAAAATCGCCTCTGTAAGTAAAGTTATCCTGGGTCCAAATGCCCTTGAGCGCTTCAATAAACTCGCGTGAACGGCGGTAGCGTTCGTCGTGATCCAGCCAATGCTCGCCAATCGCCGTAAACTCACCACGGAACCAGCCGGAGACGATATTCACCGCAATCCGTCCCTGGGTGAGAATATCAATGGTCGCCAATTGTTTGGCAGCCAGCACCGGATTCCAGGGGCCAGGCAAAATGGCGGCAATCACTTTGAGTTTGGTGGTCGCCGCCAGCAAGGCATGCGAAAAAGATACCGACTCATGCTGAAACTCGGCCCCATACCCCGCTGTAAAACGGATTTGGCTCAATGCATATTCAAATCCGGCTTTTTCGGCAATTTGTGCCAGCTTGCGGTTGTAATCGATATCCCAACTGGTGCGCTGCTCAATGTTACTGACCACCAGGCCACCACTGACGTTAGGCACCCAATAGGCAAATTTAATGTTTTCTGTACTCATCTTTAATCTCTCCAAAAATCACTGAATTTAAATGGCTAATAACTTTTCCTGGCTCAAAAGCTCGCGATGTTTGAGCAAAGGCAGGGCACGCTCTACCGCTAGATCAATGCGCGCTTTCACCGCCTCACTCTTGATTTGATAATTTTCAAAATCCGCTTCAACGGCATATACACCGATCGGCAACGTGACTGCCTGGAAGAAGCTGAATAATGGGCGCAGCTCATGATCAATGATCAAGGCATGACGCTCAGTGCCGCCGGTTGCTGCCAGCAGCACGGGCACATCAATCAATGCTTCGAGATTGACCAGATCAAACAAATGCTTGAACAACCCTCCATAAGAGGCGCGATACACAGGCGTAGCCACCACCAGTAAATCGGCGGTTTCAATCGCCTGGATATCTTGCTGTACGTTGATTGGCAAAGCTTTGGGATCGTAGGAAGCGACCAAGCTGCCCGCAATTTCGCTTAATTCCACCACGTGCAGATCAATCGGGATTTGCTGTCCCAACTTCTGTGTGATCGCCTGCACCAGTGCAGCGGTTCTGGAAGGTAATTTATAGCTGCCGGAAACGGCAGTAACTTTTAATGGACGGCTCATCATGACTCCTGAAATAACAATGACGGAGGTCGTTGCTTACGATGCTTCGCAGACGACCTTGCTTGCCAGTAGTATTAGCAGCATCCATGCCAGGCAATAATGTTTATATTTTTCAATGACTTAACATAAAACATGCTTTTTAAATGGTGCTAGATTCCAGCGCTAGTTGCTGATCAACTGCTGCAAAAGCAGCAGTTTTGCGCGATCACGCTGCAGTTCGCTCCCTCCCCACCCTCCAGTGGCTGCTGCTTTTACAGCAGTCATTCAGCAGCAAACTGTTTCTATAGAGGCGGCAGCAGAGATGGATTTTTATATTTTCTTTTAAATTCAATGCTTTATTGATTGGCACACTAAATGCAACAGTGACTGCAGACGCATGGTGCCTGCTCGCCATGCCTTTATTGATCTCTTTTTGAATAAGGACTGACTATGACTGCACAAGCAAATAAGATTGCGCATTTGCCTGTAAACCTGCCGCGACAAGCGGCACATTTGATTAAAAGTGACGCAGAAGCCCTGACCGTCGCCAAACAAGTGGCCAGCGAAATTGCCAAAGAAGCCGCCCTGCGCGACCAGGAACGTCGACTGCCACGCAAAGAACTCGACCTGTTTTCAAGCAGCGGGTTGTGGGGCATTACCGTGCCCAAAGAATATGGCGGTGCCTTTGTCTCTAATAAAACTCTGGCAGAAGTGGTAGCCACCGTGGCCGAAGCAGACCCCAGTGTCGGACAGATTCCACAGAATCATTTATATATGGTGGAAGGCTTGCGCCTGGATGGCTCAGACTTTCAGAAAAAATACTTTTTTGAGCTGGTGCTGCAAGGGGTGCGGTTTGGCAATGCGTTCTCCGAGATTGGCACCAAGAGCGTCAATGACGTGAAAACCAAGCTCACGCCCACCAATAGCGGCTACTTTTTAAACGGCAAAAAATTCTATTCGTCTGGCGCGTTGCTGGCGGACTGGGTGCCAGTGGTGGCCAAAGATGAGCACGACAATACCGTGGTGGCATTCGTACCCGCTGGCGCAGAAGGCCTGACCATTATTGATGACTGGTCCAGCTTTGGCCAACGCACCACGGCTAGCGGGACGACCATCCTGGAAAATATTTTTGTGCCTAGCGAATACGTGCTGCCGCACCATCTGGCCTTTGACCGCCCGACCACCATGGGGCCGATTGCGCAGATTATCCAGGCGGCGGTGGATACCGGCATCGCCCGCGCGGCGTTTAAAGATACCCTGCACTTTGTACGCAACTACACTCGGCCATGGATAGATACCGACCTCGAACACGGTTATGAAGACCCGCATACCATCAAGGATATCGGTGACTTGCAGATTCGCCTGCACGCCACCGAGGCTTTACTGGCACGCGCGGGTGAATACATAGACGAAGCGCAACTTAACCCGAATGAAGACACCGTGGCCGAAGCCTCGATTGCGGTGGCAGAAGCCAAAGTGCTGAGTACCGAAACCGCCTTGCTGGCGGGCAGCAAGTTGTTTGAACTGGCCGGGACCCGTTCTACCCTGGGGGAATACAACCTGGATCGCCACTGGCGGAATGCACGTACCCATACGCTGCACGATCCGGTGCGCTGGAAATACCATGCCGTTGGTAATTACAGCCTGAACAAGGTCAAACCGCCGCGCCATCCTTGGATTTAAGCTCTTATAGGTCCGAATGAAAAAGCCCTCATTTGAGGGCTTTATTTTGGCTAATCGCATAATACAACTACATGTCTTAAAGTGTTTGATTAAATTTATTGGTCTCAGTCATCTTCAAAACTTTCATTTTCTTTGATGGCACTTGCAATATCCCTTTCGGCGCCCTCTTTAAACCACGTGTACAGTTTGTAAGCGGGCGATGTGCGGGAGAGGTTTTGCAAAATGCGAACAGACTCATCCCTGGCAAATATATCCTGCGGAAATGGTTGTCCAGGTATTCCAGAACGCATACCGCTAACTCCGCTGGTATAAAGTGCACTGATAGCTGACTCTAATGTATCTTTGCCAAATGCCTTAGCTTTGTTCAAAAAGTCGATGACAAATTGTGATTGCTGGAAACAAAATTCTGAAGAAACATCATCTAGCAGGTTACTTATAAGCTCAATATCCTGCTTATCACCTCTGAACCTTTCTCTCAAGAAAATTAAAACGGGTTCGTCAAACGGTATAAACATTTCAACGAATAGTCTTGAAGCTTCTTTATTGAAAAAGTAATCGTCGGTGTTATGACTTCGCATCCATGTCCACATAGTATGTATCAGACTTGTAAACTCGGAAGACTCCCTAAATTTCAAGGCAACATTTTTCCAGGGACCGTAATTACATGCTCGATAAGAATAATCTTTACTCGAAGCAGCAATATCCACTCTATCCATAAAGAATTTTGCAGTTTTATAAGGATATTGGAGTGAGCACTCTGCAATAAACTTCCCGACCCAATGTCCCGTCAGTTCGGGTAATGGTACTAGTTTTTTTAGCAACTCATAAATAACTTCCTCACCCAAAACCTCAACACTCAAGTGCTTTCTGTCTTCAGAACACAATGACAGCAGTTGGTCTGCAATTTTGGAGTCGTTAGAAATATCCACACTCAGCATCAACTCAATCGCAAGAGCTATATCACCATTAAGAGCAATGCTCCAAATGGCATGAATACAAGAGATTACAAGTGATTTAGATTTCGACCATAAGAGTTGTCGAATAAGATTAATCTCGGCCGGCGTATTTCCAGCAAACCTAATCGCCACATCAAGTGAATGGGCAACAGAATTTTCAAGGATTGGATTGTGGGTTTGCAGTAGACGCTTTGCATAGCTCATTCCTAATCCGCGATTACGGTTATTCCTAAATACTGCATTCAATGCAGACGAAACAAAGCGATTGGAGACACTACCGTTATCCTTTAATACCGCTTCTAATAGTTCTCCTGCAAAAGCATCAGAAGCTTCAATCAGGTCAAACACTAAAACCTGTGGAGATATGTTTCCAGTGACATTGAACTTATCGACATGCTCAAGTTGCTCTTGGATATAGATGAATAAATCTTTTGGCTTGGGATAAGTTGACAACAACTCACTCACAAGCTGCTTTCTCGAGATCTCCCACTTTTTTCGTTTATTTTCATGACCAAATGCATCAACCTCGTGCCCATAACCATCGATGAGAGTGAGCTGTGTTCGAAAATGCAGTGTTTTAGGCAGCTTTGTGAGAATACTACTGGCGATGGTTCTTGTAGCGCCTTCGGAATAATAGGCATGCCAATTAATTGATTTCTTTAACTCAATAAGAACTACTGAATCAAGTTCCTGAGAACGAACTTTAGTTTGTATCTTCTTGAGCGTTTCAACAAACTCATCAGTCCAGCTCGCTTTTTCTTCACTGGTGACAACTTTTCCGAACTGACCCATTGGGTAACGAAGTGCGTTATGAAGGAAAGCGGCAGAGTGAGTTGCGATACGTAAATTTGTACTTGAGAGGCGATTGATTGCTGCATCAATTACTTTAGCTCGTAATTTGGCAACGCCTGGCTGATGAACCATGAACGCATTCATTGAGATTTCACGTCCGTTAGATGTTGTAGTGTGCCCCTCAGTAAGCATTATTCCCTTTAGCACATCGTAGGGTGTGTATTTGCCTTCCCAGGCATCATCCTTATCTAAAAGATCTAAAGCATAATCAACAATACTTTCACAATACTGCATCGGCTTGTTGGGTTCTACGGCGCACAACTCGCAAAGAATTCTGATCGCATGTTCGGGTGTTTGATGTAGCTCTCGATTATCAACCTTGCCCAATTCCCACAGACAATCGCAGGCTCTGGGAATGTAAGCGTAGTTATATGCAGCATACTTAACCAGATCCGGTAATTTAGTTGGCGGCTCACCATCACTAATAGCTCGCTCTGCAAATTGCAAAGCTTTATCAGGTTGATAATAAGCAACAGCGGTCATCGCACTCAAATGATTTTCCGCATTGAGCTTACCCCACATGGCATCCAATAAATGACTATTTGATGGATCGCCATTAGCTCTTATCCAATCAAGCTTACTCAAGTTAAGTAGAATTTTTTCTAAAAATTGATAGTTTGCTTTGTCGAAAACTTTTTCTGCATATCCTGATGACTTACCTGTCGCATCAATGCAGTTTTCTTCGATGATATGATCTGCCAATAAATCGGGCGAAATACGGTACAAACCACCCCTTTTGAAAATTACCCCTGAATTAATTAGCAATTTGGTGAGACGCTTACTATCATCGCTTCGAACCAATTCGATTGCTTCAATCAACTCATACGTCCTCTCATCCTCAATAGAAAATGGTTGTATTAAGGCTAGTATTTTCAAGATCTTTGTTACTGTGTTCGCATCTTGCCCTTGAGTGATTTCTCCAGCGATCACTTGTTGAAATCTGCTTAGTATTAAACGTCTAAACTCAGAAGCATTATGGATTAATGCTGGGCGTAGTTTCTCCTTAGCTACAACTTGTGCGGCAATCACGGTAGCCAAAGGACACTCTTTCGTTAACTTTGCAATGTCAGATGCTAACGCGAGCGGCCCACCATATTGCTTAAGTGCCTCTGCTGCCAGATGAGTCGAGTCTTTGAGAGTTAAAGTATCCAACGTTACTTGCTTCATTCGCTGGATAGGTAAATTAACCCTCACTGCCTCATTTTGCGCTCTTTCTAAGCCATAAAGTCGAACTGAAATTATCAGCCTGGCTTTATTGGCTGGATTGGCAACATAGTGATAAAGAAGTGGTAAGTCCTCTCGTTCATGTGCGTCATCAACAACGAGTAGCTTTTCACCCGAGCCAAGGTCTTCGAGACTTTTATTAGTAATTGACTCACTTACTGAAGCAAGTCGTACTAAAACATCTGGATGCTTATTTTGAAAACTAACCAACGACTGATAAAGAAGCTTCGACTTTCCAGAGCCACCTGCACCTCCTATGAAAATGACAACTGTATTTTTATCATTCAAGGCATTTGCAATTTCGGTCTGTTCTTTATCTCTTCCAATCAATGTCCAGTGATGATTGAATGCCAACTCCTTATTTAAAAATTGCTTAAAAAGTTCGTCCAGAGTCATCCAAGGACCAGCTTCAGTCTCTCCAAGCAGGGCAAGCCGTTGACCGCGGAAGAAAATATCTACCAATTCACGCTGCTCAAGCTTTGAAAGCTCACGAATCTTCAGTGATATATCTTCTTTATCCCAAATTTCCCAGTCTGGTAGGCCATTAATAGCATTCCTAGCTTGAGGAGAAGCAATTAGGCTTAAAAACAGAAACTTCTTATCTGCTTTTTTGATGTGATCATTGATTGCTTTGGTGACTTTTGCTGCACCGAAATTATCTACACGTTTGCATTGGAAGGTGTACACGGTCCCATCAACATGTTGCACTTCAACATCTATCCCATCTTGTTTGTGTCCAGTCCCTCCGGCTCTATGTGCTTTTGAGTTGGGGTATAACTTTGTTACAAGGTGTAAACATAATCGCTCAAAACTATCCGGACTCAAGGAATCTACCGGGAATGGTTGATCGTATGTCGTTATAGCGCCTTTACTCGTGCCGTATCCTGCTAGGACAAGAAGTTCGTTGGCATCAGCTGAAAGCAGCCTAACAATTAAATCAAATTGCTTAAATCTTGGTCTTGATTCACCCCTTTCCCAACGACTAACAGTTTGCTGAGAGGCTTTTAGGCTGATTGCAAATTCATTTTGGCTCAAATGAGCTTTGTTTCTAAGCTCCACTAGTCTTCGACCAAACTCAATATATGCATTTTTATTTTTGTCACTCATTTAATGTGTACCAATAATTTTAAGAACACATTAAAATGGTTACAAAAAAATGTCAATCCTTGTTGTTTAGGTTTGCTAGTTTAGAATCATTGAAGGAACGAATGCCTAAACTAAAGAAATAACGTTAAATCGGTTTTTGTCTGTAGATAAAACATAGTCACAAGTTTTAATAAAAGTGCCGCTTGAAGCGCGTTGACTGATTTGAATAAAAAAGCCCTCAGCTGAGGGCTTGTTGTTTTGCAGGAATCGGACAGTTTATCCGCCGTAGACCATCGCTGCATCCAGCAGGCGGCTTTGCTGGCGTGGAATAGCCTGTAAGCCCGGCAGCGCGTAGTTGAGGTCGCGCGCACGATAGGCTTTCATATCGGCAATGGTAATGATTTTGAGCCCGTGGGCTTGGGCAAACTTGAATAAATCAGGGCGTCTGGCCATGCTGCCATCGTCATTGACGATTTCGCATAACACGCCGACTGGCTGCAGGCCAGCCATGGCGGCAAGGTCATGCGCGGCTTCGGTGTGGCCAGGCCGCTCGAGCACGCCACCACGGCGGGCGCGTAGCGGGAAGATATGGCCGGGGCGGTGAAAATCATCGGCCTGAGTGGTAGGATCCGCCAGCTTGCGCAGGGTCAGGGCACGATCCGCTGCTGAAATGCCGCTGGTCGTGCCATATTTGTAATCGACGCTGACCGTAAACGCAGTACGGAACGGGTCGGCGTTGTCTGTCACCATCTGTGGTAACGCCAACGCCTGCAAGCGTGGTGCGGGCATGCCGACGCAGACCAGACCACTACTGTGTTTGACCAGGAAGGCCATTTTTTCAGTGGTGATTTTTTCGGCGGCGATAATCAGGTCGCCTTCGTTTTCGCGGTCGGTATCATCGACCACAATCACGAATTCGCCGTTGGCGATGGCTTGAATGGCGCTAGCGACCGAATCAAATGGTTGTTTTTTTTCTAACATACACACTCCTTTTACTCACGCTGCCGGGCTGAGATTCAGCACTCTGGCCGCATTCTGATAAAACACTTTTTCGAGTACGGCATCCTTGAAGCCCAGTGCCGCAAAATCAGCGATGGTTTGTTTCATGGGGCGGAACGGATAAGAGGTGCCAAACAGCAACTGGTCGCCCAGAAACTGGTTGGCGGCCTGCACATACAGCTCGGCGCCGGGCTGGAAAATGTACATATCCGGCACCAGGTACAGATTGGGGTAGCGGAAGGCGGCACCGACAATCTCGTTCACAAACGGGTAATAGCCGTGAAAACAAATAATGTTTAATTGGGGATATTTGCGCGCCAGCCGTGCCACCGCATTCGGGTGCGCATAGTCGAGATCCGGTGTGGTCGGGCCCGACATCACGCACACCGGCACGCCATACTGCTGGCACGCCTCATACACCGGGTCAAACAGTGGATCATCCACCTGCCGCGCAGGCTTGCCAAAGCCCGGCTCGATATTGATGGCTTTAAAGCCATAATGGTGTATGGCTTTTTCAATCGCGGCCAAGGTACTGTCCACGCCGCGACTTTCAATATCCACCGAGCCCAGCCCCACCAGCTTGGCGCTGTGTTTGACCAGATCGGCAATTTGCTGATCATCAATGGTGAGGTCTGGCGTTTCACGGCCGACCACCACTGCAATGTCGATACCAGCTTCGTCTATTTCCTGCAGATAACCCTCTACCGTGTAAGAGCGGCGAAAATGCTCGGGCTCCAGTGAACCCACGCGCTGATTCAGCCATTTGGCCGTTTCATAGGCAGGCGTATTGGGCGTGGCGCCAAAAAAGTCATGCAAAAACGCAGGACGGTTACGTAGATCAATAATTTTTTGTTTCATAAATATTCTTTATTTGAGCGCTCAATTGTGAGCCTGAGACGAGTGAATACAAGCCTCTATGAGTAAAAGCTAGGGGTAGGATACTGCCCATTCAGCGCCCACTCGCCTAACTCCTTGAATTTGTAATCCACCGGGTCATGCAAGGTATACACACGCAAATTCCGCCAGAAACGGTCCATGCGCAGCTTGGCTGTGGTCGCACGGGCGCCTGCCACCTCAAAAATACGCGTGGTCACATCCAGCCCGGCACGGGTCGCCTGCACTTTGGCCGAAAACACCGCCAGCGCCACTTCTCCGCGTTGTGCGTCATCGAGTGACAGTCCTTGCTGCCAGGCCGCATCGAGCAATTCGGCAGCATGGTCGGCCAGCACCGATGATGCATGTAATCCTGCCCAAAACTCGCCGTAATGCAGCAAGGTATAAGGATCCTCATACACGCTGTTTGCCAACGAAGCAGACCAGACCCGGCTGCTGCCACGGGTATATTTGGCACCCTCGGCCAGCGCCCCTTCGGCAATACCCAGGTAGATATTGGTAAAAATCAGCTGGGCCACCAACGAACGCAGACTGGCAAACGACGAACTGAGCGGACCAGGCTGCATGAGCAACTCATGGTCTTCCACATTGAGCTGGTTAAATTCTGCACTGCCACTGTCGGTCTGGCGCTGGCCGATGTTGTCCCAGTCGCCCTTGAGCGTAATCCCTGCGCGACTGGTCGGCACCGCAGACACCAGAAATTTGCCGCTGCCTTCTTCTATGGCAGACACGATCAGGAAGTCAGAATCCATGGAGCCGGAGCAAAAACTTTTTTGCCCGTGAAACACATAGCCACCGTCTACCTTACGTGCCACCGTACGCTGGTCTAGCGGATTGAGGGCATTGCCCCACCACAGGTTCTGGTGCGCAGTGAGCTTGAAATAATGCTGCCACTGCGTCTCGCTGCCATATAAACGAATGGAAGCCAGCATCAAAAACTGGAACGCAAACACCTGTGCAATTGAGCTGTCGACGCGGGCAATCTGGCGGATGATGCGGTAGGTCTGCGCCCAGCTGGCGCCCAAGCCCCCGGCCTGTTGCGGTAGCCACAAACTGAGCAAGCCGCTATCCCTTACCGCCTGCCGCTGCGGATAGGGCGTCCCTCCTGCGACATCGCGTTCAACCGCGGTGAGTGCCAAATAGTCGCAAAGTTGATCGGCGCGCTGTTGCGGTGTGCCGTGAAACACAATGCCATGCTCCGCTTCAGCGGCGGGCGGGCGTAAATTCAGAGCCAATGTCATCTTCCCCCCTACGCAGCATGCTTAACAGATTGGGCTGCGCCAAACGGGCCGGTGAGATTGGTCGTAATGCTGACCTCCTGCGGGGCCTGTTGCTGTAGCGGCAAAAGCGGGAACAATAATTCAGCGACACGGTAAGCCTCCTCCAGATGTGGGTAGCCTGAGAAAATAAAATAATCAATGCCCAGCGCCTGATACTCTTTAATGCGGTCAGCCACTTCTTGCGGATTGCCCACCAGCGCAGTGCCGGCACCGCCGCGCACCAGGCCGACACCAGCCCACAGATTAGGCGAGACTTCGAGCTGGTCACGGCGGCCATGATGCAAAGCCGTCATGCGTTTTTGTGCGACAGAATCAAAGTTGGCCACTGCAGCCTGTGCTGCCGCGATCGTGTCATCAGTGACCTGCGAAATGAGTGTGTCTGCGGCTTGCCAGGCTTGCTCGCTGGTTTCACGCACAATCACATGCAAGCGGATGCCAAACCGGATATGGCGGCCTTTGGCTGCCGCAGCCGCGCGGATGACCTTGATTTTCTCGGCCACGGCGGCAGGCGGTTCACCCCAGGTTAAATGCACATCAATATGCTCGCTACTGAGTTTGATGGCGGCCTCGGAAGCGCCGCCGATAAAGAGTGGCGGGTAAGGTTTTTGCAGGCTACCAGTTGGTAAGCTGGCTCCCTTGACGCTTAAATAATCGCCCTCAAAATCCACGCGCTGCTCGCTCAGGACTTTGCGCCAAATGGTCAAAAATTCCTCAGCCTCCGCATAACGAGCATCATGATCGAGAAAGCTGCCCTCGGCCTGCTGTTCGGCAGGGTCGCCGCCCGCCACCACATTAATCAGCAGCCGCCCGCCCGAGATACGGTCCAGCGTCGAGGCCATGCGCGCCGACACCACCGGTGAAATAAACCCTGGGCGCGTGGCGACTAAAAACTTGAGCTGGCTGGTTTCATTGATCAGCGCCGAAGAAATGACCCAGGCATCTTCGCAAGAGCGGCCAGACGGCACCAGCACACCGCCATAGCCCAGCCGGTCAGCCGCCTGGGCAATCTGTTTAAGATAAGAAAACGTGGCCGGTCTGGCGCCCTGGCTGCTGCCAAGATACCGTTGATCGCCATGCGTGGGTAAAAACCAGAATATTTGCATCGACTACCCTTTACAACCCATTCAACAGAAATAACAGCTTGAAAAGTGCAAAGTCCATGCCACAAATAAAAGACTTGTAATTCAATTACTTAAAAAAATTATTTTTTTGATTGCTGCAAAATCAGCAACTTGTTCAGCAGTTCTGCTGCGTTTGCAGCACCCTGCATCGATTTCAGCAGGCGGATGTAGAGCAGTGCCATTTGCATACCTCACGCAGCAATAAGCAACCACAAGCCCTCCTTTTCTTAACCCCATGATTTTATGGCATTTATTGTTTTAACCCGTCATCTCATGCCTGCGGTAGCACGACCTCGGCCTGATTGGCATGCATTCTGCTAATTCAGACGGGTAATTAAATCATTATTTCTAATGAGAGATTTATTTATAACTTTAAAGAATATGAATAGCGCCATTACTTATTGGCACGAAATTGCAGCCTGGATTACTGTATCTGGGCTTAACTCTATGGAAAGACAGTGAGATCCTCACGATGGCAAATCTATTAGCAAACGATTTTTATGCGACTGAACACGACACGCAGTTTGAGCAACAGCGTCTGTTAACCATGCCGAACTCGCGGGCCATGTCGACCTCGATTCGAGCGACCGCGCAGGTGTTTGAAGATCCGAAGTCGATCGCCTTGCTTAATCGCATCAAGCAAATTGCCCCCAGTGACGCCAACGTCTTGATCATTGGCGAAACCGGCACGGGCAAGGAGTTGATTGCCCGCCATGTGCATGCCTTGAGTTACCGAAAATCCAAACCATTTGTCGCGGTGAATTGCGGGGCGTTCTCGGAAACACTGGTCGAAAGTGAATTGTTCGGCCATGAAAAAGGCGCGTTTACCGGGGCGGTCACCGCCAAAGCCGGCTGGTTTGAAGAGGCCAATGGCGGCACGCTGTTTCTGGATGAGATCGGTGATTTGCCGCTGAGTCTCCAGGTGAAGCTGTTACGTGTACTACAAGAGCGCGAGGTCGTACGGCTAGGCGCGCGCAAACCAACCCCGATTGATGTGCGGCTGATTGCAGCGACCAACGTACGCCTGGAGGAGGCCGTGCTGGCTGGTAACTTCAGGGAGGATTTATTCTACCGTTTACGCGTTGCGCACCTGGAGCTGCCAACCCTGCGTAACCGGCCCGGCGATATTTTGCCACTGGCAGATTATTTTGTTGGCGAATATACACGGCGGTTGGGCTACGCCACCATCCGCCTCGATGACTCGGCCAAGCAAAAATTATTGCAGCATAGTTGGCCAGGCAATATCCGCGAACTCGAAAATGTGATTCATCACTCCTTGCTGATTTGCCGCAACAATGTGGTGCGCAGTGAGGATTTACATTTGTCCTCAATCTCGCTACACCGCCCCAAAGCCGCCTTGCAGGCCTTGCCCAGCGAAGCAGATACTGACTCGCTGGAGGCGTCGCTGCAGCAGTTGTTTGAAACGGGCAAAGCGCAGCTTTATGACTATGTGGAAGACACGCTGGTACGTGCCGCCTATCAGCATTGCCACCATAATCAGGTGCAAACCGCCAAGCTGCTGGGCTTGAGCCGCAATGTGTTGCGCGCCAAGCTGATTAAAATGGGAGCGATCAATGCGCTTAAATAAGCTTGCCTCTTTGCAAACAGCGGCCATCGAAAGTGGCAGCCTGCGCTGGAAAGCCAGTGCTCACTTACCAACAGAATATGGGCAGTACCGTTTACACGCGTTTGTTGATATGCACAGCGGGCGGGAGCAGATCGCACTGGTGCTCGGCGAGGTCAGCGGTCAAGCCAGAGTGCTGACCCGCGTGCACTCTGAATGCCTGACCGGGGATGTGTTTGGCTCACAGCGCTGCGATTGCGGCGAACAGTTCAAACGCTCGCAGCAACTGATTCAGGCGCGTGGCAATGGCATTATTCTGTATCTGCGCGGACATGAAGGGCGCGGCATCGGCATCAGCAACAAGGTGCAGGCCTATGATTTGCAAGACACCGGCTTGGATACGGTGGCAGCAAACCTCGCCCTGGGCCTGCCTGTAGACCAGCGAGCATATGATGATGCCGCCAGTATGTTGCAGCATTTTGAGGTGAAGTCGATTGAGTTACTGAGTAACAACCCGGATAAGTCGCGCGCCCTCACCCGGCTGGGCATCGCAGTGGAGGCCGTGACGCCGTTAGAGATCGCAAGCAATCCAGCCAATGCCGACTATCTGGCGACCAAAAAGCACAGACTGGGGCATCACCTGAGTTTAGTACCTTAGGCTAGACGCTCAAGCGTTGCAACAGCTGCTTGAGTGTGGCCTCGATGGGCTGGCGCACGGCGGGTTGTTCTAGCAAAGACGGCAGCGGTGCACGCTGCAGGCGTGCCTGCAAATCCTTAAGCTGTTGCTGCAACTGCTGCAGTTTTTGGGGATCGCGTTGTGGCGGGATTTCAAACTCATTTTGGCTGCCATAGCCTTCAAACAGCAAGGTTTCTATCCCCACCACCAAAGCCAGAATACGGTCACCGCCAAACGCTTCGTCGAATGCCAAGTCTATCGCGGCCATGCCCTGCAAACGGCGGATCGCTTCAAACTTCCAATTGGCCTTGCCTTCAAATACCCATTCCGTCATTTCGCGCGGCCCAACCTGCGTGCTTTTCGCCAATTCCTCTGGATGTTCGGTATAGAGCTGCAACATCAATGCCCGCAAGTCATCGGTATGCTCACTCATGGCTTGCTTGGGGCTGATCTCTGCGCGCTGCGCCGAAGAGGGTACCGCTTTTTTTACGGTGCGCGCTTCCGCCTGTGGCAGAGACAGCATTGCCCACAGGCCGATCACCCATACGCAAACCCTGAAACAAGCACACCCCCTGAAGACTGCAGAATTCACCAACATGCCCGCCCTTTCACCGCCAATCAAAGGTCACAGTGTAATCAGCCGCAGTTGCGTGGGTCTTGGGAGATTTTCCTTTTTACAGTCACCGCCAGGCAAGGGTTGGGAATATGCTTGTCAGAACAGGCCCGAGGTTGAATGCGCAACTGGCGAAAGCAGCGGCGAAGGCAATTGTTCAAAGGCCTGCACAGTTAAAGGTTTGCTAAAAAAATACCCCTGGTATTTCATACAGCCCTTGCTATGCAGGTATTCAAGCTGCTCTATCGTTTCCACCCCCTCAGCAATCAGGGTCATTTTGAGATGCTTACCCAGATTCACCAGCGTATCGACAATCGCCTGGTCGCTTTCATTATTCAGCAAGTCGCGCACAAAGGATTGATCAATTTTTAATTGCTCAAATGGCAGGTGCTTCAAGTAGTTTAATGAAGAGTATCCGGTGCCAAAATCATCCAGCGACCAACTCATGCCAAATGCCTGCAATGCGCGCATTTTCTGGATAGTATCGTCTACTTCGTTTGCCAGCATGCTCTCTGTGAGCTCCAGTTTAATCTGGCCGGGATTGGCGCCGCTGCGCGTTACAATCTCCTGCACCTCTTGCACAAAATCGGGCTGGCGCAGCTGCGAAGTGCTCACATTCACCGCAACACTCAAGTGGGACAAATGCGGATGATCAGACCATTTCACCAACTGCGCACAGGCTTCTTTTAATACCCAATTACCAATCGGCAAAATCAGGCCGGTTTCTTCCGCGGCAGTGATGAAAACACCAGGCGGGATCAAGCCCCGTTCAGGATGCTGCCAGCGTAGCAACGCTTCAGCGCCAAAAATATGACCCTGGGCATCGACCTGCGGCTGGTAATGCAAACAGAAATGCCCTTTGGCGAGCGCTTCGCGCATATCTGCGTAAAGCCCGCTACGCAAGGTAATATCAGACTGCATCACAATCAAGGCAATCCCTAAAACGCCTAAGGCGGCCAGATTATTCATCCATGACCCAACCGCCCGAATTTCAGGATTCGCAATCATAGATGCCTGGGTAATGCCAATGTCGGACGAACCAAAAATCAAACATCCCAACAGCATGAGCAACGGAAAAATCACGCGCAGATAAATGCCTTCTTTACGGAACACCAGCGATGATCCTGCGGCAATCGGCAGATAGTACATATGCACCGAGCGGACCACCCCGTGCAGAGGCACATCAAACACAGAAATCACAGAAATAATCAGCGCCAAGCCATGCGCCATAAAAATGGCCGCCAGGCGATCCCGGCCCGCATTGATCATGGTCACCACAAGCATGCTCAATATCACCAGGGAAAAGTTAAAGGCCATTAACAGCCATTTGGCCTGCCATAAATAGTAAACACTCCAAGCACCGCCCAGAATGATGGAGGCACAGGCAGCAATCGCCAGTAACAGTTTCACCCGCAGTTGATGCGGGTCTTGGGCAAACTGAAAAAGCTCGCCTTTAAAAAGTTTGGCAACCAGTCTCAGTTGTAGAGGAGTGTTTTTAAAGTGTGGCATTAGGCGCGCCTGTCATCCAATTGACCATTGCCAATCCACCACAAACGACTGCGACAGCGCAGTGCAAGCAAGTCATTTCTCTTTAGTAAGTGGTCGATCATAAAGCCCTCAGCGGCGGATACCCTCAATGGGCGAAACAGCACGCAGGCTTTGCCGAGACGGCATAAGCCCAGCCCACACAACACACTACTTGAAAGAACTTGATACATTAACCCTTGCGGTAAATGGTAGCCCCGCTGTCATCAGCAACTGCTTTTAGACCGGAAGCTTTGCGTCCCTGCTTTTCAGCAGGTTTGCCTTTTATAATGGTACTTAACAATAGGTGACAAGTTCATCAAACTTTGTAACGGTTGTCAATCCTCTCGACATGCAATACTGTATGTTTATCATTAAAAAACCGCACACACATTTTTCTCAGCAACAATCATGCATTTTATCTCTGGCAAAAGGTTCGATTGGCAATCTACCGATGGATAGATTTCACTGTCACTCATGTGCCAGCGGGGGCAGTTTTCGAATGTTTGCAACAGCCTTCACACTCGTCGGTTCAAGAGGATGATTCCAGGCGGATTGTATAAAACTTACTAACTGCGCCACCTCAGTATCATTCAAGGTATGTCTGAACTTTGGCATATTGAAGGGTGCCGCCACCCCTTGCGGTTTTAGCTGAGGCGAGCCATTCAAAATGACATTAATGAGTGATGAGGGGTCTGGATCCATCACAGCCGGGTTGCCCGCAAGCGGTGATAAATAAGGGGCAACGCCTTTACCCTCTTGTCCATGACAAGCTGCACAATATTGCTGATAAAGCCGGGCGCCAGGATAGGTTGTCAATGATTTGAATTGCGCCAATGTCGCACCAGCATTGTATTTATACGTCGTTTGACCTTTATCGTTTGTCCCTTTGATTGTTTTCAAGTAGCTAGCGATGCCCGTTAAATCCTGGATAGTCATGCCTTCAGTACTGTTATTAATGACCGTAGTCATGGTGCCAAAAGCGGAGCTATGCTGATTGGCGCCTGATTTCAGATACACAAGAATATCCGCCTCAGACCATCTGCCTAACCCGGTATTATGGTCCCCACGTAAGTTGGTGGCAGACCATCCTTCCAGGGTTTCTCCGCTTAAAAATTGATCCGATGCATGCGTCAGCCCTTTTTCCTGATAGGCAAAGCCACGTGGCGTATGGCAAGCACCACAATGCCCCAGCCCCTGAACCAAATAAGCGCCACGATTCCAGCTGGCATCTTTTGAGGCATCCGCTTGGTAACCATGCTTATCTAAAAACAGGCTATTCCAGATGGCCAAAGGGAACCTGTAATTCAATGGCCAAGGAATCTCATTCGCCCGGTTTGCTTGGCGCACCGGTTTCACGCCTTGCATGAAATACACATAGAGGGCGTGAATGTCGGCATCACTGACTTTGGCATAAGAAGGATATGGCATGGCCGGATAAAGATGATGCCCATCTTTTGCCACCCCTCGCCGTAGTGCTTTGGCAAAGTCGGACTCGGTATATTTGCCGATACCTGTCTCAGCATCAGGCGTAATGTTCGTCGTATAAATCGCGCCCACTGGCGTCAGCATGGGCAGCCCGCCGGCAAAGGCTTTGCCATGGGGTGCGGTGTGACAAGAGACGCAATCGCCTACCCGCGCAAGATACTCTCCTTTTTTGATCTCTGCCGGATTGACGGCAAACACACTCAACGAAAATGTAAAGGTAAAGGCTGCGAAACCTATTTTCATCAAACCTGAGGCCATGTTCATGGTGACTCCTTATGCTTTTAGTTGATGCCCGATAGGTAGCTTGCGAATACGTTTGCCAGTCGCTGAGAACACGGCATTTGCCAAAGCAGCGCCAATCGCTGCAGTACCAGGCTCACCAATCCCCCCCGGCGCCTCAGCGCTTTTAATCAGGTGGACGTCAATAGCGGGCGCTTCATTAATACGCAGCATACGGTAATCATTAAAGTTAGTTTGCTGTACACGCCCATGCTCAATGGTGATTTCGTTGTATAGCACAGCCGTCAGGCCAAAAATAACGCCCCCTTGAATTTGCGCAATCACGGTATCTGGATTCACGGTCATGCCACAATCGACAGCAGAGACGACGCGGTCGACTTTAACCTCTCCCTGATCATTCACGGTGACATCAACCACCATGGCCAAGAAACTGCCAAAAGCATGCATCACAGAGACGCCGCGACCTTGGCCTTTTGCTAATGGCTTGCCCCAATCACTCTTGCTCACCGCGAGTTGCAAGGCATTTTTCAATCTAGGCGTTTTACCGAGCAGATCCAAACGGTATTTCACCGGATCCACTTTCGCCAAATGCGCCAGTTCATCGATAAAACTCTCGACGACAAAAGTACCGCGTGTGGGCCCAACCCCCCGCCAAAACGCGGTGGGTACATCCCGCGGCTCTACCCTGACGTAATCCACATACAGATTAGGCAAATCATATGGCGGCTCTGCCGACACTTCCACTGCATCCGGGTCTACCCCGTTTTTGACTAACGGGGGCGCAAAGCGGGCCATGATGGAGGAGCCAACGATACGGTGTGACCACGCGACCGGCTTGCCGTTAGCATCCAATCCTGCTGAGATACGATCAAAGTAATAGGGGCGGAACATGTCATGTTGAATATCCTCTTCCCGCGTCCAAATGACCTTGACCGGCCCCTTTACCTGCTTGGCAATTTTGACCGCCTGCACGACCCCATCAAACTCTAGTCGTCTGCCGAAACCACCGCCGATGAGGAAATTATGCAACCTGACTTTTTCAACCGGAATGTTGAGCGTTTTGGCGGCCATGCCTTGGGCAAACGTCGGAATTTGAGTCCCTACCCAAAGATCGCAGCCAGAAGCGCTTACCTCCACAGTGCAATTCATGGGCTCCATCGTTGCATGTGCTAAAAAGGGTTGCTCATACTCCACAGTCAGCGTTTTATCCGCTTTTTTGTAGGCGCTGGTGGCATTGCCTTGCTTTTTAGCCACGGCGCCCGGTTTCTTGGATGCCTCACGCAGATCATTCACCAAATCACTGGTTTTTACCGCAGTGCTTTTCCCTTCATTCCATTGAATATCCAATGCGCCCAAGCCGCGCTTGGCGGCCCAAGTATTCGTGGCTATCACGGCAACCGCATTATCCACTTTGACCACTTGCAGCACACCGGGCATTTTCAAGGCGCGGCTATCATCTACACTGGCCAGCGTCCCGCCGAACACAGGACTGGTAGCGATCACTGCAAACTTCACATTGTCAGGGTGTGCATCAATACCAAACTTCGCCTGGCCATTTACTTTATCAGGCGTATCTAATCGCTTGGCAGCAGTGCCAATGAGTTTAAAGTCTTTAGGGTCTTTGAGAGCGACTTGCTTGGGTACAGGCAAGGTGCTGGCCACTTTGACTAATTCCCCATAACGCAGTGTTCGTCCAGAAGCATCGTGGTAAACCACACCAGATTTTGCATAACAGGCAGATTCGGCCACTTTCCATTGCTGTGCAGCCGCAGCAATCAGCAATGATCGACACACTGCACCAGCCTGGCGCATGGGCTCCCACAAGGCACGGATGGAAGTTGAACCGCCCGTCACCTGAGCCCCGAGCAGCGCATCGGCATACAGCTTTTCATTCGGGGGGGCATGTTCCAGTTTCACAGAGGGGAGGTCAACCTCCAACTCTTCTGCTAACAACATGGGAATAGACGTATAAACCCCCTGCCCCATTTCCACCTTGGGCATGATCATGGTGACCTCACCCTTGGTATCAATTTTGATGAATCCATTCGGGGCGAGCACATCCTTACCGGTTTCCAGCTCGCTGTACGGTTGGGTTTGCTTGCTTTGGCTCAATGCAGGCAAACTGATACTCAGCAGCATCCCGCCAGCAGTCGTCGCACTTACCGTCGCGGCAATTTTAAGAAAATCACGTCGCGGAGGATTGGAAACCGTATATTTGTCGGCCAAGCCCTGGATAAGCCCTTGTGACATAACTAGACCCCTTCCTTAGCAGCCACCTTGATAGCGGCGCGTATACGTGGATAAGTGCCGCAGCGGCAAATATTGCCGGCCATGGCGGCATCAATTTGCGCGTCATTCGGGTCAGGGTGCTGGTCAAGCAGCGCGCAAGCAGACATGATCTGGCCCGACTGGCAATAACCACACTGCATCACTTCCAGATCTAGCCAGGCCTTTTGCACAGCCTGACCTGCGGAGGTTTCCCCAATCGCTTCTATGGTCGTAATCTTCTTGCCGCCAACAGCCGAAATGGGCAATACGCAGGAACGCGTTGCCTGACCATCCACATGAACTGTACACGCGCCGCACTGCGCGATGCCACATCCGAACTTGGTTCCGGTCAAGCCGATGATGTCTCTGATCACCCAAAGAAGAGGCATATCAGCGGGTGCATCCACTTGGTGGGTGGTGCCATTAATATTCAGGGTTGCCATCTATGGCTCCTTCCTTGAAAACGTACGACTACTTGTGATTTTTATTATCAAATACGATTATTCATTGAAATAAATTAATTCACGAATAACTCAAGAGTGAATTAATTTAAACCCCGAATCAAGTATAAATTTATGAAATTCTTGCCTAAAACAATTTTACCTTTTGCTGTAAATTGCCTATTAGGCTCCAACACTGCTTAAGTTTGGCATTCTACAGACTGGAATAAAGAGTCAACGGTGCTCATGCAACACCAATGATTCTTCAAGATTCTTTTGCCCTTCTGGAATATTCTTAGCTATAGAAAAAGGCCCTGTAAAAACAGGGCCTTATCTAATTTAAATCAACAACATTTATTATTGTGTCGATCAGAACGGAATATCATCATCAAAATCGTCAAAATTGCCAGCTGGTTTGCTAGCAGGCTGGAAGGCATTGCGGTTTGCGCCGCCAGCGGCGTTACTGCTGCCCATCGCAGGTTGCTGCTGGCGTGGTGGGGCCTGGTTGTAGTCGTCCATGCCGCCGCCTTGATCCATCTCACCGCCGTCATAGGAGGCGCTGCCGCCTTCACGGCCAGTGCCTAGCATTTGCATCTGGTCGGCGACGATTTCGGTGCTGTAGCGGGTGACGCCATCTTTTTCCCATTTACGGGTTTGCAGACGGCCCTCGATGTAGACTGGGCGGCCTTTTTTTAGGTATTCGCCGGCGATTTCGGCCAAACGGCGGTACATGACGATGTTGTGCCATTCGGTTTTTTCCTGGCGTACGCCGGATTTGTCTTTCCAGTTTTCGGTGGTGGCAATACTGAAGTTAGCCACTGCCTCACCGTTTGGCATGTAGCGCACTTCAGGATCGCGCCCGAGATTGCCCATCAAAATCACTTTGTTGACTGATGCCATGGTGTTACGACTCCCCTATTCGATTCATGATTGCTTGCGACAATGCCGCTTGAAATGCTTTGCTGCGCTGATTTTCCAACTTTACCATGAGCATGGTTTCTGAGGGAATGGCGACGACTTCATAGACGCCTTCCATCGCGCGGATATCTTGCACCAGTTTGGCGGCCTGCGCGTCATTATACCCTGCTTGCAAATGGAACATTTTGGTTTTGACGCTGGGCGGTGCCTGCATGCCGAGCGCGAGGCCAAACCAGATCAGCATGAGCACAGCGCAGAAGACAAACACCGTGCTGCTGCCATAGGTGTGCGAGAGCCAGCCACCAAGCGCGGCGCCTAAAAACATGCCAAAGGACTGCGCGGTGTTGTGCACGCCCATGGCGGTACCTTTGGCGGCAACCGGCGCCATTTTTGAGATGAGTGAAGGCAGCGAGGCCTCAAGGATATTAAACGCTACAAAATAGGAGAACAGGGTGGCGACAATGCCCCACAGGCTGTTGAGGCTGAACATGAAGGCGATTTGCGTGAACAGCATGAGGCCTACGGCGCTAATAAATACCGGTTTAAGCTTGGCTTTTTTCTCGGCATAAATAATGGCGGGCACCATTAAGATGAATGAAATCAGCAGCACTGGTAAATAAATTTTCCAGTGAGAATTTTCATTCATGCCGGTGCTGTGCTTGATGGCAAACGGCACCACCATAAACATGGCCATTTGCGCCCCATGTAAGCAAAACGTGCCAAAGTTCAAGCGCAGCAATTGCCTATCGCGTAATACCTCGCCGATTTTGGCGGGCACCGCTTGGGCATCGGAGTGAAAGTGCGCATGCAAGGGCTCTGGCACGGCAAACTTGACCACGCCGATGGCGAGAATGGCCAGCACAGCGGTGAGCCAGAAAATGCCTGGCACGCCTATCCATTGGTTAAGGATGGGGCCCGCCACCAGTGACACGGCAAAGGTCACGCCTATCGTTGCGCCTATCATAGCCATGGCTTGGGTACGGTGCTCTTCGCGGGTGGAATCGGCCACCAGCGCAGTGACCACGGCAGAAATGGCACCCGCCCCCTGAATCGCCCGCCCGACAATCACCATGTAAATATCCTGGGCCATTGCGGCGCAGACACTGCCCAGCGCAAACATGATCAAGCCCAGATAAATCAGCTTTTTACGGCCGAAACGGTCAGACGCCATGCCAAACGGCAACTGGAAAATGACTTGCATGAAGCCATAGGCGCCCAGGGCGAGACCAATCAGGGTATGGTTATTGCCGCCGCGCAGGGTTTCGGCATAAATGGCAAAAATAGGCAGAATTAAAAACATGCCCAACATACGTAGCCCGTAGATGGAGGCCAATGCCGCAGTGGCACGGGTTTCCAGCTGGGTCATTTTTTCGGAGAACTGCATGAATGCTTTAAGAAAACTTGGCTTAATTTCAAATAATTGCGTATATTATCAGGTTGGCTGTCTGTTCGTGAAAGTATCATGGAATTTATCAAAATTCGCGGGGCGCGCACCCATAACCTCAAGAACATCAATCTGGATATTCCGCGCAACCAACTGGTTGTGGTCACCGGCCTGTCAGGCTCAGGAAAGTCTTCGCTTGCTTTTGATACCTTGTATGCAGAAGGACAGCGCCGCTACGTCGAAAGTTTATCTGCGTATGCCCGCCAGTTTTTGGCGCGCATGGACAAACCGGATGTGGACCTGATTGAAGGCTTGTCACCGGCCATCTCCATCGAACAAAAATCGACCTCACACAACCCGCGTTCTACGGTCGGCACCGTCACTGAAATCCACGACTATCTGCGTTTGCTGTATGCACGTGCCGGAGACCCGGAGTGCCCAGAGCATGGCATCAAGCTTGAAGCACAAACCGTGAGCCAGATGGTGGACAGTGTGCTCAAGTTGCCGGAAGACACCAAGCTGATGATTTTGGCGCCGGTAGTCTCTAACCGTAAAGGCGAGCAGCTGGATCTGTTTGACACGCTCAAGGCCCAAGGTTTTGTGCGCTTGCGCATTGATGGCAAGATCTACGAAATGGATAGCCTGCCGCAACTGGCGAAAACCACCAAGCATAGTGTAGACGTAGTCGTCGACCGCCTTAAAGTGCGCGAAGACATGAAACAACGGATTGCTGAGTCCTTTGAAACCGCATTGCGGCTGGCAGATGGCAAAGCGGTCGCGCTGGAGATGGATAGCGAAAAAGAACACCTGTTCTCTGCCAAGTTCTCTTGCCCGGTGTGTGACTACTCACTGGCCGAACTTGAGCCGCGTTTATTCAGCTTTAACAACCCGATGGGCGCTTGCCCAAAATGCGATGGCCTGGGTCAGGTCACGTTTTTTGATCCCAAACGCGTGGTGGCTTTTCCACATTTATCGCTGGCCAGTGGCGCGATTAAAGGCTGGGACAAGCGCAACCAGTTTTACTTTCAGATGCTGGCCAGCCTGAGCCAGCATTATGACTTTGACCTGGAAGCGCCGTTTGAGACGCTGCCTGAAGAAACCCAGCAAATTCTGCTGTATGGTTCTGGCCGCGAGCAAATCGCCTTTAAATACCTCAATGAGCGAGGCACCTTCTTTAGCAAGTCGCATACCTTTGAGGGCATTATCAATAACCTGCAACGCCGTTATCGCGAGAGTGACTCGACTGCGGTGCGCGATGAGCTGGCAAAATATATCAATGCGACTGCCTGCCCAGATTGTGGCGGCACGCGTTTGCGCAAAGAGGCACGCCACGTCAAGGTTGGCGACAGAAATATTCACCAGATCTGCGAAGTGCCGCTCAAACAGGCGCTCAATTTCTTTGAAACACTGCAACTGAGCGGGCAAAAGCTGGCGATTGCCGACAAGATCGTCAAGGAGATCGAAAGCCGCCTCAAGTTTTTAACCAATGTCGGTCTGGACTACTTGTCGCTGTCGCGCTCGGCAGAAACCCTGTCTGGCGGCGAAGCGCAGCGTATCCGCCTGGCCTCGCAAATCGGCAGCGGCCTGACTGGCGTCATGTATGTGCTGGATGAGCCTTCCATCGGCTTGCACCAGCGCGACAATGACCGCCTGCTGGAAACCCTCAAGCGCCTGCGCGACATTGGTAACAGCGTGATTGTGGTCGAACATGACCAGGATGCCATTCAGTTGGCAGATTTTATTGTCGACATTGGCCCCGGCGCGGGCGAGCATGGCGGCAATATTGTGTCGTTTGGCACCCCGGCCCAGATTGAAGCCGACCCCAACTCATTGACCGGACAATACATCAGCGGCAAAAAACAGATTACCTTCAAGCTGCCTCGCACGCAGCCAGACCCCAAGCGCATGATCAAACTCAATGGCGCCAGCGGGAACAACCTCAAAGACGTCAGTATTGAGATTCCGGTCGGCCTGCTGACTTGCGTCACGGGCGTTTCCGGCAGCGGCAAATCGACGCTGATCAACGACACGCTTTACCGCGTGGTCGCCGCGCACTTGTATGGCAGCAGCACCGAACCTGCAGCGCACCAGAGCATTGAAGGCCTGGAGTTTTTTGACAAGGTGGTCGATGTTGACCAAAGCCCGATTGGCCGCACACCGCGCTCCAACCCGGCGACGTATACCGGCTTGTTCACGCCGATTCGCGACCTGTTTGCCAGCGTGCCGGAAAGCCGCGCGCGCGGCTATGGGCCTGGCCGCTACTCGTTTAACGTCAAGGGCGGCCGTTGCGAAGCCTGCCAGGGCGATGGCGTGATCCGCGTGGAAATGCACTTTTTGCCGGATGTGTATGTCCCTTGCGACGTCTGCAAAGGCCAGCGCTATAACCGCGAAACGCTGGAAATCCAGTTCAAGGGCAAAAACATCCACGAAGTACTGGCCATGACGGTGGAACAAGCGCACCAGTTCTTTAATGCACAGCCGGTGATTGAACGCAAACTGAAAACCTTGCTGGACGTGGGCCTGGGCTATATCACGCTGGGGCAATCGGCCACCACACTGTCTGGCGGTGAAGCACAACGGGTCAAACTGGCACTGGAACTCAGCAAACGCGATACCGGCCGCACGCTGTATATCCTCGATGAACCCACCACCGGTTTGCACTTTGCGGATATCCAGTTATTGCTGGACGTGATTCACCGTTTGCGTGACGCGGGCAATACCGTGGTCATCATCGAACATAATCTGGACGTGATCAAAACCGCCGACTGGCTGATCGACATGGGCCCCGAAGGCGGCGATGGCGGAGGCGTGGTAGTCGGTGTCGGTACGCCGGAAACGCTGGCAGAAAACAGCGCCAGCTACACGGGCCGCTACCTGATTCCGCTGTTAAAACAGCTCAAACCCTGATTTACCCCCCCTGCTTCTCTGGCCAGGCCTGCAAATGCACGCCTGGCTTTTTTCTGTCTGCCTGCGCCGTTGGGGTGGTATGCATCTTGCTATCTTAAAGACACATAACAGTAAAAAATTCTTTTTAATCCAGATAGATAGCTGAGGTTATCCAAAAAGTGCAGCCACTATCCGGATACTGCAGATCCTCAGGCCAGAGGGAAGAGAGAGGCGCACCATGACTGTGTTAGGCAGCACTATATTGGAGCAAACCAGACTGGAGAAATTCAACCGGGCTGATCACAGGGTATCGTCACTGATTGCCCAGCTCGAACAGAGCTTATTTAATGAAGACAATCAGCTGTTTTGCTCTTCTGACATGGATGAAGTGAAACAGGCGGTAGGCAATGTCTTCAAACCGCATCGACTGAAAATCCGCGACCACCGCGAGCATGGCATTGCCAGCATGCATCATGTGCGTCAGGGCGCCTTGTCGTTAAACCGCTTGCAGTACCAGCATGAAGTGGTGATAGACCCTGACCGCCTCAATGATTTTTTTCTGGTGCATATCCCGATGAATGGCAGTTCCACCATCCGTTGCGGCAATCACCGCTTTGTGTCTACCCCCGAGAATGCCTCGCTGGTGTCACCGACCTTGCCACTCGAAATTGAATGGGAAGCCGGCAGTGCAGACATCATTTTGCGCATTGAACGCGCCCGCCTGGACAAGCACTGTGCGCAGCATCTGGGTATGCCGCAGCTGGAAAAACCGCTGGAGTTTCATCCTGACTTGCAACTGCAAACGCCAGCCGGACAATATTTTTTAAAGCTGGTGAGCATGCTGGCCGACAACATGCAGAGCCCGTATCCGCAGTTAAATGAACCCATCGTATTTGAGCAGTTTGAATCCACCCTGTTTAATGCCCTGCTGTATGGCCAACCCCACAATCTGTGTATGAAAGCCCCGATTACCAATATTGCGCCGTTCTACATCAAGCGGGTAGAAGACTATATTCATGCCCATACTGCTGACAGCATGACCATAGAATCCCTGGCGGCGATTGCCGGGGTCAGCGCACGCACCTTGTTCGCGGGCTTTCAGCGTTATCGGGGGTTGAGCCCAATGGATTACCTGCGGCAAGTCCGGCTGGACCGCGTGCGCGAGATGCTGTTATCGGAAAAAACGGCACACCTGTCAGTGACTGAAATCGCCATGCAATGGGGCTTTAACCACATGGGCAGGTTTGCGATTGATTATAAAAAACGCTTTGGCGAATCGCCTTCTGCCAGCCGCCGGTTTGGGCCGGGGCATTGATGTTCAGTGAGCAGTAGCCATCATCAAACCTCATGGCTAGCGCTAAGTCTCACGATGGCTTAAGTCAGGTGATGGGCGCATCACAGCGCAATGTGCTGAAGCCTTGCGGATGGCACCGCGTATCGCGCTTTTTGCCAGCGTAATGGCTGGTTAATCAGCGCGACACACGTGGTTATGCGGCCTGTCGACGGTCGGCCTGCGAATAGAAAGCATCGGCAAAAAATGCCGTGGGCGCCAGGCCTTGTGCGACAAAGCGCTGGTTGGCAGTGGCCACCATGGCTGGCGAGCCGCAGGCATAGACCTCAAATGGCTGTAAGTCTGGCCAGTCTTGCAATACCGCATCCGTGACATAGCCTTGCCGCCCCTGCCAGGACGTCGCTGTGGCTGCCGATAATACCGGCACGTACTGAAACCAGGGATAGCGGGTGGCCAGATCCAGGCATTGGCTATGCTGGTACAAGTCCGGCAAGGTGCGGCCGCCCCAATACAAGGTGACGGGGACCTCGTTGCCTGCAGCAATCAGCGCCTCCAGCATGGCCTTCACCGGGGCAAAGCCGGTGCCGGTCGCGACCATGATTTTGGGCTTCTGGGTTGCCTGCAGCGTGAATTGTCCATGCGGACCATCAATCGACAGCGGCGTGCCCGGTGCGAGTTGATGAAACAGCTGATCGGTAAACAAGCCACCAGGCAGATGACGGATATGCAACTCCAGCGCATTGGCCGTGACTTGGGCCAAAGAATAACTGCGGCGCTGGTCGCCGAGCAGGATATCGATATATTGACCGGGCTGGTAAGCAAAACGGTGCGCAGCTGGCAGTTGCATGCGCACCAGTGCCACATCCGGCGCCACCTTGTCCAGGCTGGTCAACACCACCTCCACCGCCGTAGGTTTGGCGGTGGCAGGTGCAGCCTGCGCGTCTACCGCTACCTGCACGCGGCCGTCATGTATCCTGAGCGGGAAGCTACGCACGGCCTCGGTCACCGGCGCGCATTTGGCGGCCCCGGTACGGATATCAAACAAGCCCTGATGCAAGGGACACTCGACACAGCCATCTTCCACATAGCCTTCAGACAGCCGCGCCACTCCATGGGTACACAAATCATGCAAAGCGAATAACTGATCCTCAAGCCGGAAAATGGCCAGCTGCATGCCGCCGGCCTCAACCGCGACCGGCTCCTCCTCGCTAAAGTCCTCGACGGCGCCAATGTCTGTCCAGCGGTGTAAATGGACGGTACTCATATCGGCGTCGCCAGCAAGGTTTGTACACGTGAGGTGTCATATACCACCTGCCGCCGCTTGAAGCGCCAGCCCTGGTCGGTGCGCACAATCTGGTCGATGTAACGACCCGTCTGGTAGACGTGCGATTCGCCATTTTGCAGCGTTTGCACCACCACATAGCTGGATTCTGCCTGTACCTCATCGGCACTGCTGGACTGCAACACCAGACCAGAGGTCATGTGGCGGTAAGTATGGCTTTCAAAAATATTGGCATGGCGCAAGGACGTCACGCGGTCTTCGAGCATATTGCGGTTATCAAAATAAATCATGCCGATGGGCAAGCCCGCATCAAAATTTTCTTTGGGCACAATGCTATAGTGGCAGTCCTCGGTAAAAAACTGAGGCCAGCGCTCCAATTGATCGTTATCCAGCGCCGCAATATAGGCCTGCTGTAACTGTTGCACTTCAAACCAGGTTTGTAATTCTTGCATACTGTCCTCCTTAAAAACCCATGAGCTGCTGATAGCCGACCCAGAAGCGTCTGATCAGGCTTTCGGTGATCAGCGTATCCTGCTGGTCTGGCTGGTCTTTGCTCATTTCAATCACCGAGCAGGCATCACCATCGCGCACGGTGCCACGTTGCACCAGCTCGGTCGCCTCGGTGTCTTCCATCGAGATATACCCCGCCGGGCCCACCAGATTGGCCTGTTTGAGCCGCATGGCGCGCAATTCCGGCGTGTCATCCACATAGCCAAAAAAGTGGAAAATCAGCTCGAAATTGTGGGGGCCTTTGGCCAGCAACTGCCGCGCCACCAGCGTATTGTGGATTTGCTGTACGACCAACTGCGGGAAAATCGGCTGGATATGGTTGGTGGTCAGCTCTTCATACTCCTGTATCTGTCCGAGCAGGCTGTCATCCTTGAGCTGAAAGCCTTCATCAAACGAACGGATGGCCTGCGCTTTATACGCCTCGGCAGTCTGCACCTCGTTTTTGGTTGCGGTGATGATGCTATGCAAACCATGGGTGGCATCCGGGATCGAACGCGCCTTCATGCCGACACGGAAAATATTGAAGGTGGTATGAAACAGGTGCAGCAAACTGGCGTGATACGGATCTTTGACGTTTTCCAGATACAGTTTCCAGTTAGATTTGGAGTATTGGCGGGTGCAGCCCAAATACTCGATCGGCTTGTGGAAAATACGGTCTATCCATGGCCGCATTTCAGGACCGATATAGTCAGGCAAAGGCGCCACCGTGTCGCTAAAGGTGGCAAACACCAGGCCTTTATAGCTGTCTACCCGCAGCTGCTTGAGACCGTGCTCTTTCGGGTTAAAGTCTTTGGGCATGCCAGACATGCCTTTTTGCCCACGGCGGAACGGCACGCCCTGCAAATTGCCCTCACAGTCAAAACTCCACTGGTGATACACACAGGTATGCTCACTGGCATTGCCGCGCGCCTGACGGCAGACTTGTGCGCCGCGGTGCGCACAGCGGTTCACCCAGACAGCCAGTCCACCTTCTTTGGTGCGGGTCATCACCACCGGCGTATCCCCAACAAACGTGCTTTTAAAGTCGCCGGGGTTGGGGATTTCGGCTTCCAGCCCGAGAAAGCTCCAGGTTGGGCCACGGAAGATGCGTTCTTGCTCCAGCTCATACACTGCTTGTGAGCTGAACACGGCGTAGGGAATACGTGAACCGTCATCGGTGGGAAACTTGAGCAAGGGCTCACCAGACTGGGACTTGCCAGCATGGAACTGGACGGCTTGTGCTTGAATAGCGTTCATATTGACCTCGAATCCTTAAAAGTGATGCACAAAGCGCAGGTTGTAACGTTCACCTTCGGTGCGGTTTTTCACCGCCATTTCATCGTAGAAGTTAAACATCAGGTGATCTTGCTTGGAAAAGCTATACATGCCGCCTAGACCCAACGCCAGCACTTGCTCGCGTCTACCTGTTACGTCATGACCGTTCATTTGGGTATCGGTGGTTTGCTTGAGGTAATAACCGTTGACCCCTAAGCGCAGTTGCGGTGTAAAGGCATACTCCATGGCAAAGTTGGTATGAAACGCCTGCCCGGCACGGGTGCTGCTGGCCCCCAGCGCTTGAAAGCCTCGGTTGGGATCATCATTTTTGCCGTTCCACAAATAGTGGGCACGCACAGAGGCAGTCCATTCTGGTGTGAAAAAATAAGTGCCTGACCAGTAAGGATTGAACGACCAGGCATTGCTGCCCGGGTTGATTTCGCGGTTAGCACTGTATTCGCCCGTGGGCAAAATAAACTGTAATTCAACGCGCTGCATGAATTTAGGCCCTTTTTCGCCCATGACAATTGGCCACTGCAGGAAGGGACCGACCAGTAAATCGCCTACGCCACTGTCACCCGCTTTGGGGAACGCATTGGAGGCGGCGCCATAACTGGTATGCGGACTGACCACAGGCACAATCACATCCATGCCCAGATTAGCCCCGGCGACTTCGATATCCGAGATATACAGTACTTGCGACAGACTGACGGTGACATCCACTTTGGGGTTAGGCAAGCCTAGACTATTGCCCGCGTTATCCTTGAACTTGTCGGCATGGTATTGCTGCACGTATTGGCTGAAATACCAGCCATTGCCTGCGGGCGGGGCACCATCCAAAAAGCTGGTGAACCCAAGGTTGATTGGGGGCAAATCGTAGGCGTGGGCAAGCATGGGTAAGCTGGTGGTGGCCAGTGCCAGACCCAGTGCACCAAGGGGTTTACTGCAAGAGGAGAGGAGGTTCATCGAGGGGTTCCTTTCAGAGTGAGATTCAATCGTTTAAAAAATCTGGGTATCAATATCAATCCGCCAGCTTGGGAATGGCGGGCTCTGCCTGCTCGGGGCCCATCGCGCTGTAGCCACCATCGACGGCATACACGGCGCCCGTAACAAACGAGGCATGGTCAGAACATAAAAACAGCACCACATCGGCGACTTCCTGCGGGTCACCTACGCGTTTCAGGGCATGGAAAGGCGCAGCCACGGCATCGGTTTTGGCGCGGTTGCCTCCCGTCAGCTCGTCCATGACGCGTGACCAGATCCAGCCGGGGGCCACCGCATTGACCCGGATATGGTCACTGGCCAGATCAATCGCCATGCTGCGCGTCAGTTGTTCAGTTGCGGCCTTGCTGGCCGGATATAGCCAACGGCCGGTTTGCGCAGCGCTGGCTGAGATGCTGGAAAAATGCACGATGGCGCCACCGCCACGCTGACACATGGCCGCATGGCAAGCTTTGGCCAGCATGACACTGCTCACCAGGTTGACGTTGTAACTGAGCAACCAATCCTCGCGGCTGGCAGCAAAGCCGTTGTCCACATAGCTACAGGCCAGGTTGACCAGAAAATCTACACCGCCCAAGTTGTGTTGTGTGGTCGCCACCAGCTGTTGCAAGGCGGCATCATCGGTAATGTCTGTTTGTAAAAACAGAATGTCCGGGCTGATGCCAGCCGCCACCGTCGCCCCACGTGCATCAATATCCACCGCCACCACTTTTGCGCCCGCGGCGTGGAAGGCTTCGACCACGGCCGCACCGATCAGCGTGGCACTGCCGGTGACGATGACGACTTTGTTTGCGATCCCTTTCATGGCACACCTCATGCATTGGCGCTGAGTGACCAGTTGGCCATCAGCGTGTTGGAAGGAAGGTTGGGGTCCAGCAGTTTGCGTGCTTGCTCTACCCCGCAGATGGCTGGAATCAGGGCGGGATCCAGCAGCCCCGCTTGCACCAGCACGCTGGCCTGATCCCAGTAAATATGTTCGTTAAACAGCTTGTCACCGCGGAAAGTCACCACCACCAGCATGGGGATTTCAATCCGGCGCCCGGTCGGCGGTACATTCGGCAGCAACCAGTCAATGTCGCAGTTGTGCGTGAAACTGAGCACAAACTCATCCACCATGCGGTCTGCACCGACCACGCGTGAAATTGGCGTCATTTGCATGTCTGCCGGGTTGTTGTGAATAAAATGATGCTGATAAAAGCGACGCAGCATGGTGTAGCCAACCCCGCCCGTCATTGTGGGCACATGATTCACATACGGCTGGGCGACCATGGTGGTCATGGTGGCATCGGCATCGCGGGTGGCAAATTCGAGCGCAAAGTGATGATCTGCAATCGCACTCAGGTCATAATCCGGCCCCATGGCTTTACGCAAGGCGCCCAGGGTGCGGCTATATGCCATTTGTGCCGAGGGGGCGTGGTAATGCGCACCACCCAGGCGGGCAAACGCATGATCTACACCGGCATACACATAGGTCTTCGCCAGCGGCTGTGTGCTGGCTGCAGCCAGAATCTCGGCTTGGGCCGCAGGTGGGCAGAAGGCATCTTTCTCAGCAATATGCAGGGTTAACGGGCAACGTAGCGCAGCCATCTGTGGCAAGGCCTGCTCTATACCTACCCCGTAGTAACCCACCGCCACATCGGCATCGGTCTGACTGGCCGCCAGATAAGCCAGCTTGCCGCCCAGGCAATAGCCCAGCACACCCACCTTGCCACTGGCCCCTGCCATGCCACGCAAACAGCTGATGGCCAATTGGACATCCTGCATGCCGGTAGCTTCATCAAACCGCTGGTAATAGCCCAACGCGGCCGGCATATCCTCGGCTGCATCGGTCAGGGTAATACCAGGCTGCAGGCGCCAGTACAAATCTGGCACCAGCACCATATAACCCTCTTCGGCATACAGGTCGGCAATGGCCTGCATATTGGCATTCACGCCAAAAATTTCCTGGCACAACACCAGGCCCGGCCCGCTGCCGGTGGCTGGCAGGGCCAGATAGCCTTTAAAGGCCGGGAATTGCGCGCTGATTTCTATCATTTGTCCCATTTTTCGTCTCGCTTGCTCGGTTGAAGGGTGGGAAGGCAAGTGATCACCTTCGTTGTGGTTGCTACTTTCTCGCAGCGCAGACGGCGGGGCTATCCGCTCCGTGCAGCGACTATCCGCATTGCGCAGCCAAATGCAGTGCGCATGCAGGTTGTTGCCGAACGCGGATAGTGCAGGCAGTTTCTGGATAGTCGGCAAACTTTGCTCGCTCAATACTGCACCCGACGATACAGGGATAGGCCCTGTATGATTTTTTAAGCGCAAAGGAAACCGTATGAATATTGCGATTGTGGGTGCCGGGTTTGCCGGTTTGAGTACAGCAAAAGTGCTGACTGCATTTGGTCACCAGGTCACGGTGTTTGAGAAGGAGGCTGATGTCGGCGGGGTGTGGAGCGCCTCCAGACGCTACCCTAACCTGACCACACAAAATGTGAAGTCCACCTATGCCTTTTCAGATTTCCCCTATCCCAAGCATTACCCTGAGTGGCCGAGTGGCGAGCAGGTGCAGCACTATCTGGATGCCTATACCAAGCAGTTCAATTTTGCACACCTGATCAGCTTGAATACCGAAGTGAAATTGGCCACACCGATTGGTCAAGGCTGGCAACTCACCGTCAAGACCGAAGGCAAAGCAGAGGAAACGCGACATTTTGATTTTTTAATTGTCTGTAACGGAATTTTTTCGCAGCCCATGATCCCGGACTATCCGGGTGCAGCCGAATTTACCGCCGCAGGTGGCCGTATTTGCCACACCAGCGAGTTCAAGGAGCTTGCAGATGCCAAAGGCAAACATGTGCTGATTGTCGGCTACGGAAAATCTTCTACCGATGTCGCACAAGCGGTTTGCCAGCAAGCGGCGAGCACCACGGTGGTGGCCAGACATTTGATCTGGAAAGTGCCCAAACGACTCATGAATGTGCTCAATTACAAATACCTGTTTTTGACGCGCATGGGCGAAGGCTTGTTTAAATATATCCGCCTTAAAGGCATAGAGCGCTTTTTGCACGGCATCGGCAAACCGATCCGTAACAGCATGCTGAATCAGGTGCAGTGGGTCATCAACCGCCAATGCCGCCTCGAAAAACTGGGCCTCAAGCCTGACCAGCCACTAGAATCGATTGCGCGTAGTACCGTCAGCCTGGTCACCGAAGGTTTCTTTGAAAGCGTGGAAGCGGGTCATATTGACGTTGCCAAACAAAACAGCATCACAGGATTTAGCATTGAGCATGGCGTGCGTTATGCACATTTAACCGATGGCCGCCGTTTGCCTGCCGACATTGTGATTTGCGGGACAGGCTGGCATCAGCGTGTGCCTTTTTTGAACGATGACGTGATGAAACATGTGACCGATGCAGAAGGTAACTTTGTGCTGTACCGGTCGATGGCACCGGTTGGCATGCCAGGTCTGGCGTTTAATGGTTATAACTCTTCATTCTTTAGCCAGCTCAATGCCGAAGTAGGCGCTTACTGGCTGGCCGACTGGATTGGTGGAAAGATGAAGTTGCCGACCGCAGAAGCACAACGCAGCACAATCAAGGAACGTCTGGCATGGATGGAAGCGCGTACAGAAGGCAAACACTCCAAAGGCACCAATATCATTCCGTTCTCACTGCATCATATTGACGAGTTGTTATCGGACATGCGCCTGCCGCTGGGCGTCGCGACCCGCTTCAAGCAGTGGTTTTTACCGATTGATCCAGCGGATTTTCAGTATTTGCACAAGGCCCTGCTGCAACGCCATCAGCCTCATGCTGCACAGAAGATGCCGGTACAGACCAAAACCGTTTGAAGGGCTTAGCCTCCGCCGCTCACAGGCGGAGGCCTTGAAAAGGAGTGTCTTATGATGACGTGTATTATGCTGGTGAACGCTGAGCGCCAACAAATGGCCACGGTGGCGGAAACCCTGGCATCATTAGCGCAAGTGACAGAAGTCTATTCAGTGAGTGGTCAATATGACCTGGTGGCCGTCATACAAGTCACCGGACCCGAGGCACTCTCGGCACTGGTGACCCATCAACTGGCTGCCATCAGCGGCATTGTGAGAACCGAAACCATGCTGTCACTGCGCTCGTACCGCAAACAGGATCTGGACGCCATGTTTGATATCGGGTCCAGTTAATACCGGCCACCTACTGAAGTTTGGTGTGGCAAGCGTGGATACGTTCAAAAAAATACGGCCAGTTACCTGGCCGTTACCTCACACCCTTGTAAAACATCTCGCTGTCAAAGGCTAAGGTCAACATGCAACCTGCCTGACGATGCATCTGCATACACCGCCGATGGAAATGATGTATCAAATCCATTGATAGCAAACATTGTATGCAGGCGTGTTTCACGTTCATGCCTAAATCAAGCCCGTAAAATCAGGGTATTTTGACCAATCGCATGCGCGCCTGAATGGTAGCGGTGTGGCGATTTAAATAGCGGGTACTGCGGTGCAGATCATAAAAACGCGGGTTAGGAATCATGGCCGCCAAGTGCGCCGCTTGGGCGGGTGCCAGACTGGCGGCCGAAGCGTGAAAGTAATGCTTGGCCGCCGCTTGGGCACCGAACACGCCCTCGCCCCACTCAATCACGTTCAGGTAGATTTCCAGAATCCGGCGCTTGGTCATGAGCTTTTCCAGCATAAAGGTAATCACCGCTTCTTGTGCTTTACGCCAGGGCGTGCGATGCCCGGATAAAAACAAATTCTTGGCCAGTTGCTGACTGATGGTGGAGCCGCCAGCGACGATTTTGCCCTTCTTTAGGTTTTTCTCAAAGGCGGTTTCGATCCCGGCCCAGTCAAAGCCTTCATGGTCAACAAACTTGCTGTCTTCCGCTGCAATCACTGCGCGTTTTAAATGGTTGCTGATCTTGGCGTAAGGCACCCACTGCTGCTGTATGGTGGCTTCGGGATGGCTTTCTTGCATCACTTCCAGCCGCGCCTGCATGAAGGCAGTGGCGTCCGGATTGTGATCTACCCACCACAAAATATGGCCGAGTATCCAGACCTGATACAACAGTACCCAGAGCAAAAACAGGACGAAAAACAGCTTGATGCTTTGTTTCATGACAGAAATGAAGATTAGCGGAATGTCTGAATCACTGGGGCCGTGTCAGGACGCAATCCATGCCAGATAAAAAACGCTTCCGCCGCCTGCTCGATGAGCATACCCAAACCATCTGCCACCTGTGCGCCTGCGGTGCGCGCCTGCTGCATAAACGGCGTCTCCCGGCCGTACATCATGTCGTAAGCCAGGGTATGCGTGCCAAAGACATGCGATGAAAACTGTAATGGCGTTTCAGTCAATCCTGCAGAAGTGGCATTAATGACCACATCATAGGTCTCGGTAAGTGCTGCAAACGTGGTCACAGCCAGCGAGACGCCACATTGCCCCCCCGCGTCCGCAAACTTATCCAGCATGGCTTGCGCCTTGTCCTGTGTGCGGTTAGCAATGGTCAATTGCGCCGGGCCTTGTGCAATCAACGGCAGCATCACACCTTGCGCAGCGCCGCCTGCGCCCAGCAACAAGATTTTTTTTGCGGCCAGGGCCGTCTGGTGATGTTTGAGAATGTCATTGACCAGCCCACAGCCATCAGTATTGTCGCCCTGAATTTGCGTTTGGCCAAAACTGAGGGTGTTCACTGCCCCAGCCGCCTGCGCGCGTTCAGATAAAGTCTGGCTTAAGTCATAGGCTTCAAATTTGAATGGCACCGTGACATTTGCACCCACATACCCTTGCTGCTGCAATTGCTGCACCGTGGACGCAAAGCCATCCAGAGGTGCCAACACCTTTTCGTAAACAATCGTCTTGCCAAATTGCAGCGCAAATGCCTGGTGAATCAACGGCGATTTGCTATGTGCTATCGGGTGGCCAATGACTGCGTATTTTTCAACCGACATAGCAAGATCACCTAGTTGGACCAGGGCAAGCCTGCATGTTTCCAGCCATTGATCAGGGTTCTTTGCTTGGCCTCATTCGCTTCGCCTTCAAAGCCTTCGAGCATGTTATAGGCGTTGGGATATCCGAGTTTTTGCGCCAGCAAGGCAGCATTATGGCTGCGGCCACCCGTGCGGCACATAAATACGACGGTGCGCGCAGGATCAACCAGCGCCTGTAGCTGATCGGCAAACTCAGGATTGGCAATCATGCCTGGATAAAACGCCCATTCCAGATGGGCCGCCATCGGCACGCGCCCAACCAACTCCAACTCGGCACGTGAGCGCACATCCACCAACACCGCATTTTGATCTTGGCTAATCAGCGCATACGCCTCCTGGGGCGTCATCGCGCCGGCATACGGCAAACCATTTTGCTGAGCACGCTGAGCGGCTTGTTGCAAGATTTTCTCAACACTTTCCAAAGGACACCTTCGTTCTTTTAATAAGCTAGTCAAACCGCGAGTATACCTGTGAAAGTTACGCAAGCGCATGGAGCACCATTTTTGTGCTCAATTTGTTGCTGAGCACCTTTTTGGTGCGCATTGATTTTGCTTTTTTATGTCAGATATCTCATATCCATGCAAAATGCCTGTTTTTGGGTGGCATGCTTCCTGCTACTATTACATCCTAAGATTCAATGGAATTCGTAAACTAAAAATTCCACATATCTATTTGTTTTGCTAGTTTGTGTTTTTATATTTGCTCACGTTCCGGGACATCCGCAACATGTCCCTTTTTTGCGTGCGCAAGTTGAATCATTTTAGATCTTGATCACTGAGGAGAATGTAATGTCCGTTGCAAACGTAATGAAACTGGTTGCGGAAAACGACATCAAATTTGTTGATTTCCGTTTTACCGACACCAGAGGTAAAGAGCAGCACGTGACCGTGCCAGTGTCTGCCTTCGACGAAGATAAATTTACCGAAGGTCACGCCTTTGATGGTTCTTCCATTGCTGGCTGGAAAGGCATTCAAGCCTCTGACATGCAATTGATGCCTGATGCAAGCACCGCATTCATCGATCCATTTTTTGACGAACCAACCTTGGTTCTGACCTGCGACGTAGTAGACCCTACTGATGGTAAAGGCTATGACCGTGACCCACGCTCCCTGGCAAAACGCGCTGAAGCCTACCTGAAATCCAGCGGCCTGGGTGACACTGCTTATTTTGGTCCAGAGCCAGAGTTCTTCATTTTTGACAGCGTACAATGGGATGCCACCATGGGTGGTAGCTTTGTGAAAATCAACTCCGAAGAGGCCGCTTGGTCCTCAGGTGAAAAATTCGAGGGCGGCAACACTGGCCACCGTCCAGGCGTTAAAGGCGGCTACTTCCCAGTGCCTCCTGTCGATTCATTGCATGACATCCGCTCTGCCATGGTCATGACCTTAGAAGAACTGGGCGTGCCTGTTGAAGTGCACCACCACGAAGTGGCAACAGCCGGTCAATGTGAAATCGGTACTAAGTTTGCGACCTTGGTACAACGTGCTGACTGGACACAAATCCTGAAATACGTAGTGACTAACACAGCCCATGCTTATGGTAAAACAGCCACATTTATGCCAAAACCAATGTTTGGCGATAACGGCTCTGGTATGCACGTTCACCAATCCGTTTGGAAAGATGGTAAAAACCTGTTTGCAGGCAATGGTTATGCTGGCCTGAGCGATTTCGCTCTGTACTACATCGGCGGCATCATCAAGCATGCGCGCGCACTGAATGCGATTACCAACCCAGGTACTAACTCCTACAAGCGCTTGGTACCGCACTACGAAGCACCAGTGAAATTGGCTTACTCCGCTAAAAACCGTTCTGCTGCGATTCGTATTCCATTTGTGCATTCAGACAAAGCACGCCGTGTTGAAGCGCGCTTCCCAGACCCGATTGCTAACCCATACTTGGCTTTCTCAGCCCTGTTGATGGCTGGTCTGGATGGCGTTCAGAACAAGATTCACCCAGGTGAACCAGCGACTAAAGACTTGTACCATCTGCCACCAGAAGAAGATGCATTGATCCCAACGGTATGTTCATCTCTGGAACAAGCATTGGAGTATCTGGATAAAGACCGCGAGTTCTTAACACGCGGCGGCGTTTTCTCAGACGACTGGATTGATGCATACATTGCATTGAAAATGGAAGAAGTCACTAAACTGCGCCAAACACCACACCCAGTGGAATTTGGTCTGTACTACTCTTGCTAGTCACAAGAGCACGCACTAAAACAGGGCAGCCCAGGCTGCCCTGTTTTTTTATGTACGCGCTGTTCCGTCAACGTTTTTAGGCGAGCAGACGTTGATACCCTCAACGATCTACTCTAAACTATTGCCATGAAAAGATTTTTTTACATTTGCACCTTCGCGCTCATGTGCAACCAAAGCTGGGCAGATATTTACAAATATACCGACAGTAACGGCGTCACCACCTATACCAATATCAAACCCGAAGGCAAAAACAAGGCAGAGCTCATTATTAGTGGGCCCAGAACCGCAGAGCCTCCACCCCCTGCCAGAGAGAAAAAAGCCAATGTCAAAACACCCTCTCCGGCCGATTTTCCCAAAGTCGATAATCAGACACAAAATCAACGCGACCAAAAGCGGCGAGAGCTATTAATGAACGAGCTTTCTCAAGAAAAACAAGCACTTGAGAATGCTCGCCTGTTATATGAAGAAGCCCAGAACACGCCAGAAGTCTACAGAGGCGCGAATGGCAAAACGTTTAGAAACGTCGCCAAATATGAGGAAAAGCTGCGCGTCATTGAGGCCGAAATTCAGGCGCATGAGCGTAATATCGAGCTGTTAAATAAAGAGCTCAATCTTTAAATGCACCATTTTGGGAGTTTTCTCAATCATTTTTGCGTTGTGCACAAGAATTGGCTTGGGTTTTGCTTTAAAACAGGGCGTGATTCACTCTTTTTAACAAGCTCAGGACATGGTACAGAAATCTCCCAACGGCTTTAGTGGTTTAGAGCATATTGCCACGGCAGTCATTTTGCTTAATAACCAACTAGAAGTTACTTACGCCAACTCCAGCGCCGAGATTCTGTTTGCATTTAGTGCCAACCAGATTCAAGGGGCGCATATCCATGACGTGTTTGTGAATTGCGAAATTTTGCAAATGGCCGTGACCAACGCCATAGAAACACAGAGCCCATATCGTGAGCATGAGTTTGCACTGACTACCCAACGCGGCCATACAACGGCCGTGACCTGCACAGCCACCCCTATTTCAGCCGCGTTCAACCAAACGCCGGAAGACATGCTGATTCTGGAGTTTGTGCAAATGGATCAGCAATTGCGTATTGCGCGTGAAGAGCGCATGTTGATACAGCAGCAAGCCAACTCTGAATTACTCAGGAATCTGGCGCATGAAATTCGCAACCCGCTAGGCGGCTTGCGTGGTGCGGCACAATTGCTTGAGTTTGAGTTGCCGCAACCCAGCCTAAAAGAATATACCCAGGTGATTATCAAAGAGGCTGACAGACTACATAGCCTCATGGACAGACTGCTGGCACCTCACCGCGTGCCAAAATATGAGCCCACCAATATTCATGAAGTGCTGGAACGCGTACGCAGTCTGTTACTGGCAGAATCGCCTAACCATATCCGCGTGATCCGCGACTACGATACCAGCTTACCGGAGCTCATTGGCGATCGCGAGAAACTGATACAAGCCGTGCTCAATATTGCGCGTAATGCGGCACAAGCGATGCAACAGCATCAGACCGAAGGCGCGAGTATTACTTTCCGCACGCGTGCTGAGCGCCAAATTACGCTAGCCAGAAAACGTTACCGTGTCGGGATTCATTTAGAGATTATTGATAACGGCCCAGGCATCCCTGCCGGCATCAAAGAACGCATTTTCTACCCGCTGGTATCTGGTCGCGAAGGCGGCACTGGCTTGGGCCTTGCGCTGGCGCAAACCTTTATCACCCAACACCATGGCATGATCGATTGTGATTCACAGCCGGGTAAAACCATCTTCCATATATTGCTACCTATTGAAAGTACGCAATTAAAATCATCAGTACAATAATTCACGAGAAACAGCTATGAAGCCAATCTGGATCCTAGACGACGACAAATCCATCCGCTGGGTGTTTGAAAAAGCACTCGCCCGCACGGACTTTGATTTCAAAACATTTTCATCCCCAGCAGAAGCCCTCAACGCTTTAAATCGTGAACAACCCCAAGTCATTGTCAGTGACATCCGCATGCCGAATGGCTCGGGCCTGGACTTTTTATCCGAGGTAAAGCAGCGCTTTCCCGAGATTCCCGTCATTATCATGACCGCCTACTCAGACCTCGAAAGTGCTGTCGCCGCCTTTCAGGGTGGCGCGTTCGAGTATTTGGCCAAACCGTTTGATGTAGACCAGGCCATCGAAATTATCAAACGTGCCGTTGAAGAAAGCATGCGTCAATCTGTCGAGGCCGTAGAAGACACTGGCCCCTCGCCAGAAATCATCGGCCAGGCCCCCGCCATGCAAGAGGTTTTCCGTGCCATTGGCCGCCTAAGTCGCTCGCACTCCACCGTGCTCATTAACGGCGAATCCGGCAGCGGTAAAGAACTGGTCGCGAGCGCCCTGCATAGACACAGTCCACGGGCTGACAAGCCATTTATCGCCATTAATACCGCAGCGATTCCCAAAGACTTATTAGAATCTGAATTGTTTGGTCATGAACGCGGCGCTTTTACTGGGGCCGCTGCAGCCAGACGTGGCCGCTTTGAACAAGCAGATAACGGCACTTTGTTTCTGGATGAAATTGGTGACATGCCTGCTGACTTGCAAACCAGATTGTTGCGCGTCTTGTCCGACGGCCAATTTTATCGCGTGGGCGGACATCAACCAATCAAAGTCAATGTACGCGTGATTGCCGCCACTCACCAGGACCTCGAAGAGCGCGTCAAACAAGGTCTGTTCCGTGAAGACTTGTTTCACCGCCTGAACGTCATTCGTCTGCGCTTGCCGCCCTTGCGTGAACGTAGAGAAGATATCCCCTTGCTGACCAAGCATTTTCTCGCCCACAGTGCTCAGCAACTGGGGGTTGAGCCCAAGCAACTGTCGCAGGCAGCTATTAAATACCTGATGTCGGTCAACTGGAGCGGTAACGTTCGCCAGCTCGAAAACGTCTGCCACTGGCTCACCGTGATGGCGCCAGGTCAAAACGTGGATGTCAATGACTTACCCCCAGAGCTTAAAGAAGATACTGGCAAACACAGTAGCGGAGGCTCCTGGCAAGAAGCGCTGGCACAAGAAGTCACCGACGCGCTCAACCGCGGAGAAACCAATATCCTTGACGCCAAAACCAAAGAGTTTGAGCGTATCCTGATCACCCGTGCCCTCGCCCACACCGATGGCCGCCGGATTGAAGCTGCCAATCAGCTAGGGATGGGGCGCAATACGCTCACACGCAAAATTCAGGAGCTAGGCATTGATGATTAAAATTGCTAAATGTGCACTTGCTGACTACGCCAAAGTGGGAATGAGCTGTGTCTTTGCGCATCAATACTACTAACAAAAAAGACTTGCGCCAGCCGTGAGTCTTTTAGTGTCTTCCCAAAAAAGTTATTTGCGGCATGAAAATGTCTGCCTTCATAGAGTATCAAGGTGTTATAAACGTTATTGATTCTCACAATCTCATCAAACATACTGTGATAAGCGGTATCCATCTTTACAGTACCATCTGCAAAGCGCTTATCATTCACCTTAAGTGCTTTTTCGTATAAAGCCTGATCAAAGCTTTTATTGGGCCTAAATAAAGAAGTCCCGGAATCCAAAGGCGCATCAGGACTTAAATATAACACCGCTGCAAAAACAGCATTCCCATCTGTATGAATTACGCCACGGCCGTATTCTTCACTGACACTCTGAAAGTTGGTCGAAATGGCCCAACGCATATGCTCATATTCCGAGTTATGAAAAAGTGAAATGATTTTGGTACTAAGCTTCTCAAAGAGGGGCTTGTTAATAACAGACAAATCCTTGGTTCTACATCCTGGAAAAACGTAAGGAACGTTACCTAATTGATGGCGATATTGATATTTCTGATTTAACGCAAAAGTACGAACAGCGTCTGGATCTTCATAAAAATTTTCCACAATTGTCACTGGATACAAATTCATAGTAATTAAGCCGCAATTAAAAATTTAAGTTGATGCATATAAAAAAACGGCAACCGAAGTTGCCGTTTTTACTGACTACTAATTTACGCAGTTAAACTGCAATTAAATTAGAAGAACAGAATAGCACCCAATGAAATGGTTTTTGCTTTAGCTTCTAAAGAAGATGCAGAAACGTTGTCGATTTTGCGCTTAACGTCTGAGTATTCAGCAACCAAGTTCAAGTGCTTGGTCAAAGGATGGTAAGCACCAACTGTCCACATTTCGTCTTTGATTTCGTCGAATGTGTCAACGCTGTTACCGTCCAATTTAGATTGACCCCAGCTCAAGCCCAGTTTAGTACCTGCACCAGGAACTGTGTATGTACCTTGTACATAACCGCCTTTAGAATCACGGCGCTTACCAGCTGCATCAAAACCGCTGTTTAATTGCAGAGTTTGACCGATACCTTTACCATCGTAGTAGTAACCTGTCAGACCAAAGTCAGCAACTTTGATGGTTGTACCCAAATCCCAAGCGTAAGCACGCTCACTACCTAAAGAAACTGCTGTACCACTTACACCATTAAAGGATTGCAGGTTGTCAACTTTTTGGCTAATAGCAGAAGCCCAAACTTTACCAGCTACATCACCAGTCCACTCATAAGAAGCTTTACCTTCGAAGGCTGGTTGTGAACCACCACGAGTAGAGCTAAACGCGCTTGTAGAAGCTGCCAGGGAACCAGCAGTACCACTACCATTACCAACTGCATCCCAAGCCTGAGTCACACCAGCTGTGAATTGGAAACCATTCCAGTTTGGTGATGTGTAAGCAACTTGAGATTTCCAGTCAGCATACATGTAACCTGTACCGATACGGCCCAGAGTAGTTGTGTTGCCAGCCAAAGAACCTGCGCCTGCACCAACGCCCAACAATGTCATGTCGTTCAAGATTGCGTCTGAAGCGAAAATGCCCAGATCTTTACCCAGCTTCACAGAACCCCAAGAAGCATCACCAAATGTCAAGAATGCTTGACGGTTTTCTTGTTGTGATGTTTGACGGCCAGAGTTCGTTGTAGATGCACCTGGGTTGATGCTGATTGTGAAACCAACATCCAGATCGTTCTGACGTGTTTTACCAGAAACGCTCAGGTAGTTTGGCAACAAACCAGTAGTGATGTTAGCTGAGCTGTCTGCATTACCGTTGCCCAAGCCCAAAGGACCAGCACCAGAGTTGTCACCGCTGAAGCTAGTGTGTGTGTAGTAAGCGTTAACAACGCCACCGATGTCCAGAGTCCAGTCACCAGCTGGGATAGTGATGCCAGCTTGTGCGCCAGTAGCGGCAGCGAACAGAGCTGCTGCAACTGCAACGTTCAATTTTGTATTCATACGAATCTCCAAAAATGTTGTTTTCACAACTTGTGTAAGGATATTGCTTTCCAGTAAAGAGCCATTGAATGCTCTTTCTAATAACTCCTGCGGAATCACTTAAAGCATTTCCTGCAAGGTCAGAGCAATTTTTGCAAAAGCGGCCTAGGTGGCGCAAGTGAATACGTCAAATTGCTTAGTCCTAGTTAACGTTGTTGCAGATTTGCAACAATCTAACACCTGCCGGACTAGGGTGTTTTTTTGAATTGCTACCGTTTTTTAGCTGATTTCCCATCAACATCAATATATCTTTCTGCTAGCATAGGAACAATTTGCAGCTTATTTAAATTTACACGTGCGCCTTTATTTAAGTGAAGCGCATCCGCAGGGGAAGAGAATGATTTCGGACATTCAGTTATGTAGTCGCTTTGTAGAGACCTTGGACTGGATATGCCAAGTGCTGATCAGGCATTCTGAGGATTTCAATATTGCCCTGGTTAAAATTGCTTATGGCGATGACAATAGCTTGGGTGAGGCCTACGGCGCGCCTGAGGCCTTGCGTCAACTCTCGTCATTAACTCATGATCTGCAAAACTCTTTTAGAAGATCTGACCTGGTAGGCCGGGAAGGGACAGACTTCTGGATTTTGTTTCCTTATACGCGTGTGCAAGATGACGTGTATGAAAAACTGCTTGATGTGCTTGAAAGCTCCAAGCATCAAACATTGAACATCGTAGAGCGTGAAATCGCTATTTTTGAATTGCCGCTGATTTACCAAAAAGCGTTGGTTAAGCCTGACAGAGGGCACGCCTTGTTACAACATCTCAAAAACAATCAGCGGGAATTGGCCAGCCATGTTTTCCGTCTAGCCAATCTCTAAGCTGCAGGCCTACGCATTTAAAAGCGTAATTGTTGAAGCCCTTTGATCAGCGTGCGTATTGGGGTTGGCAACGCTGCGGCGACAGCATCCGCCAAGGCGAGCCATTGCTGATTGGGCGCTGGTGGCGGTCGCCTCCCCTGCAATAGCAGTGGCTGTGGCGTTATTTCAAGCTTGAAATGTGTAAAGGTATGCCAGAGCACGGGCAATGTTTCCAGTGGCTCCACATCCATGTCGAAGGTAGTTTTTACATGGGGGACGGCAAGCGCACTGGGGGACAACTCAGGCAAACTCCACAAACCGCCCCATATACCATGGTTCGGCCGTCGCTCCAGCAAAATCTCCCCGGCATCTAAAATCATCAATACCGTGGTCTGTTTTTCTGGCAAGGCTTTACGAGGCTTGGGGGCAGGCAGCACATAGACCATTTGTTGCTGATACGCCAGACAACTCGCCTGCATCGGGCAACGATGACAATTTGGTTTGCTACGCGTACACAAGGTCGCACCAAAGTCCATCAACCCTTGCACATAGGCGGGCAAGCCTTGGCTAGGCAACACACTTTCGGCGATTTGCCACAATTTCTTCTCTACTTCTGGTAACCCTGGCCAACCCTCAATAGCATACAGCCTTGCCAATACACGTTTCACATTACCATCAAGAATCGTTTGCCGCTGGTTAAATGCAAACACGCTGATCGCTGCGGCGGTAGAGCGCCCGATGCCTTTTAAAGTTTGGATGGTCTCGAAATCTGTTGGAAAAATACCACAATGCTCACGCATAATGGTTTGGGCGGCATGATGCAGGTTGCGCGCGCGTGAATAGTAGCCAAGCCCGCTCCAATAGCGCATGACTTCATCTTGTTCGGCTTCGGCTAGGCTGGCAATGGTAGGAAAGCGCTGCATGAACCGATCATAATAAGCAATGACCGCCGACACCTGCGTTTGCTGCAACATGATTTCTGACACCCAAATAGCGTAAGGGTCACGCGTCTGCTGCCATGGCAAATCATGGCGGCCATGCGCCTGCTGCCAGGCGATCAGTTTTTCTGCAAAATCACTCACACTTAAAAGCTTGTCTGCTGGCCCTAAAAATTCAGCAGCTTTTTGAGTGCTTTTTGTTTGAGCTGGTCCACGGGCTTGGCAGGCTCAGTGCTATTACCACCTTCAGGATTGGCAGCCTCGCTACCGCTATTCCCCGGCGTTTTTCCATTCAGCAACCCTTTAAGAGCTTCGGCCTTGTCTCCGCCGATTTTCTCAGTCAAGGCGTCCATAGCCACCGATTTGGCCAGTGCCTGACCTAAAGCCGCCATATCAACACCGAATTTTGGCGCACTAAAACTACCGGTGACCTTCACCGGAATGCCAAGACTGCCTAATTGCTCAGCCTCTTTACCGCCCTGCCCCTTGAGCGAATTCACCAAAGTAGGCTTGGCGAGATAGTTGATCTGTTCTTTGCCTATATCAATATCGCCTTTGCTTTCGCCTTTAGTCAACCGAAAAACCGGTGCCTTCATGGCCAGATCATCATTGTGAGCCACGCCATTCTTGATATTAAAACTGGCGGTCAGCTCACTAAAGTCAGTTTTTTTACTTTTATCTGCGTCTGCGCTGGATTGACCCTTGAGCAAGTTGAGCTTGCTTTTCGCCTCGCGGATAGTTCCGGCCAGATCAAACCCTTTAACGGCGCCATCGGCCATGCGTAAATCAACCGAGCCGCCCAGTGACTTTTTTAGTGCAGTCACCGTATTTCCTTGCGCGGTCACGTTCACATTCAAATTGCCGTTACCAGATAGCATGTCATTGTTGATGGTATCGACTAACAACGGGCCGACAGCGATGTTTTGCAGGCTTTGCTGTATGGTGACTGCAGGCGTGGCACGTGCATCCAGCTTGACGGCACCGCGCACCGTGCCTTGATAGACATCGGCATTGAGTGGATTCAGGCTAGCCAAGCCCTCCTGCGCTTTCAGTCCAATATTGAGGTTTTTGGCTTCGGTTTTGCCATATTTCAACCAGCCAATGCGGATGTTGCCCTGCGCATTGAGCGCCTTCAAGGCAGACAAATCCAGCGGCTGCTCCGCTTGCGCGGTTTTCTCGGCAGGCTTGGCCGTCGCTTCGCTCGCCTTGGCTTCTGCAGCAGGCAGATAACGGTTCAAATCCAGCTTGTCGATGTTGAGATCAAAGGTATACAGCGGTTTACTAAACTGGCTAATGCCAACATTGCCCTGGATACGGCTGTCATCCAGTTTGACATCCAGGCCCTGCAAAGCCAGCTTCTGGCCATCGGCCTTGATGCCCACGTTCAGGCCAGTCAGGGTATAGGGGCTGTATAAAATCTTGCCGATATTGATACTGCCATCAAGGAATAAGGTTTTTAACGCGCTCAAATCGGCAGGTTTGTCTGCTTGCGCGCGATTGGCATTTGGGCTGGCAACGGTTTCTTTTTTAGGCTTGGCCTTGCCCAGCAACGCATTCAGGTTCAAGGTGTCGGCGTGCACTTTAAAACCTATATGCGGCGTCGCAAACCCTGCCACGCGCACATCGCCATTAAGCTTGGTTTCCGCCAAGCTCAAATCAAACGTGGTGTTAACTTGCTCTTGCTTCACGTTTGCGCTGAGGGCCAACTTGAACTGCCCTTGCATGGTTCCATTCGGCAAGGCGGGGTCTTTAATATCAAATTTACCTGCCAGCGCAGGCACTTCAAACACCAAGTCGGCCAGATTGACGGTTACAGGCGAAGCAAAATGCCCTTCTACCTTGCGTGCACCGGCATTCAGGCTAACATCCGCGGTCAAGCCTTTGCTTTCGACGGTTTGCTGGTTGCCTTTTAATTCGGCCAAGACCACGGCCAGATCGAGATCGCCGTTGGCATCTTTTTGCTTGAGTGACAAGGTGACCTTGTCACTGCTGATGAGTTGCGGATTGACAGCGAGTGCGGGCGCCTGCAGGCTGACTGCACGCTCGGCACCTTTAAAAGTACCTTGCATCGCCAGCTTGAGATCAGAAACATCCAGAGCAGTGTTAGCGGCATTCACATCAATGCCCCCTTGCGCCGTGACCGTCACTGCCTGGCCTTCCAGCATGGCGCCTTTGAGCTGCGCATCCAAGCCCTTGATCACAAAGTGCTTGGCTTCTGGATCGGCCATGACATTGGCTTTAATCAACGCCTTGGCATCGACGGCGGGCTGGTTTGCCGTCAGATGAAAATCGGTCGCGATATCAAACGGCTTTTTCAATGCCACTTGGCCGGTGGTGAGGTTTAGCTGGTCAACTGAATACTTGGCACCGCTTTTCTCATTCGTAAAACTGGCCTCAGTATTGGTGATTTTAATGCCTTGCACATCAAAGTTGATCTGCTGTGACTCTTCTTCCTCTTTGCTCAGCAGATCATCAAAGTTGAAGCTGCCATCAGCATGCTGGATGACATTGACCTGCGCGCCATCCAGATAGACCGTATCGACGACAATTTCTTTTTTGAGCAAGGGCAGCACGGCCAATGCCACTTTTGCGCTTTTAATCGCGGCAAACTGTTGTTCTGACTGATGCTCGGACAAGCTGATTTCACCTAAATCGGCGCCGATTTTTGGCCAGAAACTCAGCTTGATGTCGCCTTTAATGTCTAGCGTACGTTGTTTCTTGTCTTTGACCAGTTGAATGATGGTGGACTTGTAATCGTTAGGATTAAACGTCGCAGCCAGATAAACCACCAGCAACAGCAACACCGCCAGGATGGCGGCAAGCACATAAGCTATCTTTTTAAACAGCGCACGGTTCATGCATACACCTTAAAACAAATTAATGTGCAAAGAAAACCAGCACCAGAATGCCAAACACGATACGGTACCAGGCAAACACGGCAAACGAATGCTGGGCGACAAATCGGATCAGGGCGCGAATCACCACCAAGGCTGACAAAAATGAGACCACAAAACCGATCAAAAAGATCAATGCATCGTCCACAGACAGTAAGTCACGGGCTTGATAGAGGTCGAGCCCGGTGGCTGCGAACATGATGGGCAAGGCTAAAAAGAATGAAAACTCAGTCGCGGTCTGACGGCTCAGGCCAAAAAACATGCCGCCCAGAATGGTCGCGCCTGAACGTGACATGCCCGGAAACAATGCCAGCGATTGCGCAAAGCCAATCTGCAAGGCTTGCTTGGCTGAAATCTGGTCGATATCACGCGTATTGCCTGCTGGCACAAATTTTTCAATCAGCAAAATTAATACCCCCCCCACGACCAGTGCGATGCCAACGGTGAAGGAGGAAAATAAATATTCTTTAATCTGGTGATGAAATGCCAGGCCAATCAACGCGGCAGGTAAAAAAGCAATGATGAGGTTGCGCACAAAGTGCTGGGCGTTGGTATCCGTTTGAATGCGCTGCACGGTATGCCAGAGCCGTTGCCGGTATTCGACACAGACCGCCAGAATCGCGCCCAGCTGAATGATGATCTCAAACACATCACGTTTATCTTTAGAGAGAAAGTCCAGCCACTCCCCGGTAATGATCAGATGCCCTGTACTACTCACAGGAATAAACTCGGTCGCGCCTTCGACCAGGCCCATGATCACGGCCTTCAGCATCAAATAGATATCCATGCAGTTATTCTAACAGACAGTTTTGCAGACTTGCCGTGGCCATAGAAATTTCACGATTGAAAATGCATGGGCGCACGTTGCTTACGCCTGGAAAATGTCCGTGATACGCATCATGACCCATCTCTGCATACATACTAAGCCATCAATAAAAAAGCGCCTTGATCCCTCAAGGCGCTTGGCATGACGACAGAGTCACAGAAATTTTTAATTATTTAAGATCAAAACGATCCGCATGCATGACCTTGGTCCAGGCGGCGACAAAGTCGTGCACAAACTTCTGCTTGGCATCATCTTGTGCATACACCTCGGCATAAGAACGCAGGATGGAGTTGGAGCCAAACACCAGATCCACACGGGTAGCCGTCCATTTAACTGCACCTGTGTCACGCTCACGGACTTCATACAGGTTGTTGCCAGCAGGCACCCAGGTGTAGCGCATATCGGTCAGGTTGACAAAAAAGTCATTGCTGAGCACACCGGGCTGATCGGTAAATACACCGTGCTTGCTACCACCGTGGTTGGTATCCAGCACACGCATCCCACCCACAAGGACGGTCATTTCTGGTGCAGTCAGACCCATCAGCTGGGTACGGTCCAGCAGCATTTCTTCTGCCGAGGGCACGTAGTCGGCCTTGAGCCAGTTGCGGTAACCATCATGCACAGGTTCCAGCACCTCAAAAGACTCAATGTCTGTCTGCTCTGCCGTCGCATCACCACGGCCTGCAACAAACGGTACTGTGATGTTCACTCCGGCGGCTTGGGCGGCTTGCTCAACGGCAGCAGAACCACCAAGGACAATCAGGTCAGCGATGCTGACAGGTTTGCCAAAGCCCTGCTGTATGCCTTCGAGCACGGTCAGCACTTTTTGCAGTCTGACGGGCTCGTTGCCTACCCAGTCTTTTTGTGGCGCCAGACGAATACGTGCACCATTTGCGCCCCCGCGGTAGTCTGAGGCACGGAAAGTACGTGCGCTATCCCAAGCGGTCGCGACCAGTTCTGCGGTGCTTAAGCCGCTCGCCAGAATGTGTGCTTTGAGTGCAGCAATGTCTGTCTCGCTGATGGCTGAACCTGCAGGCACCGGATCTTGCCATATCAGATCCTCTTGCGGCACATCCGGGCCGATGTAACGGGCTTTGGGACCCATGTCACGGTGTGTCAGCTTGAACCAGGCACGGGCAAACACTTCAGAGAAATACGCCTGGTCGTCACGGAATCGCTCCGAGATTTTGCGGTAAATCGGGTCCTTGATCATGGCCATATCCGCATCTGTCATGATGGGGTTATAACGGATGCTAGGATCCTCGACATCGACTGGCTTGTCTTCTTCCTTGATGTTCACGGGCTCCCATTGCCATGCACCGGCCGGGCTCTTTTTAAGTTCCCAGTCATGGTTAAACAGCATGGCAAAGTAACCGTTATCCCATTGGGTCGGGTGTGTGGTCCAGGCACCTTCAATGCCGCTGGTCACCGTATCCCGGCCCACCCCGCGTCTGGTGTGGTTGTTCCAACCCATCCCTTGCTCATGTACGTCGGCGGCTTCCGGGTCGACACCAAGGTTGCTGGCCTGGCCGTTACCGTGTGCTTTGCCCACTGTGTGGCCGCCTGCCGTCAGCGCAACCGTTTCCTCGTCATTCATCGCCATGCGGGCAAAGGTAACGCGGATATCCTGCGCGGTTTTCAGCGGATCAGGGTTGCCATCCACGCCTTCCGGGTTCACATAAATCAGGCCCATCATCACGGCAGCCAGCGGGTTTTCGAGGTCACGCTGACCAGAATAGCGGCTACCTTCGCTACCGGTTTTTGCCAGCCACTCTTTTTCATTGCCCCAATAGATATCTTTTTCCGGGTGCCAGATATCCTCACGGCCAAAAGCAAATCCGAAAGTCTTGAGGCCCATGGACTCATAAGCAATCGTGCCCGCAAGTACAATCAGGTCCGCCCAGGAGATCTTGTTGCCATATTTTTTCTTGATCGGCCACAGCAGGCGGCGCGCTTTATCTAGGTTGACGTTATCAGGCCAGCTGTTGAGTGGTGCAAAGCGCTGGTTACCTGTACCCGCGCCACCACGGCCATCTGCCACGCGATAAGTCCCGGCGGCGTGCCAGGCCATGCGAATCATCAAGCCACCATAATGACCCCAATCTGCAGGCCACCATGCCTGGCTGTCCGTCATCAAGGCATGCATGTCCTTTTTAAGCGCATCTACATCCAGCGTGGATACTTCCTGTCTATAGTCAAATGACTCACCAAGCGGATTGGTTTTACGGTCATGTTGATGCAAGATATCCAGATTGAGGGCGTTCGGCCACCAATTCGTATTGGTTTGTGCGGTTGTCGTGATTGCGCCATGCGCGAATGGGCACTTGGCGCCCGTGTTTTGATTCTGCATGTGTTAGCTCCTTGTTGTTAATTGATGAGTGCGGCAAAAAATTCATCAAGACTCAAATATACTACGCCTTGATTGTTACGATAATAATTTGATATAAAATAAACTACAGAGTTAAAAACTGGCAGCGTAAGCGGCTAAAGCTTCCTGCCACACGGCTGATTCCTGATTAAGCCAGGTCCACATCTTGTCTCCTTATGTTGTCATCCATGCATCGCATTCTAGGGCGCTCCATTTAATTTGTATAATTGTATGTTTTGATATTATTGATTAATAAAATTAATGTATATAGAATAGTGATGGTGAAAACAGCGAGACAAGCAAATGACCTTGATTGAATTAAAGTTTGTATTGGCGGTGGCGCAAGAGAGAAACTTCAGGCGCGCAGCAGAAAAATGTTTTGTGACCCAGCCGGCGCTCAGTCTGGGCATCAAAAAACTGGAAGAAGAGCTGGGTGTCTCTCTGTTTGAACGTAACCGCAACGAGGTGACCCCCACCGAAATTGGTGAGCAGATTATTGCACAAGCCAATATCGTGCTGGAGCAAGCAGCCAAGATTAAAGAGATGGCGAAACACGGTAACGATCCGCTCAACGGCCTGTTCAAGCTGGGCATGATTCACTCGGTCGGGCCTTATCTGTTACCCGAAATCATTCCGCCACTCATCCAGGTGGCGCCGCAGATGCCGCTGGAGGTTGAGGAAAACATCACGGCGACCCTGGAGCAGCAGCTGAAGAACGGGCTCATCGATGCGGCTGTAGTCGCCTTACCGTTTGATGTGCCGGGCATTGAAACCTTGCCACTGTATGACGAGGACTTTAATGTCGTCGTACCCGTGAGTCACGCCTGGGCCAAGCGCACATCGGTCGAGGCGGATGAATTGAGCCAGGAGAAAGTGTTATTGCTCAACACCGGGCATTGCTTCAGCAATCAGGTAACCCAGGCTTGCCCCGAGCTCAGCCGTAAAGGCGAAGTGTTACAGGGCAATTCGCTGGAAACAATCAGAAATATGGTGGCTTCGAATTTGGGTATCACTGTGCTGCCAGCCATGGCAACTGCGGCGCGCTATCAGAACGCGCTGATTCGCGTGATCCCATTTACCCGCCCTGCCCCTAGCCGACGTATTGCGCTGGCCTGGCGCAAAAGTTTTGTGCGCAAAGAAGCGATTGAAATATTAGGAAAAGTGATGGCTGAAGTGGGCGCTGCTCAACAACAGATTGACCCGGTTTAGGTGCACAAAAAACTAGTAGGCGATGGCGACGCGAAAACCCGTTACCAGTTTTTCGTCTACGCCTAACAACACTTTGGCAGACTGCTCTTGCAAGGCCGCCAGGCCATTGCTGGCATCGACCGTCTTGGGCAGATAGTCTTCCGGCTTGAGCGTTTTGCGCAATACCGGCTCATCTGCCGTATTGGTCAAAGTCAGCTCTATCATCGGATAGGCCTGTCGCACCTCACCGTGATTCATGAGCACACTGGAAAACACCAGCACGCCGGCGCGTGTCTTGTGCTCTTGAATATCCGCATCATCTATCGTCAATTGCGCAATATCCCTAGGCAAACCCACTTCACAATGCAGTGGCTTGCATAGCGCTTGCAGCCATGGTTTGGTGTGCGGGTAACTGGCGGCAAGCGTGGTGCGAGAGAAATACAGTGTTTGCAGAAAAAAAGTCACCAGCAGCAGGACAGAAAGCAGGCTATATGCCCAAGGGGTGGCGGGCGTCACCCGGGATTGCGGGCGCTCATCCTCGAGTGAAACGTCACGCAGAAAAGCAGGGATTTCAGGCTCAATCGCCTCGTCAGGCTGAATAGACAGCTCCGGCATGACTGCTTCAAACGGCGCGTCAGGCACAGGATGCGCCTGTGCGGCCTCGGCACTCACTTGAAAGTAAATCGCGGCATCGCTGGCAGGCTGGGGATCTACCGCCTCGCTTGCAGCAGTGGCAGCAGATGACGACAGCAAATGCGAGCGCGCATCAAACACATGGTCACATTCACCGCAGCGCACCTTGCCAGCATAGGCCTGCAATTGCTCGTCAGTGACTTCAAATTGTGTTTGGCAGGCCGGGCAGGCCGTAATCAAGGACATTTTCTGGTTCCCGTCAGCAAGACCCATCCATCTTGCTGGATGGGGGCATCCATTTCAAACCACTCGGCATAATGCGCCAGCAACATCTGCTGCTGGCTCTCCAATATGCCGGATAATGCAACTTTACCGCCAGTTTTGCAAGATTTGGCAATCACTGGGGCCAGCACCATCAAGGCGCTGGACAGAATATTAGCCACGACCAGATCAAACGGCTCATGCAGGTATTCGGCAGAGTCATAAAAAATGGCCTCGACCTGGTTATTGAGCGCGTTATCACGACTGGCAATCACTGCCTGCGGGTCAATATCAACGCCTGTGGCGGTGTTGGCGCCCAGTTTTTTGGCGGCAATCGCCAAAATGCCTGAGCCACATCCGTAATCAAGGACATTGGCACTGCGCAACAGTGTTTCAGGTAATTGCGCCAACCAGCTCAAACACAAATGCGTGGTCGGATGACTGCCAGTGCCAAATGCCAGGCCCGGATCCAGCACAATATTGATCGCCTCCGCATTCGGCGCCTCATGCCAGGAAGGCACGATCCACAATCTATCGGTCACGCGGATAGGGTCAAACTGGGCTTGCGTGGCCCGCACCCAATCCTGCTCCTCGATCTGCTCTAACTGATATTTGAGACCGTCCAGTTGCAGCTCGGCTTGCACACGGGCCAGTAAACCCTGGACATCGGCTTCAGCATCCAGCATGGCTGTGACAATGTTTTGCTGCCAGATGCCGGGCGGGGGATCCCCCGGCTCGCCAAAAATTGCCTGCTCGGCCAAGGTGTCAGCGTGCGCATCTTCAATGCTGACGGACAACGCACCCTGCTCCATCAGCACATCGCTGAGTGCCTCGGCCTGCGGCTCGGTTGATTGAATTTTTAGTAACAGCCAATGCAAAATTATTTCGAGCTGATACCCAGCTTCTGCTCCAGATAGTGAATGCTGGTGCCGCCCTGCTGGAAAGCCAAGTCGGCCATCAGATCAGAATGCAACGCAGTATTGGTTTTAATGCCTTCGACATACATCTCGGACAAGGCCACGCGCATTCTGGCAATCGCCTGTTCGCGTGTCGCACCATGTGTAATCAGCTTGCCTATCATCGAGTCATAATGCGGTGGCACGGTATAGCCGCCATACACATGCGTATCCATGCGTACGCCAGGGCCGCCAGGCATATGAAAGCGATTGATAAAGCCTGGTGAAGGCACAAAGGTATAAGGATCCTCGGCGTTAATCCGGCATTCGATGGCATGGCCATTGAGCACAATATCGCGCTGACGGAACGGCAGCTTCTCACCGGCAGCGATGAAGATCTGCTGCTGAACCAGGTCGATACCCGTGATCATTTCAGTGACGGTATGCTCCACCTGCAAGCGGGTGTTCATCTCAATAAAGTAGAACTCGCCATTTTCATACAGGAACTCGAAGGTGCCGGCGCCACGGTAACCAATCTTGCGGCAGGCCTCGGCACAACGCTCACCAATTTTGTCGCGCAGCCTTTCTGGCAACAAGGGTGAGGGTGCTTCTTCAATAATCTTTTGATGGCGGCGCTGCATGGAGCAATCGCGGTCACCCAAGAACACGGCGTTGCCATGCTGGTCAGCCAGAATCTGGATCTCGATATGGCGCGGGTTTTCAAGGAATTTTTCCATGTAAACCATCGGGTTGCCAAAGGCAGCCTGTGCCTCGGCTTTGGTCATATTGACCGCATTGAGCAAGGCGGCTTCGGTATGCACCACGCGCATGCCACGACCACCGCCACCACCCGCTGCTTTAATAATCACCGGGTAGCCTACGCGTTTGGCCGTTTTAATGATTTCAGCCGAATCATCATTCAGCGCACCATCTGAGCCAGGCACACATGGCACACCCGCCGCTTTCATGGAGTCCTTGGCAGACACCTTGTCACCCATCAGGCGAATGGTCTCTGCGCGGGGGCCGATAAAGACAAAACCGCTTTGTTCAACCCGCTCGGCAAAGTCGGCATTCTCGGATAAAAAGCCATACCCAGGGTGAATCGCTTGCGCATCCGTCACTTCAGCCGCACTGATCACGGCAGGAATATTCAGGTAGCTTTTTGCAGAAGGTGCTGGACCGATACAGACAGACTCATCGGCCAGCTTGACATATTTGGCATCACGGTCAGCCTCAGAGTGCACAGCTACCGTTTTAATCCCCAACTCACGACAAGCACGTTGCACGCGCAAGGCAATTTCGCCGCGGTTGGCAATCAGGATTTTCTCGAACATTATTTACTCCGCGTCTCAATAGCCGCTAGACAATTAAACTTCGTTGCTGCGAAACCCGCAGAGGGCTGCTGGTCGCCGCCACGGGCAATCAGTACTTTTTCAACCATCACGATTAACCAATCAGGAACAGAGGCTCGCCGTATTCCACAGGCTGACCGTTTTCAACGAAAATCTTTTTAATCGTGCCCGCATATTCACTCTCAATTTCGTTGAGCAGCTTCATGGCTTCAATAATGCACAGGGTGTCCCCTGTATTGACAGTGCTACCAACATCGACGAACGCTTTTGCATCTGGAGAAGACGCGCGATAGAACGTACCGACCATCGGTGATTTAACTACCGTGCCTTCTAGCACTTCTGCCGCTGCAACGGCGGGAGCAGCGGCTGCTGCGGGTGCCGCTGCAGGCGCGGAAACAGGCGCAGCGACATATTGAGTCACTGGTGCAGCACCCGGTGCCATGGCGCGACTGATACGTACCTTCTCTTCACCCTCAGTCAGTTCCAGCTCGGAAATCCCCGATTCCTCGACCAGATCAATCAGTTTTTTGAGTTTGCGTAAATCCATATAAGCCTCGAATGTAAATGTTTTAAATGTTATTAGCGTTGTTGGATGTAGCGATAGGCGGCGTAGTATCCCTCTGCGCCCAAACCGCAGATGACGGCAGTCGCCAGATCGCTGAAATAAGAATGATGCCGGAATGACTCGCGGGCATGCACATTGGAGAGATGCACTTCAATGAATGGAATGTTCACTGCCGAAAGGGCATCCCTGATGGCAATAGAAGTATGTGTGAAGGCGGCAGGATTGATAATGACGTAATCCACCCGGTTCACAGACAATGCATGAATTTTCTCTATGATCTCCGCCTCAGAGTTGCTCTGAAAGGATTCAAGACGTACCTGATCGGCCCGCGCCAATTCCAGCAGATGCTGGTTGATATCTGCAAGCGTTTGGCTACCGTAGTGCTGTGGCTCACGTGTCCCCAGCATATTCAAGTTGGGTCCATGTATCACCAGGATGGATTTGGCGCCCATTTCAGATGCCTCTCAAAGAGAAAAATACAACCTTCATGGCGTCGAAGTTTGCCGAAGTTATTGCATTTTGTCCAGTAAAATTCGCAATTTGGAACAAATGGAAAGTCGCCAAAACGGCAGCAACTGGTACAGATCAGGCGACAAACCTAAGCCATAAGCGGCCTGTTTGCGCACAGAACTGGGCAGGCATTTAGGGCAAGTTGAGTGCTTTTTGCAGCATTTGGCGATTGACTCTGCCGAAGAAGGTGTGTGTCAATTGGCCGTTGGCAGAAATCACCACGGTGTAAGGTAATACGCCTTTGGTGTTGCCCAGTTGCTCGGCCAAAGGCATGCCTTCATTCTCGGCAATTAACAAAGGATAACTGACGGGCGTACTCTCCGCGAACTCATGCACAGCGGCTGCCTCGTCAATGGCTAGGCCTAATACTGCAATTTCGGGGTGTTCGGCCGCCAGTGCTGAGATTTCTGGCATTTCTTCACGGCAAGGCTCACACCATGTCGCCCAAAAATTCATAATGACAGGCTTGCCTTTAAAGCTTGAAAGCGCATACGTCCTGCCACCAGCATCCTGCAAACCGACGCTCCATACCGCGTCAGGCACCATCATCGCCGTTTGAGTAGGGGCAGAAGTCATCCATTGATCACGGTGAAGGTAAAGCCAACGGAATCCGCTACCGAGAACAACGATCAGTAATATCGTCATGACCAAACGCGCAATATTATGCATGTGCAGACTTCTCCATGGCGCTTAAAGGTAACTTGCGCAAGCGGTCAAGAAATTGTGTGGCGTCCTGATAGCCTTTGATCACAGGTTGCAACGGCCGTCCCTGCGCATCAAAAAACACGATCCCTGGCGGCCCGAACAATTCAAAGCGCTTGAGCAATGCGGCATCTTCCGCCCGGTTTTCGGTCACATCTGCCTGCAACAGCACCACATCTTTGAGCGCAGCCCGCACTTCTGGCTGGCTAAAGACAAACTGCTCATATTCTTTGCACGAGACACACCAGTCTGCGTAAAAATCCAGCATCACGGGTTTGCCCTGCGCGGCCGCAAGCGCATTTTCGAGCGCTTGTACACTTTGCACGCGTTTGAATGGCAGTGCTTGCACATCCGTCGCCGAAGCAGACATGACCCCTTGCAAAGGTTGTAGCGGTGAGCGTGCGCCCGACCAGGCACCCACCAGCAGCGCGGCGCCATAAAGCAGCAACATGACCGCAAATCCCTTGCAAAGACGCGCGGTGCTCCCCGCATCCGCAGGCAAAGGGTCTATTGCGCGCAGATAAATGGCCGGGACAATACACAAGGCCGCCCATAAAACCAGTTGCGCTGACACAGGCAGCAACGGGCTGACGATCCAGACCGAGACAGCCAACATCAACACCCCAAACAAACGACGAACGGCATTCATCCATTCGCCCGCCTTGGGCAAGACCGTGCCCGCTGAAGCACCAATCAGCAATAACGGTACGCCCATGCCCAGCGACAATGAAAACAATGCCACCGCGCCCAGCACCACATCATGCGTCTGGCTGATATAAAGCAGCGCACCCGCCAGCGGCGCGGCGACACAAGGGCTGATGATCAAGGCAGATATGGCCCCCATCAAGAAATCGCTGGCCAGATGGCCACCCTTGAAACGACTGCTCCAGTTAAAAAAGTAATTTTCAACCGCTGACGGCAGTTTGAGCTCGTAAAAGCCGAACATGGAGAATGAGAGCACCACAAAAATCAGGGCACCGATGATCAGGGCGGCAGGCGTTTGCAGCGCGCTGCTCAAGAGTTGCCCAGAGAGGCCGGCGGCGACGCCAGCCAGGGTATAAGTGAGGCACATGCCCAGCGTGTATGCCAATGACAAGGTAAACGCCTTGCCACGCGACACATGGGCATTTTTGCCCACAATAATCCCAGACAAAATAGGAATCATCGGGAACACGCAAGGGGTGAATGCCAGCAACAGGCCTGCACCAAAAAAGCCTGCCACAATCTGCCACCAGTGGCCAGAGGCCAAAAGCTTGCCAGAAAACTCGTCCGCACTCTCCGCGTTGACGGGCTGTGCACTGCGAATATTATCCGCCGAGGCAACCGCGTCCAATGAAAGTGATTTGGTTTGTGGGGGATAACACAGGCCTTTTTCACTACAGCCTTGATAGCGTACTTGCAACACCTGAGGGGCGGCCCCTGCAAACGTGACCTCGGCCACGGTATCGTGGTGAAACACCTGCTGTTCGCCAAAATTGGGATCATGCTTGGTTTCACCGGCTGGCAAGCTGAGCTGTGTCGTGTCGCTGGCCGGTAAGAGTTGTATGCGGCCTCTATATAAATAGTGGCCTGGTGCTACAGTAAACCGGATCTGGGCATGCGTGGCATCCGTCAGTGCCGCATCGACCTTGAATGCCTGATCGACAGGCAAAAAATCTTCGCTGCTATCTTCAGTGAATAGTTTTGAGAATTGTGACGCCGCGTGCACAGGCAACACCATCACGCACAACATGACCAGCACCCATGCTACTTTAAACCCATTTTTGATCAACGCTTCACTCCTGCATCCCTGTCTCGGCCGCCACCCATGCCAAATATTCCGGCAAACCCTCGCTCACATGGATGCCTACAATCTCTGGAAGTTCATAAGGATGCAGCATTCTAAGCCTGGCCGCACAGGCGGCATACCCCTGCCGCGTGGTTTTAATGCTCAGGGCAATTTCTTCCGCTTGCTCAATCTGCCCTTGCCAGCGATAAATAGAGGTGACCGGACTTGAAATATTGACGCATGCCGCCAACTTGTCTGTAAGCAACGTCTGCGCGATATGCTCGGCACATGCCTTGTTCGGCACATGCGTAAACACGATTATAATTTCCTCTTTTGGCGTCATCGCGCGCTGACTCACAGACAGGATTCTGACATGCGTTTTCTCATCCTTGCTATTCTACTGGCTTTTCCGTTTCTGGAGATAGCGGTCCTGATCGAACTCAGTCAGCGCTATGGCTGGTGGGTCTTGGTCTACCTGATCATCATCGGCTACCTGGGCCTCAAGCTGATTCGTGGTGAAAAAGACCTGATCGCGTCACGCTTGTTTCAGCAAATGACGGCCGGTGGCAACCCGGTAGCCGCCATCTTTTCCACTGCCAGAAACTTGCTGGCCGGAGTATTACTCCTGATTCCGGGCGTCATTAGCGATGTCATTGCCGTGATTCTGTTACTGATTCCAACCAACAACCCAACCGTCAGCGGGCAGCATCAACAACCCCATGCACGCTACCGTCACAGCGCGAATGACGAGGTGATTGAGGGGGAATTTACCGAAGTCCCTGAAAGCAAACCGGTAGATAATGTCGTGCATCTCCCCCGCAAAGATTAACGCTTGGAAAATATCGTCTTATGAACCGTGTCCTGATTGAAAACAGTGGCCATACCTTTGATGTCCGCCCCAGCCAAACCGTGCTCGAAGCCGCCATTGAAGCGGGTATCAACTTACCCTATGGCTGCCGTAATGGCGCTTGCGGCGCCTGCAAAGGCAAGGTACTGACCGGCAAAGTCATGCATGATGATTACCAAGGCAACGCCTTGACCGATGCCGAGCTTGCAGCTGGCATGGCTTTGTTTTGCTGTGCCAGACCCCTTGAAGACCTGGTCATTGAATGCCGCCAGATCGATATGGTGCAAGGCATCAAACCGCGCATTTTGCCGGTACGCATTCAACACAAACAGCAGTTCGGCGACGATGTAATGGTCTTGCACCTGCAATTGCCTGCCACTGAACAACTGACCTTTATGGCTGGACAATACATCGAATTTTTACTCAAGGATGGCCGCCGCCGGGCTTTCTCCATCGCCAATGCGCCACATGAAAAAGGGTTTATTGAATTGCATATCCGTAAAATTGCTGGCGGGTATTTTACCGAGCAAGTGTTCAATGACATGCCGCTTAAAACCATATTGCGTATGGAAGCGCCTCTAGGCAGTTTTTTCCTGCGAGAGCAAAACCAAAAACCCATCATCATGGTGGCGGGTGGTACGGGGTTTGCACCGGTCAAAGGCATGATAGAACACATGATTTTCAATCAGATCCATCGCCCCGTTTACCTCTACCGCGGCGCGAGACGAACCGGCGACTTATATATGGATGACCTCTGCCAGCGCTGGACACAGTTCATGCCGAATATTCAGTATATCCCCGTCATTTCCGACGGTCACGACGACGATGGCTGGCAAGGCCGCCGTGGCCTGGTGCATCAAGCCGTGTTGGAAGATCACGCCGATTTAAGTGGGTTTGAGGTCTATGCATGCGGCGCACCAGGCATGGTGGAGATTGCGAAAGCAACGTTTGTGAAGCAGGGCCTGCCAGAAGAAGAGTTTTATAGCGATGCGTTTACGTTTGCGCCCAATTAATCGGGCTATAGTAAATCGAGCTGGCACGACGATCAGCGCGCTTCACTGATCGTTTGATCACCGGCCCTGCAGAGCCGGTGATTGTGTGAGGGCGCAAAGCCGCCCGCTCGCAGGGACACGCCTGATCAAACATGCTGTTTAGCCCATCTTGCCAGCCCCCTCAACCATCCCAGCAAATCATCCACGTAGGTGTACAGCACCGGGATCACCACCAGACTCAGCACGGTCGAAGTAATTAATCCACCAATCACCGTAATCGCCATTGGCGCGCGGAAGCTAGGATCCGCACTCCAGCCCAGTGCAATCGGCAACATACCGGCAGCCATGGCAATGGTGGTCATGACAATCGGCCGCGCACGTTTATGGCACCCATCGATAATCGCATCAAACCGGCTTAACTGGCGCTCTTTTCTGGCCATGATGGTGTACTCCACCAGCAAGATCGAGTTTTTGGTCACCACACCCATCAACATCAACAACCCAATCACACTCGGCATGGAGAAGCTGTTGTGGGTGACCAGCAGTGCAAAGAAGGCCCCACCCAGTGACAAGGGCAGCGCCCCCAAAATGGTCACTGGTTGCAGAAAGTCGCCAAACAGCAAGACCAGCACCACATAGATGCACATCACGCCGATGACCATGGCGCCGCCAAAGCTGGCAAACAATTCGTTCATGCGTTTGGCATCGCCCGACTCCAGCTGCTTCACGCTGGGCGGCAACGATTGCATGGCGGGCAGCTGTTGTACTTCACGCATGACCTCACCAATCTGACGCTTGTTGAGTTCGATATCGAAGGTCACATTACGCATGCGGTCCATACGGTCAATTTGCTGTGGCCCACTGCCCATGCGAACGGTGGCCACGGTTTCCAGGCTGACACTGCCGTTGCGTGCGGGTACCCGCAGTTGGGCAATTTCTTGCAAACTGGTGCGTACACTGGAACCCAATCGCACCCGGATTGGCACCTGGCGCTGAGGCAAATTGAGCTTGGGCATGGTATTGGAGAAGTCGCCAGAGGTAGCAATGCGAATCACCTGTGCAATCGACTCTACCGTCACCCCCAGCTCGGCGGCCTTGTCGATATCGGGGATGATCTGCACCTCTGGCCGTTGCAGGCTGGCACTGGAAGTGATGTTGCCGACACCGCTCAAGGTACGCAATTGTTGCTCCAGCTGTTGGCTGGCATTGCCCAGCGCAATGCCATCATCGCTGGCCAGTGTGATCTGCAGTTTTTCACCGGATTCCCCAATGCCGACGTTGACACGTGCGCCAGGCAAGGCCTTGAGTCGCTCACGTAACTCGGCTTCAATTTCGGATTGCTTCTGATGACGCTCACTACGATCCGTCAAACTAATCACCAGGCTGCCCTTGCGCACATCCGTACTATTCTGAGAAGCATTGGGCCCACCCCCACCGGTGCTGGCCGTGCCCGCGGCGCTAAACACTGCCTTCACTTCCGGGTGCTGCTTGACGATCTGCTCTGCCAGACTAACCACTTCGCGCGTCTGTTCCAGCGCGGTCCCCGGCTGCAACTCAATATTGACCTTGGTCTGGCTACTGTCAGAGGAAGGCACAAAGCCTTTGGGCAACAGTGGCATCAAACTCAATGAGCCGACAATGAACAATACAAATGCCAGCACCACGGTTTTGCGGTGGCGCAAACACCACTCCACACTGCGTAAGTAAGCGCGCATAAAGCCAGAGATTTGTTCTTCCTTGACTGGGTGCGGTTTTAACAAATAGGCTGACATCATCGGCGTCAACAAGCGGGCGACGACCAGCGAGCCCATGATCGCAATGGCCGCCGTAATGCCAAACTGCTTGAAGAATTTACCCGGAATACCGCCCATAAATGCGGTGGGTAGAAAAATCGCCACCAGCGTAAATGTGGTGGCAATCACCGCAAAGCCGATTTCATCAGCGGCCTCCATGGCGGCCTGATAAGGGGATTTGCCCATGCGCAGGTGGCGGACAATGTTTTCGATTTCCACAATGGCATCATCGACCAGAATCCCCACCACCAGCGCCATGGCAAGCAAAGTAAGAATATTGAGCGAGAAGCCGAAATATTGCATAAATGCAAAGGTCGGGATCATGGATAAAGGCAGAGCGACGGCGGCAATAATGGTGGCGCGCCAGTCGCGCAAAAACCACCACACCACCAGAATAGCGAGCAAAGCACCCTCGTACAGCAATTGCATGGAGCCGTGATAGTTATCTTCTACCGGCTTGACCATGTTAAAAGCCTCCACAATCTTCACTTGTGGATGCAAGACCCTGAATTTTTCCAGCGCGGCACGCACATCTTTGGCCACCGTCACCTCACTGGTGCCTTTGCTACGCGTAATTTCAAACCGGATGACTGGCTTGCCATCATAGCTCGCATAGGTGGTGCGCTCGGCATAGGTATCAATCACCTCCGCCACTTGCGACAACTTGATGTGGCGACCATCGCCGATGGGAATATCCAGATTGCGAACTTCATCCGCACTATGCAAGGCGCCCAGGGTGCGTACCGACTGAATATTGTCGCCAATATCACCTCGCCCGCCCGAGGCATCCTGCTGTACGCGTTTGAGCTGTGCAGACACATCGCTGACATTGACACCCAAACCCGCCATCAAGGTCGGATCAAGATTAACCTGCACTTCGCGGTCTACGCCACCGGTACGCGTAATCTTGCCCACGCCATTCACTGCCAGCATGGCCTTGCTCACTTCGTTGTCGACAAACCACGATAGCTCGCCTTCATCCATATTGTCAGCCGAGGCGACGAAAGTGAGGATCGCGCTGCCCGAGGTCGTCACTTTGGACACGGTAGGCGTCAGTACCGCAGCGGGCAACTCCGAGCGGGCGCTATCAACCGCATTGCGTACCAGATTCAGTGCCTCTTCACTGTTGGTATCTATAGTGAACTGCACACTGATGCTGACACTGCCATCGGTGATTTTGGTGGTCATATGCTCGATCCCACCAATGGTCGCAATCTTGTCTTCAATCTTGCGGGCCACTTCGGTTTCCAGCTGTGGCGGGGCCGCGCCCTCCAGCGTCGCACTGACCGAAATCACCGGCAGCTCAATATCCGGAAAGTTCTGTTTGCCTAATTGATTAAGTGATTTGAGACCAAGAAAGCTCAACACCACGAACAGCAGAATGGCGGGAACCGGATTGCGGATAGACCAGGCTGAAAAATTCATTTTGCAGCCTCAGATTTGGTCACCGTCACGATTTTGACCCTATCCCCATCGTTGAGAAAAGCGCCACCACTGAGCACCAGCGAGGCCCCTGCCTCCACGCCACCAAGCAACTCTATCAGCTGCTCGCGGGTACGGCCGGTTTGTACCTTGCGCTGTACGACCTGGCTGATACCGTCAGCCCCGGATGGCGCCAGTTCAAACACATAGGCAAAGCCATCGCGGTAGGTGACGGCACTCAGTGGGACCGCCAACCCTTGCTGCTGGCCGATATCCACCTGCCCCTGCACATACATGCCAGGTTTGGCACTGCCTTTGGGAATATCCACATACACCAGCGCATTACGGGTATTGTTGTCGACGGTCGGCGAAATCAACCGCACGGTCCCGGCTACCTTCTTGCCGCCCGGCAAACTCAGGTTGACCGCTTGTCCGGCATGCAAAGCATTTTGCTGATCCGCATTCACCTCACCGCGCCACTCAATACGACTTTGCCGCACCAGTCTGAATAACTCCGCCCCGGCCGACACCACATTCCCCAAATTGGCAGAACGTGATGAAATGACCCCATCGTCAGGCGCCACCACTTTGGTCTGGCGCAAGCGGATTTTCTGGTTCTCCAGCTCCGCCTCGGACAAGGCGAGATTGGCCCGTGCCGTCTGCTCGGCAATCATGTATTCATTGATTTTTTGCGCCGATAGCGCGCCACTGTCCTTGATTTCACGCGCACGGTCTGCATTACTCTTTGCTTCAGCCAGCGCGGCCTTGTCTTTTTCAACCGTGGCGAGCTGTTTTTGCAAATCCGCCTTGACGGTTTCATCGGCCAAGACAACCAGCAACTGTCCCTTGCTCACTTGCGCGCCGACATCGGCCAGCACTTGCTGTATGCGCAATCCAGCTATTTCCGCACTGACCAGGGCCTCTTGCCAGGGATAGACGCTGCCATTTAGCATCAGAGTCGTCTGCCATTGCACCTTCACGGGCCGGGTGACCTCCACGCTCAAGGCGGCTTTGCCCTTGCCCGCTGACTGCGGCGCATGTTCTGTTTCAGTTTGATTGACGGCCGCGCGGTTAGCACGTTTTTCTGCCAGCTCGGCCTGATGCCGCGGATGTTGCCAGAACCAGGCACTCACACCCACCAGCACGGCCGCAATGATTAAGAATTTGGTTTTTTTTGTCAGTCTGCTCGCCATTTTTATTTACCTTTTTTCCATGGGCTTGAGGATGATGGGTTTCACCGTCGCCTGTGTTTCCAGCCAGTCACCACCAAATGCCTTGTATAGCGCAATCCACTGCAACACACGGTTTTTTTGCTGGGTGATAACGTTCAGCTCGGCATTAATTTTTTGCCTGCGGGCATCTTCGAGTGACAATAAATCCAGCCCGCCTGATTTCCAGTTGATCTCGGCGGCCTTGAAATATTGCTGATATTGCTGGGCACTGGCCTGCTCGGAGGTAGCGCGGCGGGTAGCACTTTCCAGATTCACCAAAGCCTGCTCTACTTCTTTGACAGCATTACGCACATCCTGCTGATAGGTTGCCAGCAAGCTATCGTAATTGGCACGCGCTTCTGCCAGATCCGCACGCAAAGTGCCTCCATCAAAAATCGGCAACTTGAGAGAAGGGCCATACGACCAGGAGTCGGTGCGTGTCACCGTGCCATTAAAGTTGGTGCGGCGATAGCCGATCGATCCGGTCAGGGTCAGGCTAGGGTACATCTGGGCTTTGGAGACGCCGATATTGGCACTGGCTTCCGCCAAGTTGCGCTCATCAATGGCCAGGTCTGGGCGCCGGGTCAGTAAACTGGCCGGCAAGGCCTGCACGTCAAACATGGCAGGCTCTGGCAAGCTTTTGCCTTTCGCCAACCATTGACGCAACTCAGGCTCAGGCAAATTGGTCAACGCCACCAGCGCTTTTACCAGTCCATCACATTCGGCTTGCTGCCCATCCAGCGTAGACTCACTGGCGCGTGTCGCTGCCTCTGCGAGTGCCAGGTCTGACGGAGCGGAGAAACCAGCCTTGGCAGAAATGCCTGTCAAACGCGCGGTCTCTTTACGAGAGTCATAGGCCTGTTGCAGGGCGTCTACCGATGCCTGGCAGGCACGGTAATTCACATAATTATTTGCTACCTCGGCGGCCAGGCTCAAGCGTGCATCGTGCCAGGCAATTTTCTTGGACTCCAGTTGCGCTTTGGCTGCCTGCTTGGCGGCTTTCACCTTGCCAAACAAATCCACTTCCCAGCTGGCATCCAGTGAAATCGAATCAACTTCAATGGTACTGGCCGGAAACGCGCCACCACCACCGCCTTTACTCTTGGTGGCACTGCCGGTGCTGGTTAAATCAGGGATCCCTTGCGCACGGGCAGACAAGACATTGGCGCGCGACACACGGATATTGGCCAGCGCAATTTCAAGCGAGGGACTTTCTTTCTGTGCCTCAGTGAGCAGATGGTCAAGCACAGGATCGTTGAATTGCCCCCACCAATTGTTCAGCGACGCCAGATTGCCGCCATGCGGCAACGGCGCTTGCCATTCTGTAGCTACCTTGGGTTTTGGGCGGATATATTCATCCATCACCGAGCAACTCGCCAGCGGCAAACACACGACAGCCAACCATAGCGGCAGGCGACGCAGGTTTACCGCAACCTTTAAGACAGGCTGCTTCATTTTTGTTCCATCCCGTGTAATCCTCTCAAGAATAACTGCACCACAAATGCAATGTGTGCTTCTGCATCCCAATCTGCTTCTTGCACCCCGAATAATGCTTTATGGCGAGGGCCGGCGATCAGTAGCTCGCAATAAGACTCAGCCGCCCGCATAAAATTCAGTTGTGGCAACTCGCCTTTATCCGCATACGTTTTAAAGATATTTGCCAACATTTGATAGATGCGCTCCGGCCCCACTTCTTTGACTGCCCTCGCCAACTCCGGTAAATGTGATACTTCTGAAATCGCAATTCTAAAAAAGGACACCATGCGCGGTTCAAGGACTTTTTTCAACATCAGTCGCCCGATATGCGTGAGCACCGTGGCCAGCGAGGGGTCGGCTAACTGCTCAAGATTGGTCATGGCACGCACATCCTGCTCCACCATGTGCTTGAGCGCCGCGATCAATAACGCATCCTTGTTGCTGTAACGCTCATAGATGGTTCGCGTCGAGACGCCACAGGTTGCGGCAATCCGCGCAATACTGGTCCGTGCCACACCCTCGGTCATAAACAGTTCGAGGGCCTGCGCCAGAAATTGGGCGTGCCGCTCCTGTGTTGTCCCGGTTTTTGGCCGCCCCACCTTAGGTTTGGCAGCGGCTGTGCGTGTAGAAGGCATGTCGTCCTGCGTATCCATAAAATAAAAATAAAACGTTTTATTTTCAATTTTATGAAGATTCTAAAAAAGCGCAAGCAGTTTGTTGTATCTGGCTGGCTACAAAGCGCTTAAGAGGATAGTTTAGTTTGTTATACTCGCTGCACTTTTTAATCGCAGGCAGTCGCCATGGCTCTCAAATCCACCATTTATAAAATCAATCTCAATATTGCGGATATGGACAGGCATTACTATCAGACGCATATGCTGACCTTGGCCAAGCACCCCTCGGAAACAGAAGAGCGACTGATGGTCAGACTGCTGGCGTTTGTGCTCTATGCGGATGAAGCCTTGCAATTTGGCAAAGGCCTGAGTGACGACGATGAGCCGGATCTCTGGCAAAAAGACCTTACCGGGGCAATAGAACGCTGGATAGGCGTCGGCCTGCCTGACGAGCGTGAGATTCGCAAAGCCTGCGGAAAAGCCAAGCAAGTGGTGCAAGTGCTTTATGGTGGCAGAAGTGCAGAGATGTGGTGGGAGCAACACCAAAAAGCCATGCTTAAACTGGATAATGTCACGGTGCTTAACCTGCCGGAAACCCAGGCACTCACAGCCGCTGCCTCACGCAGCCTGAGCATGAGCGTCACCATACAAGATCAGCAATTATTAGTGAGTCATGACAACGGGAGTTTTGAGCTCTCTCCCGTCATCCTCAAGGCCTAGCATCCTTCTTCCGCCTTGGAAACTGTCGAGCACAGGCTCAAAAACAAAACCCTCCATGGATCACATGAAGGGTTTTTGTTGCACCGGCACAGCCGGCGCTCAACAGCACTCAATTAAATTCAGTCTGCCGGTGAGCCCATGTAAGGGCGCTTGCCAATAAAGTTCAGGCGCATTTGCTGGTGCTTGTCCAGGCCTTTATCCGGGTTATCTGTGATCAAGCCTGTGCCTTCCCATTTATCTTCTGGGCTTTGCTGTTTTGCCTGCGGGGCTTTACTGTAAGGCCGCTTGCCGAGGAAGTGGTTCTGATGCAGATTGTGTACACCACTCTCAGCGTCAGAGGTATCGCCTGCTTGAACATTCGCCATGAAGCCAAATGTTACCAGTACTGCTAATAACAATTTACTCATTTTACGCTCCTTAAATCGCTCATTCTTTAATAGTTTTTACCGTTAGGGTGAGTAACGGTCAGGTTTATGGTGGCATAGTTACCTGACAACTACCTGACTAAAACGCACGTTTGGACAATTGATGCATTTTCATCACTTGCTGCGCTTGTGCGGATGCAGGATTTACAACCAAAGTCGCACCTACCCAGGCTTGATCAGCCGCTGCGCTAGCCACCACGGCAGGTGTGGCATAATGCCGTTTGCTTAAAAAATGCTGTGTATGCGCGGTTTGTTGAATATTTTTCTCACCTTCAAATGCCACGGCCGTTGAGGCCACGAACAAACTTGAAACCATAAAACCCACAGAAATAAATTTACGCATCATGTGTCTCCTTATACGGTTAATGTGATTCATGTCTTCTCGTTTACATGTTTGCTCAATCACGATGGTTTGCATTTTGCCAGCCAGCAGACAAGAAATAATCTCTCGATATACGTAGTTTGGTATATACCTAACGGCATACATCATTATTTAGATGGCTATTGAAAGTAAGTGCCTAGCCAAACAATGCGCTGAGATTGCTCGCCAGGTGAATGCCAGCAAACCAGAGGTATGCTCAAGGAAAAAAGCGATGCTCGGCGGGCCAAACACCGCCATACAAGGCTTCAGGATGGCGTAGCATCAGGCGCTGCCTGATCTCGCGTAACCTGCGCAATGGGACGGATACAACCATGAGGATATTGCCTTGCTCCAGCTGTTGACTGTGGGCACGCAAGCGATACCCGGGCGCCGCAGTCGCGATGGCCGCTGCCCACGCAGCACAGGCAAGTGCTCCAATGACCATGCAATAAGGAATCACGGTGAAAGCAACTTCGCCAAACCACCATGGGAAAAAGCAGGCGAGTAAGCCGCTTAACAAGCCAACGATTGCGCCAAAGACAAACCCGGCCATCGCACTATAAAGAACATCGGATTTTTCTACGGCACCGGCTTTTGGTAATTGCTCTAGCAAATGTTCATGCCGGGCATGAAAATGGATGTGATTTTCATCAATGCGATCAAGCAGTAATTCATTCATCACGGCCTGAGCACTGTGAAGATTGGGTAAAACAAAATAGAGTCTGCGTCTCATCGTGTTCTCCTATCCATATTGACATCAATATATTGATGGATAGAAGAATGCGTTGAGGATTCACTTTTTAACACCTGTATGGCTCAAACAGGCTCACGGCAACAGAATCACTAACGGTCCTCTAATTGACCGCTCCATACACGGGCCAGTTTTGATAATTTATAGCGCATGCCTGTGCTCTCATTAGAAAGCGCATCCAGAAACAATGACAGCCGACGCGATTTAATCACAGTATAAAAAGTAAGCAGGCTGACAGGCACAAAGACGATACCAAAATATGCCAGCTTCTCCAGCAGACTGGTTTGGGTCAGGTCGATTAAATTCATGCCCAGCAAGCCACTGGTCATGGTGCCGATGAGGCCCAGAATAGTGACCACGGTAAGGCGGACGACCGTATCCGCCTGCCGCTTGATTTCTTCGCCTTCCAGATATTCGGCCATATCCATAATGCGGCGGCGAGTTTTCTCAAACAGGCTGACCGAATCCAGTTGCTTGAGCATCAAGGCAAACAGGTCTTTGGCGACGGCCTGATCAGACACATTTTCAAACCAGTAGCGGTGTGTAAAGCGCAGAAACACGGCCGTGACATGCCGGATATTGTTGCGGAAAGATTTGACCGAGTCCTCACTCTGCATATTCAGGCGGCTGATGGCTTGCACCATGCGGTCTGACAGCATCAGCAAGGCCGCTTTTTGAAAATGGGCGATTAAGAACAATAGAAAATACTGGTTTTGGTAATGGCGCTTGATGCCGTTTTTGTCATTGCTGAACACGCGGTGCTGATGACTGCCTACCACGACAAAATTCTGGCCGGTACACATTATGCGCGTGGTGCTCCAGGGGTCTTGGCGGACCTCATCCCAGTAGCGGTCATAGCAATGCTGTTGCTCAAAGTCTTGCAAAAACTGTTCACTAAACGGCAAGGTATCTGAATGCCAAGGCTGGCAAACCAGGCCCAGCCGGATCAAGTCTCCGCGCGACAGGGTGCTCACGTCATCAAACGCCAGATAAGCCATCAAGGGCATGCGCTGATATTCAATTTCACGGTAACGCAACTCGCCAGACTGGCCGGAGTAATGTTGTACGAGCGGTGACATCAGTGCTGACCAGTGCAATGAGACACAAGGGACGTGATTCTCTTTCACAAAGGCCAGGTAGCGGGCCTTGTCTTCATAATCAGAGGCAGCAATGACCTGATCGTGCTGATCCAGCCACTCCACCCGTTTTGCGCAATGCCCGCCCTCGCCGGTATCATCCCAGTAATTGGGATAGGTTCGGCCCAGACGGTAGAGGATTTCCATGGCGTCATTGAGCGCGAGATCGCTGGCAGTGACTTCAAGCGCCAGCATGGCAACATCAATATCAAAAAAGAAATACAGCTCGATATGCGCAACGCGCAAAGTAAGCGGGGTCGCATGCTCCGGCAAGGTGATACGGACGGCACGGATATCCTGACGACTAAAAATATGCAGTGGCGATTCGCCATAGCCGCCAGCCGCATGGCCATGCTTGCCCTCGCCATATAAAAAACGCTGGGCAAAAGGCATAAAGGTGACGAACTCTTGATAGCGCGTTTCACTTAAATGCGGGGCGCTGTGTAAAAAATCATCCTCAATTTCTACCCAGGGCGAATCCTTGATGGCCTTGAGCGTTTCCCAGGGCGCATCTACGGCGCCGGGGACAAGATGATCAGTCATCAATTGCACGGGCCACAGCAAGGTTTGCCGAAAATCCCTGACGATACTGGTGTGCAGATTGTCTGGCATGTGCAGTCTCCTGACCGCGATTGTGATGGCAAACTATAGCGCGTTTGACCATGGCGACATGGCGCAAAAAACAGTCATTTTGTGGACTAAATGACAAGATTGCTGGCCATAAAAAAACCGGCACGAGGCCGGTTTTTAAAAGCTTAAGGCACCAAAAAGTTACACTTTTTGATAAACCTCAGCGCCTTTTTTCACAAACTCGATGGCTTTTTCCTGCATGCCTTTTTCCAGCGCCACCTGTTCATCCACCCCCAGTTTATCGGCGTAGTCGCGCACATCCTGTGTAATTTTCATTGAACAGAAGTGCGGGCCACACATGGAGCAGAAGTGTGCCTGTTTGGCACCTTCTTGCGGCAAGGTTTCATCGTGGAATTCCTTGGCTTTTTCAGGATCAAGCCCGAGGTTAAACTGGTCTTCCCAGCGGAATTCGAAACGCGCCTTGGACAAGGCATTGTCACGAATCTGTGCGCCTGGATGGCCTTTGGCCAGGTCAGCGGCATGCGCCGCAATCTTGTAGGTAATGATACCTACGCGGACGTCTTCCTTGTCCGGCAAGCCCAGATGCTCTTTCGGGGTCACATAGCACAGCATGGCGCAGCCGTACCAGCCGATCATGGCTGCACCAATACCGGAAGTAATGTGGTCATAGCCAGGCGCAATGTCGGTGGTCAATGGGCCCAGCGTGTAGAACGGGGCTTCGCCACAGTGCTCCAGTTGCAGGTCCATGTTTTCCTTGATCAGGTGCATAGGCACGTGACCCGGGCCTTCGATCATGCACTGCACATCGTGCTTCCAGGCGATCTGGGTCAACTCACCCAAGGTCTTCAGCTCGGCAAATTGCGCTTCATCATTGGCATCGTAGATAGAGCCTGGACGCAAGCCGTCACCCAGCGAGAATGACACGTCATATTGCTTCATGATCTCGCAGATTTCTTCAAAGTGCGTATACAGGAAAGACTCTTTGTGGTGCGCCAGACACCATTTGGCCATGATAGAGCCGCCACGTGACACGATACCGGTCATGCGTTTGGCGGTCATGGGAATGTAAGCGAGGCGCACACCAGCGTGAATCGTAAAATAGTCTACGCCCTGCTCTGCCTGTTCAATCAGCGTGTCGCGGAAGATTTCCCAGGTCAGGTCTTCAGCCTTGCCGTTCACTTTTTCCAGCGCCTGATAGATAGGCACGGTACCAATTGGCACCGGTGAGTTGCGGATAATCCACTCACGGGTTTCATGGATGTTTTTACCAGTGGACAGATCCATCACGGTATCGCCACCCCAACGGGTGCCCCACACCATTTTTTCCACTTCCTCAGAGATGGAAGAACCCAGCGCCGAGTTACCGATATTGGCGTTGATCTTGACCAAAAAGTTACGGCCAATAATCATGGGCTCGATTTCCGGGTGGTTGATGTTGGCAGGGATAATGGCACGGCCACGCGCCACTTCGTCACGCACAAATTCTGGCGTGATGACAGGTGGAATACTGGCACCGTAGTTCTGACCAGGGTGTTGCGTTTGCAGCAGCTCGCTCATGTTTTCACGGCGCTGGTTTTCACGGATGGCGATGAACTCCATCTCGGGTGTGATGATGCCTTGCCGCGCATAATGCATCTGGCTGACATTTTTACCCGCTTTGGCACGCAGCGGTTTGCGATGCAGGTTAAAGCGCATTTGTGACAACTCTGGATCGACCAGGCGCTGATGACCGAATTCAGACGTCGGGCCATCCAGCTGCTCTACATCACCCCGCTCCATAATCCATTGCGCACGCAACGCTGGCAGACCGTTACGGATATCAATCTCTACATTCGGATCAGTGTAAGGGCCGGAAGTGTCATACACAACCACAGGTGGATTGGTATCCCCACCAAAGCTGGAAGGGGTATCACTCAGTGAAATTTCACGAAATGGCACACGGATATCGGGGCGTGAACCTTCAACGTAAATTTTGCGCGATTTGGCAAACGGTTTGGTAGCAGCTTCGTCAACTTTGGCATCTGCGTTGACGAATTTGATGTTCTTATCAATAGCGTTCATTAGGCATCCTTAAAAGAAAAGACGTAAGGATGCGAAGACTTGCATTCCCTACGGCGGTATGACCCGCATCAGGTTCGAAGGGTAACTCTCACTGCAAAAACCTCACAAAATGAAGTATTTACAGACCCCTAGCAACGGACGAATTGTGCGGGAAAACGCCTAATAACGCAAGTAAAACAAAGTTTTGCGTCTGCCTGCGCTTGACAAGTAGACAGACCTGTCTACAATTCACCTGCCCGACACAAAAACATCACGGGTTAATTTTTTAATAGGCTCAGGAGAGAAAATATGAACGTGTTATTAATAGGTGCAGTGGCTTGTATCACTGCGTTGATTTTGTCTGCATGGCTGATGACTTTTGCCCGCTGGTTTCCGATCAAGGGTATAGATGGCGAGTTTTTGGTGGACTATAAAACCATGATACGCGCCCATGTCGACTACGCCCTTATGGCCCTGTTTGGACTGGGATTTTATGGCGCAGCCAAGGCCGCAGGCATAGAGTTGCATTATTTTGCCTGTGTTTGCGTGGCCATTGGCGGCTTTACCAACCCGACCGTGTTTGTGATTGCCGCATTTGATCCCGACTTCTGGAACAAAACCAAATGGAAAGTTTATTCTGCCATCAGCTTCGTGCTCACCACCATCGGCTTTATGACCATTTCATGGCAGCTGATTTGCCATACCCTGTGCCAATAGTAAATAGATGAACTGAGGGGGCTAATCCGAGTTTATCCAGTTTTAGTTTGATGCTTGCCAGCCGATAATCAGTTATGCGTGTGACGGTCGTCATGCGCAGGCAGCAAATGACTTTACACTTGAAATGCTAACAGGAGATCAGAATGAAAAAATTCGCAGCTTTAGTATTGGTAATGATGGCCGTATTCTCAAATGTTTCTTTTGCAGATGAGCATTGCAAAGACCATCACGACAAAGAGCATTGCAAGTAATCCTGAGCTACAAAGCTTAGAGAGTCGTGTCAAAAAACAAACCCCGCCAAAAGCGGGGTTTGTTTTTTTATCCAACTGCCAATTAAGGGACTAGCCCAACATCTTCTTGAGAAGCTCATTGACCTGCGCCGGATTCGCCTTGCCTTTAGAGGCTTTCATACACTGGCCAACCAGCGCATTAAAGGCTTTCTCCTTGCCAGATTTGTACTCATCGACCATGGCCTGGTTCGCCGCCAGCACCTCTTTGATGATGGCCTCAATCGCGCCTGTATCAGACACTTGCTTGAGTCCTTTGGCTTCGATAATGGCATCGACTTCACCCTCGCCTGCCCACACGCCTTCAAACACCTGTTTGGCAGCGTTGTTGGAAATCGTATTGTCTGCAATACGCTTGAGCAAGGCAGCCAACTGCTGGGCAGAGACGGGACTGTCAGCAATCGTTTTTTCTTCCGCATTGAGCTTGGCAGAAAGCGCGCCCATCACCCAGTTAGCCGCCTGTTTGGGCTCGGCACCTGCTTGTACCGTGGCCATAAAATAATCAGCCATGCTGCGTGAAGCCGTCAATGTGCTGGCATCATAAGCAGAGAGTTGGTACTCGCTCACCAACCGCGCCTGCAAGGCCTGTGGCAACGCTGGCATCTCGGCACGCACGCGTGCTTTATCGGCCTCAGTCACTTCCAGCGGCAGCAAATCCGGGTCAGGAAAATAGCGATAATCATTGGCTTCTTCCTTGGTACGCATGGCACGCGTTTCACCGGTGTCCGGATTAAACAGGACAGTTGCCTGCTGGATGGTGCCGCCATCCTCCAGCGTTTCGATTTGCCACTGGGTCTCATACTCAATGGCTTGCTGCATGAACTTGAACGAGTTCAGGTTTTTGATCTCGCGGCGGGTACCGAACTTTTCAGTGCCCTTGGGGCGCACCGAGACGTTGACGTCGCAACGGAAAGAACCTTCCTGCATATTGCCGTCGCAAATGCCTATCCACTGCACCAGTTCATGTAACTTCTTGGCATAAGCGACCGCTTCGGCAGCACTGCGCATATCGGGTTCAGTCACGATTTCGAGCAAGGGCGTCCCCGCACGGTTCAGGTCGATGCCGGACATGCCCTCAACGGCACCGTGCACAGATTTACCCGCATCTTCTTCAAGGTGCGCACGCGTGATATTGATCACCTTCTCATAGGCCTCGGTATTTTTGCCCGCTGGGACCTGAATGGTCAGCTGACCTTTACCCACTACCGGCAGCTCAAACTGGCTGATCTGGTAGCCCTTGGGCAAATCGGGATAAAAATAATTCTTACGTGAGAATACGCTGCGTGGCGCCATTTCGGCATCAATCGCCAGGCCAAATTTAATCGCGCATTCCACGGCTTTTTTGTTGAGCACAGGCAACACCCCTGGCAGCGCGATACTCACCTCACAGGCTTGCGTATTTGGCGCCGCCCCATAAGTGGTGGAGGCCCCGCTAAACTGTTTGGAATTAGTTTGTAACTGTACGTGGGTTTCCAACCCGATCACGACTTCCCACTGCATGTTAGATGTTCTCCAATCCAGCTGGCATGCGTGTATGCCAGTCTGTGACTTGTTGATAGGCATGGCCAACATTGAGCATGCGCGCCTCATCAAAATAATTGCCAATAATCTGCAAACCAACCGGCAAAGCCTTGCCCTCACTGCTGGTGGTAAACCCGGCCGGAATGCTCATGCCTGGCAAGCCCGCCAGGTTCACGGCAATGGTGTATAAGTCTTCGAGATACATGGCCACCGGGTCGCTGGTTTTTTCACCGGCTTTAAAAGCCGCTGAAGGCGCGGCCGGGCCCATGATCACATCACATTGCTTGAAAGCTTCCACAAAGTCCTGGGCAATCAGGCGGCGGATTTGCTGGGCCTTGAGGTAGTAGGCATCGTAATAACCGGCACTGAGCACATAGGTGCCAATCAGGATACGGCGCTTGACCTCGGCACCAAAACCTTCTGCGCGCGACTTCATGTACATGTCGAGCAGGTCATTGTATTCCGCCGCACGGTGACCATAACGGACGCCGTCATAGCGTGACAGGTTGCTAGAAGCCTCGGCTGGGGCAAGCACGTAATAGACTGGAATCGACAGATTGTTGTTTGGCAAGCTGATCTCGACAATCTCTGCACCCAGCTTTTTGTATTCTGCAATCGCCGTTTCAATCACTTTAGCCACGTCAGCATTCAAACCTTCGGCAAAATATTCTTTGGGCAGGCCAATCCGCAAGCCTTTGAGCGGCTGCGTGCCTTGCATGGCGCTCAAGCCACGCGTGTAATCTTCTTGCTCGCGCTGCACGCTGGTGGAGTCACGCTCGTCAAAACCGGCCATGACATTCAGCATCAACGCACAGTCTTCAGCCGACTTGGCCATGGGGCCTGCCTGGTCCAGCGACGAAGCAAAAGCGATCATGCCGTAACGGGAGACCAGGCCATAAGTTGGTTTAAGGCCGGTAAAGCCGCACAATGAAGCGGGTTGACGGATGGAGCCGCCCGTATCTGTCCCGGTGGCCGCTGCACACAAGCGGGCGGCCACAGCCGCCGCGGAACCGCCAGAGCTACCGCCAGGCACACGATCAAAGTCCCATGGGTTTTTGACGCCGCCAAAATAACTGGTTTCGTTGGAGGAGCCCATGGCGAACTCATCCATATTGGTTTTGCCCAGATTGACCGCACCGGCCGCATCAAACTGGCTGATCACATGCGCGTCATAGGGGGCAATGAAGTTTTCCAGCATTTTGGAGCTACAGGTGGTGCGCCAGCCCTGGGCACAAAAAATATCTTTTTGCGCGATGGGGATGCCAGTGAGCGGGCCGGCTGTACCGGCGGCGATACGTGCATCTGCCGCTTGCGCCTGCGCCAGGGTTTTTTGTTCGTCTATGGTGACATAGGCATTGATGCTGGGGTTGAGTGTGGCCATCCGTTGCAAATAGGCCTGCGTCAACTCCACGCTGGAAACTTGTTTGCTGGCCAACTGCTGGCCCAGCTGTTTTAAACTACTGTTTATCATAATGGAAACCGTAAAAATGAACCGTCAAAGCAGGGGCTGGCAAGCGCTTATTCAATGACTTTGGGCACCAGGTATAAGCCATCTTGCGTGGCTGGTGCAATGGATTGAAACAGTTCGCGCTGGTTGGTTTTAGTCACCACGTCTTCACGCAGACGCTGTGTCACGTCTTGCGAGTGCGACATGGGGGTGATGCCGGTGGTGTCCACCGCCTGCATTTGCTCAATCAGCCCCAGAATACCGGAAAGTTTGCTTAGGGTTTCTTGCGCTTCACTGTCGCTGACCTCGATGCGGGCCAGGTGCGCGATACGCTTGATATCATCTAGATTCAGTGCCATGTGTGGTTAATTGTCTATAAGATTTTGAAAACACATCTTAATTTCATGTGCGTTTTGCGCTATTATACCTTGATTTTATGCCGCACCCAGCGGGCAGCACCAAAGTCAGAATTTTCACAGGATAAAACATGTTCGGTTCAATCAACAGCTACTTCTCCAATGACCTTGCCATTGACCTTGGCACCGCCAACACGCTGATTTACGTACGCGGCAAAGGGGTGGTGCTGGATGAGCCCTCAGTGGTGGCGATTCGTACCGAAGGCGGCCCCAACGGCAAAAAAGTGCTGCTGGCAGTCGGCTCTGATGCAAAAAGCATGCTGGGCCGCGCGCCAGCCAACATTCAGGCCATCCGCCCGATGAAAGACGGTGTGATCGCCGACTTCACCATCACCGAGCAAATGCTCAAGTTCTTTATCCGCAAGGTACACGAATCTCGCTGGTTCTCTCCCAGCCCACGCATCATCATCTGCGTCCCCGTGGGCTCCACCCAGGTAGAGCGTCGTGCGATTAAAGAATCTGCCGAGCGCGCAGGTGCCAAGCAGGTGTTTCTGATTGAAGAACCGATGGCCGCTGCGATTGGTGCCGATATGCCTGTGGCCGAAGCCACCGGCTCCATGGTCGTCGATATTGGTGGCGGCACGACTGAAGTTGGCGTGATCTCACTGGGCGGCATTGTCTACGCCAAGTCCGAGCGCGTCGGTGGTGACAAGTTTGACCAGGCGATTATTGACTACATCCGCCGTAATTACGGCATGCAAATCTCCGAACCAACTGCTGAGGCGATCAAGAAAAAAATCGGCTCCGCCTTCCCCGGCTCTGAAGTGCTTGAAATGGAAGTGACTGGCCGCAACCTGGCTGAAGGCTTGCCGCGCAAATTCACCATCTCCAGCAACGAGATTCTTGAGGCGCTGACTGAGCCGCTGAATGCCATCGTCGGTGCAGTGAAATCGGCACTTGAACAAACGCCGCCAGAGCTGGGCGCAGACATTGCCGAAAAAGGCATGGTGTTGACCGGTGGTGGTGCCTTGTTGCGCGACCTGGACCGTTTGCTGGTAGAAGAAACCGGCTTGCCAGTCATCGTGGCTGAAGATCCACTGACCTGTGTCGCCCGTGGCTGTGGCCGCGCACTTGAGGAAATGGACAAGCTGGGCAACGTATTCGCTAGCGAATAAATCCGCACCCAGTTGGCGCGACCCTGACTATGCTTAAAGGCATCCACCAACAGCTTGATCCGCAAGAGTCGCCGGCCTTTTTTATACAGGGGCCCAAGCCTTTCTCGCGCCTGATGTTTTTTTGTACGCTGTCTTTGGTCATGATGGCGGTCGATGCACGCTTTGATTATTTGAGCCAGGTAAGGCAATGGTTCAGTACCGCCCTGCACCCGCTTGAAGTGATCGCCAGCGCCCCTAACGAATGGGGGCGCAACATCAATACCTACTTTACCTCGCATAACCAGCTGATTCAGGATAACTTCAAGCTCAAACAGCAGGCGCTGATCGATCATGCAGCCTTGCAGCGCCTGGCCACTGTCGATGCCGAAAATGCGCATTTACGCACATTGCTGGCCGGGGATGCACCGATTATCCCGGAAGCCACGCTGGGTGAAGTCATGCATATGGGGCGCGACCCATTTAGCAACATCATCACGCTGAACCGTGGCAGTCACCACCACATCACCCCCGGGCAAGCGGTGGTTGATGAACAGGGCGTGGTGGGTCAGATCACCCGGGTGTATCCGTTCACCAGCGAAGTCACGCTGATCACGGATAAAAAACTGTCGATTCCTATTCAGATCGAGCGCAACCAATTACGCGCCATTGCCTTTGGGGAGGGCAAACGCAACACGCTGGACATTCCCTACCTGCCCACCAGCGTCGACATCAAGGTTGGTGACAAACTGGTAACCTCGGGCATTGACGGCGTCTATCCCGCCGGTTTGGCAGTGGCCATCGTCACCCAGATCAAGCAAAGCCAGGATTCGCCGTTTGCCAAGATTATCAGCCGCCCGATTGCCGGCGTGAATAACCACAAACATGTGCTGATCCTCAAAGTGCCAGATTCCCCGGCCACCAATCCGATGTCCGAAAGCCGCCCCATGTTGCAACGCAACAACGCGCAGCACCTGGATCAGTCCGTGGTGGACGTCTTGCAAAAGAACAATGCACTGGTTGACCCCAACCCGGTCACCACACCGCCCGTACTGGATGCCGGACAGCCGCCAGACACCGAAATGACCGCACAACCAGACAGCGCAGTGCCTACTGACCCAGTGGCGCCGCCCACTCCACCAACCACACCGGAGCGTCGATGAAACCGGTTAAGTTCAGCACGTTCTTTTTCACCTTGCTGGTCGGGTTGATTTTTCAACTTTACCCCTGGTCAAATGCGGGCATTATTGTGCGCCCGGATTTTCTGCTGGTTATCATGCTGTATTGGCTGTTGCAAGCCCCCTACCACTGCAATATTGGCTGGGTGTGGTTTGCTGGCTTGCTGGTGGACTTATCCACGGGCAGCCTGCTCGGACAACATGCCCTGACATTTGCAATCACCGCCTTTCTCGGCCTGATCTATCAACGCAGGCTGGTGCTGTTCAATCGCTGGCAGCTCTATTTATATGTGTTGTTTTTGTTTGGCGTAGAGCGCGGGCTGATTTTGCTGCTCAAGCTGTTTGCCGGCGGCGAATTGCCCGACTGGACCTACGCCTTCCCCATCGTGTCTGACCTGATACTGTGGCAATTCATGATTATCTGGTTTGGCGAACTGACCCGCCCGAAGAAATTGTAAGCACATGGGGTATAGCACTGAACTCAAAAACCATCAAAACGAACAGCACAAGTTCCGGGTTCGTCTGGTTTTTCTGGTACTGTTGGTTTTGGCAGCGTTTTCTGCGCTGCTGGGCCGTTTTTACTTTCTGCAAGTCTTTCGCTATGACTATTATCAAACACTGGCAGAAAACAACCGGATTTCGATTGTCCCCATCACCCCGAACCGTGGCCTGATTTCTGACCGCAACGGCATTATTCTGGCGCATAACTTTTTTGTGTATACGCTGGAAATCACGCCCTCCAAAACCGAAGACTTGCAGGACACAATTGCCGAGCTGGGCAAACTGGTCGAGATTTCGCCAACGGATCTCAAGCGCTTTAAAAAACTGCGGGCGCAAAGCCATACGTTTGAAAGCATTCCGATCCGTACCCACCTTAATGAATACGAAGCCGCCAAGTTTGCCGTGAACCGCTTCCGGTTTCCTGGCGTTGAGCTCAAATCACGCCTGTTTCGCCATTACCCCTATGGCACCCTGGGCACGCATGGTATCGGCTATATCAGCCGGATCAATGAACATGATCTCAAGCAGCTCAAGGAAAACAACCAGCTCTCCAACTACAAAGGCACTGAGCATATTGGCAAGGCGGGCGTCGAGCAAGCCTATGAAACCGAGCTGCATGGCGTCACCGGCTTTCAGCAGGTAGAAATTGATGCAGATGGCCGGGCTGTGCGCGTGCTGTCAAGCGCCTCGCCCACCTCTGGCAACAACGTGGTGCTGTCCATGGACGCCAAAATGCAAGAAATCGCCGAGCAGGAATTTGCCGGACGTCGCGGCGCGCTGGTGGCGATCCAACCCAAAACAGGGGAAGTCCTGGCCATGGCCAGCATGCCGTCGTTTGATGCCAACCTGTTTGTGGATGGCATTGATTTTGATAACTGGAACCTGTTGAACAATTCGCTGGATAAACCGCTGATCAACCGCACCTTGAAGGGGATTTACCCGCCTGGCTCCACCTTCAAGCCCTTTGTCGCACTGGCCGGGCTGGAATCAGGCAAGCGGCAACCGCCGTTTACTATCAGCGACCCAGGCTACTACATGCTGCCCAACAGCCATCACCGCTACCGCGACTGGAAACCATCCGGCCATGGTTCAGTCGATATGCGCAAGGCGATTACCGTGTCTTGCGATACGTTTTTTTATGGGCTGGCTGTCGAGCTTGGCATAGACCGGCTGACCGACTTTGTCAGACATTTTGGTTTTGGTGAAAAAACCAATATTGATATCCAGGGCGAGCTGGCAGGCTTGCTGCCGACGCCGGGCTGGAAGCAAAGACGCTTCAAACAGCCCTGGTATATGGGTGAAACTGTCATTGTAGGCATTGGTCAGGGGTATACGCTGGTCACGCCCATGCAATTGGCCTACGCCACGGCCACGCTGGCCAATAGTGGCAAGGCCATCCAGCCGCATCTGGTCAATGCGATTGTGAATGCCAAAACCAACGAGGTCAGGATGTTGCCGCATAAAGTGGCGGACCAGTTGAACCTGAGCCCGGAGAATCTGGAGATTGTGAAATTGGGCATGATGGATGTGACACGCCCGGGAGGCACAGCCGCGTCAGTGGGCGCCAATGCAGGCTATGACATCGCTGCCAAAACCGGTACGGCGCAAGTGGTGGGTATCAAGCAAAATGAAAAATATAACGAAAAAGCCACGGCAGAACGTCATCGCGACCACGCCTGGTTTATTGCTTACGCCCCGGCTGAAGACCCCAAAATTGCCGTGGCCGTCATTGTGGAAAACGGTGGCCACGGTGGCTCGGCGGCGGGGCCGATTGCACGCAAGGTGATGGACTATTATCTGCTGGGCAAAATACCCGCAGTGGCAGCCCCTGCGGTGCCCGCCCAAACACAAGCACAGAACACACCCCCAGTCGTTGAGGAGGAAGAGCATGATTAAACAGTGGATCGGCCATTTTATCCGCCATATTGATTCCATCTTGCTGGCCACCGTCCTCATGGTGCTGGTGGTTGCGCTCATGGTGCTCTATAGCGCCTCGGGGCAGTCCCTGCTCAAGGTTAATGCACAGCTGATTAATATCCTGGTGATGATGGGCGTGATGTTTCTGGTTGCAAACACACAGCCGCAACACATTGAACGCATTGCCCTGCCCGCCTATTTGTTCGGGCTGGCATTGTTGATTGCGGTAGCGCTGGTCGGCGATATTAGCCATGGCGCCAGGCGCTGGCTCAATCTGGGCGTGACCAAAATCCAGCCCTCGGAACTCATGAAATTGGCCGTGCCAATTATGCTGTCGTGGTATTTTTCAAAACGTGAATCCTTGTTACGCACCACGGACTATGTCGTCGCTGGGGTCATTTTGCTGGTGCCGGTCTTGCTGATTGCCAAGCAGCCCGACCTCGGGACCGCCACTCTGGTCTTTGCCGCCGGTTTTTATGTGATTTTTCTGGCCGGTCTGAGCTGGAAATTTATTTTTGGCAGCGCGATTGCCTTTGGCGCGGCGCTGCCCATTTTATGGTCCATGCTGCATGACTATCAGCGGCGGCGGGTGGAAATTCTCATCGATCCTAGCCAGGACCCGCTTGGCGCGGGTTATCACATTATTCAGGCCACCATTGCCATTGGCTCTGGCGGTATGACCGGCAAAGGCTGGCTCAACGGCACCCAGTCACAGTTAGACTTTGTGCCAGAACGCACCACAGACTTTATTTTTGCCGTGTTTGCAGAAGAGTTTGGTCTGGTAGGCTGCAGCCTGTTATTGCTGCTGTTCGCCATTATTATTGGCCGCGCTTTCATCATCGCGTCACAAGCCAAGAGTACTTTTTCCCGCTTGTTGGCTGGCAGCATTGCCGCCACCTTTTTTACCTATTGCTTCGTCAACATGGGCATGGTGAGCGGCATTCTGCCTGTGGTCGGCATTCCCTTGCCGCTGGTCAGTTATGGCGGCACCTCACTCTTGACCTTAGGGCTAAGCCTGGGTTTGCTGATGAGCGTGCAGTCGCATAAACGGCTGGTAGCCACCGATTAACGTGGCCAGAAACCACTGAAGGACCTCGATGTCATTGTCCCTACAAAGACTCTTTATCGTGCTGCTGGCTGCCGGGCTGGTTGCCTGCGAAAGCAGCATGCCGTCACGTCCAACGGCGCCTGCGCCAATAAAACCCGTGCCCACGCCACGCCCTGCCGCGCCCGCAGCCTCGCCTGCGCCGCCTGCGGTATTGCCGGGCAGCAGTGCGCCGCTAGGTGCACCCAAAGTCATTAATATTGACCCCAAACCCGAGAGCACTGGCAATGCCACCGAAGGCATTGATCCTAACATTCCACTGGAAACCTCGGTGACGCCCAAGTTGGAGCCCATCGTGAAAGGGACCACCAAGCCTTATATCGTGAATGGGGAACTGGTGTCGCCAATGTCGGAAATTACAACGCCGTTTACGCAAACCGGACACGCTTCCTGGTATGGTAAAAAATTTCATGGCCGCCGTACCGCCAGTGGTGAGCCTTATAACATGTATAAACTCAGCGCCGCCCACCGCACGCTGCCAATTCCAAGTTATGTGCGCGTCACCAACCTGAGCAATGGCAAAAACCTGATTGCCAGGGTCAATGACCGCGGCCCTTTTGGCCGCGACCGCATCATCGATTTATCGTATGCCGCCGCCAAACAACTCGATATCACCCAGCATGGCTCGGCCCAAGTAGAGATCACTTTAATTGACCCCAACCAGCCGGAGATAGCTGCGGCCCCGAGCAGTGCAGGCGTCGCCAGAGACATTGCGCCGGCAAGCATGCCCAAAGCAGCGGCAAAACCAGCGGCCTCACTCGACAACACCGGTGTGTATGTACAGGTCGGCGCCTTTGGCGTTGAAGAAAATGCCGACCGCCTTCAGCAGCGCATTTCCAATGCGGTACCCGAGACACAAAGCCTGCTGAACAAAGTGTATAATGGCAAGATGTTCCAGGTTGTTCTGGGCCCATATCCTGATCACGCCATGGCCGCGCAAGCAGCCAATCAGATGCGTGACCAATTGCAGTTGCCAGCGCTTGTTTTTTCCCGCTAGCACCGTTTTCTCGTTAAGTATTTTTTCTCGTTAAATGATGACCATGTGGCGTTCTTGTATTGCTTTTCTACTTTCCATTCCTTTAATGACGGTGGCGGCTGAAGCCATTACCGGCAATGTACCTGTACCCACGCTGGCGGCCAAAGCCTTTGTGCTGCGCGATGCCAATACCGGCAATCTGCTGGCTGCGAACAACCCCGACATGCCGGTGGAACCTGCGTCACTGACCAAAGTAATGACCGCTTACCTGACCTTTGAAGCGGTCAAGCAAAAGCGCTTGTCACTGACACAGACCTTGCCCGTGAGTCAAAAAGCCTGGAAGGTCGAAGGCTCAAAAATGTTTATCGACACGACGATGACCGTCACTGTGGATGAGTTGCTTCATGGCCTGATTATTCAGTCAGGCAATGATGCGGCAATTACCCTGGCCGAAGGCATTGCGGGCAGTGAAGAATTGTTCGCCACGCTGATGAACAAAAAAGCGGCCGCGCTGGGCATGAAAAACAGCCACTTTATGAATGCGACAGGCTTGCCAGACCCGGCCCATGTCACCACCGCACGTGACTTGTCCATTTTGGCCAATGCGCTGATTCGCGACTTTCCGCAAGACTACGCGCGCTTGTATTCGCAAAAGTCTTACACCTATAACAACATCACCCAGCCTAACCGCAACCGCTTGCTGTTTATAGACCCCACGGTTGATGGCATGAAAACCGGCCATACCGAATCCGCCGGTTACTGCCTGATTTCTTCGGCCAAACGCAATGACTTCCGCTTGATTTCTGTGGTACTTGGCACCACCTCTGACAATGTACGCGCCGCTGAGAGTCAAAAATTACTGAATTTTGGCTTCCAGTTTTATGAATCCAGACTGATTTATGCGGCGGACAAAGCGATTACGCGGCAAAAGGTATGGAAAGGGACAGAAAACCAGGTTGACCTCACAGTGGTAAAACCGGTTTACCTGACGCTGCCCCAGGGTGAATATGCCAATATGAAAGCGAATCTACGCGTGCCCAAACCGCTTGAAGCGCCGTTAAAAGCACATCAAACGGTTGGTGCGGTGGATTTCAGCCTCAATGGCAAGGTGGTGCATAGCGTGCCGCTGGTCACCATGCAGGCAGTCGAGGCCAGCAATATCTTTTCACGCATGATCGATCAGGTCCGCTTGTATTTGCAATAAACAGGCTGACCGTCACTGACTGTTTAAAAGGTAGGTAACATATGACCAAGTTCGAGCAATTACCGGAAATAGAAGAGACCCTGATTGAGTTTCCCACCAATTTCCCGATCAAGGTCATGGGTGAAACGCATGATGATTTCGCCAGCGAAATTACCCGCACCATCCAGTTGCACTGGCCAGACTTTGATACGCACCTGATTGAAATGCGTGGCAGCAGCAATGGCAAATACCTGAGCCTGACCTGTCTGGTGTATGTCACCTCCAAGCCACAACTGGATGATATTTACCGCAGCCTGACCGCTCACCCCATGGTCAAGGTTGTGCTATAAGCCTTTTTCTATCATGCCTGCCTTGGAAATCCGCCAGTTGGGGCTGACTGATTATGCAGCCACGCTGGCTGCCATGCAGGCATACACTGCCCAACGCACGACCAGTACGCCTGACCAGCTCTGGGTCACCGAACATCCGCCTGTGTATACGCTAGGCCTCAACCGCCGCGGCGTGCGCCTGCCACAGAATGCAATTCCAGTGGTGAATGTAGACCGCGGTGGCAAAATCACTTACCACGGCCCGGGCCAACTCATTATTTATTGCCTGATCGATCTGGCACGCGGCCACTTGAATGTCCGGCAACTTGTCTCCATCTTGGAAGACAGCCTGATAGAATGGCTGGCCGCACAAGGCGTGGTGGCTGTTGCCCGTGCGGATGCCCCTGGTGTGTATGTAGACGGCAAAAAAATTGCCTCGCTGGGGCTACGCCTGAAAAACCAGTGCTGCTACCATGGCCTGAGTTTGAATATAGACATGGATTTACAGCCGTTTGCCGATATAGACCCGTGTGGTTATGCCGGCATGCAAATGACGCAAACCCGGGAATTAAATATTGCGCTGCAAATGCCTGACATTGCCGCTGATTTAACCCACCGATTGAAAGAGAAACTGACGCATGTCAGATAATTCGACCCCAATAGATGCAAGCGCCCGCCCGGCCAAGAAAGTAGCTGGCGTGAAAGAAATCGACGCAGCAAAAACCTCGCGTATCCCGATCAAGATCGTGCCGCAACCCATGCTGCGCAAGCCCGAATGGATACGCATGAAAGTGCCGGATTCGGCACGGTTCCAGGAAATCAAGCAAGTCCTGCGCGACAACAATTTGCATACCGTCTGTGAAGAAGCCAGCTGCCCTAATATTGGCGAATGCTTTAGTGGCGGCACAGCCACTTTTATGATTCTGGGCGATATCTGTACCCGCCGTTGCCCGTTTTGTGATGTGGCACATGGCAAACCCTTGCCGCCTGATCCGAATGAGCCAGAAAACCTCGCCCGCACCATCGCACAGATGAAACTGCGCTATGTAGTCGTCACCTCAGTAGACCGCGATGATTTGCCTGACGGTGGCGCGCAGCATTTTGTCGACTGCATCCGCGCCATACGCGCCCAATCCCCCGCCATTAAAATTGAAATCCTGGTGCCAGATTTTAGGGGCCGCCTCGATATCTCGCTCAAAATTCTGCGTGAAGCACCGCCAGACGTCATGAACCATAACCTGGAAACGGTGCCGCGTTTGTATAAACAGGCGCGCCCTGGTTCTGACTACCAGCATTCGCTGGATTTGCTCAAACAGTTTGGTGAACTGTACCCAACAGTGCCGACCAAATCTGGCTTGATGCTGGGCCTGGGTGAAACGGATGAAGAAATTTTAGAGGTGATGCGTGACTTGCGCGCACATGGTGTCAGCATGCTTACCCTGGGGCAATACTTGCAACCCAGCGTCCATCACTTGCCGGTGTTGAGATATGTCACGCCAGAGCGTTTTGAATGGTTTAAACAACAAGCCGATGCCATGGGCTTTGACAATGCGGCCAGCGGGCCCATGGTGCGCAGCAGTTATCATGCCGACCAGCAGGCGCATGCGGTCATCGCCTAATCATTGCATCAGCAGTGCCGGATAACCGGTGAATAAAATAACAAGCACAGGAGCAACCATGGTTCCACACTTAACCACGGCTTTAAGCGGCCCTCTCTACACACTGGAAAAACGCGTTTTGCAAGCCATGCCGGATATTGAGCACTGGTTCCGCACCAAATGGCAGGAGATTCCCGCCCCGTTTTATGCCAGCGTGGACCTGCGCAATGCCGGCTTCAAGATTGCCCCGGTGGATACCAACCTGTTTCCAGGCGGTTTTAATAACCTGAATCCCGAATTTTTGAGCCTGGCTGTGCAAGCCGCACAAATGGCGGTCGAGAAAATCTGCCCAGATGCGCGCCGTTTACTACTGATCCCCGAAAACCATACCCGCAACACGTACTACCTGCGTAATGTGGTTGAGCTCTGTCACATTCTCAAAACCGCCGGCATGGAAGTCCGTGTCGGCAGCTTGTCGCCAGAGATTACCGAGATCACCAAACTAGAAACCCATGATGGCTTGCCGCTGGTACTGGAACCGCTGGTGCGCGTAAACAACCGCCTGCAACTGAAGGCGGCAACGTTTGAAGGCGTGGAATACCCTGCCTTTGACAGCTGTGCCATTCTGCTCAATAACGATTTGTCCGGTGGCGTGCCCGACCTGCTGCAAGGCCTGGAGCAAACCCTGATTCCACCGTTACATGCAGGCTGGTTCAGCCGACGCAAGTCACAGCACTTTAGCGCGTATAACACTGTCGTCGATGAATTCTCGCAATTGCTGCAGATTGACCCCTGGTTGTTAAATCCTTACTTTGATACCGCCAGCGGCCTGGACTTTCACGCCCGGGTAGGTGAAGACCTGCTGGCCGATAAGGTCGAAGCCATCCTGAAAAAAACGCAGGCTAAATACGACGAATATGGCATCTCGCAGCCACCGTTTGCGATTGTCAAAGCCGATGCCGGTACCTATGGCATGGGCATCATGAGCGTGAAATCGGCCGACGAGGTACGCGACCTCAATCGCAAGGCGCGTAACAAAATGTCGGTGATCAAAGAAGGCATGCAAGTGTCTGAAGTGATGATCCAGGAAGGCGTTTATACCTTTGAAAGCATCAATGACGCGGTAGCCGAGCCAGTGGTGTATATGATGGATCACTTTGTGATTGGCGGTTTTTACCGTGTGCACACCGGCCGTGGCGTCGATGAAAACCTGAATGCGCCCGGCATGCACTTTGCCCCGCTCGCGTTTGAAAAACCCTGTACCCTGCCCGACTGTGCCGGCGCCCCCGACGCGCCCCCCAACCGCTTCTATGCCTATGGCGTGGTCGCAAGACTGGCCCTGTTAGCGGCAGGCCTCGAGCTGCAAGCGCGGGACCTGCCGGAAATCGACCTGCTCACCGCATAGCAAAGGTTCATCATGAAACTGCTGTTTATTCTTGATCCGCTGGCCGCACTCAAAAGTTATAAAGACACCAGCCTTGCCATCATGCGCGCGGCGCAAGCGCGTGGACACGTGCTATGGGTCTGCGAACAACACGACTGGCACTTGCAGCAAGCCGAGGTCAAGGTGGATGCGCAGACATTTGCGTTTAATGCAGACGGGCACTGGCAAACCGGTGACAAAACCACACAAGCCCCCGCAAGTTTTGATGCCGTGCTGATGCGTAAAGACCCGCCGTTTGATAACGAATACCTGTATAGCACCTATTTGCTTGAGCTGGCGCAACAGCAAGGGGCACGTATCATTAACGACCCGTCATCCATTCGCGGCTGGAACGAAAAACTATCTGTCGCGCGCTTTCCGCAATTTGCCCCGCCGTTTATCGTCACCAGCCTGCAAAGCAAAATTCTGGCCTTTCTGGCCGAACATCAGGACATCATCGTCAAACCGCTGGATGGCATGGGTGGTAGCGGCATTTTCCGCTTGCGTCAGGACGACCCCAATATTTACGCCATCCTGGAAACGCTGACCCGATTTGAAGCACAAACCATCATGGTCCAGCGCTATATTCCAGAGATCGTCAAAGGTGACAAGCGCATCCTGATCATCAACGGTGAACCCCTGCCCTACGCCCTCGCCCGCATCCCCAAAACCGGCGAAACCCGTGGCAACCTGGCCGCCGGCGGCAAAGGCGTGGCCCAGCCCCTGACTGCCCGTGACAAAGAAATTGCCGAGACCGTCGGCAGTGTGCTGAAACAACACGGCCTGTTTTTAGTCGGGCTGGACGTGATTGGCGACTACCTGACCGAAGTGAATGTCACCAGCCCAACTGGCATGGTAGAGATTGCGGCACAAACAGACTGTGATCCGGCCAGAGTGATGCTAGAGGCACTGGAAAAGCAGATGGCCTGACTTGCCCGTCTCATCCTTAACGCGATCATATTCCCCCTGCTGACAGCCGATTTTGTTAACATCATCCAGTGCGGGTAAGTCCATCATGACTGCCTCGCTATCGTTGCAGGAGTATCATCATGCGGGTATTAGTGCTTGGTTCCGGGGTGATAGGCGTGACAAGCGCTTATTATCTGGCGTTAAAAGGCTTTGAAGTCACGGTCATAGACCGTCAACCAGCGGTCGCCCTGGAGACCAGTTTTGCCAATGCAGGGCAAATTTCACCAGGTTATTCCGCCCCTTGGGCCAGCCCAGATGTGCCCCTCAAGGCGCTTAAATGGCTGTTTCAGCGCCATGCGCCACTCTCCCTCAAGCCGGATTTCACGCGTTGGCAATGTCATTGGATTGCACAGTTTTTAAGCAATTGCTCGCTCGAACGTTATGAATTGAATAAATCGCGCATGGTGCGTCTGGCCGAGTATAGCCGCGATTGTCTGCGTCGTTTGCGCGCAGAGACGGGCTTGCATTATGAGCAACGCAGTCAAGGGACCTTACAAGTATTCCGCACCAAAAAACAACTCGCCGCCGAAGCCAAGGATATTGCCGTACTTGAACGCATGGACGTGCCGTTTGAGCATTTGGATGCGGCAGGCTGTGTACGCATTGAACCTGCCCTGATTCACGTACAAGATGCGTTGCTGGGTGGGTTGTATCTGCCTGGGGATGAAACCGGGGATTGCCAGCTATTTACCACGCAACTGGCAGCCAAGGCGCAAGCGCTTGGGGTGAAGTTCAGACAAGAAACACAAATACACCGCTTACTGACACAGCAAAGCCAGTTGCTTGGCGTAGAGGTGCAAACGGCAAGTGGCGTGGAAGTGTTGCAGTCAGACCATTATGTGGTCGCCCTTGGCAGCTACTCGCGCCAACTTTCGCAGGCGTTGGGACTCAATCTGCCGGTCTATCCCGTAAAAGGCTATTCTTTGACCGTGCCCCTGATCAACGCTGCAGCCGCCCCCGTGTCCACCGTGATGGATGAGACTTACAAGGTGGCCATTACGCGCTTTGATCAGCGCATCCGGGTGGGCGGGATGGCGGAATTGCATGGGTTTGATTTAAGCCTCAACCCAAGCCGCCGGGCCACGCTGGAATTTGTATTCAACGGCTTGTTCCCGTATGCCGGGGATGTCGCACAAGCGCAATTCTGGACGGGGCTACGCCCCATGACCCCGGATGGCACGCCGCTGATCGGCCAGGCAAGCGCGGCTTACCCCCATGTGTGGCTCAATACTGGGCACGGCACGCTGGGTTGGACCATGGCTTGCGGCTCCGGGCAAGTGCTGGCCGATTTGATGGCGCAGGAGACACCGGCCATCGAGACGCAAGACCTGCAACTTTCCCGCTATCTCTAGCCGCGGTCACCCAAGCCATCGCTGCTATTGAGTAAAATCACTCAGTAGAGAAATCGTCTGTGCACTTACATCAGTACAAATTCTTTGGCGGTCGGCAACGCGGGCAAATCACTTTGCCCCAAGGCTTCCATGAGCTCAATGTCTATGACTTCAGTCAGCGCGTTGATCGGCAGCGCATTGGCAATCGGGGCAAAAGGCTCTTCGAGTTCATTACCGAGGGCATCGAGTCCAAACAGGGTATAAGCTGCCAATGCAGTCACAAACGGCGTGGCCCAGCCCAGGGTATTGGCAAAACAAAAGGGCATCAAAAAACAAAAAGTATAGGCGGTGCGGTGCAACAATAAGGTGTAGCCAAACGGAATCGGCGTGTTCTGGATCCGTTCACAGGCGGCTTGCGTCGCCGCCAGCTTCTGAATCAATTCTTCGAGCAAATTAAACTGTATAGGCTGGATGCGGCCCTCCGCCAATGCCTGTATCAGGATGCGCTCCATGGCACGTAAAATGACTTCTGGCGGATTTTTGCTCTGCAAGTATGCTTCTGCCACGGGCGCGGCTAACAGTTGCTTGATCCGTGGCAGTTGATCCCCTGGACGCAGCTGCTTTAGCAACGCGTGCGCGTAAGCAATATTGCATTCCAGCAATTGCTTGCGGGCGGCACTGAGTTCACCCTGGGTATCCAGTATCTGGCTCAAGCGTGCCAGGTTTCTCGCGGTGAGCATAAACTCACCCCACACCTTCCTCGCCTCCCACCAGCGCTCATAACAGGCGTTATTTCTAAAGGCAAGAAAAATAGACAGCGTGATGCCAAGCAAGGCGAACGGCCCGCCATCAAACTTGGGTAACCAGTCGGGCTTCAAGGTATAAATCGAGACCACGACGGCTGACAGTGTTGCTACAAATGTCAGCAGCGGCATGATCTTGAGCACGATAGAACCTTTGATGATAAAAAACAGTTCAAACAAGTGCGGTCTTGGTCTAACAATCAAGGCATGTCTCCCATCTGGTGAACTATCACACCAGTGATATACTCGATAGTTTGTAGTTTATCTGTCAGCGCAGGTCGCAAATGTGGCGATAAGACATGGAAATGCATGATTTAACGCCGTTTTCCCAGCGCTATACAAGATTAAAACCTTCAACAGTAACAAGTCACCGGGTTGGAAATTGATGGATGGATATCATGCTTAAATGGAAAGATATACTTAAACTCTCGCGCGAAGGGAATCTGCCCCCAGAACGCAAATTGCAAAAATCCGTGCGTGCCTGGCGAGAGATTTTGGATGACGATGTGTTTGCCATTACACGTTTAAGTGCCACCGAGCGGCCGTTTTCGTCAGAAATGTGTGTGGCGTTTACGCCAGGGCGCTATGCCTGCGCCTGTTGCGCGCAAACGCTGTTTGATTCTAGCCAAAAGTTTGACTCTGCCTCGGGTTGGCCTTCCTTTGACCAGCCCCTTGCAAAGAATGCGATTGCTTATTACGCCGACGATAGCCATGGCATGCAACGCGTAGAAGTGAAGTGCAATGTGTGTGATGCGCATTTGGGCCACGTCTTCCCCGATGGCAAAACAGAGAGTGGACTGCGCTATTGCATTAATGGCAAAGCGATTGCATTTGTCGCCCAGTAATTGGCCGGCGTTAAAAGCAAACGGCGCGGTTTGCTCACGCAAACAACGCCGTTTCACATTCAGCTCGCCATGCTTTGCTGAATAAGCTTAATGCGCCAATCTTCTGCCATAACTGACGGCATAGGCCGCTGGTCTGGCCAGCAAAATAGGATCTTTGCTAGGCGCAATGCCGTCTGTCAGCTGTAGCGGATTGAACATGATGGGCTTTTCAGCCGCTTTACTGTCTGCCACAGCCTTATTCAAGGTCAGTGTTCCTAACTCAATCACCTTGCGGCTGTCCGGCCAAACGACGGTCGCGTTGTTGACTTCATCCCCGGCGTCAGCCAGTTGCAGCAATAATTTATATTGCACCGCGCCTGTTTTTACACGCTCGACAATATCGGTCATCAGGTAGTCAGGTGCAGCTTTGTCAGCCGCTTCCTGGCTCAAAAATTTGGCGCCGGCCACGGGCACAATCTGGTACCGGCCAAAGACGGTTTTACCTGCAGCATTGGTAAACTCAAACGCGTTCACGCCATAAAAAGGTTGCGTCGCAAAACTCACAGGCGCCGGTTTGGGTGTGGTCACAAATTTGAGTGCAGCTGGATGGCTGCCTAAAAACTGCTCGACTGGGCTAGGCTTGGCCGTACTGCCCTGAGAGTCACGCACGGCATTGAGCAAGCCCAGAAAGTCTTCTGGCGTCGCCGTTGGAAAAGCATTCACCGAGATACTGACGATATCCGTTGCGGTGCCATCCGGTAATTGAAAGCGGATCGCAATGCCTTTAGGAAACGCATTGCCATTGGCATCCGGAATATTTGGCACGCCGGTGGCATTCGAGTAGCGGACCAACACCGGCGTTGCCTTTTGGAAGTGTGTTGCTTTACTGACCGAAGCCGCCTGTGCAGAAGGGGTAAATGTCCCCTCCACCATCACGCCTTTGGCATGGTTGGCGCGGTAGCCGGCATGGGGGCCGCCGGATAAAGTGGTCAAGGTGTCCACCAATTGTTCGGTCACCGGTTTTTCCTCTGCAAATACCGACGGGCTGGAGACAGTCAATGCTGTGGAAAATAACACGGCAACTAACGCTTGTATCTTCATGTTGAATCCTTTCTATGAAAATTCATATTGTTTAAAATTAAATCGCACACTACTTAAAACACCATAAACCATTTGTTTATGTTTACTACGCTTGATGCTGAATCAAATGGTTGCGCAGCGCGTTTAAGCGCTCGCGTAACTCACCGACCTCTTGCAATGAACAGCCCATGGCACACAACATGTCATCCATAATCCCGGCGGCCTTGAGCCTCAGCTGACGGCCGGTCTGCGTCAGGCAGATAATCACTTGCCTTTCATCTTCGGTCGAGCGCACACGCTGCAAAAATTCAGCAGCTTCCAGCCTTTTCAACAAAGGGGTCAGCGTTGCCGAATCCAGAAACAATTGCTCACCAATATCACTGACGGTACGCTGATCGCTCTCCCATAACACCATCATGACCAAATACTGCGGATAGGTTAATTCCAGCGTTTTGAGCAGTGGGCGATATACTTTGTTAATCGCCAGCGACAGCGAATACACAGAAAAACATAACTGCTCATTAAGCAATGGCGTTTGGGTTGATGCAGAATTATTCATATACTGCGATTATAAATCGCGTGCTATTATATTTTCAACAACTTTTTAATCTTATTTGTTCAGCCACTGCATCATGTAGTGAATGATGAAGTTGGCTTTCTTGTGCATTCTGATTTGGCTCATCTTGCGCTCCTTTCATGTATGAAATACATGATAAAACGCTTTTATTTTTAAATAAAATTGAATTATTTAATTCAATCGATAAATAATTCTTATAGATAGGCCAGTTGCCTTGAAATCAAGGGCTGGTGCACAGCATTGAATTAATTGAGGTTATCTAGCGTGTAGGGGTCTTGAGGCGCCGGCTCGATATCGAGCGGATTGACGGCATAGTTAAAATCATCGCCGATATCAATGTCTATGTCGTTTTGACCTTGCCAGCGCTCGAGCCAGATCGAAAAGTCTTTTTCTGGCATGGGCTTGCCAATAAAGTAGCCTTGCCCCTCATTGCAACCGAGCTTGGCCAACTGGTTGAGCACCAGTTCGTTTTCTATGCCTTCGGCCACCACGATCAAGCCCAGGTTGTGCGCCAGATCGATGGTCGATTTCACGATGCTGGCATCGCCGGCGTTTTTATCCATAAACATGACAAATGAGCGGTCAATTTTAAGCTCTTGCACCGGCAGTTGACGCAAATAAGCCAGCGAGGAGTAGCCAGTACCAAAGTCATCAATGGCCAGATGCAACCCCATAGCCGCCAGTTTTCGTACGACAATTTCCGCCCGCTCTGGATCCTGCATCAAGCTGCCTTCGGTGATTTCAAGCTTGAGTGATTTGGTGGTCAAGCCATGCGCTGCCAACAAATCGGCAATCTGTTGCGGCAACTCCATGTTGTTGAGGTCGCGGGTTGAAAGATTCACCGCCAGGCTGATATGCAAGCCTTGTTTTTTGAAATCCGCCAACGCTTCACAGGCGCGGCGCAACATCCATTGCGTGAGGTCACTGATAATACCGGTCTGTTCGGCAAACGGAATAAACTGGTCAGGGAAAATCATGCCTTTTTGCGGATGCACCCAGCGAATCAGGGCTTCACCGCCCAGCGCACGGCGGGTCGAGACATCGACCTTGGGCTGGATGTAGAGCAATAACTGGTTTTGCTGGATGGCTTCCTTAAGGTCAGAGATCAGGGTCAATGTCTCGGACTGGTCAATTTCCAGCGAGGTATTGTAGACAATCCAGGGCGTCTTTTTGAGTCTGGATTCTTGCAGTGCCGTCTCAGCGTGGTTGAGTAAAGATTCTTCGTCCATGCCATGTTCGGGATACAGCGCAATCCCCATGCCCGCCTGTACATCAATCGCTTGGCCCTGCACCTGCACCGGTTGCTCAAATACCTGTTGGATGGCATCTGCAAACCGGGTGGCTTGCGCCTGATCGGCATGCTGTAACAACACAGCAAATTCATCAGCATCGAGGCGCGCCACCATGTCTTGCTCACTCAATACATGCTGTTTGAGCACCTGACCGACGTGACGCAGCAAATCATCGCCAAAATCCCGACCTAGCGTTTGGTTGATAGGCTTGAAGCGGTGAATATTAATGACCAGAATACTCAGCTTGGCATTGCTCTGGGCATGGGCCAGCATGGCCTGATGCACGCCCTGGGTAAATGCCAGCCGGTTCGAAAGACCAGTCAGCTCATCATTAAACGCCAGCCGCTGGATGCGCAAGCTGCGTTGCAACACCGCTTCCCGCATGCTGTTGAGGGCGGTTGCCAGTAAGCCGATCTCATCCGTACTGGTCACCTGAATTGGCTTGTCATAATTGCCCATGGCAATGTCATCGGCATTTTTAACCAGCGTCGCAATCGGTTCGGTAGTTTTGCGCGAAACATACCAGATCAAGGCAGCGAAAATGACCACACCAAGCAAGGTCAGGAAAATCATCACTTTAAACAGCGTGTTCAAATCCTGCAGGTAAGGTTCTACCGAGCCCTGCAGCACCACCAGCAAAGCTTCATCCTTGGTTTCATGCAAGGAACGTATTTTAAGATGGTAGGTAATGCCATCCAGGTCGACCTTGTGTAAAGACAGCTTCTGTGCATACACATCGGAAACGGTTTTGACCAGCAGGTTTGAAAGTTCGTGGTTGGCAGTCCCCGTAACCAGCGCCCAATCGTGCTGATGGGTTTTTTGTACAAAGGTGACATCCAGGTGCGTCAGTTGCTTGATTTGCGCGGCCAGGCGGTTATCCACGGCAAACCCCATCACTACCCAGCCGATCACTTCGGGTGCTTTAACCGGCACGGCTATCAACTGATAAGGTTTGCCATCCACCAGTTCAAACTTGAGTGTGCCGGTTTGATTCTCGATAATGGCCTGTACAAACTCCTGATGGGCCGCACTGCCAGAAATGGCAGACTCGCTTTCCTGGGTGCCGATGACCATCGCTTCATCTTGACTGACGAAATAGGCGACCTGAGCATGGATGCGGCCCTGGTAGCTTTCCAGTGCGGAGGCAATCGTTTCCGCATCGTTGGTGGCAACGGCTTCCCTAAAGGCATAATCCGCGGCCAACACTTGCGTCGCCTGTTTGAGACTTTGCGTGTTGTGTTGCAGCAAATTGACAAATACCCGTTCGCCGACCTCCATCTGCTCTTCGGCCAGGCGGTTGGCATGTTTTACCAGGGCGTATTTAAGCGGAACCAGACCTGCCAACTGAATGGCAATGACCACGGTTAAGAATGTAAAAGCAATTCGCGAACGAATGTGTTTGAACTGGATCATGCAGTGAGAATGTTAGGGAAGCGCAATTTTCAGCTCGGTTGCGGCCCCTTCAATATTTACCTTTTGTTCTGTGCCAGGTTTATTTTGTCCTGGTAGCCAGGCTTGATAACTGTATTGACCATCACTGAGCTTGATCATGGCCTTGCCTTGGTCGTCCGTTTTGACAAAAAACGGGGTATCGACGACATAAATATACCCTACCATAGAATCATGAATGTTGCATCCTAATGTCACCAATCCCGCCTGATCAAACAACACGGGGTCCGTTGGCACGCCGGAATACAACTTCAGCTCGAATTTTTTGGCAGGTGAAAATGAGTAGACATGGTGCCTCACCGTATCTTCATTCGGAAAATTCACCTTGGTACCGGTCTGGATTACGGTTACCTTGGGGTTAAACATTTTGTTTTTTTGCACGATCTTGCCAGGGGCTGGACTGATTGCCGGGGTTTTCTTGTCATAAAACGCGACGACCGCATCGGTGACCAGCCGGCCCGCAGCATCCGTCACAGTGAGCGTCACTTCCGCGGCGTGCGCAGACAGCCCCAGACAGAGTAACCAGAGTCCTGCGCCAAGCAGCGGCCTGCTCAAAAAACGCATCTTCTTATCCTTTGCAAGCTTAATCACTGACCACGTCCCGCTTCATGGGCGCCAGTATCTTCAACAGCTCATTCTTTTCTTTGGTGCCTACGCCATTGATATCCATGCGCTCCCGCAATACCTCAACCATAATTTCGAATTCTGCCATGGTGATATGGGCATCGGCATGCGCATTTTTCATGGTCTCGCCCTCATACTCACATTGCCCGCCAGTTTTAACACATAAAAAATTGGTCAGACTCTGTTTAAGCGTGACCATTTTCACCCCTTCAAATGAGCGGGCTGCACGTGGATCCTTGCTGACAATATCCAAAGTTTGATTCGACAAGCGGCTCAGCATCGGCAGGCCACCGATACGGCTGAACAAGCTTGCATCAGGCTTGGGCTGGGCGGTACACCCCGCCATGCACAGCAACAAGCCAATCCAGATCAACCTTCGCATTTCTTCCTCCGTTAAATTGCCACACTATCAGCATATTACGTGAGCTTAAAAAGTTTGAAACGATGAAAAAGCCAATCAAATCAATCGCTATTTTCGCAATGATTCTTATCGCGAAAACGAGATAATGATGCTATTCGATCAAATTTTGAAAGCGTTACCATGCATTCTTCTCCCCTTCTGATCGGCTGCATTGCAGTGGCAACAGCAATGACCTTGCCTATCGTAGCCAACGCAGGCGATCGCCTGTTAGCGACCGGTGGCGTCACCCAGATTGAGGGGGCGGCAGGCGGTGGCTTGATGCCTTGGGCTGTGATTAGCGGTTATGGCACAGACAAACAAATTGGCGGCTCGGCGTTTTATACGCATGCACAAACCAAGGGCGACTTTAAATTAAATACCTCTGGGATCGCGATTGGTGCTTTCAATCGCATCGAACTCAGTGCCAGCCAGGCGCGGTTCGGCTTGAGCGATACGGTGCCTGGCGAGGAAGTCCGTCTGAACACATTAGGCATAAAATTACGCCTGATAGGCGACGCCGTCTATGAACAGGACAGCTGGCTGCCACAAATCTCGGTGGGGGCCCAATACAAATATAACGAGGACTACCACTTTGTGCCCAAGGCGCTGGGCGCCAAAGATCGCGATGGCATTGATTATTATGTGGCCACCAGCAAGTTATTTTTGGGTGCGATTAATGGCTACAACTTGCTCATCAATGCCAATCTGCATGCCAGTAAAGCCAACCAGTTTGGCCTCTTGGGATTTGGCGGTGACCGGCATGACCGCTATCGTATCCTGCCAGCCGCCTCGGCAGCGATCATGCTTTCGGATAACTGGCTCATCGGCACTGAATATCGCGGAAAACCAAATAACCTGTCGGTATACAAAGAAAACAGTGCGCACGATATTTTCATGACCTGGTTTCCGCACCGCAACGTGTCTATCACTGGCGCCTATATTGATTTGGGCAGAATCGCCAACAAGGACGACCAGACCGGTTGGTACTTCTCAGGCCAGTTAAATTACTAAGTGAACCCACAAGTCATTATTTGAGCGTCTGCAGACCGCAAGTCGCCTGCAAGGCTTTGTCCAGTTGCTTGTAAGCCGCACCATTGCCGGTCGCAAAAGCATATGGATTGGTCAAAAGATAGTGGTTGTAACGCACTTGCCGGTAACTATACTTTTGCGCAAGACCGAGTGCATAGCAGTCGCAGGCCTGCGTCATATCGTCGGCATGGTAGCGCTGCTGGCAAGTCTGCTTCAGTGCCTGCTGATCCGCACCCGTCCAGGGCTTGGGCGTGGATACTGCATCGGCCCTGGCCTGGGTCAACATCGCATACATGAGTTCCACGCTGGCGCGCAATTTACCCAGTGGCGCAGTCTGCAAGGTATCGCGATGCAGCGGCTGCAAGCTGGCCGCATCTAGACTAAAATCAGCCTGATTGTCTGTCGTCTCAGGCACTTGATAGCCTTGTGCAGCCAACATGATTTGCTTGGCCGGATCGGCTTGCAACAAGGCGTGTGCTTCGGCGAGGTCTGCCGCTGGCAGTTGCAACTGCCAGTGGATCTGACAAGGTTGCGTCGTGGTGACGGACATGCTGCCACTGACCTGCTGATCAGCCACTGCATCCGCAAATGCAGGTGGGATACGCTGCAGCATGTATTGCATTTCCTTGTCTGCCAGACTTTTTAAAGACTGCTCATCCAGACAGGCAATGACGGTGGCATGGACCATCCATAACACCAGGGCGGAGCTGATTTGAGTCAGGCATTTCGTAAGGCCAAGCATAGTGAATTCTCTCAAATGATTCTGGCATTTGAGCAGGCTTGACCAGAAAAGTTTTGTGCGGCATCTTTTATCAAGATAACAGAGTAGCCGGAAATGAAAACGGGCGCTAAAGCGCCCGTTCATGCCATCAGGAACAAATTATTTGTTCATAACGTACATAGTTACTTCAAAGCCGAAACGCATTTCGGTAGCAGCTGGTTTAGTCCACATAGTCATTTCTCCTTTATCCTAAATTCGTCTTAGCAGTTGCTATCAACGTGTGACCATATTAAAACTAGGCTAAAAGATTGTCGTGATTAAACTGCGCAACATGCGTTCATGATTTTCATGAGTATCGCCTGATATACCCCTTAATCCGCCCGCGACTTGATCTGGCGCAACAATTTGCTGATGCCTTTGCGGCCGATGGTGCGCTTGAGGCTCACCTTGAAGTCATAGACGTAAAACGGCCATAAAAACTGCCAGCTCAGGCGGCGACCGCTCATGCCGAGATATATTTGCAAAAACTGCTTGCGGCCTTCCCAATGCAGTTTGTTCAAGGCGCGCGTCAAGTCGGCCAGACGATTTGACATCGGCGTCGCTCTCGGCGTCGCATGCAAGCGGGCGGTGTCTATCAGCACAAACTGTAACTGATCCCCTTCACGCTGCACCAGAATATTACCCCCGGAAAAGTCGCGGAAATAAATCCCCGAATGGTGCATATGCAGGCAAAACCGGGCAAAGGCCTGATACAAATGCTCGGCAGTCAGGCCCTCGTATTCGGTCGCGCCCTCGCGAAAAGCCAAAAACGCCTTGGAAATGGCAAACTGATGCGGCACAAAATCACAGATATAAAAATTGCGGCGCAACGTGGTGTCATGCGTATGCTCGATGAATGCGACAGGCATGGCAGTACCCACGCCTCGCCGCAACAATTCCATCGCCCCGTTCCAGCTGCGCTTGGCTTTGCTGGGTTTAAATCTGTCCAGTAGCGTTTTATGCCAATACATGCGCACCGGTTTTTTCACAGTCACTTGCTGACCGGGAGTTCTCGGATCAGGCAAGGACCAAATCGCATTTCTGGCATGGCGCAACGCCTGCTGTTTGGCAGGCGGAGTCAGCGTTTCCGGATGCCAAGCCTGCCATAATTGTCTGGCTTCTTCGGCATCCTTGGCAAGAATCAAGCCGCGCCAATCGCCTTCATGTACCGGAAAATACTGCTTGCCGCCTATATGCGCATGAATCACCGTGCCACTCAAGGCAGGTTGCGCCGTGCGTAGTAACATCTGGTCCGGCTCTGGCCACACCAGATACAGCGGTGACTCGGTCACTAATTGCCGGTCTGGTACCGGTTGGCCGTCACGGTCAAAAATTTGCGCGAGCTGCAAACAATGCGGGGAATAGACTTGGTCGAGCACTGCACATTGACCGTTGACGGTCCAGGCGATATGCACGGTTTTCCTATGCTGCTGTAATTCGTGGATTTCGAGTCCATGGCCGGTACTCACAGGCGCAATATAGTGCGCCCCGTTCAGCCAGTCGCATGCCGTTTTAAATGCCGCAAAACTGGGTCTGTGCAGATAGTGTTCGCGCTGGCCATCGGCCGATTTGTAATAGGCGACGCGCTCCAGTGCCGGATACTCTGCATCCTTGAGGCCATCATCAATCAAGCCTTCACGGTGACAAATGAGGGCGCCCCAGTTTGCGTGCTGCAAAGCGCCAGAGGCGGCCAACAAAGTAAAGTAGCGTGCCACGTAATCGGCCTGTTTTTGCGCGCCATCCGGCAAGTGGCGTTTGATGCGGTAAATCGCCCAGAAGGCCACCGGCGACACCAGTGCAGGCACACCAAAATCTTCCCCCACTTTTTGCAACAAACGGGCTTTTTTGATCAGGTTAAACTTGAGGTGTCGAGTCCACTGATATTTGAAAATGCGCTCATCGGACAGCTCGGGCTCAATCACGCGTTCCACAAACAGGTTGTTGCTGTGCACATCGGGCAAGCGCCGGGTCTGAGCCAGCGTTTTCAGCAGACTGACGTTATACAGCGGCTCAAAATCCTGCACATTCGGGCCCACCACTCGCACCTGATATTGTCTGGCCAGATCGTAAGCCAGCTGCCAGGCCAACATAAAGCCAGGCATGTCATAGCCCGCCCATTTTTTGCGGTTGACCGTGTTACCAATCTCCAGCGCCGCGACGCTGCCCGCGTACGCTTGCAATAGCTCATTCACAAAAGTTGCCCACGCTTGCTGCACACTGGCGTCACGCATATTTCTGGCCGCGGTAAATGGCTGCACCACATGCAAGGTCACCGAGAGGCCAGCCGCTAACAAACGGCGCAAAAAACGCTCTTGATGGGGGCGTGCATCATCATCGCTGATATCCAGCCGCACCCTGGTCACACCCAGCATCTGCAATTGCGTCAAGACGTAATCATCAGTGGCAGGATCCTGATTACTCGCGACACAGATCCCGATAAAGTCGTCAGGGATGGCATGGTCGAGTTTTGGCAAGTGGCTGTGTTTGAGCCAGAAACCGCCTGTGGCCAGATATTTCAAGCCATCAAGAATAACCTGGCGGGTCAGCATGGAGGGTTGTTTTTTCAAAGTCAGCCCTTACTCTGGCAAGCGATAACGCTGCTCTTGATACAACAAGGCAGGCAACAGGCTGTTAGCCAGGGCGCGTTCAGCCAATGCCGCGGCATCGGCTGGCGGTGCGGTATTCTGCAACTGCTTGCTGAGTGGATTGTAGTGACCAAAGGCAGGCGCCTTGCCCTCGCGCAATACCACCACTTCGTTATCTGCGACCGTTGGGCCAGTTTGCTGCATCCAGCCAAAGTTATAGTTGTACTGCATCATGGCGCGACCACGATAGTCGGCGCTCACATTGGACAAATCATGCCCGGTCATCGGATGCTTGGCGTCTATGCCCATCAGTGACAGCACGGTCACCGGCAGGTCAATCTGGCTGGCAATTGCTTCAACCGTTTTGGGCTGCACCGCCCCGCCCAGAATCAATGCCGGGATATGAAAGTGTTCGATCGGCACCAGCGAATCGCCACGCACGCGAATGTCATGGTCGGCCACAATCAAAAACACGGTATCGTTCCAATAAGGGCTGGCTTTGGCCTTTTTAAAGAACTCGCCGATCGCATAGTCAGCATATTTCACTGCATTGTTGTCAGTCGCCTTGGGCTGCTCATACAGCTTGATACGCCCATCCGGGAACTCAAAGGGTGCGTGGTTAGACGAGCTGAACGCAAGTGTAAAAAACGGCTTGCCGCTGGCGTGGTGTGCCATCAGCTGCTCATGCGTTTTGTTGAGCAAATCTTCGTCTGAAGCCCCCCAGCTGGCAACAAACACCGGATTGATGAAATCCGGTTGGTCCGTGATCTGCTGAAAACCATTGCCCATGAAAAAACTGCGCATATTGTCAAAATGGGATTCCCCCCCGTAAATAAACTCGGTCAGGTAACCACGTTTGGACAATAGCGAAGCCAGCGTGAAAAAGTTCTTCTGGCTCAAGTCCAGCTTGACGGTACTGTCTGACGGCGTCGGCTGAAAACCGGTAACGACCGCCTCAATCCCGCGCACCGAGCGCGTCCCGGTCGCATATAGATGCGTAAACCAGATGCCCTCAGCTTTGAGCTTTTCCAGATTTGGCGTGACCGGCTTGCCGCCCAGAGACTCGACAAAGCCTGCGCCCAGACTCTCTTGCAGCAAAATCACCAGGTTCAATGGTTTGTCTCGCTTCACACTAGGTGTCAGCGTGGTCAGGGTCGGGATATCGGTATCTTGCGCACCGGTTAAGGCAAAGATTTTTTCGCGCGGCAGTTTGCCGTAAATGGTACTGGATTTTGCCTCATGCTGCAAACTGTAGGCGGCATAAAATACCGAATAGCTTGAGTTCAAAATCAGGCTGTTGACCATGCTGTCCTGGGTAATGGCAAACAAGGCCGGATTGGCCGGGCGGTGGCCCAAGCTAGAGCGGATGCCGAAAATCGTCAACACCAGCAACAATGGCCAGACCAGCCATACCGCCAGATTATTCCATCTAGGCTCGGCTTGACGCCAGGGTTTTAACAAACGCGCAACCAGTGCAACCGCTACCAAACTCATTGCCAAGCCAAAAAACAGCTCGACTTTAAAGCCTTGCCACAGCATGCCAAATACCTCATGCGGATACTTGAGATATTCGACAAAGATGCGGTTGGGGCGAACATCATACTCAAGAATAAATCCTGGCGTGGCCGCTTCTAAAAACACCAACAGCACCAATGAGAGCAACACCCACCAAAAGGTGAATCGGCGCCAAACCTTGAACAGGCCGCGGGTCGCCAGCACCGGTGACACTAACACCGGGATCAAGGCCAGCAAACCAAGCTGAATGACATCCACACGTACGCCCTGCAGCAAGATCTGGCAAAGTTCGCCGGTCGCCTGTACGCGCTCCCACTTCCAGATCACCAGCCCCAGGCGCGTGAGAGAAAGCAAGACCAGTCCACTGATAAACATGACAATCAGCGGTGCATAAGGGCCAAACCAGTGGGCAAATCTCCACAGTTTTGAGGACGGGCGTGGCGTGCCGAAATAGATAGGTTGCATAAGGGCTTAATCTGTTTGAATCAAGCTTGGAATTATAACGGGTTATCTCGTTTATGGCCCTACCGGCAAGCATCCGCCTGCAGATGTGCGATTAAAAGGATTTTTTACGTAAATCGAGGTAGACCATGGACAGCAAAGCGACCGGGATCACAAACCCCACCAGCAAAGGCACTAAATCCACCAGCATATCCACCATGCCGGTCTGGCTGGTGAACAGGCTCCAGCCTTTAGCCAACAAAGGTACGACCGTGAATAACAGCGTGGGAATCAGAAACCAGACCGTGCTGCTTGCACCACGCTTGGCCAAACGCGCGCAAAAAAATGTGACCAGCGCCACAATAATGGCAGCCCCGGCACCCCAGATAGCCCCGGCAACGATCGTAATCCAGGTCCCTACCTGATACAGCAATAAACAAATGATGGCGGTTAATATCAGCTTGCGGTTCATCGCAACTTGCATGTCACACTCCTCTGAATGTCTTGTTTTAATGATAAGTGTGACAACAGAGGCGTTAAAAGTTGCAAACAGCCATGTGTGTTTGAGTACGCTGATCCTGAAACCTCGCCTCCGCTCAGCCGGGAATTCAAGTTCGCCAGCCAGGCCCATGGCCTATACACACATTAGCCAGGTCATCTGCCCTTTGATGCCTTAACGTTTTCTGTGTTTTAGCCATCTCACCATCTGCATGCCCAACAGCACCAAGACCCCGATCACACTAAGCAAACATAGGATTGCAGGCAATGGAATTAGACTCACAGCTTGCGGCTGACGCGCAAGCCCCTCTTTTAAAGATGCCGGCAACCGGTTTGGCGTCACTGGAATCACTTTCCATTGGCTGCGATCCGCTGGCGCTTGTTGCAGATACTGGGCAAAGCTATATACAGGCGCGAGACCAAACTCACGGCTGGATGGAATTTGCGGAATACGTACAAAGTAAATCGCTTCAAGCTGATCGGCCAGAGGCGCCATACGCGGTGAAGTTAATGTGGACCGGTCACCAGTTTGAGCCATATTGAGCAGGTCATGCCCGATGGCGTCAAATGCTACCGCAGGAAACAGCCGAGTCATTTCAGTATTCAGGTAATCATAAATGGCACGGCCTTTTTGCAGACTCTGCTGCGTGGCAGCCACATACCAGTAAGCGGCACTGGCCTTGAGCAGGCTCTCGACTCCACGCCGGGGCACTTGCCAGCCCAGTTGGCGTAAAGTATCTATGCTGATGCCAGCACAGTTATCCCTGGCGTGATCATAGACAAAGTCATTGTGGTAAAAATGCTGCATGACCCGGTTATTCAATGCCTGGACTTGCAGGGGAATCGTCGGCTGGCTGAACACCGCGACCAGCATGTAGGATGGCCGGTAAAATGCTTGCCCACTATTGAGATCGCCCATGTATTTATCGAAAGGCGTGACCCCGGCAATGACGCCTTTTTCACTATTGATGGCCAGGTTATAGTAGTTATTAACCAGCCAGTTTGCATATTCGCCTTGCGCACCCACGATCCCGGTAGCCAGAGCAAAGTGACCGCCATGGGCCTCATCATCATCGCCCTGGGCACCATTGAGCAAAATACCGACGGCGGTTTTGCCTGACGACTGTTGCGCCAGGCCTGGCGACTTCTCCCATAACAGCCGGCTTTGATAAGGGCTGCGGGCACCCCCGTTGGCAAACTGTACAAGGGACTGCAAGGTTTCATTCTTTTGCAACGGTTGCGGGTCAGCGGTTAAATCAAGCTTAAACGCATCTGGCCATACGGTGCGCGCCGTCAACGTCTCGCCCTCTAACTCACCGCGTATCAACAGTTTGGACTGGCTTAAATAAGCACTCGTATCCGCACTCCAGTAAGATCGGTTACTGGCAAGTTTGGGCACCAATTTAAAATGGAAGCGCTCTCCTGTTGCGGTTGAGACCGAACTGCCTGCAGCGGTTAGCGTCATTTCTGACCAGCGTTGAGTTGCACCGGTCCAGACCAGTGACGGTAAAGCCACAGGATTGAGTGCCGCACTATCCTCGACTCCACGCATCTGGGTGTCGATGCGCGTTACTGGCTCGCCATCTGCCGGGACAGAAAACGTCTCATGGCGGAAATACCATAAGGTTTGCGGCAACGTCTGGCAGTGCTGGCAAGCCCCCTGCATCGTTTGAAATTGCGTGCTGGAATAGGGGCCTAATTTATCCACTTCGGACTCCGCATGAACAAACGACGACATCAGGCCGATGCCGAATCCAAATCCGACCCCAACCATACGCCGCATGCTATCGCCCCCAAACACGCAAGTAATTGCACACACTGACCCAGTATTCCGGCTGGCGCCAGCACAAATAAATTGCCACCAGCACATTGAGCATGGCCGTGATACCAAACAACTGCGGGATGCTGACGCCCATACCAAACAGCATGACCGAGAATCCGGCAGAGAGCACCATAAACAGTGCATTCATGATGTTGTTAGACGCAATCACACGGGATTGATAGCCCGGTTGCGCGCGACTTTGTAGTAACACGTACAAGGGCACAATATACAAGCCGCCACAAATGCCGAGCAAGGCCACATCCAGCAACATGCGGTCATCGCTCCAGCCAGGCAAGCGATGCAAAGTCAGGCCCGGATGTGCCAATAACTGTTGCTGGATATCACCAGTCACATGGGCAAAATCCCAGCCAAACACAGACATGCCAGCCGCCCCCAGCATGACCAAGCCTAGCTCCTGTTTGCCTTTGGAGAGCTTTTCACACCAGACAGAACCAATGCCTACCCCCACCGAAAAGATCGATAACAGACTGATAAAGTCACGCTCCGTGCCCTGCAATACATGCTTGGCCAGGTTGGGAAATTGCGCCAGCAAGGTCGCGCCAAAAAACCAGAACCAGGAGATCGCAACAATCGCGACCCACAACGTTTGCTGCGCCCAAAAGGTCCGTACGTTCTTGATGGTCTCGGTCACGGGGTTCCAGTTCACCTGGATCTCGGGCACAGGCGGCAGAGAAAGCGGAATGCTGCGGCTCAAGTGATAGCCGGAAATCGCAATCAACAGCACACTCAAGCTGGTGAACAAGGCATGTTGCTCCAAACTGCCTAACCACGCCCCCAATACCTGCCCCAGCAAAATGGCGACAAAACTGCCCATCTCGACCAGGCCATTACCCGCGGTCAACTCGTTCACTTGCAAATGTTGTGGCAGGTAGGAGTATTTCACCGGACCAAACAAAGTTGAATGTACCCCCATTAAAAACAGGGCCAGTGCCAACATGACCAGGCTGCGGCTTAAAAAACCGATGCCTGCAAACAGCATGATGCCGATCTCCAATAGTTTTACCCAGCGGATCAACTGCGACTTTTCGTATTTATCCGCCAATTGCCCAGCCGACGCCGAAAACAGGAAAAACGGCAGAATAAACAGGCCGGGCAACAAAGTCGCCAGCATCTTGCCATCCAGGGTGGTCAGGCTGGCGGTATTAAACGCCACCTGCGTAATCAATGCGGTTTTAAACACATTGTCATTAAACGCCCCCAGACCCTGCGTCCAGAAAAAAGGGCCAAACCGCTGTTGGCTTAGTAATTGGAAAGGACTCTTCATGCCGCTTTTTCCGCCATTTGTTTGAGGGTGACGTAGTCAGTTTTACCCGTACCCAATACCGGAATCTGCTCCACCACCACCAACTTACGGGCAATGGCGATTTCTGGGGAGCCAAGGTTTTTGGCCACAATCTGCAAATCCTCACGCTTGAGTCTGGCATCGGTGGTGAACAGTACGATATTCTCGCCACGGCTGGCATCGGCGACCGTCGTCGCGGCATGCTGATGCTCGGGTGCGGCGGTATGGGCGATTTTCTCGACGACTTCGAGCGAGACCATTTCACCGGCCACTTTGGCAAAGCGTTTCACCCGGCCCTTGATGTGGATAAACCCCTCGGTATCGACCTCTACCACATCGCCGGTTTCATACCAGCCATCCTTGGGCGAAACCAGGACGCCAGGCTGGTCATACAGATAGTAGCCCTGCATGATGTTGTCGCCCTTGACATAGAGCAAGCCGCCTTTGTCGATGCCTGGCACCGGCTCCAAACGGTATTCGATCCCCGGGAAAAACTGGCCTACCGTGCCATGGCGATTCGCCATCGGCGTATTGGCCGCGAGTACTGGGGCACATTCGGTCGTGCCATAACCTTCGAGGATGCGGATGCCAAATTTTTCGTGATAGATTTTGCGCACTTCTTCATTGAGTTTTTCAGCCCCGGCAAACACCACGCGCAACTTGTAAAAATCATAGGGGTGCGCAAACTTCGCATAATTGCCCAGAAAGGTGCTGGTAGAGAAAAACACGGTGCAGCCCTTGTCATAAATGACTTCCGGGATCAATTTATATTGCAACGGCGACGGGAACAGCAAAATCGGGATGCCATTCAGGAAAGGCAACAAGGTGCCGGTAAAGCCAAAGGCATGAAACAGTGGCAATGCCATCATGAATTTATCAGTAGGATTGAAATCCAGCATGGCCAGAATCTGGTGCGTATTCGCCACAATACTTTTATGGTTATGCACCACGCCTTTGGGCTTGCCCTCGGAGCCGGAAGTAAACAGGATGACTGCGGTGTCGTTTTCTGTCGCGGGCTCCATGGCGGCACGCGGATAATGCAAGGCATAGCCCATGAGCCAGGCGCGATCCAGCATGCCAAACTGGGCACGCAAGTCTTCAAGATACACAATATTCAGATCACGCATTTTAGCGATGGTGTCTTCAAGTTTGGCGGCTTCAATAAACTTGCGCGAACTGATAATGGTGCGGACATTGGCGGCAATACAAGCGTTACGCATGCCCTCTGCCCCTGCGGTGTAATTGAGCATGGCCGGGACACGTCTAAACGCGGTCATCCCTAATAGCAAAGCCAGCGTATTGGTGATATTCGGCATCAACACGCCAACCGCCTCATCCCGCTGACTGACTTTGGTGGCAATGCGGCCCAGCGCCAGGCTGCGTTTGAGCACTTCCTGATACGTCTCTTCGACCTGGTTCATGTCTTCGATGATGCGCGTTTTGGCACCATATTTATCCATGGCATCCAGCATGGCTTCAAACAGCGTGGTGCTGCGCTGCGTCTTGAACAGCATGTGCTGCATGATATTGCGCATGGCTTCACCAGCAATGCGGCGGCGCTGCTTGGCCGTCAACGGCGCATGATGCCCATGCGGCTCAATCTGAATCTGGGTGGGCGGTAAAATGGTCAAGGTGACTTTAGGCAACAGCTTGCGTGGATGCGCATCTGACAAGCGGCCAAAATAAGACTGCGCCGCCCCCTCTACCCTCACGGGCAAAATCTTGACGCCGGTTTTTGCCGCGACAAAACCAGGGCCGTCATACACCTTCATCAAGGCCCCCGTCAGAGTGATGCGGCCTTCAGGAAAAATCACCACATTTTCACCGGCATTCAGCCGCTGAATGACTTTTTTCATCGCCAGCGGGCTGGCGGGGTCCACCGACAAATGCGGTGTCATCTTTAGCCATAGCCGGAAGAAGAAATGCTTTAACACCCCGGTATGCACAACAAAAGTGGCCCGCTTGGGCAGAAACAGGCCAAGCAACAGGCCGTCCAGAAAAGATTCGTGGTTGGCAATAATCAACAACCGGTCTTCGTTTGGCACATTTTCGAGGCCGGTAACACGCACCCTGAACAATAAACGACAGACACCCCTTAATAAACTGACTAGCATATTCACTTCCTACCCTTTTATATTTCGTTTTTTATATAGTCCAGCACATTTTCCAGTGCTTGTTGCATGAACGCTTTATTGACCCAGAAAAAGACTTCGCGTCCGATTTTTTCACTCTGTAACGCGCCACCACGCTCCAGCACCTTGAGATGGTGGGTGACGGCTGTGCGGCTTAATTGAGAGCTTTCCACAATCTGCAGGATGGTCAACCGCTCGTTTTTTTCAAACGATAGCAAAATCCGTTGCCTGTGCGCATCCCCAAGCGCCTCAAAGAGGGCCGAGATGTCTGTCCAGGCTTCTGGAATGTGAGTGACTGTTTTCATATAACTAAATAATTAGTTATTTAGTTTATTTTGTCAAGCGCTGACCGCAAAATATTTAGTCCCAGCCCTAATCCGGGTTTCATTAAATCATCATTCACCGCAAAACAGAGGCCGTTACACTATGTTAAAACATTTAAACATAAATAATTCAGGGAATAAAAATGGGACGATACGCCGCACTTTTTTCATTGATGGCAGCACTGCCTGTAGCGGCGCATGCCAATGCAGTGATCAACCTTGCCAGCACTAGCTGCAGTGGTGCGTTGTCGATTTCATCACTCACTGGCGCCTCGCTCAGCTGTGCAGGTAACTTGACCTTGAATGGCGGCTGGATAGACTCTGACGATAGCATCTTCATTCGTGCAGAGGGGGATTTGCTGCTTGAAAACCTTAATCTGAAGGCACCAGAAATTTCGTTTTCGACATTCCAAGGTGGCATCCAGATCGCAAATAACGTGAATATTAACGCCGTTCAAAACGATGGCAGCGGTGGTGTGCAAATTGTGATCAATGCAGGTAATAACAGTCTCTTCCCGACAACCCCCATCATTCATTGGCAAGCTTTTGACCCGTCATTCAATGCCGGTGACACCGTGCACTTCAATATGCCAACCACACACACAAGTGCGCCCTCAGGCGTGATTGCAGTTGGAGGGCAAGTCGTGATCAAACCAGGCGGCGCTATTCAAATCTCATCGAGTCAAATTTCGTCCCCCCTGATCAACATCCCGCTCACGGCTTCTGTTTCGGCTGTGCCAGAGGCAAATCGAGCGGCGATGCTGTGGCTGGGTTTGGGGTTGCTGGCGTTTAGACGCAGGCTGCTTTGACGACTACGAAAGCTGACGTTGCAACAAACTCAGCATGGCGCTATCCCCGGAAACGCCACTGCAGTAAACCGTCAAACCAGCCGCACTTGCCTGCTCGGCAATACGGGCATGGTTAACAAACAAAGGCGTGGCTTGCAGCCAGGCTGCATCCTGCGCCAAGTCGAGCAAAAAGCGCAAAGCCTCACTGCTAGTCACGACGATACCCTGCAATTTGCCTTCATCATAAGCCTGCGCCAGCACTTGTGCACTGCTTTGCGGATTGACGCGGCGGTAACATTCACCAAACACGACCTCCGCCCCGCGCTGTTTCAAGGTCTCGGCCAGCACTTCACGCCCGCCCACCCCGCGCACAATCAATACGCGTTGCGCTGACATTGCCTGGAAGGCCTCTAATGCCAGCAGCGACTCACTATCAAACCGGTCTTGCGGGGTCAGTACTTGCGGAATACCAAACGCCTGCAAACTGGCTGCAGTCGTTGGGCCAATCGCGGCAAACTTGAGGCTGGGTGGGATGCCTGCCTGCTGCATTAAAGGCATGCCATGTTGCACGGCATTGCTGCTGATAAAAATGACCCAGTCAAACTGGGCCAAGGGCGTGATGGCTTGATCAAAGCCACTGAGATCAGGCAATGCCTGAATATCCAGCAGCGGAAACGAGATCACCGCACCGCCGGCGGCCTCGATGGCGGCCGTTAGCTTGGTCGCTTGCTCGGGGGGGCGCGTGACGGCAATCCAGCGTCCGGCCAAAGGCAAGATCATTTCACGCCGTCCAAGGTTGCCAAAATCTTGTCGGCACCGCGCGCCACCAATTGCAGGGCCAGTTGCTGACCCAGTTTTTCAGCGTCTGCTGCGGGTCCCGTGACGGTCTCTTTCAGCATTTGCTGGCCATCCACGCTGGCGACAAATCCCTGCATGGTGATGGTGTCATTTTGCTTGGTGGCATAAGCGCCCAGCGGCACCGTGCAACTCCCCGCCAATGCGCGGCTAAAGCCACGCTCGGCCAGCACGCAAAGCTCGGTGTCGGGGTGATTAAGCGGTGCCAGAATAGTTTTCAAATCCGTCCGCGCGGCATTGATCTCAATGCCCAAGGCACCCTGACCTACTGCCGGAATGCTCTCTTGCGGAGAAATAAACTGGCGGATGCGATGACCCAATTCGAGACGGATCAATCCAGCCGCCGCCAGAATAATCGCGGCATATTGGCCTTCGTCCAGCTTGCGTAACCGGGTTTGCAGGTTACCGCGCAAGGATTCAATCTTAAGCGTGGGGAAACGCGCCTGTAACTGGCTTTGTCTGCGCAAACTGGAGGTGCCCACCACACTGCCAGCAGGCAGGTCTTCCAGACTGGCATAATCATTGGAGACAAACGCATCGCGCGGATCCTCGCGCTCGCCGGTTGCCACCAGCGTAAAGCCTTCTGGCAGGTGCATGGGCACATCTTTCATGCTGTGCACAGCCAAATCGGCACGGCCATCTGCCAGCGCGTTTTCAAGCTCTTTGACAAACAGGCCTTTACCGCCAATTCTCGATAACGGCGAATCCAGAATCTGATCGCCCATGGTTGTCATGCCCAAAATACTGACGTCGCATTGTGGATACAAGGCTTGTAATCTGGCCTGGATGTGCTTGGCCTGCCACATGGCAAGTGCGCTTTCGCGGGAGGCAATGACCAACTTGGCGGGAGAGTTCAGTGTGCTCAAAATGAATAACCTGTGATGAAGTTAGCTGGATTAAGCTGCGCATTTTAACACGGCATGTCCAGATAGCCGCGCAAGCAGCGGAGATGAACCTTTGAGCCACAAGGGAGTCGGATTGAGTTATGCTGAGCATTCGGCAAACACCTCAAGTGGCGATAAAAGTCATGCTTTTAAACATAAAGAGGAGGACTACTCATGCAGTACCAAATCGAAATTTTTCTTTCTTCTCTCAATCAATTCTGGATCGAACTCGTACATTTTGTGCCCAAATTACTGGCGGCCATGGTGATCCTGTTTTTTGGCTGGCTGGTAGCCAAAGCGGTCCGGTTGGGTGTGAAGCGCATTCTGGAACTCTCGCATTTTGATACCTTTGCGCAAAAATCTGGCCTGGAAGCCTTTATGCGTAGCGCTAATTACAAAGTGAGCCTGAGCGGCATTATCAGCCAGGTGGTGTATTGGCTGGTGATTCTGCTGTTTGTCATTACCGGTGCCAATTCGCTGGGCCTGAGTGAAGTGGCCGCCCTGTTAAAAGAGCTAGCCAGCTATCTGCCACACATCATTGTGGCGATTTTGGTCGTGATCTTTGGGACGCTATTTGCCCGCTTTATCAATCGCCTGGTGTTTGCCTGGCTGCACAGCATCAAATTTGACCAGGCGCTAGTGATCAGCACCTCGGCCGAGTATTGCATCCAGATCCTGGCGATTTTCATCGCACTGGAGCAATTAGGCATCGGCATGCAGCTGATACATTCATTATTTGTGATTGTGTTTGGCGCGGTGTTTTTAGCGCTAGCCATCGCCTTTGGTCTGGGTGGCCGTGATTGGGCCGCAAAAGTAATAGACCAGGCGCAACAGAAGAAAAAATAGCGGCATAGGGCCACTGCTTAAGTGGCCTTAATGATGTGCTGGTGACGGCGGCTGACCATCAGGGTCTCAGGAATACCCTTAAGCAAGACCACCCAGGCTGCCTCACCCGCCTCATCGCCCTCGGTCATGCGTTGTTTTTCAAAGCCGCTGATGGCTGCGCGTGCCACCAGTGCGTTGCGGTGTATGCGGACGAACAGATCGGGATAACTTTGCTCCAGCTGTGTGAGCGAGCCCTCGAGTAAATAACTTTTTTCGCGTGTGCGCACGGTGATGTATTTAAGCTCAGCGCGCAAATAAAGCACCTCGGCGATGGGCACCAACATGATTTTGCCACGTTCGTGGATGCTTAAATGATCATGGGTTTGCTGCAAAGGCTGCAATGCTTGTGACTGCGCCGCTGGCAAAGGCTGCGCTTTGGCCAAGGCCGTTGCTAGGCGCTCACTTCGAATCGGTTTCAGCAAATAATCAATGGCATTGAGATCAAAGGCTTGCACCGCATAATGGTCATAAGCCGTGGTAAAAATCAGTTTGGGCGGCGTTGCCAGGCCACGCAAATGCTGGGCCAGCTCAATGCCATCCATCACGGGCATGCGAATATCCACCAGCACAATCTCGGCAGCGTGTTGCTGCAACAGGGATAATGCCTCCACGCCATTGGCTGCCTCACCAACGATCTCATAACCACCGATATCCCCCACCAGGTCGCGCAAGCGCTGCCTGGCCAAGGGCTCATCGTCCACAATCAACAGACGCTGGCTAGCCATGCACCACCTCGGACAAAGGCCGGGTCGGAATGACGATTTCAACGATATAGCGTTGATCCGCTTCGTACTGACGCAATTGCGCCTCAAGGTCGTAATGCAAGCGCAGGCGTTCACGAATGTTTTTGAGCGCCATTTTATTGCCACTCGCCCGGTTGCTTGGCGGGGGGAGCGGGTTGCTTATCCTTAACAGCAAGCTTTTGCCGCTGGGTTTGATCTCAATATGCACCACGCCGCCTTGCGGCTGCGGCTCAATGCCATGATAAATGGCATTCTCAAGCAAAGGCTGCAAAATCAGCGGCGGAATCATCATCTCCGGTGGCACCTCAGACAATTGCCAGTCACATTGCAGCCGTTCATCCAGACGCAGTTTTTCGATATTGAGGTATTGGTGACACAAGGCAATTTCTTGCGACAACGGCACCAGGTCACGGTTATCCGCCATTAGCACGCGGAATAGTTCAGCCATATCCTCCAGCGCCGTTTCAGCACGCTGCGGCTGGCTGCGGATCAATGACAAAGCTGCATTCAGGCTATTAAACAAAAAATGCGGGCGAATGCGCGCCTGCAAGGCCTGCAACCGGGCCTCGGCGATGGCGGGTGAATATGCACGCTGCAGCAGGTCGAGGTAATACAGGCACAGCAGCACATCGGCAGCAGAGAGCGACAGCACCTGACACCATTGCGCGGCACGCAAAGGCATAATCCAGACATGGTAGCCTTCCGTGGCCAATGCGGTCAGGCCAACCGCCAGCAGCACGATCCCTGCCAGGGCCGGGCGATACGCCCAGCGGCTCATCCACGGATAAGCCAGGGTCAGCGCCCCCATCACCAGCAACAATGGCGGCAGCCACTGGCTACTGATCTGCGTCAGTGCGTTTAACCAGGCGCTAATACTTGCGTCCGGCTGTCCATCGTAGACCACCAGCAACGCCAGCAAACACAGATGCAGCAACAGCACACGTAAGTGTATGCCTAGATTGCGGAAATTGGGAATGCGGCTAGTTTTACGCACAGCGTGATGTTCATTTATAATGTGGCTCCAGCATCATAAGTATTCAGCGCCTCGCGCGCAAGCCAGCCTTATTGGCAGAAAGAATTTGTTTTGACCGCACCCAAACCGACAACCCAGTCTTCTTTGCATCAAAAAGACCAAGCCTGGTCCGGCCGCTTCAATGAGCCGGTCGCCGAACTGGTTAAACGTTATACTGCCTCGGTCGACTTTGACAAACGTCTGGCCAGGTTTGATATTGAAGGCTCGATTGCCCACGCCACCATGCTCGGCGCGCAAGGCATCATTTCGGCGCAAGATGTAGAAGAGATCAAACGCGGCCTGGGCGAAATTCTGGCAGAGATTGAAGCAGGCCAATTTGAGTGGCTGCTCGATCTTGAAGACGTACACCTGAATATCGAAAAACGCCTGACCGAGAAAATCGGCGATGCTGGAAAACGCCTGCACACCGGCCGTTCACGCAATGACCAGGTTGCCACCGATGTGCGCCTGTGGTTGCGTAGTGTGGTCGATGACACCCTTACCGGCATCCGCGCCCTGCAAACGTCATTGCTAGACTTGGCCGAACAGAACGCTGCCACCATCATGCCTGGCTTTACCCATCTGCAAGTCGCGCAACCGGTGACCTTTGGCCACCACCTGATGGCCTATTTTGAAATGCTCAACCGCGATGCCGAGCGCTTTGCCGATGCCCGCAAGCGGATCAACCGCCTGCCCTTGGGCGCTGCCGCACTGGCGGGTACCAGCTACCCGATCAAGCGCGAGCTGGTGGCCGAACTGCTGGGGTTTGACAGCGTATGCCAGAACTCGCTCGATGCCGTCTCTGACCGCGATTTTGCCATTGAATTTAACGCAGCAGCGTCATTACTCATGATGCATTTGTCGCGCTTCTCTGAAGAGTTGATTTTATGGATGAGTCCACGTTTCGGCTTTATTGATATTGCTGACCGTTTCTGTACTGGCTCGTCCATCATGCCGCAGAAGAAAAACCCGGATGTGCCAGAGCTGGTGCGTGGCAAAACCGGCCGCGTCTATGGCCATTTAATCGGGCTGCTGACTCTGATGAAAGGCCAGCCACTGGCCTACAACAAAGACAACCAGGAAGACAAAGAACCGCTGTTTGATGTGGCTGACACGCTGCTGGTGACCTTGCAGATTTATGCCGATATGCTGCGTGGCATTACCGTCAAGGCCGACAATATGCGCCAAGCAGCGCTGGAAGGTTTTGCCACCGCCACCGACCTCGCCGACTACCTGGTGAAAAAAGGCATGCCGTTCCGCGATGCGCACGAAGTCGTCGCCCATGCCGTCAAAGCGGGTGTGGAGTCTGGCCGCGACCTGGCCGAATTCAGCCTGGCTGAGTTACAAGCATTTAGCAGCACCATCAGCGACGACGTGTTTGAAGTGCTGACCCTCGAAGGTTCTGTCGCCAGCCGCAATCACACTGGCGGCACCGCCCCAGAACAAGTGCGCCGCGCCATTGCGCAAGCCAGAGTACAGTTAGGGCACTGATGATCCTCCGCCACCCTCACCAATGGAATCTCAGATCATACTTGGTGATGATGGCGGGCTTGATGATTGTCATCGGCGTGATGCTCCGACTATTTAACCATCCCGTGCAGGCCGCGTTTGGCATAGCCAATCCCAAGCAAGAGCAATCCATGCTCTGGCCCTTGCTGCCCGGTGAAAGCGTCAACAGCCTCGCCGCCAAACTTTACCCGCAAAGCCCAGTCCTCCAGCAACGCTTTGTGCAGCAATCACTCACCCTGAGCCGCAGCCGCGGCATCCTGCTCAAGGCCGACCAAGCGGCCAAGTCTGCGCAACTCATCGCTGTGCCCAATGCGCAAACCCTGCACACCATCACCCACCGCATCAAAAAAGCCGATGAAGTCGATCCGCAAACCTTTGTCACACCCGGCCTGGTAATGAGTGTGCAACTCTCGCAAGGCGCACAACACCGTTCGGGTTGGCATTTGCCTCAGCTGTCGCTGCCAAGCGTGCGCCTGCCAGAATTACCTGCATTTAAAGGCTATTCATTCTCGGTGGATCATTTAACGCGCCGTGTCATGGCCGTTAAAACGCATGTGGTAGACACCTACCAGGCTAATGCAACAGCAATTGCTAACACCCAGCTAAACAAGCTTTATCAAACACCGCAATTGGCGGTGATTGTGGTGAGTGCGCTATTGTTGCTGGTGTTGAGTTTGGTTTGGGGTGTTTTGGAAGAGCGGCGGCCTAAGCGGTAACCTTTGCATTACATTCTTTTTCGCCTTGATGGCGAGTTACTTTCTGTTGCTTGCCCCACAGAAAGTAACCAAAGAAGACGGCACCCAGCCATCACGGCCTTACGGCTGCCTTGCGTTGCTCAACAAAGTGGGCGTCCATCGAAACTCGCCCTAGCAGCTTGCACACTACGCAAGCTGCCGCGGAACTCGAACAGCCGATGGTCGACATCACCCACTTCGTCTCCGCTACTCAGCGTGATGGAATGGGATTGATCTCGTCAAAGTCACACTGTTGAAGTTTGGACGGTTGGAAAACACCAATTCTTTTATTCAATCCGCCAACGGTGGCAGTCGCATGGTGTTCCGGGGCCCCTATCTGACGTGCCGAGTAGCGCAACCAAAACAAGAATAAAGGGAGCGACTGTTTGAGTCCCGCAGCAGCTCACGTACTTTGTGAGCTGCCAGGTCGAGTTTCGTGACCGCTTGTTTTGGTGAGCAACGCAGGAAACAAGCGGAAGCTAGGGTGCACTTTCTTTTGGTTACTTTATCTTTGGGCAAACAAAGAAAAGTGACTCGCCGAAGGGCGACAGAGAGCGTGACAACCAATCACCGATCACACGCGTGGGCATATATGCCCACCCTACCACTTTCAAACTCCTGCTTGCGTCAGGTGTTACGGTAAAAACATCCCCAATAACTCATTCAAAAACCGCTGCCCTTTCAATGTCGGTGCAATCACCCCACTCTGCTCCGCCAACAACCCTTGTTGCTGCGCCGCCAGCAAGGTCGACTGAATAGTCCTTAATGGTAATCCCGTCCGTTGCTGAAACAAACTAGCCTCTACGCCATCCACCAGCCTTAACGCATTCATCATAAATTCAAACGCCAGGTCCTCACGCCCAATCTGCCATTCACTATCCACCATCTGGCCAGTGGCGATAGACTCGAGATACTTTTTCGGATGCTTGTGACGACTTTGGCGAATGATCTTGTCATGAAAGCTGAGTTTGGAGTGCGCGCCTGCGCCTATGCCCAGGTAATCGCCAAACGTCCAGTAATTGAGATTGTGCTGGCACTGCTGGCCAGGCTGGGCAAAGGCTGAGGTTTCGTAATGTTGATACCCACTCTCAGCAAGTATTTTCTCGATTTCTTCCTGCATGGTGGCGCTGGTGTCGTCGTCGGGCAAGCTCGGTGGCGTGCGGTGAAATGGCGTGTTGGGTTCCAGCGTAAGGTGATAGAACGACAGATGCGCGGGCTTGATCTGGCAGGCAGTTTCGGCATCTTTCAATGCATCCTCAAGGCTTTGTTCTGGTAGTGCATACATCACATCCAGATTAACCTTTTCAAAGGTATTCAGCGCCAACTCGGCGGCGGCCAAAGCTTGGTCGCGGTCATGAATGCGGCCTAGCGCTTTGAGGTATTGCGGCTGAAAGCTTTGAATGCCGAGCGATACGCGGTTGACGCCTGCTTCTCTGTAACCCTTGAAGTTGGAAATATCCACTGTGCCCGGGTTGGCTTCCAGCGTTACTTCGGCGCCATATTCCAGCGGCGTGAGCATACGCACATGGCTCAAAATCTTATCAATCGACTCGGCAGAAAAAATGCTGGGCGTGCCGCCGCCAAAAAACACGCTGCGGATTTTGCGGCCCCACACCAGTGGCGTGGCTTGTTCGAGGTCAGCAATCAAGGCATCCACATAAGCGGCTTCGGGGATCTCCTGCCGTGCTTCGTGCGAATTAAAGTCGCAATAAGGACATTTGCGCACGCACCACGGGATATGGATATACAACGAAAGTGGCGGCGGATTGGTGAGGCCGCTCAGCGTGATGTCGCCTTGTAGCGGCGCATCTTTCAGGCTATTGGCAGGATAAATCGGAATCATGCGCGTATTTTAACCTGTATCCATCCAGACACAGGGACTTAAACACTTTGCAACAAGGCTCTGGGTGGCTGGTTAAACTGGTTGCGCGCCACCAGCCAGGCCGACAAGGGCACCAGCACCATCGCCGCCAGCAATGCCTGAGTGGTCAGCCAGGCGTTGAATTGATAGTCCATCTCCAGCACCCGCGTCGCCAAGGCATAAGCGGCAATATTGGTAAAAATATTGGCAACGATACTGGCCAATAGGCCTATGCATAAAAACTCCACCAGCATCGCCAGCACCACCTGCTTTCTTGAAGCGCCCAGCACCCGCATCAAGGTGCTTTCGCGCACGCGCTCTTCGCGGGTTGCCATCAGCGCGGCATACAGCACGGCCAGGCCAGCCAGCAGGCTAAAGCCAAATACAAACTCAATCGCGTAACTCATTTTGCTGATCAGGCTTTGAATCTGCTCCAGCACCGCTGCCACATTGATGATGGTTAAATTGGGGAATGTTTTGACCAGTTGATTCAGGGCGTCTTCTTTGCCCGCTGGCAGGTGAAAGCTGGTGAGGTAATTGGCGGCATAATGATCCAGCACTTTCGGTGGCGTCACCGCGAAGAAATTCACATGCATGCTGTTCCACTCCACCTTGCGCAAACTGGTGATGGTGAGCTCAAGCTGAGTGCCCGCTACATCGTAAGTCAATTTATCGCCCAGCTTTAAATTGAGTGTTTCAGCCAACCCTTGCTCTAACGACAACAGCGGTTTACCAGCATCCTCGGCGCGCCACCACTGCCCTGCTACTAGTTCGTTATCGGCCTGCATTTCTGCCGCCCACGATAAATTGAATTCACGCTCAGCCAGGCGCTTGGCGCGGTCATCTTTGTACGCTTCAATATTAAGTGGCTTACCGTTTACTGAGATCAGCCTTGCGCGCACCATGGGGAAAATATCGGCATGCTGAATAGCATGCGCACTTAATAGCGCATTGATGCCGGGAATCTGGTCGGCCTGGATATTGATGACAAAGCGATTAGGCGCATCTGCCGGTAACGAGGTCTGCCAGTTTTTCAGCAGGTCATTACGCACAAACGCCAGCAGCAAGATCGCCATCAGGCCCATGCTTAAGCCAACCACCTGGGCGATGGTCAACATCGGTCGGCGTCTTAAGCCCATGAACCCGAGCTTGATCACACCGAAATCTCGCACACTGAACGTCTGCACGAAACGCATGCCCGCATAAGCCAGCAAACCAGCCACCACGACCAATCCAAATAGCGCAGCCAATACAATCCCGGCCAGCTTGATATCCCCCGCATGCCAGAACACCAGCCCGGCCAATACCAGCAATGCGGGTAAAAACATCAGACCATGGCTGCGCACATTGCCTTCTAAATCCTGACGCAAAATACGCAGTGCAGGCACCGCCCGTAAACGCTGCAATTGCGGCCACACCACCGTCAGCAAAGTAGCAAAGCCAGTGGCGAAACCCAATACGACCGGCATCCAGCCAGGGGCAGGCAAGGTTTCGAGAAACAGGCGGCCAGCAAGTATCGCCAAGCCATATTGCGCGGCAAAGCCCAGTACACAACCTATCACACTACCCACCAACGCCAGCAGCAAAGTCTGGTAAAGCAGAATCTGCGTGATCAGCTTTTTGGTCGCGCCAAAACAACGCATCAACGCATACGCATCCAGGCTCTTTTGCACATAAGGGATGCTCGCCAGCAACATCGCCACCATCGCCAGAATCACGCCGACCATGGAGGCAATGCCGAGGAATTGTTGCGCCTTGTTCAGCGCACTGCGCATTTCCGGGCGCGCGCTGCGGATATCGTCTACCCGTTCACCGCGGGCTAATTGCGGTTTCAGCCATTCGGCGTAGTCTTCCATAGCCTGATTTACCGCTGCGCCATCGGTATTGGCAGCCACCAGCAACTGGTATTTCACCCGGCTGCCAAACTGGACCAGGCCAGTCGCAGGCACATCGGCACTGTTCATAAACAGCCGCGGCGCAATGCTGAACATATCGCCGCCACGCGACGGCTCCTGCAATACAAATGCCGCGACCGTAAACTGGCTGTCACCGACGCTGATCTCGTCCCCTATTTTCAGTGCAAGTTTTTGCGCCAGCCGTGGCTCAATCCACACTGTTCCGCGGGCAGGGATCTCTGTTGAAAGAGATTCTTTCGGCGCAGTTACTGACTGCCTGCTAATGGTCAACTGTCCACGTAGCGGAAACCCCGCTTCCACCGCCTTGATCTCGGCCAGCTCACTACTGTCGTCTTTCACCACCATGCTGGAAAACTCCAGCGCCTGCGTGGTCTGGTATTGGCGCCGCTGTGCCTCGGCAAGATATTTTTCCGGGAGAACATGGTCTGAATTCACCACCAGATCCGCCCCAAGCAACACATTGCCCTGGGTTTGCATGCTGGCTTTGATGCGGTCAGTGAAAAAGCTGACTGAGGTGGTTGCCGTGACCGCCAGGATTAGCGCAAACAGCAATACGCGGATTTCACCCGAAGACCACAGGCTGCCGCACTGACGCCAGGCGATGGAGAAAGCCAACATTAATGCGCCCCTGCCTGCGTGTCGGCTATCGTGATCTCACTGAGCACGCCACCCTGCAAATTCAACACCCGCTGGCAACGCCTTGCCAGATTCATATCATGCGTGACCAGCACCAGCGTGGTGCCGCTCTTGGCGTTTAAATCGAATAACAATTTGATAATCGCCTCGCCGGTCGCCACATCCAGGTTACCGGTTGGCTCATCGGCGAATAAAATAGAAGGCTTGGCAGCAAATGCCCTGGCAATCGCCACCCGCTGCTGCTCACCGCCTGACAACTGTTTTGGGTAATGCGTGGCCCGTGCTGCCAGACCTACACTGTCGAGAGCAGCAATGGCAATCGCCTGCGCATCACGCTGGCCCGCCAGCTGCAATGGCAGCATCACGTTTTCCAACGCGGTCAGTGAACCCAGCAATTGGAATGATTGAAAGACAAATCCCATGTATCTGGCACGCATCGCCGCACGGCCATCTTCATCCATCACGCCGATATCTTCACCGGCAATCAGGACTTTTCCACTGCTTGTCGTGTCCAATCCAGCCAATAACCCCAGCAATGTCGATTTACCCGACCCCGAGCTACCAATAATCGCCAGCCGCTCACCCTGCGGCACGGCCAGATTCAAACCAGTCAAAATAGGGAGTGTTGTATCATTGCTAACAACCGATTTACTTAACGATACCGCTTCAACGGCATAAGGACTTTGCATTAATGATGTTCCGATTTCTCAAGATATTAAGCGTTTGCAGTACTCTATTTTTTGCCGATGCCGCCCTGGCTGAAACAACATCCAAACCGGTGATTCTGGTGTTTGGAGACAGTTTATCCGCCGCCTATGGCATCCCCAAAGAAAAAGGTTGGGTGAATTTATTGGCGCAAAGAATAAAAGACAAGCAATTACCCTACGAAGTTGCCAACGCCAGCGTCAGTGGCGAAACAACCGCGGGCGGCCTCAGCCGTTTGCCTGCCACAATTCAGCAGTTTAAACCCAGTATTGTGTTAATAGAACTAGGCGCCAACGACGGCCTGCGCGGCTTACCAACAGATGCCATGAAGAATAATCTCGAGAAAATGATTCAAGCCAGCAGGCAAATCAATGCGCAGGTGGTTTTGTTGGGAATGTTTATTCCACCGAATTATGGCCCTAAATACACAAACGGCTTTAAGCAAGTTTATCTGGAGTTATCGCAAACCTACAAAACCCCCTTTGTGCCATTTTTTCTGGATGGTGTGAGCGGTCACAGTGATTTGGTCATTGAAGACGGCCTGCACCCCAATGTGATTGCACAGCCTAAAATACTGGAGAATGTGTGGCCGACTCTCAAACCACTGCTTAATAGCCCACTAAAAACCAATCCTTAACTTCTGTTTTCTCTATTCATTTATCTATTCACACATCACCCATTGTCAGCCTTTAAATGATGGATAGATTGTAGATAACAAATTGATTCTTTGAATAAAAATAAATAATTGGATACTTAATTTAGTCATTATTTATCTATTCAATCCTCTATTCATAATCAAATGATTCATATGTAGCATGTAACATAACTTATCAGTCGAACTGTGGATGCCAGGCACTCGACGCCCTGGCTTTGAAGAACAACGCCGACACTAGTGCAAACTGGTGACAAATGCTGACCAAGCCGAGAAAAGCAAACCTACTGATGGATGCGCCGCTATTACGAGTAACCATTTCACCGAATGATGAAAGTGGAAATTGAACGCTGTTTGGCAGTGTTTTTAGGGGGCTATGTAGTTTTCAAATTAACCTAACGCTTTGATTTACTTTCGATACTGAATATGCAGCTTATTGGGGAAACTTATTTCACCACTCTCTACTTGATTCCAAACCCTAAACAAAGATAGTTCTGGCCAAAGGTCTGATACGTAATGGATATGCGGACCATGCTTCCAGTGATTTCTTGTTGTCGATGTGTCTCAATTGTCAAAGTAAAAGAGATGCCAGTATCGATGGTTCGGAGTGTATAAAAAATGTGCAGCGAACGTTCGTTGTTCTTTGTAGATTTGAAAAATCTTCCTTGCAAACTTTCTTGCAGCTATTGTTTTGAACTCACCAGGACCATTTTCCGCGACAGCTTGATGTTCTTCATCGTTGGGAAATAGGTTTTTGTTCGTTAATTTAGCAAAGTGATTTGCATAACGATATGGGGCTAGCTCTCCATGTTGAGCGGCTAAGATAAGCGCTACAAGATCTTGGTGATTTACAACCAAATTTTTACAGTATCTCGAAAGATCCCGCTTACTACGAAAATTTAGAATTTCCAGAAGATTTTCAAAGTTTGGGCTTGGGTCCCTCATAGTTATTTGAGTTTGAATTTAATTTAGGCAGCGCACTTAGTCGCTACTTCTATCAGAAGTAGCATGATAGCCATATGCAAGGACAGGATATAGCCCAGGTCCATAGTGCTCTACGAGTGGTAAGGTCAACGAGAAATATATGCCCCCACTAGAGACAACAGGCAAGTGCTGCGACATTGAGTTTAGTAAGCTTTGTCGCACGAATAGGACGATGCTTGTCGAGTTTTCGGCTATTTCAACCCAACCAAGCGGAAACTTAGCTTTCAGGGAGACAATATCAGACTCTGCTGCGGTGCGTACTTCAAGCCTTACAAATTCGAATGGTTTCGCGATATCGCCTTCGCGCCCGCTCGAAGAGCTAACTCTTCCATTACAAATAAGCAGTTGTGATATCCCATGTTCGAAAAGATCGGGAACGATACTCTCTCTGAATATAACTTTATCTAAGCCAACTTCTAGCCATAACGGCTCTGAATCTCGCAGAGTTTCAAATGAGTTCGTCATTTCCTAAATGCCTATTTATTAAGTAGCCAATATATTGATGTAGTAATCGTGAAGCACTAGTCTTTGTGTCAAAGATCGTTTTATAAAGCTATCTGGTTTTCATAAATCCGAAAAACTCTGAATCTTTACTGAGCCCTCTGGAAAGCGCGCCACGATCTCCAACTCGCCACCCATGGCTTGAATATGGCTACGCAGGGTAGATAAATACATGTCGGTGCGTTTTTCGATTTTTGCCACAGCAGGTTGCTGAATATGCAGCGCTTCTGCCATCATTTTTTGAGACAGGCCGCGCGCCTGACGCAACTCGTGCAAAGGCATTTCTTGCAACATTTGTTCTGTTTTTTGAGCAACCTTGGTTTGCGCTTCTGGTGAGAGTGCTGTCTTAAGCGTACTAAAGTTTTTTGCCATCTATCAATCCTTCCTTTATCAATGCCTTGATATGTTCATCATAGAGTCGATCAGCAACAGGAATGTATTTCTCATACCATCGATCATCACCCGTTTTATCGCCGCCAATCAGCAAAATAACTGCTCTGCGAGGATCAAATGCATATAACGTCCTAAATGGACGGCCATCGTGCTGTGTTCTCAATTCACGCATGTGGCCATGCCGTGACTGGTTAATTGCTGATGAATGTGGAAAAGGTAACTGGGTGCCCAACGATTCCAGCAACCCAACAGAAGCGGCAATAGATACTTGCTCATCTTCATTCAGAGAATGCCACCAAGCTTCGAATTCATCAGTATATTCAACCAACCATGCCATCTTAGCCCCCCTTACAATATTCCGTCAATGGAATATTTGTGTTCATATCTTAAATTAAATTATTAAAATATGTTAACAAAATGATGGGCTAAAAGTACTGTTGATTTTTACGGCTTGTGCAATGGAAGTTTTAACGCGCATGCTTTTTTTAGATTTAAGCCATTTCTTCAAGCACCTGCAAAAATGCATCCCCATATTTCTGCAATTTCGCCTGCCCTATCCCGCTAATCTGCCCCATCTCAGTCAATGTCTGCGGTTTGCGATTATGAATTTCGAGCAAGGTACTATCGTGAAAAATCACATATGGTGGTACACCCTGTTCCCTTGCCAATTCTAACCTTTTAGCTTTAAGTGCTTGCCAGAGCGGATCATCATTGGCACCTTCAAAGGCTTCTTTAGCGCGGGCGCTGCGTTCGGCTTTGCTCATGCGTTTTTCGGGTTCGGCATCGCGGCGTAGCCAGACTTCTTGCTCGCCTTTAAGCACTGGTCGTGCGGCTTCAGTGAGTTTTAAACCGCCGTAGGCAGCCATATCCGCTTCCAGTAATCCGGCTGCAATCAGCTGGCGATAGACACCGCTCCATTGGTTTTGATTGAGGGTTTTACCTATGCCGAAAGTGCTGACTTTCTCGTGACCAAAGCGCTCGACTTGTGGCGTGACTTTGCCTATCAGCACATCAATTAGATGGCCGACGCCGAATCTTTGGCCGGTGCGGTAGACGCAGGAAAGTGCCATTTGCGCGACCTGGGTGGCTTGCCAGGTTTCTACCGGGTGCAGGCAGTTATCGCATTGGCCGCAGGCGCCAGGATGGCTTTCGCCGAAGTAGCGCAGAATGCTTTGGTGACGGCAGGTGGTGGATTCGCAGTAGCCGAGCAAGGCATCCAGTTTTAAGCGCTCCAGCCGTTTTCGTTCTTCTGAGGCTTCGCCGCTATCGAGCATTTGCCGCATGGAGACGACATCGCCCATGCCGTAGACCATCCAGGCATTTGCTTGCAGGCCATCGCGCCCGGCGCGGCCGGTTTCCTGGTAGTAGCCTTCCATGCTTTTTGGCAAATCTAAATGTGCGACAAAGCGGACGTTGGGTTTATCGATGCCCATGCCGAACGCGATGGTTGCCACCATGATGATGCCTTCTTCACGCAAAAAACGTCGCTGATGCAGCTCACGTAATTGCGCAGGCAACCCGGCATGATAAGGCAACGCTGACCAGCCTTTTTCAACCAGCCAGGCGGCGGTTTCTTCGACTTTTTTGCGCGATAAACAGTAAATAATCCCTGCATCGTTCGCGTGTTCGCGCTCTAAAAATGCCTGCAATTGCTGGCGGGCATTGTTTTTTATGCCGACGTGGTAGCGGATATTTGGCCTATCAAAACTGGAAACGAACTGGCGGGCGTTTTCCAGATTCAATTGGCTGATAATTTCAGCACGTGTTGGTGCATCGGCCGTTGCGGTGAGCGCGATACGGGGCACATCGGGAAAGCGATTGTGCAGTACGGTGAGCTGGCGATATTCGGGCCGGAAATCATGCCCCCATTGCGAGACGCAATGTGCTTCATCAATGGCAAACAGGGCGAGGCCGGTGTGCTGCTGCACTTCATCGAGCAGGCTCAAAAAGCTGCCGACCATCAGCCGCTCGGGGGCGACGTAGAGTAATTTGATTTCACCGCTGATCACCTGGCGGGTGATGCGGGCATTATCTTCTGCGCTTAAACTCGAATTCAGAAATGCTGCGTTGACGCCAAGTTGTTGCAGGGCTTCGACCTGGTCTTGCATCAGCGCAATTAAGGGCGAGACAACAATGGCCAGGCCATCACGCGCCAAGGCTGGAATTTGATAACAAAGCGATTTGCCACCACCGGTGGGCATGAGCACCAGCGCATCCTTCCCGCTGATGACATGTTCTACGATGGCTTGTTGCTGGTGGCGAAACTGGTTGTAACCGAAAACGTCTTGGAGGATTTGTTGCGGTGAGAGGCTTGCCATTTGGCAGGCCTAAATCTTGTTATAAGGATTAACTAAGGCGTCGACAAGCTCGTGCAACGCTTTACGCATCTGCGCTTCGCTGACCTCCATCAGCAAGCCGTCTTCCAGCGCGTCCTGGGCAATTTGTTTCAGCTCGTCAAAATTTTCGGCCATGACTTTGACCTTTTCGGTGCAGGACACCACCGAACCGTCATCGCGTACCCATTTTGGCCATTCATTACTCATGGTCTTGTTTACTCACCCAGTGTTTTCAGTTGTTGCAGCAGTTTGGCCATCGCTTGACCGCGGTGACTCAACTGACTTTTGATCTCAAGCGGTAATTCTGCCACGGTTTTGCCCGTCTGCGTATCCAGAAACAGTGGGTCGTAGCCAAAGCCTTCGGTACCGCGGAACTCACGCAGGATTTCACCGCGCCATAGGCCATCGGCAATGATCGGTTGCGGATCTTGCGGATGGCGCACCAGCACAACCACGCTGTAAAAATAGGCACGGCGGTCGGCAATGCGTTCCATGGCTGTGAGCAATTTATCGTTATTGCGCTCGTCTTGCGTGAGCAGGCTTTTGGCTGGCTGTGGCCCGGCATAGCGTGCAGAAATCACGCCTGGTGCGCCTTGCAAGGCATCGACACACAGGCCGGAATCATCGGCCAGCGCGGGCAAGCCGGTATGCTCGCTGGCATGGCGCGCCTTGGCCAGAGCGTTTTCAATAAAGGTGCCATACGGCTCGGGGCACTCTGGCACATTAAACTCGGATTGCGGCAGCACCTCGATATTCAAGGGTGCCAGCAAATGGGTGATTTCACGGAGTTTGCCTTTGTTGCCTGAAGCAATCACCAGTTTTTCAAACGGCAAGGCCATATTAGGCGGCCAGTGCGGTTTGCTGAATCACGGCAATTTCGCTGATGCCCTTGGCGGCAAGGTCCAGCATCTGATTCATGGTTTCGCGGGCAAAGGGCTCGCCTTCGGCGGTGCCCTGAATCTCGACAAAGCCACCGTTGCCGGTCATGACCACGTTCATGTCTGTATCGCAGTCAGAGTCTTCGATGTAGTCCAAATCCAGCACGGGTGTGCCTTGGTAAACGCCGACGGAAATGGCGGCCACAGAGTCTTTGATCGGTGTTTCGGTCAAGAGGCCTTTTTGCAGCAAGGTTGACACGGCATCGACCATGGCAACATAGGCGCCGGTGATACTGGCGGTGCGGGTGCCGCCATCTGCCTGAATCACATCACAGTCAAAGTGGATGGTGCGTTCACCGAGTTTTTCGAGGTCGATGATGGCGCGCAGACTGCGGCCGATCAGGCGCTGAATCTCTTGCGTGCGGCCAGTTTGCTTGCCGCGCGCGGCCTCACGGTCCATGCGGGAACCGGTAGAACGTGGCAGCATGCCGTATTCTGCCGTCACCCAACCCTGGCCTTTACCTTTTAAAAAGCCAGGCACTTTTTCTTCTACGCTGGCAGTACAAATCACCTGGGTATCGCCAAATTTAACCAGTACTGAGCCTTCTGCATGCTTGGTGTAATGGCGAATGATTTCGATGGCACGCAACTGGTCATTGGCGCGCTGGCTGGGTCTGGTCATGGTTACTTTCTCTTATTTAATCAATTGCCGGGTTCTGCCCAGCGCTTCTTGTATCTCGGCAATCGCCTTTTCGATTTCTTCGTCAGTCAGATCTAACGCATACGGACTGGGCGTGGCCGGGCTTTCATTCATCATGGTGGTGGTGACGTCTAGCGGTAAATCCAGCGTTGAAATCGTCAGCGGGGTGACAATGCGTTCGCCCCACTGCAGCGCAATGGCGCTCATGTTATCACCAACGGTAATACTGGCGGCATCGGCATCGTCGAGCAAACGCGTGACACCATCATGGATATCCGCCGCCAGCATGTGTTGCGCCATGCTGATCTCGGACACCACGTTCCAGACGCCATCCGAGCACAGCAACACCACATCGCCCTCCCGCAAAGGAATCGGCGCAGTCAGTTCGACCTGAGGTTCACGATCCCCGCCGACGCAATTATAAATTTTATTGCGGTGCGGGTGATGGTTGACCTCGTCAGCGCGGATTTTACCCTCGCGCAACAAGGATTGCACCACAGAATGATCTTCGGTTTGAAACTCGACCAGGCCGTTGCGGTAGAGGTAGGCGCGGGAATCGCCGACATGGGCGCAAAACAGTTTGTTGTGTTGAATCAAAGCCACGACGATGGTGGTCCGCGGGGACTCTTGCAGACGCTTTTGCAGGCGGACGTTTTCGATCACCTCATGCACCTGTGCAATCTGCTCGCGCAAAAATTGCGCGGGTTGCGCAATCATGGGCTTTGATTCGCGCTGAAAGGCATCGATCATGGTTTTGACCGCGATTTCGGCCGCCACATCGCCATGCTGGTGCCCGCCCATGCCGTCTGCCAACACCATGAAAATGGCATGCCGATGATAAGAGTAAGCCAGCCGGTCCTGATTATAGGGTCGCGGCCCCTGGCGACTGCCTTGTGCAATGGTGAATTTCATAGGATGAATTTCATAGTGGCTTGGTCAACACTTTAATAATTTTATCCACCAGCGAGCCACGCGGATCTTCAGCCACATGGATGCCGATCATTTTTTTCTGCAATGAAAACACACTTTGCGGTCTGAGCATGTAGTCCAGCTGCATGCACTCATCAATAATCGCCAGCAATTTTTCAGAGTAGATCTGTTGCCCCAACTCCACGGCCGGCACCAGCGTATCGTGCTTGAGGCGCTGGTTGGCCGCGATCGGCGAGGCCCGGTGCAAACAGGCATACATACTGGCGCCTATGCTGTAAATATCGCTCCAGGGGCCCAGATGTTTGCGGTCTATATATTGCTCAGGCGGGGCATAACCCGGCGTGTATGTGGGCGCCAGCGTCACCTCGGACAAAGCCTGGCGCGCCGAACCGAAGTCCAGCAGCACTGGCGAGCCATCCAGGCGGATATAGATATTGGCCGGTTTGATATCAAGGTGCAGCAATTTGCGTGAGTGCACCTCACGCAATCCATTGAGCAACTCAACGAACATGCGGATCAGAAAATTCTCGGGCACAGGCTGCGCTAACGCCATGATGTAGTCTTGCAGCGATTTGCCACGCTCATATTTCATGACCATATAGACGGTGCTGTTGGCGCGGAAGAAGTTTTTCACGCGCACGATGTTTTTGTGCTCGATATTGGCCAGCGCCAGACCTTCTTCAAAAAAGCACTTCATGCCATGTTTGTAGGCGGCTTCATTTTTGCCATTAGAGCGGATATGCGTATCGCCCTCGCGCTCGGCCAAGGTCACCGGCATGTATTCCTTGATAGCAACCGTGGTTTTCTGCGCATCTTGCGCCAGATAGACGAAGCTGAACCCGCCCAGACTCAGCACCTTGGTAATGGTGTAGTCATGCAGCACAGTGCCTACCGGCAAGGCAAAATCGTATTTATGAGCGAGCTTCACTAGCGCTTTAACGTCACAATCATGGCTTTTATTAAGGGCATGGCATCAGCAGAGGCTGTGATTTGTTCTGCGCGCCGCCTTGTTTGTACCATTTTCGCATAACGATACCGCATTTGATACAATCAGTGAGTTTGCCAGGAGCCAGATGATGACGATAAAAAATTCCCCCGCTAGCCAACCGATGTTGAGCATGACCGGCTTTGCGGCCACTGAAAGCCGCTTTACTGGCGGGCTGCTGCTGATTGAGCTGCGTGCAGTCAACCACCGTTATCTTGAGCTCAATGTCAAAATCGATGACAACTTGCGCCAGTTTGAGGCGCAAGTACGTGAATTGCTGCAGTCCCGCCTGGGACGTGGCAAGGTGGAATGCCGCATCAATCTCAAAAGCGATGCCGCGGTGGCTAACCTGACGCTCAACCCTGAGATGGTCGGGCAGATCGCTCAAACCCTGGCCGCGTTACAGCAACATTTTCCGCAGGCGCAACCCGTCAATCTGGTTGAAGTGCTCAAGCTGCCCGGTGTTTGCCAAACGGAGAGCATCGATACCGAGGCCATGGCGCAGAGCCTGCTCAATGGCTTGTCGCAGGCCATTGATGAACTGATTGCCGCCCGCCAGCGCGAAGGTGAAAAACTCAAGCAAGTGCTGCTCGACCGTCTGCAAGGCGTCCGTGAGCAGATCAGCATCGTCAAACCGCTGTTACCTGCCCTGATCAGCCAATATCAGGATAAACTGACCACCAAACTGCGTGAAGCCATGCAGGCAGAGGATGACCGCGTACGTCAGGAAATCGTGCTCTATGCCCAACGGATTGATGTCGATGAAGAGCTGGCGCGGCTCAATGCCCACATTGTTGAAATGGACCGTATCCTTACGGCTGGCGGCACCATGGGCAAAAAGCTGGACTTTTTGATGCAGGAAATGAACCGGGAAGCCAACACACTGGGCTCCAAATCGGTGGCAATTGAAACGACACAAGTGTCCATGCAACTGAAAGTATTGATCGAACAGATGCGTGAACAGATTCAGAATATTGAATAAGCCCTATTTAACACACGGTTTGCACCAAAACCGTGATTCGAGAGCGCACCATTTAGGTGCGCTTTCTTTCTGAAACCCGCTCATATAAAACATAAACTCATGATTTAAATGGGTTTTACAGGCTGGCACACGGCTTGCTCTTGTTTAAATGAATTTTACAAGTAAGGCAAAGGTCCAGCACGATGACGCAAACGGCCAAACAGTTTTTTGATGAAATGCAGGGCTATGGGGGCAATGTAAGGGCGATTTACCAGGCCTATAACCGCTGGTTGGCGAATGTGCCTACCCAGCAACTGGCGGCCAAACGCGCAGAAGCGGAAGTCCTGTTCCGCCGCGTCGGCATCACGTTTAACGTGTATGGTGAAGAAGATGGTGCCGAGCGCCTGATTCCATTTGATGTGATTCCACGCATGATTTCGGCCAGTGAATGGGCGCATTTGTCCAAAGGTGCCGTCCAGCGCGTACGCGCCCTCAATATGTTTCTGCATGATATTTATCATGATCAGGAAATCATTAAGGCCGGCATTGTCCCGCACAGCATCCTGACCAATTCGCAATACCGCCCGGAAATGGTGGGTGTGACTGTGCCTAACCAGGTGTATGCGCATGTGGCAGGGATAGACCTGGTCCGCACCAGCGAGTCGCAGTTTTACGTGCTTGAAGACAACCTGCGTACCCCTTCCGGCGTGTCTTATATGCTCGAAGACCGCAAGATGATGATGCGGCTGTTCCCGGATTTGTTTAAAAAATACCCGATTGCCCCGGTGGAGCATTACCCCAGTGTACTGCTGAACAACCTGCGCTCGGTCGCCCAGACCGGCGTCACTGACCCGACCGTGGTATTGCTCTCACCTGGCGCTTACAACAGCGCTTACTTTGAACATGCCTTCCTCGCCCAGCAAATGGGCATAGAACTGGTGGAAGGCCAGGATTTGTTTGTCCGTAATAACGCCGTCTATATGCGCACCACGCAAGGCCCGCAAAGGGTGGACGTGATCTACCGCCGCATTGACGACGACTTCCTCGACCCTCTGGTGTTCAAGCCCGATTCCCTGTTGGGCGTGCCAGGTCTGCTCTCCGTTTACCGCAATGGTGGCGTCACATTGGCCAACGCTGTAGGCACCGGCGTGGCCGATGACAAGGCGACGTATATTTACGTGCCGGAGATGATCAAGTTCTACTTGGGTGAATCCCCCATCTTGCAGAACGTGCCTACGTATCAACTCAGCAAGGAAGATGATCTGGCCTATGTGCTGGATCATCTGCCCGAGCTGGTCGTCAAGGAAGTGCAGGGCTCTGGCGGCTACGGCATGCTGGTAGGCCCCACAGCCAGCAAGCAGGAAATTGAAGAATTCCGTTTACGCATCGTCTCCAAACCCGCTAACTACATCGCGCAGCCGACGCTGGCACTGTCAACCTGCCCAACGCTGGTCGACCAGGGCATTGCGCCGCGTCATGTGGATTTAAGGCCATTTGTGCTGTCTGGCAAAACGGTCAGTGTGGTGCCGGGTGGCCTGTCGCGGGTAGCGCTCAAAGAAGGGTCACTGGTGGTGAACTCCTCGCAAGGGGGCGGCACCAAGGATACCTGGGTGCTGGAGCGGGACGATGTCAGTGCAGAAACCGTGCAGTCGCAAATGGCTGCCCAACAAGCAACGCAAGAGGCCGTCATATGTTAAGCCGTACCGCAGATCATTTATATTGGATGGCACGTTATATCGAGCGTGCTGAAAACGTGGCCCGTGTGCTGGACGTGACTTATAACATGTCGCTGTTGCCGTCAGACAGCAGCAACGAAGCGGAACTTTGGGATGCCGTGCTTGAAATTGCCGGGATCCGCGACATTTATGACAGCAATTACAAAGAGCTGTCGGCCGCCAACGTCATCAAGCATCTGGTCATGGATAGCCAGAACCCGTCCAGCATTTACAGCTCATTGCGTAGTGCGCGTGAAAACGCCCGTGCCGTGCGTGTGGCCATGACCACCGAGACCTGGGAAAACATGAACACGCTGTGGATTGAGTTTGGACAATATATCAAACAGGACCTGACCCAATCCGGTTTGAGCGAATTTTGCGAATGGGTGAAAAGCCGTTCGCACCTGTTCCGTGGTGTCTGTTTTGGCACCATGTTGCGTGACGAGGCCTTTAGCTTTGTGCGCCTGGGCACGTTTATGGAACGCGCAGACAATACTGCCCGCCTGCTGGATGTGAAGTATGAGTACTTGATGCCCATGCAAGAAGCCAATGACGGCGCGGTGGATTATTACGAATGGAGTGCGGTGTTGCGCTCGGTCTCGGCATTTCAGGCTTACCAAAAAGTCTACCGCGATGCCATTGAACCGACCAAGGTGTCTGAATTATTGATTCTGCGTGAAGACATGCCGCGGTCTCTGCATGCCTGTTACGCCGAGATCATGCCGATTTTGCGCCAGGTCGCTGGCAGCCGCCACACCGAAGCCGAGCGGCTGGCTGGCCAGATGCATGCCAGACTGCATTACGGCCGCATGCTGGACATTTTAAAAGATGGCGTACACCATTTTCTGGATGAATTTATTCTGGCCAACCGCAAACTGGGCGAGGAAATACAACGTAATTTTTTAAGCGCCACGGCCTGACGCCTGACACACGATTGCCATGAACCCCTCATGCGCAGATTGCTCTAAGACAGCACTGCGCTTTTTTATTTGGGAAGCGACATGCGGTTAACCATCGAACATCAAACCCAATATGTGTACAGCGAAATGGTGCCATACACCATACAGCAACTGCGCCTGACACCCCGCACGGACCCGCGCCAGCAAGTCAGACATTGGGAGATCAAGGTAGCCGGGCAGCTGACCCCGTTTGCAGATGCGTTTGGCAACCTGGCACACACACTGGTCGTCGACCAGCCGCACCAGGCTTTACTGATCACGGTGAGCGGTGAGGTCGAAACGGGCGCCGCGACCAGCGCAGACAAGGCAACCTTGCCAGTGACTGTTTTTTTGCGAGACACGCCCCTCACCCAGCCCGATGATGCCATCATGGCCTTTGCCAAAGACTTTGCCCATGCGCCCGCGCAAGCGCTAATGCAGGCCTTGCGCGACCGCATGCAATACAGCAAAGGCGCCACCGAGGTGAACACCCCCGCCGCCCTCGCCTTTGAGCTGGGCAAGGGCGTCTGCCAGGACCATGCGCATGCTTTTATCGCTTGCTGCCGCAGCCTGGGCTGGCCTGCCCGTTATGTGAGTGGTTACCTGTTTACCGAGGATGGCAGCCTGATGCAAACCCATGCCTGGGTAGAAGTCTGGCAACAAGAGACATGGCTGGGGCTGGATGTCTCGAATGGTATTCCGGTGGATGAAACCCATGTCAAACTGGCGGTCGGTCTCGACTACCGCAGTGCCAGTCCGGTGACTGGCTCACGTATGGGTGGCGGCCAGGAAGGCATGGCCAGCATGGTGAGCGTCAACCGCCAGACAGCGCTGAGCGAAGCGCAACGGCAGGCACACTTACAGCAATTACGTGAGCAGGCACAAGCCGCCCAGCAATAGCAAGTACTCGCATGCTATGATATTTGTTAACTTGATAAATGACTGACTTGAGATGACTTACTGTGTAGGAATCCTGCTTGAACAAGGTCTGGTATTGGCATCAGACACGCGCACCAATGCCGGGGTGGACCAGGTGGCGATTGCACCCAAGATGCACGTGTTTGAGGTGCCGGGTGAACGCATGATTGTGCTGCTGACCGCAGGCAATCTGGCGATCACGCAATCCGTGGTCAACCTGTGCCGCGAACAACTCAAGTCGGCAGAAGGCCATGCCAACCTGCACAATGTGCACTCGATGTTTGAAGCCGCCAGCGTGGTGGGTGCAGCCATGCGCAGCGTGCATCAGCGTGACGGCAAAGCACTCAAGGAGCACGGCATAGACTTTAGTGCCAGCGTACTGGTCGCAGGGCAAATCAAGGGCGAAAAGCCACGCCTGTTTAATGTGTATGCCGCCGGTAATTTTATCGAAGCGACCCCGGATACGCCTTACCTGCAAATCGGCGAAACCAAATACGGCAAGCCGATCATTGATCGTGTGATCAAACATCAAACCAATGTCACAGATGCGGTAAAATGCGTGCTGATTTCTTTTGACTCCACCATCCGCAGCAATATTTCTGTGGCCTTACCGATTGATTTGATGATATACCGAACTGATACTTTAAGCGCCGGCAAACGGCAACGCCTGACAGAAGATGACCCTTGTTATGCCAGCATCCGTAAAGGCTGGAGCGAGGGCCTGAAAGCCGTGTTCTCTTCCTTGCCTGACCCTGAATGGTGTGCATGATGAGTCACGGCCATTTATTTATTATCTCTGCCGCCTCTGGCGCCGGTAAAACCAGCCTGGTGCGCGCCATGCTGGCGCAAGACCCGATCCTGAAACTGTCTGTTTCGCACACCACGCGTGCACCGCGTCCGGGTGAAGAAGACGGCATCCACTATCATTTTGTTTCAGAGCCCGCATTTCTGGAGATTCTAGACGCCGGCGGTTTTCTGGAAAGCGCACATGTGCACAGCGCCCGCTATGGCACCGCGCAAAGCGAAGTCGAAGGCGCCCTGGCTGCCGGCCGCGATGTGATCCTCGAAATCGACTGGCAAGGCGCACAGCAGATCAGAACCTTATTCCCTGACGCGACCTCTATTTTTATTCTACCGCCTTCCATCGAAGCGCTGGCGCACCGCCTCAACAGCCGCGGCCAGGACAGTGAAGCCGTGATTGCACAACGACTGTCCGCCGCGCGTGAGGAGATGCGTCACGTGCATGAGTTTGATTATGTTACAATTAATGATAATTTTGACGTGGCCTTGCAGGATCTGATGGCGATTGTTCGCGCCCAGCGCTTGCAGTTAAACCGCCAGGTAGCCTGTCACGCGTCATTGATTCAATCCCTTACCTAAGCCGGCGCACGCCGCACTTCAGGTTCACACAGATAGAGGTTTTTATGGCACGTATTACTGTCGATGATTGCTTGGACAACATCCCTAACCGTTTTCAACTGACGCTGGTCGCGGCTTATCGCGCCAGACAATTGGCCAATGGTTCCGATCCACTCGTCAGTGGTTATTCACAAAAAGACAAACCGACCGTGATTGCCTTGCGTGAAATTGCTGCCGGTAAAATCGGTGTAGAGATCTTAGAGAAAAAGGGCCACGCTTAAGCAGCCATGCCTCACACCCAAGGCGACCATGCCCATCGCAAGTCCAAACCGCCGCTGAGCGAAGCGGACTTGCTCCCCGCTGACCGTGAGGATTCCCCCCTTACGCAGCTGATCCGCAAATATCTCAACGAAGAAGAAGTGCAACTGGTCTGGCAAGCGTATCACTATGCCGACCAGGCGCATGCGGGACAAACCCGCAAAACCGGTGAACCGTATATCTCGCACCCGGTGGCGGTGACCTGTATTCTGGCTAAACTGCACCTGGATCTGCCTACCCTGCTGGCCGCATTGCTGCATGATGTGGTCGAGGATACCGAAGTCGACAGTGCCGCCATTGCCGAGCGCTTTGGCAAACAAGTGGCTGACCTGGTAGACGGCCTGACCAAGCTGGATAAGGTCGAGTTGCAAACTGCCATGCAGGCACAAGCGGAAAACTTCCGCAAAATGCTGTTGGCCATGAGCCAGGATGTCCGCGTGATCCTGGTCAAGCTGGCCGACCGGCTGCATAACATGCAAACACTGGACGCCATGCGGCCAGAAAAGCAAAAGCGCATCGCCCGTGAAACGCTGGATATTTATGCGCCAATTGCCAACCGGCTGGGCCTGAACCCGATTTACCATGAGTTGGAAGACCTGAGCCTCAAGTATTTATACCCCAACCGCTACCACGTGATCGACAAAGCCATCCGGCTGGCACGCGGTAACCGTAAAGAAGTGATCAGCAAGATCCTGGAGGCCATCCAAAACCAGCTATTGCAATACGGCATTGAGTACGATGTACAGGGCCGCGAAAAACATCTATTCAGTATTTACAAAAAGATGAGCGAAAAATCGATGAAATTGTCGCAAATTAACGACATTTACGGTTTTCGCGTCATCGTCAAGGACAACGCCGCCTGCTATCTGGCGTTAGGGGCGCTGCATGCGCTTTACAAACCTATTCCCGGCCGCTTCAAGGACTACATTGCCATCCCCAAGGCCAACGGTTATCAATCGTTGCATACCACCCTGTTTGGTCCGTTTGGCACGCCGATTGAGGTGCAAATCCGCAGCCAGGAGATGCACAACATTGCCGATGCCGGGGTGGCTGCGCACTGGCTGTATAAAACCACCGATGCCCACCTGACCAAGCTGCAACAACAAACCCACCAGTGGCTGCAACGCTTGGTAGAAATCCAGACCGAAAGCGATGATAGCCACGAGTTTCTGGAGAACTTCAAGGTCGACCTGTTCCCGGACGAGGTCTATGTGTTTACGCCCAAAGGCAACATCATGGCCTTGCCACGTGGCTCGACGGCGGTGGATTTTGCCTATGCCGTCCACTCTGATGTGGGCAATAGCTGTGTCGCGGTCAAGATCAATAATGAGCTGGCACCGCTACGCAGTGAAATGCGCAATGGCGACCATGTGGAAATCATTACTGCCCCGCTGGCCAAGCCCAATCCGGCCTGGCTCAATTATGTGGTGACCGGCAAGGCACGCTCGCATATCCGCCATTACCTGAAAACGGTCAAGGTGGAAGAGTCGGCACAACTGGGCGAGCGTATGCTTAATGTGGCGTTACGCGCCATGCATATCGAGCCGGGTGACATTAGCGACAAACAATGGCAAAAGGTCATGAATGACTATGGCAGCAAAACGCGCCAGGCAATTCTGACCGATATCGGCCTCGGCAAACGTAATAGCCTGATGGTAGCGCACCAGCTGCTGGCCCATCCAGCCGAAACCGAAGATAAAACCGGCAAGGTACTCGATACGATTACCATCCGCGGCTCCGAGGGGATGGCTGTTCAGTTTGCGCCCTGCTGCCGCCCGATTCCTGGCGACCCGATTCTGGGCTTTATCAATAAAGATAAAGGCCTGGTCATTCACACGCATGATTGCCCCGCCATCCGCAAATTCCGGCTGGATCCGGAAAAATGGCTGGATGTGGAATGGGATGCGGATCCGAAAAAACTGTTCAGCGTCAACTTGCGTATCACGGTGGTGGATGAGCGCGGCATGCTGGCCAAGATTGCGGCCACCATTTCCAATGCAGAAGCCAACATTGACAATGTGAGTGTGGAGACCAGCGACGGCAGCCAGTACTCCAACGTCAACTTTACCTTGCAGGTCCACAACCGAGTGCATCTGGCTACCTTGATCCGCAACCTGCGCAAGATCCAGCAGATCGTGCGTATCAACCGCGTCAAAGGCAACCAGGTGGAGCAGCGCATCCAGTAAGCCTGACTTGACCGCATGCGTCCCTTGAGCGAAATCAAAGGTCTGTCGCCTGCCCTGCGCAGCCAGTTGGGCAAACTGGGGATTACCTCGGCCGAAGCCTTACTGCTGCACTTGCCCTTGCGTTATCTGGATGAAACGCGCATTACCGCTATCCGCGATTTGCGTCTGGGTGAACAAACGCAGGTTGAAGGTGTGGTGGTACATCAGGAGGTCAGCTACAAACCGCGCAAAGCGCTCAATGTCAGCCTGCAAGATGACACTGGCATCCTGCATTTGCGCTTTTTACATTTTTATCCCAGCCAGATCGCCCTCATGCAACCAGGCCAGCGCTTGCGCGTGTTTGGTGAAGTGCGTGGCGGCTTTTTTGGCTATGAAATGGTGCACCCCACCCAACGCAAAGTCAGTGAAGAAACCCCCGTCAATCAGGCACTGACACCCGTCTACCCCACCACCGCAGGCTTGAGCCAGAATAGCCTGCGCAAAGCGGTCAATCTGGTATTGCAGCCTGCATTGTTAACCGAAACCCTGCCCGCCTGGGTATATGCCTCCCTGGCCCTGCCAGACTTTGCCAGCAGCGTGCACTTGCTGCACCAACCCTCGCCAGACAGCCCGCTTACCAGCCTGGAAGACCGCAGCCATCCGGCCTGGCAACGCCTGGCTTATGACGAGTTGCTGGCGCAACAGTTATCCATGCGCCAGCATTATGCCCGGCGCAAACGCGCCACGGCCCCCGCGATTGCAGACACCCATGCGCTGGCTGACCGCCTGCTCGCCATGCTGCCGTTTGAGCTCACCGCAGCACAGCAAAAAGTGGTGAAAGAAATCCGCCAGGACCTGGGCCAACCCTACCCCATGCAGCGCTTGCTGCAAGGCGATGTTGGCAGTGGCAAAACTATCGTCGCTTGCCTGGCCGCGCTACAACTGATCGAACACGGCTGGCAAGTGGCGATGATGGCGCCCACGGAAATCCTGGCCGAACAACATTACAAGAAACTCAGTAGCTGGTTACAGCCCTTGGGCATCACACTGGCCTGGCTGACAGGTAGCCAGCCGAAAAGGGAACGTGAGCAGTCACTGTCAATGATTGCCAATGGTGAAGCCATGTTAGCCGTAGGTACACATGCGCTGTTTCAGGACGAAGTGCAGTTCAAGCAACTGGGGTTGGCAATTGTGGATGAGCAGCACCGCTTTGGTGTCGGCCAGCGGCTGGCCCTTAGAAAAAAAGGTGCGACCAGCGGACAAGCCACGGCGCTGGAACCGCACCAGCTCATGATGTCAGCCACGCCGATTCCACGCACCTTGTCCATGAGCTACTACGCCGACCTCGATGTGTCGGTGATAGACGAACTACCGCCGGGCCGGACCCCTATCGTCACCAAACTGGTGGCGGATGACAGACGTGAAGAGATTTTGCAGCGCGTCTATGAGGCCTGCACGCAAGGACATCAAGCCTACTGGGTGTGTCCGCTAATTGAAGAGTCTGAGGCCTTGCAATTGCAAACCGCCAATGACACGTTTGCCTATATGCAGCAGGTGTTCCCTACCCTCAAGGTCGGGCTGGTGCATGGCCGCATGAAACCCGTAGAGAAGCAGGCCGTCATGCAGGCGTTTGCGGGCAATCAGATTCAGTTGCTGGTGGCCACCACCGTGATTGAGGTCGGCGTGGATGTACCGAATGCGAGTTTAATGGTGATTGAACACGCCGAACGCATGGGCCTGAGTCAGTTGCACCAGTTACGTGGACGCGTCGGCCGCGGCGCTGCAAAAAGTACCTGCATCCTGCTATATAGCAAACAGCAATGCTCACAAATTGGCCGCCAACGGCTGAAAGTGATTTATGAGAGCAATGATGGCTTTGCCATTGCGCAAGCCGACTTGCATATTCGCGGCCCGGGCGAGCTGCTAGGCACGCGTCAGAGCGGCGTGCCCATGCTCAAAATTGCCGACCTGGAACGGGACGAGCACCTGCTTGACGCGGCGAAGCCCGTGGCCGAAAAACTGCTGCAGACAGACCCTGCAGCGGTGAGCGCACATTTGCAACGCTGGTTAAGTCAGGCGGAAGAGTGGATCAAGGTTTAATAGAGGCCAGTCTGCAATCTGGCCAAAGCCTCAGGCTGCGTCAGAATCGCCTGCAAGCAGGCTTCAAACTCAGCCAGTGGCACCGGTTTGCTAAACAAATAGCCCTGAAAACGCTGGCAGCCCATATGCTGCAACATGGTCATCTGCTGCTGTAACTCCACGCCTTCGGCAATCACCGAGTGACTCAGATTTTTGCCCATATTGATGATGGTTTGCACAATGAATGAATCGTAGTTGTTATGCGCAATATCTTTAATAAAACTGCGGTCGATCTTGAGTTCATCCAGCGGCAAGCGTCTCAATACCGACAGTGAAGACTGGCCTATGCCAAAATCATCCAGCGAGAAGGTGATGCCCAGCGCCTTAAGTGCCTTGATCTTGCCAATTACCTCATCAATGTTTTTTACGATCAGACTTTCGGTCAACTCCAGGCACAGGTGGCGCGCATCACAGCCACTGGCCAGCACAATCTCTGTCACCTGCCGCACAAAGTCGGGCTGACTAAACTGCTTGGCACTGACATTGACGGATAGTTTAAGTCCAGCCGTGTGTGCAGAATCAGCCCAATGCTTGAGTTGCTGGCAGGCCTGAGTCAGCACCCAATGCCCGATGGGCACAATGTCGCCCGTCTCCTCTGCAATCGGGATAAACTGGTCGGGCGGAATCATGCCCAGTGTCGGGTGTTGCCAGCGTAACAAGACTTCGGCACCAATGGGTTGCTGAGCCGCATTCACCTGCACCTGGTAATACAACAACAGTTGATTGGCCTGCAAGGCAAATGCCAGCTCATTCTCAAGCGACGCACGTTGCTCGATGGCGGGATGGAGCGTCTCGTCATACATCTGGATACTGTTGAGCTTATCCGATTTTTTGGCCTGATACATGGCAATATCTGAACGACGCAACACCTCGGCTTCGTCGAAGTGATCCCCCATAAACAGGCAAATACCGATACTGGGCGAGGTGCGGTACAAACTGTCTTGCAGCTCAAACGGCGCAGAAAATACCGCCATCATATTCTCGGCCGCCCGATGCGCGGCAACCACCGCCTCTGCCTTATCCTTAGAGAGATCATCCAGCACGGCAATAAATTCGTCGCCACCCATGCGTGCAATCGTATCGCGTTTGCGCAAGCTCAAGGATAAACGCGCCGCCACCTGCTGTAGCAATTCATCGCCAGCCTGATGGCCTTTGCTGTCATTGAGGCCCTTGAAATTATTCAGGTCTAGGCAGATGACCGCGCCATAACTTTTGTGCCGTGCACAGCGGGCAAATGACTGGTTGAGCCTATCCGTTAACAGACGGCGGTTAGGCAGCCCGGTTAAAAAATCATAATAGGCCAATTGGTGGACTTTTTTATTGTCCAGGTTAGAGGCAATACGTAGCATAATATTGTCACGCAAACTGCTGGCGAGGCTGCGGCCGGCCACCGTCACATAAATCACATAGACTATAAATAGCACCGCCAGCGCCAGCGACAACTGTGTGCCATGTAGCACAAAGCGTGGAATCATGAACAACAAAATCCCACCCGTGAACAAATTACTCGTCGTGGTATCCACCGAATAAATGACGATGCCTGCCCCGCAGACACCCACCAGCGCAAAGATTAAAAAGGCCTGATGTTCGGTATCGCTCTCGGGAAACAGCAGAATCCCCGCAAGACCCCAGGCGATGCCGCAAAACAGAGAGGTGGCGCGAAACCACTGCAACCATTGCCGGGTATGTGCCTCACGCACCGGGTCTTTGGCATATTGGTAGGTTAAAAAGGCACGTGCGCCATAGGCCAGCAGAAAAAGTACGCTCCAAATCAGCAGAATCGGTGAGGCGATCAAATGCCGTTGCACGAGCAGCAACGCAGCCATGACAATAAACGCAGCCAGTAATGACCTGCGGTTATTGCCATACAGCATATCCACAATTTCAATGTGTAGCGCTGATGATTCTGCCGTGGTGGTGTTCAACGCACGCATCCCCCTGCCTATAATTGTTAATGTCTTAACAACGGTTAAAAGCGGCTGATACTTTAATTGCTTATCTTGGTATCATGCGCCAAAAAACGCAAAATGACAGCAGCCAAGCCACGATTTTTAGCTGAAGAATGGCAAAAAAATACTAAGAAATGTCAGTGATGCAAGCGTAACTTCAGTCGCCCCGGGTCACGGGGGCATCTACAGCGCCTGTAGAAAGAAAGTGAGTCCCCTCAAGGGATTGCGGGAGGCAGTCTTTAGAATTCGTGTCCGGCTAGGCGACAAACAGTGGCTTCAGGGCAGTCACTGCCAGGTCAATAAACCCGCGTAGCTTGGGTGGCATAAAGCGCTGCTTAGGATACACCAGGTGCACCGCATCAGCTTGGCCACGCCACTCTGGCAACAGACGTTGCAAGCCACCCTGCCGCACCGCCGCCTGACAAATAAAGGTTGGCAACAAAGCCACCCCCTGCCCGCTCTCGACCATGGTTTTGACAACACCGATATTATTGACCAACACCTGACCCGGCAAGGGCACCCGGATCTCATTGGTGCCCCGCTGCAACTCCCAATGATGCCGCCCCATGGGCGTAAACTGCACACAGGGATGCTGTGCCAGCTCGACCGGAGAGTTGATAGGCGCAGCCTGCTGCAAATAAGCCGGGCTGGCAAATAACGCCCACTGTATGGTCCCCAGCGATTTGGCAATCAGGCTGGAGTCGCGTAACTCCCCCATGCGGATCGCTACATCCACGCCTTCTGCGACCAAATCGACATAACGCTCGGTCAACCACAGCTCCAGTGACAATGCCGGATAACGCGCCTGCGTTTCGGCTAGCAAATGTCCCAACAGCGCATCGCCCAAATCCGCCGGAGCCGTCATTTTCAATGTCCCTTGCGGCTGTTGCCTGGCCTCATCAAGTGCGGCCTCTGCCTCCATTAAATACCCCAACCCGGTCGAAGCATGTTCAAAATACAGGCTGCCCGCCTCGGTCAGGTGCAAACGGCGCGTGGTGCGTTGCAGCAAGGTCACACCCAGCCGCCGCTCCAGTCTTGCCACCCGCGTGCTCACTGTCGACGTCGGCAATCCCAGTTGACGGGCGGCCGCGCTAAAGCTGCCGGCCTGCACCACCCTGACAAACACCGCCGCTTCGTTAAAGTCCATGATTATTCAATTAAATGAAAAGTAATTTCACATTTAACCATCTAGTTACCTGATTGTCATCTGTCTATAGTGTGATCCATGCAATCACGCACACCCCTGAACAAGGAGCAAACCATGAAAAAACTGGCATTTATCAAACGCAGTAACGGCAACCACTGGGTCGGTGACGGCTTTCCGGTACAAAGCATTTTTTCTTACCGCGATATCGCCAGTGATATTTCACCCTTTTTGCTGATGGACTATGCAGGCCCCACTAGCTTTGAGCCAACAGCACATAGACGCGGCGTCGGCCAACACCCGCACCGTGGCTTTGAGACGGTCACCATCGTCTACGATGGCCAAGTCTCGCACCATGACTCCACCAACGCGGGCGGCACCATTGGCCCAGGTGAAGTCCAGTGGATGACCGCGGGCTCAGGCATTATTCACGAGGAGTATCACGGCGATGACTATGCCCGCACGGGCGGTCCGTTTGAAATGATCCAGTTATGGGTCAACCTGCCTGCCAAGGACAAAATGACCGCGCCAGGCTATCAAGGCATTACCCATGCCCAGATTCCTGAGGTCACTCTGCCGCAAGAGGCAGGCAAGGTACGTGTCATTGCCGGTGAATATGACGGCAACCCAGGCCCGGCCAAGACCTTCACGCCAATGAACGTGTGGGATGTACGCCTCAATGCAGGCACGCGCACCACCTTCACCTTGCCTGAGGGGCACACGACGGCGATTTTTGTGTTGCATGGCGCAGTGAAAACCGGTGAAGTGCATACCATCCGCCCTAGTGAACTGGCCGTGATGCAGCGTGAAGGGACTGAACTGGTATTGCAGGCCCAGCAAGACACCACGTTGCTATTGCTCAATGGTGAGCCGCTCAATGAGCCGGTGATCGGGCATGGTCCTTTTGTCATGAATAGCTGGGAGGAAATCGACCAGGCCATTAATGACTACAACCAGGGCCGTTTTGCCACCGCTTAAGGGCCAGGCATCTTGATCACATTAAAACAGCAGGCACCGCCGTCAACCAGCAGTACTGACGGCGGTGACCCAGCCAACCACATCTCGAGAGGATTACATTATGAAAAATACACCCTACACCCGTCTGGACCGTGACAACGCTGCCGTATTGTTGGTAGACCACCAAGCTGGCTTATTATCACTGGTACGCGATATCGAGCCAGACCGCTTTAAAAACAATGTGCTTGCATTGGCCGATGCCGCCAAATTTTTTAACCTGCCCACCATCCTAACCACCAGCTTTGAAACCGGTCCCAACGGCCCGCTTATGCCAGAGCTCAAGACACTGTTTCCCGATGCGCCCTACATCGCTCGCCCCGGCCAGATTAATGCCTGGGATAACCCGGACTTTGTACAGGCCATCAAGGCGACAGGTAAGAAGCAGCTCATTATTGCTGGCGTCGTCACCGAGGTTTGTGTCGCGTTTGTCGCACTCTCAGCCATTGAAGCCGGTTTTGAAGTATTTGTGGTCGCCGATGCCTCAGGCACTTTTAACGCCCTTACCCGCGATGCCGCCTGGCTACGCATGCAAGCCGCCGGGGTACACATGATGACCTGGTTTGGCGTGGCCTGTGAACTGCAGCGCGACTGGCGCCACGATATTGAAGGCCTGGGTGCCCTTTGTGCCAACCATATTCCAGATTACCGCAACTTGATGACGTCTTACCATGCTTTGTCTGCCGCCAACCCTTAAGGCTTTGCAAGCGTAAAGAATCCCGGTTTAAGGATTTTTTTAGCCTAAATGCGTTCAAAAGTTTATGACTGGCAACCCGTGGCATAAAGCGCTTCCTACAGTCGCTTAAGCCTGAACCGGATGCCCTACCGCCAGTTACCCGCGTAATCTGCAATTGTCGCGTTTGAAAATGAAGGTTGAATGAATTTTCGACTTCAGTTTGATAACAAGACAATACGGCAGCCATAACGGCTGCCGTTTGCACTCACGCAAAAGGAGGTGTGACATGCCCAGAGGTTCCAGCCCGAAACGTGAACGTGAATATGAAAAACTCAAAGAGGAATTTAAAAAGGATCACCGCTATCCTGGCCGCGAAGAAGAAGTCGCTGCACGTATTGTGAATAAACAACGCAAAGAAGCCGGTGAGACCAAAGAGTAATATCAGAGTGGGCGGTACCCCGCCCTCTAGAAATCAATGTGCTTGGCACTGATCCGATAAACCCAATTGCAAAAGGGGGTTGTGATGCAGCAAACAGATCAATTTGTAGTCTCGCCCCTAAGTTACCAGCCCGATTACGAGGTGGTAGCCACCACCGAACGCACCCGCCAGCAGCACCTGCAGCAAACTCTGCACAAGCTTTCAGAAATCAGCAGCCAGGCCGCCACCCATGCTGCACGCAGTGTGCACCTGAAAAGCCACGGCCTGCTCACAGCCGAAATGCAAATCTATGACCAACTGCCGCCTGCCTATGCACAAGGCCTGTTTGCACGCCCGCAAACCCTGCCGCTGATTATGCGCTTTTCCACTGTCCCTGGTGACATCCTGCACGACAAACCCGGTACGCCCCGCAGCCTCGCGCTAAAGGTGGTAGGTGTAGAAGGCGAGCGCCTGCCAGGCAGTGAAGACGCCATCACGCAAAATTTTTTATTTGTAAACGGCGCCAGTTTTTTATCCTCCAGCGTGCAGGTGTTTTTAAACAACCTCAAACACTTAGCGTGTTCGCCCAACACCAGTACAGAGTTCCGGCATTTCCTCGCGCAATTGTTCCGTTCTACCGCACATTTGGTCGAGTCGCTCAAATATGGCCAGCAATCGCAGCTTAACCACCTCTACCAGTCGCAAGAAACTAACTTGCTCGGTGAAACCTACATCAGCCAGGACCCGATCATGTATGGTGACTACATGGCTAAAATCGCGGTTGTCCCCATCGCCCCCGACCTCATCGCCCTCAGCAACAAACCCATAGACCTATTCGCCTCCGACGGCCTCAGAAAATCCATCGTCGATTTTTTTATCAAGCGCACCGCCGTTTGGGAGCTACGCGTACAACTCTGCACCGATCTCCAAACCATGCCCATCGAAGACGCCACCATCATCTGGCCAGAAGAGCGCTCCCCTTATATCCCGGTCGCCCGCATCACCGCCAAACCCCAAATTGCCTGGAGTCCATACCGTTCGCATGTGGTGGATGAAGGCATGCTGTTCTCACCCTGGCATGGCCTGGCCGCCCACCGCCCACTAGGCTCAGTCACCCGCCTCAGAAAAATGAGCTACGAAATGGCAAAAAACATGCGTGCATCCAATGACCACGGCCACACGTGCGAGCCGACACATCTTGATGATGTGTGTTAATGGCACGTCAGCGATCACTGAGCCTTAAAAGTGCAGACTTTAATTCAGCCGGTTGTATGTCCCTGACTAAACGCGTCACTTCCATGCCCTCTTTTATAAAAATCAGCGTCGGCCATAGTTTCACGTGAAACGACCGCCCCAACCTGCGGCCTTTACCATCTTCAATTTTAAGGTGGCGGATATGCGGGAACTGGATGAGTTCAGCGCTGATTGTAGATTGCGCCGCCTTGCAGTAGCCGCACCAACTGGCGCCAAACTCTAGTAGCGTGGCACCTATGAGGGCATTGATCTCTTCGCGGGTAGGTTCTGTATTTTCCATTTAATCATCCTCATAAGTGCATCATGGGCATTAAGCATCATTGATACAAAACAAACACTCCCTGAAATCTTGAGGTGACTTTGGCTTCGCTGATCATTTGAGCCATGACTATAATTTTCGCCCTGCCCTTTTCCTGATAAGTCTTTTTAAAACTGTCCCAATCATCCGCTGATTGAAAACTCGCTACACATTCAAAGTCTGTTTTCACTGGCAATAGATAATCAATCTCTTGCCGCTTGATGACCAGGCTGCCTTTAAGCCCGGCTTGTTCAATTTTGGACTGCACCAGTGCCCAGGCCGTGGTAATTGAAATAGCAGCGATGCTGCCACCAAACACGATATCGAGGTGGTTTTTGTTGGGCAAAAAATCGCCGTGGGCGGTGAGTTGGTGTTCCTCCATTTTGGCAATGTGTATCCCCAGGTTTTTAGTTTGGGGGATGCGTTGAAACAAGGTTTCTTCAAAATTTTGTTCGCGTTGGCTCATTTTGCTTCCTATTCACTAGGCGATTTCAGTTAACTGGTTTTTTGCAGTAAACGACACCCTTCAAACAACTCTGCCACCCACTCGATAAATGCCCGCACTTTGGATGAGAGGTGACGATTTTGTGGATAGAGTGCGTTAATCGGCAAACTCCCGGCCGGAAAATCGGCCAAGACCTTTTCTAATTTACCCTCAGTTAAATACCCTTGCACCATGAATGCGGGCAGCTGACTGATGCCTAGCCCTGCCAGCGCAGCGGCGACGATAGCATCACCATTGTTGATAGCAAGTTTACGCATGGCGGGGACCTCTTGTTCTTCGCCTGAATGTGTAAGCATAAAGGAGCGGATTTTTCCGGTTTTGGAGGAAAAAAAGTGCACGCCCTGGTGGTGTTGCAGCGCTTCTGGCTGTGTGGGCCTGCCATAAGTGTTGAGGTATTGCGGGGCGGCGACCAGTAAAAACTGCATGGTGCCTACGCGCCTGGCAACCAGGCTGGCGTCTTGAGGATTGCCGACACGGATCACGCAATCGACGCCCTCCTCCAGTAAATCAATTGGCCTGTCGTCACAGCCGATTTCCAGCTGGATCTCGGGATAGCGTTTAAAAAACTCGGCCAGGGCCGGAATAATTACTAACCGGCCTAAAGGCGTGGGCACGTCTACGCGCAAGCGCCCTTTTGCGCTGGCGGTGGACTGCGTGAGTGCGGCTTCGGTTTCTTCGAGCTCGTTTAATAACCGGATAGCGCGCTCATAATAGGCAGCGCCATCCGTAGTCACGCTGATGCGTCTGGTAGTCCGGTGCAGTAGTTTGACGCGCAAGCGTTTTTCCAGCGCCAGCACCTGGGCCGAGACCGTGGTTTTGGGCAGGTTGAGCGACATGGCGGCTTTGGTGAAGCTCTCTAGCTCGACCACCCTGGTAAAGGCCAACATGGTGTCAAAACGGTCCATATCCGTCCTTGTTTGACTTGATTGTCCAATAAATTAGCACAGTGATTGCATTTTTAGGTGATTTATCTGGGGTTTTTATTTATTTATAGTGGTCACCAGTTTTAAACCACTTTATTAATTGAGGAGCATCAAGATGAGCAAGAAACTGGAAGGAAAAGTCGCTGTAGTCACTGGGGCCTCTAAAGGCATAGGGGCAGAAATTGCCAAACGCTTTGCCCGCGAGGGTGCAGCGGTGGTGGTGAATTATTTATCGAGCAAGGCTGGGGCTGACAAAGTAGTGGCCGAGATTACACAAGCGGGTGGCAAGGCGGTGGCGGTGGGCGGCAATGTGAGTGAGGTGGCTGATGCACACGCGCTGGTAGACGCAGCGATCACTCACTTTGGTAAGCTGGATATTTTGGTCAACAACTCCGGGGTGTATGAATTTGCCCCCCTTGAAGAAATCACGCCTGACCATTTTCACAAGCAATTCAACATTAATGTGCTGGGCCTGTTACTGACCTCGCAAGCCGCGGTCAAACACTTGCCTGAGGGTGGCAGCATTATCAATATTGGTTCGGTAGTGAGCCGTTTAACACCCCCTGCAAGTGCCGTGTATACCGGTACCAAAGGCGCAGTGGATGCCATCACCGGCGTGCTGGCCAGAGAGTTGGGACCACGCAAGATTCGCGTAAACGCCTTGAACCCTGGCCTGGTGGAAACAGAAGGCACGCATACCGCCGGGGTGATCGGTTCAGAAATGGAGTCCGCCTATGTGGCACAGACGCCACTGGGGCGCAGTGGGCAACCGAATGATATTGCCTCTGTCGCAGTGTTTCTGGCCTCTGAAGATGCTTATTGGCTGACGGGTGAGCAATTGCTGGTGGGGGGCGGTTTGCGCTAGTCGATGCCCAAATGCAGGCACGCAGCGCAGTGCCTGCCTTAGCGATTGCATCAACCCTACACCATGTGGACCACCGCCTTTGAATATGCAGCCACCGGCCACAGTATCAAACTGCAGGTGTTTGGCCGCCACCACCGCCAAAAGCGAGGGCCAGCACTGCTGTATTTTCATGATGGCCTGTTTAATCAGGGCCAGATTGAAAGCGCGCATGCACTGGCTGAAGCCCTCTCAGATGGCTGTGTCGTGGTATGTGTAGATTATCCGCTGGCGCCGGGTGTGCAGTTTCCACAGAGTATAGAAGTCGCCTACCAGGCCTTGCAGTGGCTCAGTGAACATGCAAAAGTATTAGGGGCAAATTCGAAGCTGCTATTTGTAGGTGGCGAGCGCGCTGGCGGCAATCTGGCTGCCGTCACCGCCCTGCTTTACAGAGACCGCGGGCTGCGTGCACCTGCGCAACTGCAAGGGCAAGTCTTGATTAACCCCATGCTGGATGCCTTGCAAACCTCGCCGTCGCTCGCTAGCCTGACCGAGAGTCCCTGCCGGGCGGCATGGGCTGACTATGCGCCCTGCCCCAGTTTGGCCTGGCATCCTTATGTTTCGCCTGTCCAGTCATGCCGACTGGCGGGGCTGGTTAATGCGCTCATCATTAGCGAACAAGGCCATCCGCTTGTGGATGAAGCAGCAGCCTATGCGAAAAAATTATTATTGGCGGGCGGGCAAGTACAACACTGGTGTGTACGCGAGAAAGGTTGGACGCAACATGCGCCGCTGATCCGGCAGTGGATGACTCTCTAAAACGCAAAGGCCGTCTTAAACGGCGTTATGCGTAGGAGAGCTCATCCCAAGCCGAGGGGTCGTTAGCCGTGAGCGGTTCATCAAAGCTGTTTTGATGAAAGCGCTGCATTTTGTCTTGAACAGACAGGGTGAGCTCAAACTTGCTCACACCAGGCAGGCGGCGGAAAGGGCCGGAGGGGTCAAACGAGCGGTAATGCAGGCTGATGAAAATCTCGGGGGAGACTTCCAGGTCAAAGCGCTGGGCGTAGGCAAAATCACTGGAGACATCGGTTTGGCTAAAGCCAAACGCGAGAGCATCGCGGCTGACGTTAAACCACTCTTTTTCATGGCAGGCTAAGTCAATCGAAAAACTTAATACATCAAAAATCTGATCAGCAAATTCTTTAGGCGTCTGCATAGCGGTTAATTCTTTAAAATGGCGTTTATGAATGGCTGATAGACACTTTAAACAAGCGTTTGTCAGTAATATATTGGTAGCAATCTGATAGTTATGTCAGATTTATCTGGCAAAGCATTTTTAGCAGCCGTTATTTCAATCTTTATTTCTCTTAAGGGCATCATGCATTCCACTTCTGACTTTCTGGTGCAAGCGGCCATTTACCTGTCTTTCGCCATTATTCTGGTGCCATTGTTCAAGCGGCTCGGCCTGGGTTCGGTGCTGGGTTATCTGATTGCCGGGATTTTGCTGGGCCCTTATGCCTTGAAGTTGATTGCCGACCCGGAGCAAGTGCTGCACTTTGCCGAGTTTGGCGTGGTATTGATGTTGTTTTTAATTGGTCTGGAGCTGGAATCGCAAAAAGTATGGGAGTTGCGCAAGCTGTTGTTTGGCCTGGGTGGCTTGCAGGTAACACTGACCATCGCCGTGGTTGGCAGCATCGCCTACTTAATGCACTTTTCATGGCAGGAGGCGCTGATTATCGGCATGGGCGTGGCGATGTCATCGACCGCCATTGGATTGACAGCGCTGATTGAGAAAAAGCAGTTACACACGCCGGGCGGACAAGCGGCCTTTGCCACCCTGCTGTTTCAGGATTTATCAGTGATCCCGCTGTTTATGATCCTGGCCTTGATTGCCCCGCATCACGCCAGCACAGGGTTTGATGTGATGGCCGTGGGCAAGGCCATTGCCGTGATTGTTGCCATTATTTTTGCCAGCCACACGCTGTTGCCCCCGGTCATGCGCGTGATTGCCCAAACCGGCTTGCGCGAAATGTTTGTCGCTTTTTCATTGTTACTGGTGATCGGGGTCTCCCTGGCCATGCAATCGGTCGGCTTGTCGATGGCCCTCGGTACCTTTCTGGCGGGCGTGTTGCTCGCAGGCTCTGAATACCGCTATGAACTCAGGCTGGACATTGAACCAGTCAAGGGTCTGCTGTTAGGGCTGTTTTTCATTTCGGTCGGTATGACCGTAGATATCTCACTGGTCACGCAACAGCCTGGATTGATTTTTGGCTTTGCCCTGCTCATTGTGGCGATCAAAATGGTCTTATTGATGGGCCTGGGCCAGGTTTTCAAATACTCGTTGCGCGACAAACTGTTATTGGGCCTGTCTATTTCGCAAATTGGCGAGTTTGCGTTTGTGATTTTTGGCTTGGCCTTAAGCCAGGAATCCTTGTCTCGCGGCAGCTATAACACCCTCAATGCCATCGTCGCCGTGTCTATGCTCATCACCCCGCTGCTGCTGTTATTGTATGACCGCTTTTTAACCCTGCAATGCGGAGAACGTCCACGCGATGCCATCCCTGAAAATAATAACGTCATCATTGCCGGTTTTGGCCGCTTTGGCCAGATTGTTGGCCGTGTACTGTTAGCCAAAGGCATCAGCGCCACCCTGATTGATAACGACCCCAACCAGGTTGATTTAACCCGCCAGTTTGGCTGGCGATGCTACTACGGTGATGCGTCACGATTGGATGTGCTTGAAGAAGCAGGCATTGGCTCGGCCAAATTGCTGGTCATTGCTTTGAATGACACCCATGCCACACTAGAAATGGCCCGCCTGGTCAAAGAGCGTTGGCCACAAGTCAACATTGTGGTCAGGGCCAGAAGCCGGACGGATGCGTTTGATTTGCGCGAGCTGGATTTGCAACCCATCCGCGAGACGTTTTACTCCTCACTCGAGGCCGCCAGACAAGCCCTATTGGTCATTGGTGAAACAACCACAGCGGCAAATCGCATCATCCAGCAATTTGAAAAGCATGATGTGGAGCAACTGGAAACCACGCTCAAAATCCGCCATGACAGAAAAGCCTTGTCGACCGTTATGGCGCAAGGGCGTGAGGATCTTAAAGCCCTGCTTGAATCAGAAAGCAGTCTGTTAGATAAAACCTAAGCTTTAAACTGGCGGCTTTACTGCTGCGTTTCATAAACTTATGACAAATAAAAAAGGCTCCCTCAGGAGCCTTTTTAGTGAAACACTGATGCGCTTAAATATCCAGTGAACTGACACTTAAGGCGTTGCTTTCGATAAAGGCGCGGCGCGGTTCCACGTTATCACCCATCAAGGTAGTGAAGATTTCATCGGCACCGATGGCATCTTCAATCTGTACTTTGAGCAAGCGACGTACGGTCGGATCCATGGTTGTTTCCCACAGTTGTTCCGGGTTCATTTCGCCCAGACCTTTATACCGCTGAATATTCAGGTTATGTTTGGCTTCGCCTAGCAACCAGTCTAACGCCTGTTTAAAGGTGCTGACTTTTTGCTCTTTTTCACCGCGCTTGATCATGGCGCCTTCACCCAGCAGGTTATTCACCATTTGTGAAGTGCGGTTGATCTGGCGGTAATCGCCGCTGCCTACAAACTCGGCATCAATGACGCAACTTTGCAGGTTACCGTGCACGTATTTGTTCACTTCCAGACGATAGGCGCTGGTCTCTGTATCTTGTGACACAATCACTTCTGAGCCGACTGCACCGAGGATAGGACGCAGTTTTTCTGCCACATTGTTAGCGGCGGCCTCCGTGCTCAGGTCAACCTCGCCCACATCCTGAATGGCGCGCAAAACGCTTTCGTCATACAGATTAGCAATGCGGCGGATTACGGCTTCGGTCAGCACCATTTGTTTGGCGATGCTGGTCAGGGCTTCATCTTTCAGAATCTCGCCGCCCTCTTTGGTCACCAGTATGGCATCGCGCAAGGCTGAATTAAGCAGGTATTCATCGAGCTCATGCTCATCTTTGAGGTAACGCTCGTCACGGCCTTGTTTGACTTTGTATAGCGGTGGCTGTGCGATGTAGATATGGCCATTTTCAACCAGCTCTGGCATCTGGCGATAGAAGAAAGTCAGTAACAAGGTACGGATGTGCGCACCATCGACGTCCGCATCGGTCATGATGATGATGCGGTGATAGCGCAATTTTTCCAGGTTAAAGTCATCTTTGCCTATGCCGGTGCCCATGGCCGTAATCAGTGTGGCAATTTCGGCAGAGCCCAGCAACTTGTCAAAACGTGCTTTTTCCACGTTTAAAATCTTACCCTTGAGTGGCAAAATGGCTTGGAATTTACGGTCACGGCCTTGTTTGGCAGAACCACCCGCAGAGTCCCCCTCGACCAGATAGAGTTCGCAGAGCGCCGGATTTTTTTCCTGGCAATCTGCCAGTTTGCCTGGCAGGCCCATGGTGTCCATTACACCTTTACGGCGGGTGATTTCACGGGCTTTACGGGCTGCTTCGCGCGCGCGCGCAGCTTCGACAATCTTGCCACATACGATTTTGGCATCAATCGGGTTTTCTTCTAGAAACTCAGCCAGTTTAGCGGACACAATTTCGGAGACCACTGGTTGCACTTCACTGGACACCAGTTTGTCTTTGGTTTGTGAACTGAACTTTGGATCTGGCACTTTGACCGAAAGCACACAAGTGATGCCTTCACGCATATCGTCACCGGTGGTTTCGACCTTGGCTTTTTTAGCAAACTCGTTTTGCTCGATATACTGGTTTAGCGTCCGTGTCATGGCGGTGCGCAAACCGGTCAAATGGGTGCCACCATCACGTTGCGGAATATTGTTGGTGAAACATTGCACCGTTTCCGAGTAGCTGTCATTCCACTGCATGGCTACTTCTATCGTGATGTTGTCTTTCTCACCAATGGCATAAAACACTTTAGGGTGCAAAACCGTTTTACTGCGGTTCATGTACTCCACAAACCCTTTTACACCACCACTGAAGGCAAAGTTTTCTGACTTGCCGGTACGTTGATCTATTAATTCAATCTTGACGCCGTTGTTCAAGAAGGACAATTCGCGAATACGCTTGGCCAGGATTTCAAAGTGGTATTCAACCAGCACAAACGTGTCGACAGAAGCCAGAAAATGTACTTCTGTCCCGGTTTTATCAGTGGTACCAGTCACGGCCAATGGCGCTTGCGGTACGCCACGATGGAATTCCATCTGATGTACCTTACCTTTACGGTAAATCTTGAGTTTTAACCAGTCTGACAGCGCATTAACGACAGACACACCCACACCGTGCAGACCGCCAGACACCTTGTAAGAGTTCTGGTCAAACTTGCCGCCGGCATGTAACTCGGTCATCACGATTTCAGCCGCGGAGCGTTTGGGCTCATGTTTATCGTCATCTTTGACATCGGTCGGAATGCCGCGACCGTTATCAGAAATACTGATGGAATTATCCGGGTGGATAATCACTTTAATATCGTCACAATGCCCGGCTAGTGCTTCGTCAATGGCGTTATCCAGCACTTCGAATACCATGTGGTGCAAACCAGAACCGTCTGACGTGTCACCGATGTACATGCCAGGACGCTTACGTACAGCGTCCAAACCTTCCAAAATCTTGATACTGTCTGAGTTATATTCTTGTGGCTGTGCCATAACAAAAGTTTCTTTAATTGAGAGTTAAAAGACCATCACCCTAACATTGGCCGTGTTTCACGTGAAACACGGCTACCAGCATTATATGCGCATTGGCATCACAACATATTTATAGTTGGCATCGCTGCTTGCGGTGATCAGGCAACTGCTGTTGGCGTCTGCGAACGCAAATTGAATTTGTTCATCACTCAGATTGTTAAGCACATCAATCAGGTAAGTGACATTAAAACCAATATCCAGTGCGGCATTGCTGTAGTCGATATCGAGTTCTTCTTCTGCTTCTTCTTGCTCGGTGTTGGTGCTAATCAGTTTGAGCTGATTATTGGTGATGACCATGCGGATACTGCGATATTTTTCATTCGACAGAATAGACGCACGTTGCAAGGCGCTCAGGATTTGTGTGCGATTGACCAGAAAAGTATTTTGATGACCATTGGGAATCACACGGTTGTAATCCGGAAACTTGCCATCAATCACTTTGCTGATCAGTTGGATATCACCAAATTCAAAGCTGACCTGTCCGTTCAAGACTTCAATCACGACAGGCGAATCTGACTGCTCATCCAGCAACTTCGTCAATTCCAGCACTGTTTTACGCGGCAAGATCACTTCTGTTTTTTCAAAGCTTTGCGCCAGGGTGGTATTGGTATAACTTAAACGGTGTCCATCCGTGCCCACCACGTGCAACTGGTTGCCGTTTACTTCCAGCAACAAGCCATTCAGATAATAGCGGATATCTTGTTGCGCCATGGCAAATTCTACTTGCTTGAGCAAGCGTTTGAACTCGGATTGCGCCAGACTGAAACTGATGTTTTGGCCACTGGCTTTGCTCATCAAAGGATAATCTGCTGCAGGCAGTGTTTGCAGGTTAAAGCGGCTCTTGCCTGCTTTCAGTGTAATGCGATTATCCTGATTATTCATTTCTATCGTGGTGCTGTCAGGCAATGAACGGCAGATATCCAGCAGTTTTTTTGCTGAAATCGTTGTACTTAATTCGCCTTCAATGCCGCCATGTACTTTCAGAGAAATCTGCATTTCGAGGTCGGTAGCGGTCAAATGCATTTCATCCTGTTTGATGTTAACTAACAGGTTAGAAAGGATAGGTAATGTATGCCGACGCTCTACGATGCCAGTCACACTATTGAGTGGTTTAAGCAAAACCTCACGGTTAATTTTGATTTGCATGGCCTGACCTAATTAATAACTTTATTTCAATATATAAAAGATAAGAATAATAGTAATGTTACGTTTTTTTGTGGGTAAGTCTAAAAATATAAATAATTCAAAGACTTATCCGAATATTGCCTTGTGCATAAATTGCGGTTTAAACCTGCATCGTTTGTGGCTGATATTGTAAACTGATTTTATTCAGTCTATACGCAATATTTAAGCACACGTCATTCTCAACTTATCCACAGCATGACTTGCTTGTTTTAATCCCTGATCACTTGTGTGAGTAAACCAATATCACGTGCCAGCGTCTGGTCATTCAAGCGTAATTGTTCAATTTCTTCGCAGGCGTGCATCACGGTTGTGTGGTGACGTCCGCCAAAAGCTTCCCCAATCTCTGGAAAGCTATGATTGGTAAGCTCACGCGCCAAAGACATGGCCACCTGGCGCGGTCTGGCGACATTTCGTGAGCGTTTTTTGCTAAACATATCGCTGACTTTGATTTTGTAATAGTCAGCGACTGTCTTTTGAATGTTTTCGATGGTGATCTGGCGGCCGCGCACGGCAATCAGGTCTCGTAGTGCGTCTTTGGCCAGATGCACATCAATGGCATGACCGGTAAAGTTAGCCATGGCAATAATACGATTCAAGGCGCCTTCAAGTTCTCGCACGCTAGAGCGTATCTGTTTGGCGACAAAAAAGGCCACATCTTCATGCAGATCTATATTCAGGTTTTCAGCCTTTTTGCGCAGAATGGCTACCCGCATTTCCAGCTCTGGTGGCTCCACCGCGACGGTAAGCCCCCAGCTGAAGCGAGTACGTAGCCGTTCATCCATGTCGGCGATTTCTTTAGGATAGGTATCGCAAGTGATGACGATTTGTTTTTTTTCTTCGATCAGCGTGTTAAACGCGTAGAAAAACTCTTCCTGGGTGCGTGTTTTTTTGGCGAAAAACTGAATATCATCAATCAGCAATAGATCCAGCGAATGATAAAGTTGTTTGAATTCATCAAACGCCTTGTTTTCATAAGCCTTTACTACATCGGAGACATAACGTTCTGCGTGCAGGTAACGGATATTCGCTTCTGGCTTAATTTTCTTTAATTCGTTGCCGATGGCTTGTAGCAAATGTGTTTTGCCCAAGCCGACGCCGCCATAAATAAACAGTGGGTTATATGCCTGACCAGGATTGCCTGCCACCTGTATTGCCGCTGCGCGTGCTAGCTGGTTTGCACGGCCAGTGACATAGTTATCAAACAAGAAACTGTCATTGAGCCCACTACTCTTCTCATTTTTAACCGGTTTTGCGCTTGATCGTGGAATGGGGGGCCGATTTGGTTTGCTAACGGTTTTTGTCGGTGGTGTTGCAATGGCGGCTTCAACCGGGTTTTCGCTCACACTGGCTGCCTTGTTAACCACGGCGGGTGCTGCCGGTGCCAAGGATTCACTACTGTCGACAATCAGTTCAAGAATGGCTGTTGGAGAGAGTTCGGTCGCGATCGTCTCTATGCGTGAAAAAAACTTGCTTTTGACCCATTGCATGACAAATTTGTTGGGCGCAACAATTTGCACGGATTCCCCATTGATGCGTGCTTTCAGGGGTTTGATCCAGGTGTTGTATTGTTGTGCTGACAGCTCTTGCTCGAACTTTAACAAACAATAGGCCCAAAAATTTTCCAT